>NZ_FCOK02000014.1 GCF_001544555.2 Caballeronia udeis | reverse complement strand
GCTTCGCTATCCAGTTCGAAGACCGGATGTCGCCGGGTTAAACCAAAACCCGTTTACACAAAATCCGGGACACCCCCGTGAAAATCTGTCTGGGAAAAGGCCACGATCCCATCGTAGTGCGCTTTGGCCCCGCCCTCCATTCCCTGACGCCACCAGTTCAAAATCACGCCTTCGGACGGTTTGGCCCCTGGCCGGTTATAACCGTAGAACGGCCCGGAAGCAACATCCCGGTAAAACTGTGAGCGGTTGTTGGCAACCTGCGCCTGAAACCCGTCAAATACATCCTTGGGAAGACCTTCCGGGTTGTTAGCGGTCTTCACCATGAGAGGTGGCACAGCGCTGATCAGCACCGCCTTGGTTACTCGACTCTCGCCGTGACGCGCGAGATAGCGAACGACCTCACCGCCCCCGGTTGAGTGGCCCACGTGGACTGCATTTTTAAGGTCAAGATGCTCGGTAACAGCCGCGAGATCATCGGCATAGTGATCCATATCATGACCGTCGGCCGTCTGCGTTGACCGCCCGTGACCACGACGGTCATGCGCGATGACACGGAAGCCGAGGTTCAGGAAGAACATCATCTGGGCATCCCAATCGTCGGCGCTCAGTGGCCATCCGTGTGAGAAAACTATGGGCTGCCCTGTTCCCCAGTCCTTGTAGAAGATCTGAATGCCGTCTTTGGTTGTGACCGTGTTCATCGTCATTCTCCTTGCTAAGGCGACCTGTCAAATAAAAATGAACCACCGGCGTGAACGCGTGTGCCATAAGAAATTGGGCCGGGGTAGGTAGGTGGTCGGCAGTCCGTCCGGGAAACATGCTGAGGCGCCCCAACTCGGCAAATGCGCTTTTTAGGCCGACAGTCTAGTCGCCTGTCAGCCGATCTTACTTGTGCGTCATTCCATCGAAGCCACAACTTCGTCGGTAGTCACCACGCCGTGCGCGAGAAACGCGTAGTTGATCATTGCCGCCTTGTATCCGTCGCCCCAAACGGGATGACGCGGTCCGGCAGTGGCATCGCTAACAACATAAACCTCGAATCCTTGTTCAAGCAGATCGCGCAGATGTGACTCCACGCACATGTTGGCAAGCATGCCACCCAGTACTACCCTTCTCACCCCTCGCTTGCGCAATTGAAGGACCAGATCGTTGGTCTGCGGTCCGAAGACCTTGTGCGGACTCACAACAACCGTCTCGCCGTCGTTGATGTAAGGCTTGAATTCGTCGAGCCAATCAGCGCCGGAGCCTTCGAATCCTTCCAGACTCAACTGACCACTACGTGCAAACGTGCCGGTGGCGAATTCATCGGCTTCCAACGGTCCATTGAATTTCCATACACGATCGGTCGGGAAAAAGTAGTGTGGCGATATAAAGACCGCGAATTTCGCGGACTTTGCCGCCTTGAAGATTCGCAGCATGTTTTCTACGGTTTTATTCTCTGTCACGCTTGCTCCGACCGCGCCCCAGTTCTTGCCTTTCTTACTTAAGACATCGACTTGCGGGTCGATGAAAACCACGGCTGTCTCAGTTCGATCAAAGGACACTTCGGACCTCCAATAGAGTGAATGACGGCTAGCCGACTTTCATCGAGCCGAGCCCCTCCGATCAGATTAGGAAACGGAGGACCGGAAAGCAACGACGGTCCAACAGATTTCGATGGCGCATCCAAGTTGTTGCACGCGGGCGCCGGGTGACGGGGCGCTTGATGGGTCCGCATGTTGGCTCCGCGTGCATGCTATTAACAAGCCAATGATTAAGAAGCCAACGCGACCGCTGGGATCAGCCTGCAATCTGCGGGCAGGCACGTCCAGTGAAAGGACGCCCGATGAAACCAAACGCTGCGCGCACCGGCTCGACCTGACTCCTCTGATCTTTACAGAGCGTGCGTTAGAATCCGCCTCGCTTTTGTCCGGTATTTCTGTACATGCGACCTATACTAAATCTCGCGACGCAATCTTAATGCGCTGCCGACTCACAAAGTCACCAATGCGCGGAATTCCGTGCGAATGAATCTTCAGCACGCGTCCGCCGATACCAGGCTTCAAATAATTGCCTGGCCGAGCAATTCAGCATTCCTAACGTTGATCCCCATCGCGGCAGCGTTGCCTCGATCGGATCACCGACGATATTGCCCTGCATTCCCTAATAGACGGCCGTGTTGACGGCTTTCCGTCGTTTCATTGCTGGCTCCGAAAACGGCGGTAGCCACGCAGAACAGTGGCTGTTCTGTTTCTCTGAATGGCGCGCTCAATTCAATGCGGTAAAGCGAACTTTTTTTTCCTACTAAAGTTAAGCGCCCGATTTGGTGACAAGGAGATGAACATGAAGATCAAGCATTTAAGCGTTTTGTCGGCGATAGCTGTTGCCCTTCTATCCCTCAGTGGTGTGGCACGAGCCGATGGCGTGTGCTCGGCCAACACGCTAAAGGGCGCGTACGCGTTTAGCGCCCACGGAGAGATTCTTGGGGTGCTGGATGCGGCTAATACGCTGCATCGGTTTGCCACTCCGTCGATCCTTGATGACGTAGCCCTCGTGACGTTCGATGGATCAGGCCAATTTGCGCGCACCGACTTCGGGAATATTGACGGGGTCCCGAAAGGGGGACAGACAGCTTTCAATCCGAACCAGAGTGGCACCTACACGGTGAACTCCGATTGCACCGGCACCATGACCATCTACCAAAACGGCGTCGTGCTTGGCTTGCAAATAGTGATTGCTGACGACGGGACTGTGGTCAAATCCATGATCAGCACGGAGACCGTTCCGTCATCCGCGTCGGCCGCCGACGGAGAGACCTGTACGTCTGGTTGCGCGGTAGGCGTTCAGGTGAGCCTGGAGGGGAAAAAGGTCGTTGCCTTCGGCAACCGCGAAGAATCCCGAAAATAACGAAATCGACTAGCGGCGCTTAATCGATCGGCCTCATCCTTCAAGGTTCGCCGGATGGTCGCACTTCGCCTATTGCGCCAGTCGGCCCATGGTCCTACAGAGTGGTCATTCACTCGCGATTCGACGCAGGTTCGACCGGCCGAAATGGCCGACGACGTGCTGGACAGAATCGGCGCGCGAAGATCTGTTAGCTGGGCGGAGCCGACGTCCGACTGCCCATGTGAAAGCGTCGGCGACCGTCCGTAGATCGCCGGCCCCGGTCCGATGTTGAACAGCCGAAGTCGACCCCATTGCGGCCATAGTGGCTGGCGAGAGGTCAACGTCAGTTTTCCGACCTCCAGCAGTCACTCGTGCGTCATACGCGTCGAAGAAAGCTCAAACATGGTTGCAGCACTGAGTGCAAATTGGACTGATGAGCATGAAGTGAGCGACGGGTAGCGTCTAGGCCTATCACCATACGCTGCAATCGCCAAGGGCAGCGCGGCGGTGATGAGCCACAAGTTCGAGGTGAGGTTGATGTGACGGGTCATCCGGCACGCGCGGTCTGGTCCCGTTGCGCGACTCCAGCGGTTTATCTATGCGCTTTGAATTTCTAAAAAGTAAGCCGCTTAAAAAGAAGATCGCTTTCAGCTATCAAAAGCACAGTTTCATTTCCGCTTCTTCTCCACGATAATAGCGCGCTATTTAACCTGTGCTATTTCCATGACACATCACGCACCGCTCCGTCGCTCATTCGGCCTCGTCGCTCTCGCCTTCGTTTTGCATGGTTCCACTGCGCTCGCGGACACGACGGTGCACTCACTATCCGGCGTACGCGGCGCCATGCAGACTAGTGACGCCCAAAAGATGTTCGATCATTCGATGAGCGGTGCACCGCAACCCGACGGCTTCGGCACAAAGCTGCCCGCCGGCTTCACCACCGCATTTCTCGTCGAACAGCTGGCGCCGGGTCAGGACGCGCGGAGCGTCGTGTTGTCGGGCGCGAAGCCCTGGCCGCTACGGCCGAACAGCTATGTCGCCATGATCTGTCTTGCCGACAGCCCGGAACTCGCCGCCTCCGCCCTGAAGTACCCACCTGCCTCGTGCGACAGCCTCGGCAGCGACGATACAGACCCGCGGCGCGTCTGGTTCGGCGTCTTCGAAAGCAATGGCTCCGGCGCACCTCGGCTCGTGGCGCGAACTGAGGCGCCCGTCGCCACGCCGACCGACTGGCGCGACACGAACATCGACCGGCCGGACAAGCTCGATGCAAGCGACACAGGAAGCGAACAGGAGGCCATGCCGTCCAGCTGGTCCCGCTTCGATCTCGCTGCGTACCAGCTCCGCACGGGCGAATACGCGTTCGGCGTGCGCGCAGGATGGAGCGAGGGTTACGCCGGGGGCGGTGCGGATTTCGAAGCGCTGTATCTGTTCGTGATCGACGGGAAGTCACTGCGCGTGGTCTTCGCCCAGCCGATGGCTTTCGACAAAATGCTCGCAGGCGATTGGAACAAGGACGGCACACGCAGCCACGATGTGTCGGACGCAGCGAATGCGCTCACCATTCTTGCCACCATGACCGGCGGGTATCACGATCTCCAGCTTCGGGAAAAAGCCGGTGGAAAGTGGCGGCGCATGTTCAAATGGTCTGCAGCGCAACAGCGATATGCGCGTAATCCCTGAGGGCAGACGATCTGGGACGACCTTTGTTGCGGGGCAGCGAGTTTAAGTGGGGTCGCCAGACCACAAAATGTTGAAGAACGCCGGCTAGCTTGCTTCCGACGATTCGTCGCTTGTGACAGGAAACGGCTTTATTGGCCGACACTGAGACTTCGATTCCGCGGACTTGAGCGTTTTGGAAGCCATGTCTGCAGGTATGCGGATTTCGTCTGCCGCGTGAAAACGCATCGGCCCACGCCTTGACGAGGTCGGCCAATTCCAGAATGACCGATATCCGCTGCATCGCCGACATCGGCGCGTTCCGACGTGGGCACCGACCAATGTCTGCAGATGGCCGGTCTCTGCCTGTTGGGGATCGGCGGCGTGACCTGAAGAAATCAGGGAGGTCTCTGTTCATCCCGCCGAGCTCCTCGCGCTCCGCAGCAAGGAAAAAGAGAATGCCGACTGGCACATTGAGGCCGTGCGCGATCTTCGTCAGGGTCAATAGTTCGCCAACAGGCTGTCAGCCAGTTTGACCAACTCAGGATCGGGCTCACTCGTTTGGTGCGTTTCGCTACGGTCATCGTTGCTCCTAGATGCTGGCAGTCTCCTGCCGCCAAATGACCGTTTACACAAAACTAATTACACCCTCCGATTCCCTACAACTCGGCTGCGCAACAGCCGAGGAAAAACAAAAAACGAAAACCCCTACCCCCCCAACGCCCCCGCCACACCCATAGCATGCCGCGCCTGCACCAACGAAGTCCTTGCCGCCCGCGCATCCCCCGCGATCTTCAACAGCGCACCCAACTGCGAGGGCTCCTTCAACAACTCGCGCAATATCGGCAGAATCGTCGTAGTCCCATCATCCCGCAGCCCAGCCGTCGCAGCACTCGGCAAGCTCCGCCAAGCCGGATCAACAATCGCCCTGCAAACCGCAAACGGTAGTCCCCGCGCCGTAGCAATCGCCCCGGCAATATGCGACTCCATATCGACCGCAAGCGCCCCGGTAGCCCGATGAAGCGAGCTCTTCTGCTGCTCGCCGGTCAAAGGCGCACCCACCCCGGCCATCTTCCCTCTCACCGCCCGCGCTTCCAGCGGCGTGCCGGCAAACGCAGCAAACAGCCTCGCAGACCATTCCGGATCAGTATCAAGCACACCGAAAGGCCCGGACACAGAGCTAGCGATAATCAACGTCCCCGGCTGCAACTCCGGCGAAAGCCCGCCGGCAGTCCCGAAGCTGATAACCCCGGAACACCCCCGCGCCAACGCTTCGCTTAGCGCGCGCTCGAGCAAATCCGACCGCGCCGCAAACACCGCTTCCACACCCGCCCCACGAGCAATACGCGCTTCAAACGCCATCCCTGTCACGGCAATAATGGGCAACCGCGCATCGCCGGAGCCAGACCTGAAGCCGGAGCCAGAACCAAAGCCAACACCGGACCCAGGGCGCGAACTCACATGCCCGCCGTCACGCGCGAAGCGCCATCGCGCATCATGTTCCTGTACCGCGCCAGCGCCCAAAGCGGGAAGAACTTTCTATACCCGTGGTATCGCAGATAAAACACTCTCGGGAATCCAGTCGCGGTAAATCGCGTCTCGTCCCACAAGCCATGTTCACGCTGCGTCGCATGCAGATGCTTCACGCCCTTCGCCACCGCCGGATGATCGACAAACCCCGCCGCCATCAACCCGAGCAACGCCCACGATGTCTGCGAAGCCGTGCTCGGCGCCGCTTCATATCCACGATAGTCGAGCTTGTAACTCTCCCCGCCCTCGCCCCAGCCGCCATCGGCGTTCTGGATGCTGATGAGCCAATGCGCGGCGCGCTGCATGCGGCTATCGGTAAGAGGCAATCCCGCGGCGTTCAGCGCGCACAGCGCCGTCCACGTCCCATAGATATAGTTCAGCCCCCACCGCCCGTACCAGCTTCCATCGCGCTCCTGATCGCGCAGAATATAGTCGAGCGCACGCTTCGAAGGCTCGCTCGTCGCCGGTTGCTCGCCCAATTGCGCGAGCATCGAAAGGCAACGCCCGGACACATCAACCGTAGGCGGATCGAGCAACGCGCCGTGATCGGAGAAAGGAATGTTGTTGAGGTAATACTGCGTGTTCTCAGGCTCGAACGCGCCCCACCCGCCGTCGCTGCTCTGCATGCCGACGACCCACTCCCGCCCGCGCGCAATCGCTTCGCCATATAACGCCGTCCCGTTTTCCCGATCGGCACGTTCCATCGCCATGGCGACCACAGCCGTATCGTCCACATCCGGATAATGCGGATTCGCGAACTGGAACGCCCAGCCGCCAGGCCGGATATTCGGCCGGCGCGAGATCCAGTCACCACGCACATCCAGGATCTGCAGCGGCACGAGCCAGTCCAGACCGCGCGAAACGGCAGCGCGCGCCTTGGGCGTATCGGCTTCGAGCAACGCGTGCGCGGCGAGCGACGTGTCCCATATCGGCGATAAACACGGCTGACAGTAAGCCTCGCCGTCCGGCGCTTCATCGATGATCAACAGCTTCTCAATCGACTTGCGCGCGATCGCCCGGTTCGGATGGTCTTCCGGATAACCAAGCACGTCGTACATCATCACGGAGTTGGCCATCGCGGGGAAAATCGCGCCGAGGCCATCTTCGCCATTCAAGCGTTCATCCACAAAACGCACCGCCGCTTCCACCGCGCGTTGCCGCGTGTGACGCGGGAACAGCGGATCAGCAGCACGCAGCACGGCATCCACGCAACGGAACAGCAGGAACCAGCCCTGATGCTGATGCGGCGCACGCGAAGCCATGCCGGCGTTCACGGGGGCATCGAAGAACAATTCATCAATGCGCACGCCCTTCGGATTACGCGCGCGCGGCCGCTTCGCGTTGAGCACGAGCAGCGGCACGATCACGGTCCGCGCCCAGTACGACACCTTCGACAAATGGAACGGGAACCACTCGGGCAAGAGCATGATTTCCACGGGCATCATGGGCACCGCGCGCCACGACACCACGCCGAACAGCGCCAGCAGAATCCGCGTGAACACGTTCGATTTCTCCGCGCCGCCGGCCGCGAGAATCGCGCGGCGCGCCCGCTGCATGTGTTCGGCTTCGGGCGAATCGCCAATCATCTTCAGCGCGAAATACGCCTTCACGGTGGCGCTGACGTCCATGGCGCCATCGGTGAAAAGCGGCCAGCCGCCGTCCGCCCGCTGGATCCTGCGCAAGTACCGCGCGATCTTCGCCTCGAGTTCGAGATTCGGCGTCTCGGCAAGGTAATGCACGAGCAGCACGTACTCGGCGGGAATGGTGGCGTCGGCTTCGAGTTCGTAGAGCCAGTAGCCTTCGGGATGTTGGTCGGCAAGAATGGCATCGGCAGCGCGCGCCACCGACGCTTCCAGCGCCGCCGCCGTCACCGGCTGGATACCGGGCGGCTGGACAGTTTCGTTCATCAGCGTTGCACCGAGAAATCAATGGAGGGATTCATAAGCAGGTCCGCAGCCTTCTGGCCGGAGCGGATCGAGCCTTCTATGGTGGCGGGCAGCCCGTTGGCCGTCCAGTCGCCGGCCAGCATCAGGTTGGACCAGCGCGTACGCGTGCCCGGCCGGAGGTTTTCCTGGCTCGGCAAAGCAGCAAAAGTCGCACGTTTTTCCGTGACGATCTGCCACGTTGGCATGCGCTCAGCGGGCAAGCGCGCCGCCTTCGCCACTTCTTGCCAGATGCCATGCGCAAGCGCCTCGCGCGGGGTATCGAGGAGACGATCCGCGCCGCTGATGGTCACCGAAAGACGTCCATCGAACGCGAACAGCCATTCGGCGGTGCCGTTCAGGAGGCCCGTCATTGGCTCGAAGGCAAGCGGCGGATCAATAGCGAAATGCGCGTTGACGATAGCGCGGAATTCGTTGGGCGCGGTCAGGCCCGGCACGAGTTGCTGCGCCACGTTCGGCGGCACGGCAAGCACCACGCCGTCGTGAAGACCGACGTCCACGCGGCCATCGTCGAAATCAAGCGACGTGACACGCGTCTTCGAATCCGTGCCGGCGAAACCGATCTCGCGCACCCGCGACCCCAGCTTGATCTCCGCGCCGCCATATTGCAGCAGGCGCAATGCGGGATCGACGAATGCATGGCCCAGCCCGTTGCGTGCAACCAGCGGCCGGCACGCCTGACCACCCAGCAGCAGCGACTCCTTAAGCACGTTACCGGCAAGCACCGCGCTGCCTTCACGCGGATCCACATTCAGCACAGCGAGGAACAGCGGGTTGATCAGCGCGTCCCACAACCGCCCGTTCGTGCGCATGGTCTGCTGCATCGTGCGGCCGGGTTTGGCGAAGAGCAGCGGCAGAAGCGACAGATAATCCGCGGGCGAAGTGCCGGGAACCCGCGCGGCGGGATCGAAGATCCAGCCCGGCACGCGGCCCGGCGAAAGCTTCACGGTCCAGCGCGAGCCGCTGCGCAAATCCATGAACGGAAACTCGGGCTGGGTCGGGCCGACGAGTTCGTCGGCAGCACCAATCGCCTTGGCATAGCTCAGCGTGGCATGGTTGCCCGACAGCACCAGATGGTTGCCGTTATCAATCGTGGCGTTGAGCTTGATGTCGAAGTAAGAACGGCAGCGGCCGCCCGCGTGCGGCGCGGCCTCGTGCAGGACCACACGCGCGCCGCGGCGCTGCAACTGGACCGCGGCGGCGAGTCCCGACAACCCGGCGCCAATCACATGAACGAGACGCGACATCAGAAAATATGTCGCGCGACGATCCACAGCAGCCGCGAACGCGGCGTGCGGATGTGGTTGCGCGGGAGATCGAAGCCACGTTTCAAATTCGCTTCAAGCACGCACCGGTACGCACCCGACATGATGCGCGGCGCACGCACCTGAGCACGCGGCGCGGTGGCCATGATCGCGTCGGATTGTGCATAGTGGATCCGCGCACGATCGGCAAGCGTCAGGCAGACGCGCGGCAAGCGGGCATCGTTGACTATGGCCGTAATGTCGGTCGTGGAGATGCCTTCGCGGGACAACAGTTCACGCGGCAGATAAACACGTCCAATACCGGCGTCTTCATCGATGTCGCGAAGAATGTTCGTGAGTTGCAGCGCACGGCCGAGGTGGTGCGCGAGACGCCGTCCGGCATCTTCGTGCATCCCGAATATCCTCACCGATAACCGCCCGACCGCGCTCGCCACGCGGTCGCAATACAGGTCGAGCGTGGCTTCGTCGGGCGCGACGATGTCTTCGGCGGCGTCCATGGCCATGCCATCGATCACGGCAATGAAGTCGTCGCGCGACAGGTGAAAGCCTTCAATATGCTGCGTCAACGCGGCCAGCGACTTGCGCGGCTTGCCGGCGTAGCAATCGTCTATGTCGGCGCGCCATTGTTCGAGCGCGGCGGCGCGTTCGCCGCGCGGCAGCGTGCCGTCGGCGATATCGTCCACCGCGCGGCAGAACGCGTAAACCTGATACATGGCCTCACGCTGCGCAGCCGGCAGGATGCGCATGGCGAGATAGAACGAACTACCCGACGTTACCTTGGCAACGTCGGGAGCAGGATCGTCGGCGATAAGATTGGAAACGGCCAAGACGGACTCCGCTGTGGCGCCCCCAAGGGCAGCAGTGTTAGATCGGGCGCCGGGCATCCGGCCTCATGAAACATGCTTTGAAGCTGAATGCAAGCTTGGCGCGAACCGGCTTCGGACGGCGTGCAAGCCATGCCGGAAGCGGCGAAAAGTATATCAAGTTTGTGAGAGGTTGCCCTGCAGCGGCCTACCGCGTGCGTTCAACGCGCTTGCCACGCACCCTCCGCCCGCCTCAACCTTCGTACGAAACGTCGGCTATCAGCATATATTCCTCGTTGCGCACCGTGCGGATCAGCGCTGTCTTGTTTTCTCCCGCCAACTTTACCGGGCCGCCGCTTTTTACCGCCCGCCCTTCCGTCCCGCTGAACGCCGTCTTTTCACAATCCCTGCGCTTTAAACGTCGTTGCGGTGTGTTTGGCGGAACATCGATTCATCGGTTGAAAGGCACGATTTATGCAAGCGTTACCTTTCCGGAGCGCTGGCGACCAACGAACTCACGGCTAAAATGCGTGGAACTCCGCATGTCGCAATCGCTGCCTTTCAGCGTTGCATAACGACGCCGCGCTCAGTCATTCACATCGGGACGACGACTCATCATGACGCCGCAACGCGAGGAACCGGGCGCTGACCACTGGCAGGACGAGCCGCCGTTCCCCGTTGTACCGGAGCGCAACTTCGCCGCCCAGCGCACCACGCTCAGGCTCCTGCTGATCGCCGCCATCGTCTTGCCCTGCCTGTACGTCGCGGTCATGGCGTGGAGCGACCTGAAAGCGCGCGAAGCCGATGCCGCGGAGGTCGTTGACCGCAATGCGCACGTCGCGGAAGAACACGCGCTGAAAGTCTTCGACATGAACGAGACGCTCAACGCCCGCGTGATCGACCTGATCGACGGCCTGGACGACAGCACCTTGCGCCGCGAAGAACTTGCCGTTCACAACAAGCTCGTCGCAATGGGCGGCGGTTATCCGCAAGTGGCCGCGGTGAGCATAGTCAGCGGGGACGGACGCCTGATCGCCACAAGCCGCGCCTACCCCGCGCCGGATGTATCGATCGCCACCCGCGACGACTTCGTCGGCATTCGCGACGACAAGATGTTCGAAAACGTCTCCCGCGTGATGGTCGGGAAGCTGGCGAACGAGACCGTGTTCAACACGGCCGTGCCGCGCAAGACCCCGGATGGCCGCTTTGCCGGCATTGTGACCATTGCGCTTCGCCCAAGCTACTTCGCCGCGTTCTATCGCGAGTTGCTGGGCGAACACTCCACCGTATCGCTTGGCCTTACACGCACGGACGGCGCGGTGCTGGCCTGGTATCCCACGCGCCCGCCCAACCGCATGGAACTTGCCGCCAGTTCGCCGTTGCGCGAGGCGTATGCGTCGGGAGAGCGCAACGGCGTCGTGCGAATGCGCTCAGGGCTCGACAATGAAATGAAAATCGTGGCGTATCGGAAGGTGGGGAATTATCCGGTGTACGTGTCCAGCGGATACCCTCTCGCCACCATCTGGGCTGCGTGGTACCGGCGTGTCAGCGTGCTGATGCTGTCCTTGTTCGCGCCGTGCGTGGTCCTGTGGGGCGTGATCTGGCTGTCGCTGCGCCGCCTCGCCAATGAAGAAGATGCCTGGGAACGCTGGCAGGCTGAAGCGTCCATGCGCCGCTCGATCGAATCGGCCTACCGGCAGGCGCGCAAGATGGAAGCGCTGGGCAATCTGGTCGGCAGCGTCGCGCACGATTTCAACAACCTGCTGATGATCCTCTCGACCAACGTCCAGATTGTCCGGCGACGCGGCGCCACCGGCCTGGATCGCGAGTTGTCGGCCATGGAACGGGCGCTTAAAAGCGGCCAGTCGCTGACGCGCCAGTTGCTCGGCGTCGCCCGCAAGCAGCCGCTGCGCAACGAGACCATCGCGATCGGCAAGTGGCTGCCAGCCTGCCGCGAACTGCTGAAAGCGTCGCTGGGCGCGAAAGTCGCACTGAATCTCGAAACGACCAACGACGTGTGGCCGGTTCGCGTCGACGCCGCCGAACTCGAGCTTGCGCTGATCAACGTGGCCGTGAACGCCCGCGACGCAATGCCTAGCGGCGGCACCTTCTCGGTCCGCGCGGACAACGTGCATTTTCGCCACGAGGACGGCTTTCCGATCATCGGCGAATTCGTGCAGGTGACGTTGGAAGACACGGGCCCGGGCATGGGTCCCGAGATCCTCGGCCGCGCGTTCGAGCCCTTGTTCACCACCAAGTCCAAGGGCATGGGCACCGGGCTGGGCCTGCCGCAAGTGTTCGCGTTCTGCGAACGGGCGGGCGGCGTGGCGACCATTGACAGTGCAGTTGGCGCGGGCACGTCGGTGCGGCTGTATCTGCCGCGCGCGAGCGCAACCGCACCCGAATCCCTTGAAACGCAGCACGACACCGCCGCGGCCGGCGAATCACACGGTTTGCGGGTGCTGCTGGTGGAAGACAACGAGGAAGTCGCTGCAGGCACCGAAGCGTTGTTGTCGATGATGAATCATGAGGTCACGCATGTCTTCAACGCGGACGGCGCGATCACCCTGCTCGATGCGGCCCGTCGCGACGTCGCCAACCGCGGTGCGTTGCCGTTCGACGTCGTCCTCTCCGATATCCACATGCCGGGCAAACTGAACGGCATCGACCTGGCCGAAATCCTGCAGAGCTGGTCGCCGCGCGTACCGGTGATCCTGGTCACCGGCTACGCCGAGGAGCTGGACCGGGCGCGTCATGTCGATGCCCGCGTGCTGTCCAAACCGTTCGATATAGCGTTGCTCGATTCGCTTCTGCAGGCCATTCGCGAAGACCTGAACACACGCGCCGACAACCGCGAGCACGGCGAAACGCAGCACTGAGCCGAGCGCCTTTTTCCATGCACCTTGTAAAAATATCCGCTCGCCGGCTGGCACGGCATGGATAGCCGTGCTTCGAGCCGGGTCACGGTGCGCACGCACGGGACCCGGCACGCGAGTTGCGAGGTAACACGGTAGTTGCGACCTAAACTAGATTTGCGACGATTGATTTTCCTGACCCGTCGCGACTGATGACAGGCCACCCAGGAGGCAGCCATGCGACATACCGTTATTGGTATCTTCGATACCTACGACCAGGCAGAAGTGGCGCGCAGCGCACTTGTTGCGTCCGGTTTCGCTCGTTCTGACATCGAACTCCAGGCTGCGCCCGCCCCCTCTTCGCCCGACGACCCTGCTCTCGCGCCCAACGTGGGCCAACCGCCTGAAACCGGCGGCGTGCTGGCGAATATCGAGCGCTTCTTTTCGATGCTGTTCAGGGGCCGGGAGCAGCCGCCCGAAGTGGCGCATTACTCCGAAGCCGTGCGGCGCGGCGGGGTGCTGGTGGCCGTCGATACCGCCACCGAAGCGCGCGCCGACACCGCCCGCCAGACGCTGGCTGAACAAGGCGCGATTGATATCGACGAACGGGCGGCAAGCTGGGGCACGCTAAGCCACGGAGCCACGAGAACGGCCGCAGGCGATGACCGCGATCACTCCTTGCTCGACGAACTCGGCCTCGGCTCGGGCAGCGCCGTGCCGGGACGCGCGCCGGTGAATCCGGCGGCGGATCCGCTTGTCGCTGCACGCGCCGACGCCAACCGGGCACGCGCTTATCCGCATGCGGATCGTGACGATCCGGCTGTCGAGCCGCTTGACCCGATCAGCCCGGTTGCCCGCGATGTGTTCGCCGGTGGCAGCGATTCGTCCTATCGGGCAACGGGCGGCGATCCGATGACCAGCGGCACCGTCCGGCGAGACACGGACAAACCGGTGCGGCGCTCGGCGTCCTGTGCTGCAACGTCATTGGATGAACCGCTGCTCGGCGACGCGGAGGCACTGAATCCTGCTCAGAGCATGCTTCCGGCTCGTCCGGCTGCCGGCGAGCCGCTGAGCGGCGCCGCGTCGACGCAAGGCTGGCGCCCCGTTGATCCTCTCGACCCGTTGGATGAAACGGAAACGTCGTCGCGAGTGGCGGCTGAGGGCGGCATGGGCACGACGGGCTCGCCCGTTGCGGGTACGCTGAGCCAGACCGGCGATTCGGCCCTCGGGGCACATGCGGCAGCGCGAAGCGCGATGCCGGACGAATACATGGAGTACGAAGACGAATTCCGCTCGGACTACGAATCAAAGTACGCGGCAACGGGCGCGAGCTATGAAGAGTACGAGGAAGCGTACCGATACGGTGTCACAGCCGCCAGCGACGACCGTTACAACCGCCGCAACTGGGACGATACGATGGAAACCGAACTGCGGCACGACTGGGAAGGCCGCAGCTCAGGCGGCGCACATACCTGGGAGCGCTTCAAGGTCGCGGTGCGTCATGGCTGGGAGCGCGTGACGGGGCATCACCATCACCTGTAACCGACGCTGTTCAACGCGTTGAACGCCAACGGCCCGCTAAAGCGGGCCGTTGGCGTTTTGCGGATGGGCTTTACAGCTTAAACCGTCGCAAGGCGCTGAACCCACGCGACGTATTTATCGACGAAGTTCTGCAGGAACTTGCGTGTGTCTTCGCTCACGATCGTGCCGCTGGCATCAATACGGTTTGTATCGTGCTTGACGAACATCTCCGGGTGACCCATGAGCGGCACATCGAGGTAAGCGAGCACATTTCGCAAATGCGCCTGCGCGAGCGCCGTGCCGGTCGCGCCCGGCGACGTGCCGAGCACCGCGCCGGGCTTGTTGCCCCATACGCTATGACCCCAGGGACGCGAACCCCAGTCCAGCGCATTTTTCAGCACGCCAGGAATCGAGCGGTTGTATTCCGGCGTCACGAACAGCAAGCCATCCGCCGCCGCTATTCTGTGCTTGAAGGTTCGCGCGACTTCGGGAAAGTCGCTGTCGTAGTCCTGGCTATAGAGCGGCAAGCCCGCGATATCCAGGAACTCGAACGAAAAATCCGGCGGCGCGAGCGACGTTACCGCGTGCGCAAGCTGCTTGTTGAATGAATCTCGGCGAATGCTTCCGACAACAACCGCAATCTTGTAGGTCATGGCTTGTCCCGGTGACTGAATGGAGCGGAGGGATAAATGGCATCCACGGATGTGACGCGCAGGGCGCGTACCCGCCGCCCATCATAGGCGTTCGACCAACGCCAAGGCTATCCGAGATAGGGTGGATTGACGCCTGGACCGCGTCGGGCGGCGTACGTTTCTCACCGCATCCTGCTTCACGATGGGCGTTTCGATCGGACCCCGGGCGACAGCCCCATTCCAAGCCATTTTCGAGATGATTTCCACAAAGTTGTCCACAGTTTCTGTGGACAACTTTGCAGATGTTTAATAATTCGCACTAAACCGCCATATGCTTGGCGGACCAAGGCTAGGCGCGTGGCGAAAGCAGGCAGGAGCGTCTTTGTAGCGGGCGCCGGACCAAAAGTTAATGACCGAAAAACACATTGCATTGCGACGGCGGGCCTTGGCACGTCGACGACTGCGAGTTGGCATTGTCGGCAGCGTTGGCAGCGCCCGCCACAGCGAACAGAGCGACAGCAGCGAAGATGGAAAGCATGCGTTTCATGAGACACCTCGGTGAGTTGGCAACGATCGCACTGGATCGATGAACCGAGAATATCGATTAAGCGAATGCAGAAAAATGACGGTGTAAGGAATTGATCTTTACTGGAACCGCAATGATGGAAGCGCCGTGCGGCTTGCGAAAATGGGAAACCCCGGCGATTCCCTCCGCGTCGCGACATGAAACTTCACATTCATGCGCCAACCACAACAATATGTTTTGCCAATCGACATTGGTCATCGATAGCGATGTGAATAGGCTGGTTCACGTCGATGGCGTCAAACGCGCCGTCTCCAATCAGTCAAGGGTTCATCATGAAACGCGCGCTTATCGGTAGTTTGTTTGTCGCTGTGCTGTTCTCATCGGCACCCGTCTTTGCTCAATCCACTGACACCGTCCAGCAAAACGCCTATGCGCCGAGAACGCGGGCCGAGGTAAAGGCTGAATTGATCGCCGCGCAAAAGAGCGGTGAGCTCGACGCGATCCATACGGAAAGTTATCCCCAGTTGTTGCCGTACCAAACGGCACGCGCTGAACGCGTCACGTCGGGTACGGATGCAGCCGTCACGCAAGCAGACGGCACGCGCGTGAGTACGCAATAAGGGCGGCCTGGAAGTTTGTGAGGGGAAAGACCGGGCAACGCAGCGGATTCGATTGTCGATGCCACGCGTTGTCCGACGAAATTCGCTCAGATCGTAGGGCGGCCGGAGCTGCTTACACGTCTAACGTGCCTTGTGCGAGAAAGCCCCGTCCGGGTTCGCGTAGGGATTGGTTTCCTTGCGGCGTTCCAACCCGTTCGGGTCTGAGAGCCCCGCCTGCTCACGCAGGGGCGCAGGCACACTCTTGCCGGGTTTGGCGTCAGGCTTGATGTCTTCAAGACCCTGCGCCCACGCATCAAGCATTCGTTTAGCCACTTCCTGAAAACCGGGGAAACGGTCAGCACATTCTCGTACAAGAGGCAGAACACCCTGCACTGCCGCTGTGACGCCTTCCACGCTATCGGTCATGTCGGTCGTAGTCAGGCCAAGCCACGCGCCGCCGTAACGTCCAAGCGCTTTGCCCGATGCCCATACACGCTTGCCGTATAGCGGCAGCGCGGGCAGATTCGTCTTGTATCGCGGATAGATCGTCACCGTGACGATGTCATAGGCGGGAGCCAGGCGGACATCCTCTGTGCTGGTATACGTCACCGCGAAATTCTTCAGGTATGCGTCCGAATTTCTCAGCGCGATGTTCAAGAGATGCAGCGTGAAGAGCTTGCGGGTGTTTTCCTTGACGTTGTCACCAGAGCTGAATTCCTGTGTCATTTTAGCCAGGTCTTCAAGGGTCCCCTTGCGATACTTCTCGACAGGATCCAGCCCCTTCAACGCGCAATAGTCTTCGACAGCCAACCATTTCCCGTCTTTCGTGCGGTCGAACCGGCCTATAGCGAGAACCTGACCATCATCCGAGAGCCGCGTTTCCGGAACCTCGAGTCCGGCTTGGCGCGCGACTTCGAGACAGAGGTATTCGTTGACGGATAACCACGGAATATCGTCGAAGCCCGTCTTCAGAATAAATTCTTCTGTCCAGACCGTCGCCTTCTCGCCTGGCTTCGACAGCGCCTTCGGCATCACTCCCGAAATGCCCTGCGTGACTCCCTCATCCAGAAGTTGCAGGAGGTTCTCGCGTGAGTCAGCGGACGCGAGCAGATCCGACATCTTCACATTGCCACCGGCCATTCCAGGCGAGGTGCCGCGCGGCACGACCTGAACCCGCCCAATACTGTTCGCCCCTGTCAGTGCAAGCAGACCCATATCGGTCACATCCGCATGGGGACCCAGTGTTTCTCGGATGCGGTCTTTCTTGTAGCCCTCGGGCAGGTTCATCTGAAAAAACGGATGAAGTCCCTTTTTCCAGACATAGGATTCGGCACGAACGGGCATCAGAAGCGAGACGAGGCACTCCGCCGGGACGTCGGGGAGGTAAGTGAACACACCACTGCCGGCTTCTTCCGTCAGGGTCCCCACGAGCTTCGAAGCGACGTAGACGTCAAGAATTGGTCCGCTCATTCGGAGGCCTTTCCAATACCGGATTTCATGAGGCGCTGGCTAGCGCCGAGCCGTACCCGCTTCCGCGAGATAGGGGCACGATCTTCGTCCGGCTCGCTCAGTACGTCATCAAGCGTGCGTCGATGGCCAGCCGGTCGCACGAACATTTCAAGTCCGACTGCATTGAACAGGCTTAGCATCTTGACCGCGCCCAGTTCGGCCAACGCACCCGTCTCAAAAAGGCTGATGCGCGCACGCTGAACGCCGCTGCGCTGCGCGACCTCCTCCTGCGTCAAATTCGCCTCGATTCTCGCCCGCTTGAAGATTTCGCCCAATTCGGCAAGGTTCATGTTCAATATACCTTACATTAACTTCAATTTTCACCTTAACGTATTCTATATGAAACATTATCGCCATATCAATTTATGTTCAATATAAAGAACATAAAACTAGAAATTTGAATTTATGTTCTTTATATTGAACATAACGAGATGACAGTTGGACAGCCCCACCTGCTCAGGTCCGGGTCTTTCGATGTCCGCTGTCAATTCATGCCAGCAAGGCAAACCGTGACGAGTGAGATGACCGTGGAAAACAGAATGGTGCCGGACGTCACCTCGGCTTCGCGTTTATAAAACTCCGCCAGCATGAACGGCCCCGCCCCATGGGCAACGCGCTCGATCAGAACGATAGCCACGGCGAACAGCACGCACACCGTCAGGATCATCGCGATCACTGCCGACGCGAGGCTCGCGTGACCGAAGGCGAGCAGGCATAACGGCAAGCCAATGAAACCTGCATTCGGATACGCGGCGTTGAGACCGTCGAGGCTGGCATCGGCGAGATGACGTGATTGTTTCAATCGAATCATCACCGTCAGCAGAAAGACCCCACCCGCACCCAGACCGAACGCGGCAATGAACGCAGGCTGATCGAGCGTGTGCCGCGGCGTGGTCGCCATGATGTCGAAGAGCGGCGCGGGCACGCCAGACAGACCACGAATCGATTCAGTTCCGACGACGCATTCGGCCCAAGCCGATCGGTCTTGCGACACACGTAACCCGCAAGGATCAACGCAAACACTGGAAGAATGATTTTCAGAAGCGATGCGAAAAGCGACGGGACCAGCCACGACATAAGCAGCGAAGCCAAGTGAAGAAGGCCAGAAGCATAGTGGCTGAATCCGCGTGTCGCCGCGCGAAGTTTATAAAGGTGAGCGATTTCGGGAGCTGCGCGAGGTGAGTTGCACGACCAGACAAAAACTCACGCTTAAGGCTATTTGCAAGTATCGCTAACTAGATTGGAGGCGTGAGCGGGCTTCACGAAGTGCTTGAGGTATACCGCTGCGAGCCTTTATTTATAAGGCTTTCACGGTTTCTCTTGTACATCGTTTTGAGACCTTCGTTGCGATCGGTTGCGTGACAAGCGGCGCAGGCGCAACGCTCCGCTTGCTTGAGCGTGAGGTGAGTGACGCTATAGGTGAGGTTATACGGGAGGGTGATCCGGCCTTGTTGAGAAAGCACATGAAGAGCCGTGAGCCAGTCTTGTGTTGTGCTCTACGCTCTACGTTAAAGTGTTCTCTATCAATGAGTTGCGACCTGTTGTTAAGACAGTTGATACCGGTCTGCGTGAGCTTTAAGTGCCTGCTGCCAGTGCTTTTCGAGAGTCCAAACGCACCATAGGTGAGGTTATGCGGGACCCGTTGCGGCGGAGTAAAGCTTGCTCTTACAGCGACGCATACCCTTTGGACGCATCGAGGACCACCATGAAATTCAAACGATCCGTCGCCACCCGCTGAGTAACGCACGGCCTTGATCAATCGCGCACACAAGCTCGGCTACGACGTAACGTTGCTGCGGGAAACACTGCATTGAATCCATCACGCGTGAAGCTTGTTCAAAGCTCACGCGCAAAGAAGTGTTCAAGCATCAATCAGAAAGCGGTCCTTGTTACGCCCTGCCAGCCAGCCGGGCGGACGTCCACGTCCGCTCCATGTTTCACCTGTCTTCGGATTGCGATACTTCGGCGGTAACGGCGTCTTCCTGGCCGCCTTCGCGCGTCTGGATGTAAAACCCAGCTCTTCGGCAGTCAGGTCGTACTCGGTGATCTTGCGCTTGATATCTTCTATTGCAGCCGCGATTTCCTTCTGCTGTGCAATCGCAACTTCCTTATGCAGTTTTTCGAGTTGTGCGGTCAGTTGCTTGTAGGTGGCCATAAGCTCTTCTCTGGGTTCGGCATGCGCCCGAATTGGATATGGCGTGATAACGCCGGCCATCGGTTCTTACTTTTGTCGCTTAGTCGTCAATGGCGTCATATAGGTGGCGCTCGAACACGGCGGCCATTGGAAAGGGTTCCACGCTACGTCGCTGGATCAGCAGGATGCCGATCATGTTTTCCACCGGATCGGCGAACCAGCTCGTGCCGAGCGCGCCGGGCCAGCCAAATGAACCCGCAGAACGATAACCCAGCGTGCGTTGTTGTGCTGGATCGTCCACGATCGCCACGCCCAGACCAAACCCCTGCCCTGCCCACACAATCTGGCCGAACGCCGGAATGCGGCGCTGATCACGCGACAGGAAATTCGTGCGCATCAGGTCGACCGATCGATGCGACAACAGACGCGGACCACGCGCGCGTTCATTAGCGTCGCCTTGCAAACGGCCTCGGCCAAGCAGCAGGCGCGCGAAACGAAGATAGTCGTCGGCAGTGGAAACAAGCCCGCCGCCGCCGCTTTGGAAGCGCTCGGGTTTGGCAAAGCGGCTCGATGCCGGATGATCTTCCACCACGCGTTGCCGCGTGGCGGGATCGACGGTGTAGGCCACGGACAAGCGCCCGAGTTTCTCGGGCGGCACCACAAAGCCCGTGTCCGTCATGCCCAACGGCTCGAAGATACGCGTGCGGAAAAATGCGTCGAGTGACTGCCCGCTGATGCGCTGGATCAACGCGCCAAGTATGTCGGTGGAGATGCCATAGTGCCAGCGCGTGCCGGGCTGGAACATCAGGGGCAGCTCGGCCGCACGCTGCAGCCATGCACCGGGGTCCACCGATGCATCGACGCCGTTGAAGACATTGCCGTAGGCGTCCGCTAACGCACCAAACGCGGTGAAGTGATAAGCGAACCCGGCGCGGTGCGTGAGCAGATCGAGCAACGTGATGGGAGCACGGGCGGGTTCCGTACGGTCAAGCGGCGCCGCGGGGTCGGTGAGGACCTTGGGATTGGCCAGTTCGGGCAACCAGCGCGACACGGGGTCATCCAGTGCGATGCGGCCTTCTTCCACCAGCATCAGCGCGGCGACGCTCGTTACAGGCTTGGTCATGGAAGCAATGCGAAACAGCGTGTCGCGCGTCATGGGCGCGAGGGTTTCGCCGTCGCGGTACCCCAGCGTGCCGACCCGGGCGATTTCGCCATGCCTCCAGACCAGCGTGACACAGCCGGCAACGTCGCCGGTTTCGACGAACTGTTGCATCGCGGTATGAGTGCGCTCGAGGCGCGTGGCGCTGAATCCCGCGTCGGACATTCAATATCCCTCTTGTACACATATTCTCAGCGCATCATTTAAACATGCCGGAAATGTGACTCCAAGGGAATATTTACCTCGGGCTGTTACTCCATGACACAAAACGAGAAATCAATACTTCTAATCCTTACACAGACTTTAAGCCAGCGAACAACTCAATCCGATGCTGGCTTCAAGCTGCTCAAGCCGGTCATTGATTCGCTGCATGCGCGATTGTTGTGCGGGAACAAGTGCAGTGGACGCAATGGAATCAACGCGGTTACGCCAGTACGACAACGGGATGCGGTCTTCCGCGGAGATTCTGCCGATTACCTGCTCCAGATGAAGAATATCCGTTTCGATTTGCCGATGATTCATTCACCACTCCAAGGTAGATGTTATTTTTACTTTTTATGGAACGAGTTTGAGGTAACACACGGAACGGATAACCGTTTCCGGGGTCACAACCTGGATGCTCTGGGTTCGCGCAACGCACGGCATGAACAAGCCGTACCAGGCGCTGGAACGACCATGTCCAGACTATCGAATAGGCAAGGTGCTGTATATTCCGCAAATGCGGTAGGGTAAAAATTCAATAAGCCGGGATTCGAGTCGGAAAATTGTCCGCGTGACAGTAAAAAGACAGGAGAAAAATGGATGCTTTATGAAAGCAACCAATACGACCACGCTGTCAACGTAATATATGAAACACTTACGCAGCCTCGCGCGTGGCAAGCTGTATGCGCTGCAATCGCCGGCTTGATTGGCGCTCGCGCAGTCTGGATAACCGTAAGAGATAAGCGGCTTGCTAAATTGCCTTCTGGAAATTTTGGACGTCCAGAAAATAAGAATTATTTGATTGCTCCGGAAGATCACCCTCCGGGAATAGCCCGCGATGCTATTGAATCGTTTGCGCGCTTCGAATCGGATCAAAAAGGCACTGATTTCGGACACGTAAGTGCACCGGGCCATGTTTCAAGCCGGCATATTCTCGAAACCGGCGAATTGCTGATCACGCTGGTCTGCGAGTTTGAATCCGGGAGTCACACCATCGCCCAGCCGGAACCGCCTTGGCTCGATCGCCTGATGCCGCATCTTTCGCGCGCTGCACAACTTCAGGACGCGGGTTATTTCGCGACCTCCGGGCGTGTCGCCCGCGTACCCTTTCTCGACGAATGGCGTCAGCCTGCCATGCTCGTCGCGCTGAACGCGACAGTGCTCCACTTCAACGACGCTGCAGCCCAGATGCTTACGCGGACCAGGCTGGTTCAGGTCACTGATGGCTTGCTTGAACTGCAAGGCGCGCAGCAAAACCGGATCCTGGAAGAATGCCGTGCGGCGGCAGACGAGACGAAGGCGTATCGAATGCTGCGGCTGACGGAAGAGCACGACGGGGAATCCGCCAGCCAGGACGCGCTATACGTGTTTTATCACCCGGTCGCGGCAGACCGTGGCCACGCCGCGCTGATCACGTTTTATCACCCGGATTCACCGCCTCTTGTCGATGCGGATTTGCTCGCGACCGCGTTCGACCTGACGCCGGCGGAATGCCGGGTGGCCTGTCATATCGCGGAAGGGCGCACGCCCAAGGAGATAGCCGGGAAGACCGGCGTGCAGCACGACACCGTGCGCAAGCAGTTGCAGGCGATCTATCAGAAGACTGCAACGAACCGGCAGGTCGACCTGATCCGCCTGCTGCTCAACCTGCCCGCGCACCCGGTGCCGGATTCCCCGCCACCGGGTTAGAGCGGCGCTCGAACCAAAGCCCGGCGTTACTTCGCCCTGCAGGCGATCAGCAGGTTGTTCTGGCCGTTGTCGCTGCTTTGATCGAGGACGTCGTAACTGCCCGAGCACAACGCGCGGGCGTTTTCCTGGCAGTTGCTCCAGCCGCCGTTGGTCGGGCACGTGATCATGTTGGTCGGGCGGCCATCGGATGAAAAGAGCGGCGGCGCGCTGCCGCACGCAGACAACATCGACACCGCGGCCGCAAGCGGCAACAGCGCCAGAAAACGTGATGCTCGTACGCTGGAAATCTTCATCCGGAACCCCTTTTTAATGCTGTTTTTATTGATTCCGCGAGTATGCCACGCGGAGCTTTCGGCTTGCCTCCCTGGCCGTGCTGATCGTGCTGAACGTGCGCGCTCCGGGCACCTTCGCGCATAGTCCCACGCTACTTTTGAAGCCCCCAGATGTCGCTGTCGATCATTTCCATCCGGGCATCGATTTTTGCTTTTACATCGGCGAGCGCCTGGTTGTAGAAATGCGCGCCAATGATCTTCGACAACTCGTCAAGCCACTCCTTCGCCTCGAACTGGCCGAGCCGCGCGTCGAAGCGTTCTTGCGCGAGACGCTGCAACTGGTCAATGGCAAGCGCCTCATGCTCACGGGACAACACCGTCTTGTTCGTGTCTTTGCTCATGTTTTTTGCTCACGGTTCAAACTTCTATGTCCAGTGCAACGATCTTCTTGTACATCGTCGCCCGGCCAATGCCAATGCGCTGCGCCGCCTCGGCCACGCGGCCGCCGCTTGCCCGCAGGGCTTCGGAAAGGAAACGCTTTTCGAATCCCGCCATGGCCTCGGCGTAGGACGTCGCGCCGGAGTCTTCCGTCATGCCTGCGGACTCCGGCGACGCCGCCACGCTCGCTGCGCCCATGAAGGCGCCGAGCGCGCGGGCATCGATATGTTCACTGTCCGATAACATCACCGCGCGCTCCAGCACATTGCGCAACTCGCGCACGTTGCCGGGCCACGAATACGCGCAGAGCAGGCGTAAAGCGTCGTCGTGGAGCACGAACTGGCCGGCGTGACGCGGGCGGGCATCGGCGGAAAGCTCTTCGAGCATGGCGTACACCAGCGCCTCGATATCCCCCGCCCGCTCGCGCAACGGCGGCGCGTGAATGGACAGCACGTTCAGCCGATAAAACAAGTCCGCCCGGAAACGGCCGCTGGCCGCGAGCGCCGGCAAATCCGCCGATGTGGCTGCAATGATCCGGACATCCGTGCGCACGATCCGGTTCGATCCCAGCGGCTCGAACTCCTTCTCCTGCAGCACGCGCAGCAACTTGCCCTGCAGCACGAGCGGCATGTCGCCGATTTCATCGAGGAACAGCGTTCCGCCATCGGCCAGTTCAAACTTGCCCACCCGGCCTTTACGATCCGCACCCGTGTAGGCACCCGCCGCCGCACCGAAAAATTCCACTTCGAGCAAGGTGTCCGGAATCGCCGCTACGTTCACGGTCACGAGCGGCCGCGCGGCGCGCGTCGACGCGCCATGAATGGCGTGCGCCAGCAATTCCTTGCCCGTGCCCGTTTCGCCCGACAGCAGCACGGGCGAATCAACTTGCGCCGCGCGCCGGGCCTGGCGTTTGACATCGAGGCTCGCGGCGCTCGTGCCCACGAAACTCGCGAACGTGTATTTGGCGCGCCGCGCCTGTGCGAGCGATTGCCGTGTGGCGATGAGTTCCTGCTGCACGCGCGAGTAATGCGAGAAGAGCGGCGTGAGCGCCTTCATTTCGTCGAAGAGCGCGAAACCGATCGCACCGACCGTCTGGCCGAAATCGTCCTTCAACGGCAGGCGCGTGACGACCAGCGGCTCACGATCCGTTTCCAGCAGATCGAGCAGGATCGGCTTGCCTGTTGTCACGACCTCGCGCATCAGGCTGTTCGGAATCACCGCTTCGCAATCACGGCCGATCGCCTCTTGCGGGTCCGAAAACCCGAAGCGCGCCGCATAGCGTTTGTTGATCCAGACGACCCGCGCATCTTTATCGACGATAAACGTGCCTTCGCTGAAATTCTCGAAGGTCTTGAAAAGCGAATCCATCGCGCGACGCAAAACGTCGCTGTAATCGACGGGGACGTGCGTCCAGTCGTTGTGCATCCCGATCCCTTGTTCTTGTCTCATCCAGTTTTTCTCTATCTGGAGACAGGGTATCTCGAAACGTGGAAATACAGCAAGACTGAGGTACAACCCGCGTAAAACATTACGCGACCGGCCGTCCGGCCAAATTTTGCATCACAGGATTGTCTCGATCGGTAGACATTATTCAAGGCGCATAAGGCGCACTTGAACCGCACGTCCTTGCTGAGCAACGCTTCCCGGTCTTTGGCATGATTGCTGCATAGAGGGCGCACCTCATTCCGGGCGCCGTCCGGACCCGGACACACAACAACTAACTAACTAACGGAGACTTAATGTCGTTCATCATCGTCCTCGCCGCCCTGGCGTTTCTCATGCTGGCCGCGTATCGCGGATACAGCGTGATCCTGGTGGCGCCGCTCGCTGCCCTCGGCGCCGTGCTGCTAACCGATCCCGCCGCCGTCGCGCCGGTGTTCTCCGGCATCTTCATGGAGAAGATGGTCGGTTTCGTGAAGCTGTATTTCCCCGTGTTCCTGCTCGGCGCGGTGTTCGGCAAAGTGGTCGAATTGTCGGGATTCTCCGAATCCATCGTGGCCGCCGCCATTCGATACATCGGCAAGACACGAGTCAATGCGGTGATCGTCGCTGTGTGCGCGTTGCTCACCTATGGCGGTGTGTCGCTGTTCGTGGTCGTGTTCGCGGTTTATCCGTTCGCCGCTGAAATGTACCGGCAGAGCAATATCCCGAAGCGGCTGATGCCCGGCGCCATTGCACTCGGCGCGTTCTCCTTCACCATGGATTCGCTGCCGGGCACGCCGCAGATCCAGAACATCATCCCGACGACCTTCTTCAAGACGACCGGTTGGGCAGCGCCGTGGCTCGGCACTATCGGCTCACTGTTCATTGTCGTGGTCGGGCTGACGTTCCTCGAATGGCGCCGCCGTTCAGTGATGGCGACAGGTGAAGGCTACGGCACGTCGCTCGTGAACGAGCCGGAACGCATGGAAAGCACGCATTTGCCGAATCCACTGCTCGCGGTTGCGCCGCTGTTGCTGGTTGGCGTCGCGAACTTCGTGCTGACCAAGCTGATCCCGGTCTGGTACGGCGATAGTTATTCGGTGGCCGCCAACGTGCTGCCGGGCATACACGCGCCAGTTGTCACGCCAATCAAATCGGTTGTCGCGATCTGGGCCGTGGAGGGGGCGCTGCTGCTCGGCATCCTGCTGGTTGTATTGACGGCTTTCGGACGCGTACGCGAACGCTTTGCGGTGGGAACGAAAGCGGCGGTCGGCGGTGCATTGCTCGCCTCATTGAACACCGCGTCGGAGTATGGTTTCGGCGGCGTGATTGCGGCATTGCCCGGGTTTATCGTGGTCAGCGATGCGCTCAAGAGCATCCCGAATCCGCTCGTGAACGCGGCTGTCTCGGTGAGTTCGCTGGCAGGCATCACAGGCTCGGCGTCGGGCGGCATGAGCATCGCGCTGGCTGCCATGTCCGACACGTTCATCAAGGGCGCTGAAGCGGCGCACATTCCGCTGGACGTGCTGCATCGCGTGGTCGCAATGGCAAGCGGTGGCATGGACACGCTGCCGCATAACGGCGCGGTGATCACGTTGCTGGCCGTCACCGGGTTGACGCACAGGGAGTCGTATCGCGACATCTTCGCCGTGACGATCATCAAGACGCTGGCGGTGTTTTTCGTGATCGCGGTGTACTACACGACCGGGCTGGTTTAGGGTTTTCAGGTTTTTGGTTTTGCTTTTGCATCGGCGGCTTCCCGTTAAAAGCCGCCGATGCAAACCGCCATCCCTCATCCGCATCTGGCAAACTTCCCGGCAACCCCCTCCCCATTCGTCTTCGACAGGACTCCCCGCATGACCTCATCCGCAGCAGCACCGCTCGCCGGCAAAACCGCACTCGTCACCGGATCGACGAGCGGCATCGGCCTTGGAATTGCAACCGCCCTGGCGCAAGCCGGCGCGAATCTCGTGTTGAACGGCTTCGGCGACGCCACTGTCATCCAGGGCGCCATCGCGCAAATCGAACAGCACGGCGTGAAGGCTGTGCATCACGGCGCGGATATGTCGAAGTCCGCCGAGATCGAAGCGATGATCGCTTTCGCCATCGAGCAATTCGGCGCCGTTGATGTGCTCGTGAACAACGCGGGCATCCAGCACGTTGCAACCATCGATACATTCCCCGTCGACAAGTGGGACGCGATCATCGCGATCAACCTGAGCTCGGCGTTCCATACCATGCGCGTGGCCTTGCCGAAGATGCGCGACAACGGCTGGGGCCGCGTGATCAACGTGGCTTCCGCGCATGGGCTGGTGGGATCGGTGGGGAAATCGGCTTATGTGGCGGCGAAGCACGGCATTGTCGGGTTGACGAAGGTGGCCGCGCTTGAAAACGCGCGCACCGGCGTGACGGTGAATGCGATCTGCCCGGGATTCGTGCTGACGCCGCTGGTGCAAAAGCAGATCGACGATATCGCCACACGCGACAACATTTCGCCGGACGCCGCGCGCTCGAAGTTGCTGGGAGAGAAACAGCCGTCGGAACAATTCGTCACGCCGGAACAGATCGGCAAGCTGGCGGTGTTCCTGTGCTCGGACGGCGCCGATGAAATGCGCGGCGCAGCGCTGCAGATTGATGGCGGGTGGACGTCGCAGTGAGATTGGCGATGAGCGGGAGGCGTGCCCCCTGTGGCAACCGTTGGTACTATCGGGGTTCGTAGAACGGAGACTCCGATGACGGCCGAACACAATCGAACAGAAGAAGCGCAGGCGATGGAGCGCATTGTCAATGCCACGCGGCAGGTGCAGACCGCGTTCACGGCGTTGCAGGGGCACTTCCCGCCCAAGGGTGACGGCCGGCCGTCACAGATGGCATTGCAGACCTTCGACGCCGCGCTTCAGGAGCTGGAGGAAGCGCAGGCGGCGTTCGACACCATGTTGAACGACCTGTTCGACGGCAATCGCTAGAAGGGTTTGCGCCCGGGCGGGCGCGGTCCGGATTCTGCCAACGGTCAGGCCAATACCAAGCCAACACCAGGCCACCGCCAGGCCGATCCGGGATTTGATTCGTTCGCACCCGGAATGCCCGGCCGGCAGCCGCCCCCCCACGGTGCGAACGAAACCCTCAAGCTCCCCGCAACACCGGCACCACGGGCTCCTTCCTGGCGCTTTCGACCTCGCCTGACACAAGCTTGTCGGGCGGATTCAGTCCCTCCCATGAAATGCCATCGGTCGACTGACACCGCGCTGCCGCCACGCACCCTTCGACCAACTCCTTGAACGACGTAGCCGCCGAGGTCTTGCGAATCACAGCCTCGCCTTCCAGCGTGCTGTCAGGCAGCACAAGCCCCACGATCAAGTCAGCCGTCGCCGCCCGCTGATGCAGACGCCGCAGCAAATTGCGCAAATACGGCGGTGATTCGGCGGCATCGAACGAAATCACGCAGATCAGCGACACGCCCGTCAGGTCGACGTCGTCGAAGCGCGTGCGGGAAAAGCGCTCGTAAGGCGCCAGATCCGCGCCCAAACCGTGCTTCCGGAACAGTTGCACAGCGATAGTCGCCGCGAGATCGTCGAGCACACCCCGCCCGGCAATACACAGCACGGACGCCGTGTGGCCTTCAAGGGCGGCATCGAAGTGAGACGGCGGCGCTTCGTGCACGACGCCGGCTTCGCGATCGGACATCTCCAGGCTGGCCGGCGGCTCCTCTTCCTGCCTGACCGCCATCACCACGTCCTCTACTTCCTCGAGCCCTTCGACAATATCCATCGCCGACTCGTTGATGCGCCTCAACTGATCCGTCGTCACCACCCCGCGCAACACGTCGTTGTGCGCGATTCGCAAACCTTCCAGCGCGACCTCGTCGTAATACGCGCTGAGCGAACGCTCCTTCAACAGCGACTCCGCCTGCACGAGCGCTTCATCGGGATCGTTGGCCAGCAGCCGCTGATAAAAATTCTCCGCCGGCGTCAGCGCTGGACGGTCGCCGAACAGCACATCGAGGAATTCGAGCCGGTCCACATGCCGCCCGAGAATCACCAGGCACAAGGTCAGCGGCGTCGACAGAACCAACCCGATCGGTCCCCAGATCCAGCTCCAGAAAATCGCCGCGACAATCACCGCGAACGGCGAAAGCCCGGTGCTGTGTCCGTACAACAGCGGTTCGACCACCTGCCCCGCCACCACGTCCGTCACACCGAACAGGACCATGGTCCAGATCATCATCGACCAGCCGGGTCCGACTGCCGCTGCGAACACCACGGCCAGCAGCGCCGCGATCCAGGTGCCCACGTACGGCACGAAACGCAGCAAGCCGGTGAGCACGCCGAACAGCAACGCGCCGGGTACGCCGATGATCGCCAGCCCGATCGAGATGACAACGCCCACGCCCATGTTGATGCCGAGCTGCGCGAGAAAATAGCGGGACAGCCGGCGCGCGGCTTCGTCCATGGCGGTGGTGGCCCGGTGAAGATCGCGCGAACCGAACAACCGGATCAGCCGGTCGCGGAGATCGCCACGCTGCAGCAGGATAAAGATGGCGACCACGAGCACAATGCCGGTGGTTTCCAACGGACTGATCACCGGCGATAAAAACCGCTGCGCTAGCTCCACGGGCGACGGCGACGGTTCGTGGACTTCAACCGGCATGGGTGAATCAATGGGCGAGGCGGCGGGGTTCTCTTCGCTCTTGCGAATCTCGTCCTGGCGATTCGGCGAAAAACGCTTGAGCGCTGCCGCGGTCTTGCCCAGAAACTCGTCTGCCCGGCCGATCGTCTTCTGCTGCACGGCGTCGATCTTGCGTTCCACCGTGACCTGGTACTGCGGCAGGTCACCCGCCAATTGCGCCACTTGGGCACCGATCAGCGCACCCACGGCGGTCAGTACCGCCAACGCCGTCAGCACCGCCACGATCACCGACGGCACCTGTCCGAACTTCAGCCGCCGTAACAAGTCGACGAACGGCGCGACGAGGAAGCTCAGCAAAATGGCAAGGATGATCGGAATCAGCACCGCGCGGCCGAAATACAGTGCGCAAATCACGACCACGCCGATAACCAACGATGTCAGCGTCCGCAACCCCGGTGCTTCGGGTGGCAAGACCGCGGCTAACGGCCGGCGGGGCACGGGATCTGGATTCATGACATCGTTCTCATTGATAACGGCGTAAGGACATAAGGAACAGCGCGGGATTGCAGGCAATAACGCACTCGCCACCCTGAGCGGGATTGTGGCACGCGTACGTTTTCGGTCTCGACGGCCGCAAGCCAGTGTCCGGCAGCTCGGGTATCGAAGGAATGTTGTGTAGTCGCAGCAAGCGACGTGCCATTTGCACCGAAAGGTGAGTCAATACAGGAGCAGCAAAGTGAGCCTTTACGGGAGCACGGGTCATGCCGTAACGGTCAGTCGTCCAGCGCGCCCAGCGTGACCATCCTGCGGATCCGGCTTGCCATGGATTCGAGCGTGAACGGCTTGGTAATCATTTCCATGCCGGTATCGAGGAAACCATTCGTCCGGGTAGCCGCTTCGGCATAACCCGTCATGAACAACACTCTCAGCCTGGGCCGCGTCGCCCGCGCGGCGTCCGCCAGTTGCCGGCCGTTCAGCCCGGGAAGCCCGACGTCGGTGACCAGCAAGTCGATTCTCGCATGCGAGTTCAGGATAGCCAGTCCGGATGGGCCGTCGAAGGCTTCGAGCACCTTGTAATCCAGATCGCGCAGGATCTCGCACACGAGTTCACGCACGGACGCGTCGTCTTCCACCACCAGGATCGCGTGCCGCCCGGCCGCCCGATGCGCGTCGTTGAGTTCGCTCGCGATTTCCTGCTCGCAGGCGTCACCGGAAAAGCGCGGCAGGTACAACCGGATCGTGGTGCCGGCGTGGGGCGCGCTATCGATTGTTGCAATCCCGCCCGACTGTTTCGCAAACCCGTAAGCCATCGATAACCCCAGCCCCGTGCCCTGGCCCAGCGGTTTGGTTGTATAGAACGGATCGAAGGCGCGTGCCTTGACGTCAGCGGGCATGCCCGCGCCCGTGTCCGACACCGATACCACCACGTAAGACCCCGGGGTCACATCGGGATGGCACGCGGCAAAGTCGTGGCCGAGTTCCACGTTGTCGGTTTCAAGGGTCAGGCGGCCGCCTTCCGGCATGGCGTCGCGCGCATTGATCGCAAAATTCAGCAGCGCGTTTTCAAGCTGGTTCGTGTCGCAGCGCGTGAGCCAGAGATGCGGGTTCGGCACGACGCGTGTCTCGATCGCCTCGCCCATCGTGCGCTTGAGCAGATCGTCGATGGAATGCAGCAGTTCGTTCGCGTTCACCGGCTTGGGGTCGAGCGGCTGGCGCCGCGAAAACGCCAGCAGCCGATGGGTGAGCGATGCCGCCCGGTTGGCTGCACCGGTCGCCATTGAAATGAACCGGTCGATGTCGTTCGTGCGGCCGAGCTGGGTGTATCGGCGAATCAGTTCGAGCGGTCCCGTGATGCCCTGCAGGAGATTGTTGAAATCGTGCGCAATTCCCCCCGTCAGTTGCCCGAGCGCCTCCATTTTCTGCGCCTGGCGCAACGCTTCCTCGGTTTGTTGAAGCGCCCGCTGGGTTTCCTTTTCGCTGGTGACGTCGCGGCCGTTGCCGTAGAGCGTGTCGCCTTCGGGCGCGGCGACCCACGATACCCACCGGTACGATCCGTCCTTGTGGCGGTTGCGGTTCTCAAACCGTACCGGTCCCGACCGCGACGCCGACAGCAGCGCGGCTTCGGTGGCTTCCACGTCGTCGGGATGCACGATTTCCGCGAAAGACTTGCCGATCAGTTCGTCCTCGCGAAAGCCGAGAATGTCGGTCCAGGCCGGATTGACGGCGCGCAGCACGCCCGCACTGCTCGCGACAATGAACAGGTCGCGCGAGTTGCGCCAGATGCTGTTGCGCTCGCGGGTGCGGGCGTCGACTTCGGCGGCCAGCGAATCGTTCAGGCGCCGCAATTGCGCCTCGCTCACCCGCAGGCGTTCTTCGAAGCGCTTGTGCCCGGTGATGTCGTAAGTCACGCCCAGATAACGCAAGCCGCCCGCGCTGTCTTCAATCGCCTCGCCACGGCGCGCCATCCAGCGCTCCTCGCCGTTGTCCGGGCGGCGAATCCGGTACTCGAGATAATCGAGCGCACCGGCAGGCGTGTGGAGATGACCCGCGCGCACGCGGTCGCGGTCATCGGGATGCACGAGTTCCAGCAGGTCGTCGAGATGGTACTCATGACGCGGCGTCAAACCCCATTGCCAGCACAGCTCTTCGGATACCGCCAGGCGCCCGCTATGCGGAAACATCTCGAAGGTGCCGATCCCGCCCGCCTGCTGTGCAATGCGCAGACGCTCTTCGCTTTCGCGCAACGCCCGGTCGCTCGCATGGCGTTCAATGGCGAGCGCCGTGACGCTCGCCACTTGCGCGATGTCGTCCAGCTCCTCTCGCGACGGCGCTTTCGGCACAGCGTAATAGTTGGCGAAGGTGCCGAGCAGGCGGCCATCGGCCGCGCGTATGGGCATGGACCAGCAGGAGCGCAGGTCATACTGGCGGGCGATATCGCGGAAAGCCGCCCAGACCGGGTCGGTCTGGATATCTTCCACGATCACCGGCTCGCCCCGGAACGCCGCCGCCCCGCACGACCCCATGAGCGGCCCGAATTCGAGGCCGTCCACAATGCGGTTGTAGTCGTCGGGCAAACTCGGCGCGGCGCCGTGGACAAGGCGCTTCCCCGTGACATCGACAAGCAGCACGGAGGCCCGCAACGGCTGTTCAGAGCGGTTTTCCACGCGACGAACCACGTGCTCGAGCACCTCGCGCAGCGGCATGCCTGCAACGACGCGCCCGAGCACGGCCCGCTCGAATTCGAGCTGGTTCAGCGTGGAAAACAACAGGGGTTGTTGCATGGTCGGAAGCAAAAGCCGGTCAGTCAGGCAGCGCGCGACGAGCGAAATGTTCCAAATCTTAGCACTCGGTATGCCTACGTTCCGGTTTGCAAAATTACGCCTTCACGTAGTGCGCCTATTGCCCCCATCCAGATTATGTTTTAGGTCCGCGGCATGCATCGTGCGAGATTGGAGGGATTGAAATAACGCGCATGCGCAATGGATTTGTAATGGCTGTGGAGTCACCCTGTATCAATCTCTGCAAATTCGATGGAAAAAACTGAAGAACAGGACCCGCGCAAAAATTATCGATGAGCGGCCCAAGCGCGAGGCTAAGCTAAAGAAGGCGAACAAGCGACGCGACCCGCACATTGACGTGAAATCGCGCGTTTCCGACGCTCTCTCGACACTGTTTTGACACCACAAAAAACGCGTGCCTGATTGACGCGATAAGGCGGCAAGGACACGAAAATCCCACCCACTCAGCGAGTTCAGTCATGACCCTCATTGTTAAATCGAAACGCGTTTTATCAATATCCGCCGCGGTGCTCGCCACGTCGTTCGCCGCTCACGCTGTCTATGCGCAAAGCATGGGCATGAGCATGGGTTTGAGCCCCAACGACGACATGCACGCACCGGCTAACAGCACGAAATTGATGCCGAATGCGCCGCTTGGCAGCGAGTATCCGACGCACGGCAATCAGCAAGCGGGCGAGCTGAACCTGAATCCGACCGATCCGCGTGCGCAGTTGATCAACGGCTTGCCTAATAACACGCAAAGCGGTGGTTATGGCTCGCCGCTGGCGGGGAACAAATCGAATGTGCCTCAGGGGTATTAGGTCGTACGGTTCGACGTTGAAAACCACGGTACTTCGCGCAGGCAGTCAGTTCACGCGTGTGCAAGCACGTTGACGAGCTTGCCGAACGGATCGCGGACGTAGAAACGCCGAACGCCCCAGGGTTCATTGGCGGGTCCGTATTCAATCGGGAAACCCGCTTCTTTCATGCGATTGAAGGCGGCGTCCACGTCATCCACTTCAATCGACAGGTCAGGCACCGGCGTGCCTGACCCGCCTTGCGACGCCACGCTGACCTGGACGCTCATGTTCACATCGGAACCAAACGTCTGAATCCAGCCGTGGTCCATCAGCAGGTCCAGACCCAGCACGTCCTGATAGAACCGCCGGGCTTGAGCCACGTCTTGCGTGCCGATGTTGGCGACTATTCGCTTGACCTTCATCTTTACCTCCTCGCCTGGCTTTCGGGTACATACGGTAAGGGCTTCGCCTCAGGATGGGTGGTCGTGTTGTCGATAACCTTGTCCACGTCCGCCGTTTTCGCGAGTTCGGACAGGAACTTATCCTTATCGAAGCTGGGCAACACACAACCTTGCACGTAGATAAACCTGCGCTGCAACATCAACCATAACGACGATTGCTCGCGCCAATGCGTGGCCATATTGATCGTGCTGAGCCGACGCTGAACCGCTTCGGCGATCTCGGCATCGTAGCGATACGAGTTGGACAACCTGCAGCGCCCCTCCACCCAGCAGCTATTGCCCCGTTCGATCCGGTAGTGCGCTTCGCTTTGCCATTCCTGCTCCGTCTCCATTGGCCCCAAAGGTGCCGGGCACTGCGGTATCGCTTTGGAGATCCGGAAAAACGGATCGTTTCCGCGGTTGCTGCGCAGGTCATCGGCAAGCGCCGGCTGGCTCGCTATCGATGCCAGCAAACACCATGCACAGCGCCGGATGAACGGTCCCATAGTCTTGGCCTGAAGCGGTTCCTGAGCGGTTGCGCCAAACGTCTTGACGAATATAACCGATGGAGTCAGGCCGGCGAAAGCGCGTCTCAGCACACGATCCTGCGCCCTCCAGGGACTTTCCAGCCGGCATCCTTCAGCGTTTTCCCTAAGTCGCTCCGCGTTGACATTCTTCCCGGCAGCGACCAAACTTGCCCTCAAGTGTGATCACACATCACAGTTAGTTTTATCGACGATACGGCGCGGTCGGCGCGTCCCCGTCGTGAATGCCCGCGACCCTGGAACGTCGGGTAGCTGACGTAATAATTAGCATGGCTAATTTAATGGAGCGGCGCGGGACTGCCTGACGTCGCCCGAACCATGACTGCAGAGGAAGAGTAATGAGCGTTCTAAACATGCTTCAACCGCGTTCGGGCTTGCGCGTATTGGTGACCGGCGGTGGTTCGGGCATCGGTCTGGTCATCGCCCGTGCCTTTGCCGAAACGGGCGCCCGCGTGCATGTCTGCGACGCAAGCCAGCAGGCGCTCGACACGCTGCGAGCGGACCCAGCCAATGAAGCCATTTCCACCACACACGCGGACGTTGCCGATAAAACTGCTGTGGCCCGCGTCTTCGCCGAGGTGGAAAGCAAGCTCGGCGGCCTCGATGTGCTGCTCAATAACGCGGGGATTGCGGGGCCGACTGGCGGTATCGACGAGATGGATGTGGAGCAGTGGGAACAGACCGTCGCGATCAATCTGAACGCACAGTTCTACTTCGCGCGCCTCGCGGTGCCGCTGCTCAGGAAATCCGCGGACGGCGGCTCGATCATCTCGATGTCTTCGGTGGCGGGAAGGCTCGGTTATGCATTCCGCACGCCTTATTCCGCCACCAAATGGGCGCTGGTCGGCCTCACCAAGAGCCTCGCGATCGAACTGGGACCGCACGGCATTCGCGTCAACACGATCCAGCCGGGCATTGTGCGCGGACCCCGCATGGAGCGCGTCATTGCGGCGCGCGCCGAGCAGCTCGGTTTGTCCTACCCCGAGATGGAAGCGAAGTACCTGGAAAAGATCTCGTTGCGCCGCATGACGACGCAAGAGGAAATCGCGGCAACCGCCCTGTTCCTGTGTTCGCCGGGCGGCAGCGGCATCTCCGGCCAGTCCATCTCCGTGTGCGGCAACGTCGAAGTGCTCTGACGCGCTGAATCACTCATTCGCACTCCTCATTCGCAAAGGAATTCACCTTGGCTTCAACTCGCAAAGTCATCATTACCTGCGCGCCGACAGGCGCCATCCACACGCCGTCAATGTCCCCATACCTGCCGGTCACGCCGCAGGAAATTGGCGATGCCGCGCTGGCCGCCGCCGAGGCCGGCGCCGCGATCCTGCATCTGCACGCTCGCGATCCGAAGGATGGCCGGCCGACGCAGGACCCGGCGGTGTTCTCGGAATTCTTGCCGCGCATCAAGGCGAACACCAACGCGGTCATCAACCTGACCAGCGGCGGCAGTCCGCACATGAGCGTGGAAGAACGGCTTCGGCCCGCCCATCATTTCAAGCCGGAAATAGCATCACTGAACATGGGCTCGATGAACTTCGGCCTGTATCCCATGCTCGACCGGTTCAAGGACCTCAAGCACGACTGGGAGCGCCAGCACCTCGCCAACAGCCGCGACCTGGTCTTCAAGAATACGTTCAAGGACATCGAGTTCATCCTGACTTCTTGCGGCGCGAACGGCACGCGCTTCGAGTTCGAGTGCTACGACATTTCGCATCTGTACAACCTCGCGCATTTCGTCGAACGCCAGCTCGCCAAACCGCCGTTTTTTATCCAGAGCGTATTCGGCTTGCTGGGCGGTATCGGCGCGCACCCGGAAGACCTGATGCATATGCGCCGCACCGCGGATCGGCTGTTCGGCAAGGATTACGTCTGGTCGATCCTCGGCGCCGGCCGCAACCAGATTCCGCTTGCAACGCTAGGCGTAGCACAAGGCGCGAACGTTCGCGTGGGCCTTGAGGATTCGCTGTGGATCGGGCCCGGACAGTTGGCTGAATCGAGCGCTGCGCAGGTGCGAAAGATCCGGCAGGTGATTGAAGGGCTGTCGCTGGAGGTCGCGACGCCGCAGGAAGCCCGCGCCATGCTCGGACTCAAGGGCGCCGACAACGTGAATTTCTGAGCCGGGTTTCACCGGGCTTTTACACGCTTTACAACAAAAAAATCAGCAGGAGACAACGACGATGCGGATCGAAGGAAAACACACCGGCGGCAAGCGGCCGCTTGAGCGCGGTCCGGATGTGCATGCCCCATGCACGCCAGGCGAGCAACGCTTGTTCCCCGGACGCCCGGCGTCCCGTCGATCCTGATCGGAGTTTCCCATGTCAAGACCTCAAGCAAAACCGCAGACCGCCGCACCACTCGCGCACGCGGCCGTCACGCAGTTGATGATCCGCAAGCTGATGCCGCTGCTTGTCATCGTGTATGTGATCAGCTTTCTCGACCGTACGAATATTGCGCTCGCCAAGCATTCCATGAGCGTGGACCTGGGCCTGTCCGCTGCCGCCTATGGGCTCGGCGCAGGTTTATTTTTCCTTTCGTATGCGCTCCTTGAAATCCCCAGCAACCTGATCATGCATCGGGTAGGCGCACGCCTCTGGATCACGCGGATCATGATTACCTGGGGCCTGCTCTCCATTGCGATGGCGTTCGTCCGTGGCGAGACATCGTTCTACGTGCTGCGCCTGCTGCTCGGCGCCGCCGAAGCCGGCTTGTTTCCCGGCGTGATGCTGTACCTCACCTACTGGTTCAATCGCGAGGAACGGGCACGCGCCACCGGCTATTTCCTGCTTGGCGTGTGTCTGGCCAACATCGTGGGCGGACCGCTTGGCGGTGCGTTGCTCGAACTCGACGGCCTGCTTGGCTGGCACGGCTGGCAATGGCTGTTCGTGATCGAAGGACTGCCTGCCGTGTTGCTGGCGTTCGTCGTGTGGAAGGTGCTGCCGGACGGACCTGCGTCAGCGCGATGGTTGTCGAAGGAACAGGCCGACGGGCTTGAACGCCGCCTCGCGGCTGAACGCGAAAGCCAGGCAAGCGGCGGCCGCGGCAGCCACTCGCTGCGCAGCGTGATAGGCGACAAACAGGTGTGGCTCGCGATCTTCGTATACTTCTGCCATCAGCTCACCATCTACACGACCATCTTCTTTTTGCCGGGCATCATTGGTGCATCGGGGCATTTTTCGCCGTTTGTCATCGGCGTGCTGACAGCCTTGCCGTGGATCGCTGCGGCTATTGGCGCCGCGACGCTGCCGCGCTTTGCCAGCACGTCTTCACGCAGCCGGCAAATCCTGACCGGCGGGTTGGTCGTGATGGCGGCCGGCCTCGTGATCGCCGCGTATTCAACGCCGGTCATCGGACTGCTTGGCGTGTGCCTGTCGGCGTTCATGTTTTTTGTCGTGCAATCGATCATCTTCACGTTTCCGTCGTCGCGCTTCAACGGCCCGGCGCTGGCCGGCGGCCTGGCGCTGGTCAACTCATGCGGCTTGCTGGGAGGCTTCGTGGGACCCACGGTCATGGGAATGATCGAGCAGTCGACCGGGAACCCCATGAACGGCCTTGGGACCCTTGCAGGGGCACTATTTATTGCCGCGCTATGCAGCCTGCGGTTGCGTCACGGCGCCGAGGACCGCGTGAAGTCCGCCGATGGCAGGCCACCGCTGGCGGAATCACACTAAGTCGTGGCCGACTGGCCCATGGATATCGTTAGCGTCCCTAACCCTTTTACATCGCGCCCGATCGCATTGCGTCGGCACGTGAAGCGCGTTAACGATTTCTTCATCTTGCGTCGATGGAGTTCCTTACAGCGGCGCCGCAACATGGCCAAACGCGATCCCGACTGTGCAGCGCCCAAGCGTTGAACCTCCCGGTATCGCCTTTTTCGGCCAGCGGCTTGCTGACCGGACCGATCTTGGCTTTTGGGAGAAATCAACATGAAGACGCTTAGAATCGTGGCGGCATGCGCGGTCGCCCTCGTCGCCGGACAGGCATGGGCGCAAGCTCAGCCAGCCACCACAGAAACCGCGACCGTACAGCCTGCTCAGGACGTTGGAGGCGTGACGGACATGTCAAGGAGCGCTGCAGGCGCACCGATGGGCCTGACGCGGCAACAGGTCTATCAAGACCTGCTCCGTTCACAACAATCCGGAGAACAAAGCCGGTTGCAGGACCTCTATCACGGTCAGTGACCGCGGCATGGACTCGTGTTCTGCATGACGGGGCGAGCCGGCGCGCTGAGTTTCAACAAGGCGCTCAGCGTGCCGGGAATCCAAGCCGAGGCTCGCGGCGCCATGCATCAATAGCCGATTCTCTTTTCTACGTTACGAAAGCGCCCTGTTGACCGATAGCGATTGAACCACGCGTTGGTGCGCAGCTCGGTCAGCCGGGAAGATCGTTCTGCCAGCGCGATGTCGAGCCAGTGAAACATTTCGTCCGGCTGTCCCAGCCGGGCGTAGATCTCCGCAAACAGCAACGGCGACGTATAGCTCCTCTGCCGCCTCGCCAGCAAGTCCTGCAGATACCATTGAAGCACCCCGTCGTGCCCGCCCGCTTCCCACGCGGTCCGGATCAACTCTGCCCGGGCGAACTCGTTGCAACGCGTCAGCGCCTCGACGGTCGCTTCGACCGCTTCCTTGTACGAGCCCTGCGCTTCGAACGCGATCGACAGCATCTGGTAGACCAGCGACGACCGGTTGCCATGCCCCTCGGTCAGAAACTCCCTGGTGACCTCCTGGTACCGTCCGGCCAGTACCAGCCCGAAGATCCTTGAGCCTTCGAACGTGAGCGGGTCGAGTCGCTCCGCACGCTCGAACTGCGCACGCCCCTCCGTCTCCCGCCCAAGCGACATCAACAGGCGCGCATAGAGGCGGCTGGTTTCGGCGAGGTTGGGATTCAGGCGCAGCGCTTCGAGAAATTCCGCCTCGGCCTTGCGCCAGTCCCAGTCGTAGAAATAGTGCACGCCCGCCATTGCGTGATGCGCTTCCGGAAGGTCCGGGTCCAGTTCCAGCGCGCGATGCGCGGTTTCCCTGGCTTTCGGATAACCTTGCGACGGTACGAAGAAGCCATGCGTCACGGTCGATCCATAGATATTCGACAAGCCGACATAACCGAGCGCGTAAGTCGGATCACGCTCGATGGCGTTCTCGAAATAAGCGAGCGCACGCGTGAAGTCCTCGCCGCTCAGCCCGTGATGCGCGGCGAACCCCGGGTGAAAATGAACCCGGCGCAGCCAGTAATACCTTCCGTGCAGGTAGGCGTCGTGCGCCGCCGGATCGAGGGGCAGACACCTTGCCAGCATACGCCGCTGCTGCTCCGCGAGCGTCGGCAATACGTCCCGGGCCAGCGCGGTGCCAACCTCCTTCTGCATATCCAGCGAACCGCTTGCCGCCGGCTCATAAGCGCGGCCCCAGACCTGCGTCTGATCGGTGCAGCGAATAAGCTGCGCCAAAACGCGAACGCGTCCGCCCTCCCGCGTGAGCGAGCCTTCGAGGACATAGTCGACCGCCAGTTCATGCGCCATCTGCCCAATGCTCTTGTTGGATCGCCGGTAACTCGCGGCGGTGGTCCTGGCGATGACGTTGATCTGGTCGACATGCAGCACGCCGATATTGGCCGAGGTCTCGTCGGCGAGGGCATCGCAGAAACCGTCCTGGCTCAGGTCACCGCTCTTGTTCTCAAAGGGCAGCACCAGCACGCGAACGGCGGCGGGCGGGGCGGCTTGCGGTTCCGCCGGCGACGTCCGCACACCGTCGAGACGATACCCCTTGCCTTTGATAGTAAGCAGATACTTCGGGTCGTCGGGATTCTCACCAAGCGCAATGCGGATTTTCCGGATCGCTGTGTTAATACTGTTGTCGGTGTCACGGAACGCGTTGCCGCTCCATAGCACCCTGACAATGTCGGCGCGCGTCACCAGTTCGCCGCCGCGCGATGCCATGAAAATCAGCAGTTCCATAGGCAAGCGTTCCAGTCGGATGTGCTGCCCCGCACGGCGCAATTCGTAGCGCTCCACATCGAGCTCGATGTTCCCGATCCTGATGGCTCCCTGCGTCTTCATGTGCCCTCCCAGCGAGATCTGTTTTTATGTGCGCTCCCTATCAAGCGCTAATGCCTCCGCTTGCATGTTTCATCCCGAAAGACGCCACGAAGGCGAGCGTCGCGCACAACACCATGAATCCGTGGATAACAAAGTCAAAGGTCTCGAGCGCTCCCCCCATGCTGACGAGCAAGATCGTCCAGCGCCGGCGGGTGGCCATCATCTCGTTTCGGATCGGGAGCGAATCGTCGAGCATAGCCTTCCTCGAATCATCAGGCTCGCACGGCCGCGCAGGGACCAGAGCGGGTGGCGTCATTTTCTGCGTATGAGCGCTAACCCTCTACTATCCTAGAACGCGAGAACATGCCGTATCCGCCATTCTTGTAAGAATGTTGGCCGACGCTCGGGGATGGTGCATGGAGTGGAATATGCAGAGTGGAAGCGTGGAGCGATGCAGTTGCGAGTGGCCAATTACCAGGTCATGTTCTTACTAGTCCGGCATGCCCGATTCCGTTTTTCAAAAAACGATCTGGTTAGTACGCCGGTGCCTTTCTCGATCACGGGAGTAGCGTGGGAGATTTGAATGACGGTCGTCTCGAGCCGAGCAATAAGCTAAGCATCCCGACGCATATTGGCCGGAAAAACGCGGTTATTCCCGCGTTCGCATTAATGCTGCACTCGCCGGGGACCGGCAATTGCTACCCGGCGGAAGGCCGGTCCCATGCAGGACCGCGGACTATTTCACCAGCAGGCGGGTTCGGATAAAGCCGGGCTCCCTGGCCAGTGCCTGTATCAACTCGCTGGACGGCGTTCTATCCAGGTCCGTCACTACATAGCCGGTCTCGCCCTGTGTTTGCAGATGCTGGGCCACAATGTTGGCGCCCTCCCCCGCAAGCCGCGTGTTGAGCGTTGCAAGCGCACCCGGTGCGTTGCCGTGGACGTTGAGCAGGCGCGCGGGTGCGTCCAGCGGACCGGGATTGACATGCGGAAAATTGACCGATCCCACGGTGTCGCCGGTCGTCAAGAACGAAATGAGCTTCGTTGCGACTTCGGTTCCGATGTTCTCCTGCGCTTCCTCCGTGCTGCCGCCGACATGTGGCGTCAGGATCACATTCGGCAAATGCTGAAGCACGCTCTTGAAGACGTCGGCATTGGTCTTGGGCTCTTCCGGGAATACGTCGATAGCGGCTCCCCCCAGCCGCTTCGCCTGCAGCGCTTGCGCGAGGGCGTCGATATCGACGACCGAACCGCGCGATGCATTGATCAGGATCGCACCGGTTTTGAAACAAGCCAGTGTTGCCGCGTCGATCATGCGCTTCGTCTGGGCCGTTGCGGGCACGTGGAGCGTCACCACGTCGGCATGGGAAACCGCGTCGGCAAGCGATTGCGCCGCTCGGGCAGAACCCAGCGAGAGCCGTGCCTGCACGTCGTAATACACAACCCGCATGCCCATGGCTTCCGCCAGCACGCCGACCTGCGAGCCGATATTTCCATACCCTACGATCGCAATGGTCTTGCCACGCGTCTCGAACGATCCGCTTGCTCCCTTGGCCCACGTTCCGGCATGCGCCAGCACGCTCTTCTCCGGCACGCGGCGCAACAGCAGGATAGCTTCGGCGATCACCAGTTCAGCGACCGAGCGCGTGTTCGAAAACGGCGCGTTGAAAACAGGGATTCCTACATTCGCCGCTGCCTTCAGATCGACCTGCGATGTTCCAATGCAGAAACAACCGATTGCGAGCAGATGACGCGCGGCATCGATCTCCTCGCGCCGGAGATGCGTTGCCGAGCGAATTCCGACCAGGTTATGGGCCTGGAGCGCGCTCATTAAATCCCCACCGGCGAGCGCACCCGCGCGGCGCTCGACCTCCAGTTTCGCTTCGCTGAAACGCGCAACAGCGGTGTCGTGGATATTTTCGAGTAGAAGAACAGAGGTCATAGAACGCTTATGTGTCAGTGACGTGGGCCATGCAAATGCCCAGCAGGGGGTGTCCGGGTAACGCCCGCCATATTGGCGCGCTCGATCACGCCGGACAGATCAACGCCCTGGCTTCGGACGTCACAACGATGTTACCGCTTGCCGGACATTCGTATTTTCCACCCTACTGCCCATGTGGCTTTTGAGCCGTCGTGTATTTTCGATCATCACGCTGTCTGCTGGCTCAGGGCAGGTCTTTGGGCGAACCGGTATGCTTGACGCTTGTTTCTTGCGTTTCTTGCGTTTCTTGCGTTTCTCGTGTTTCTTGCGTTTCTTGCATACCCGACGCTAATGCACCTGCCAGGACAAAACACCGTTATTTTTCTTGCGATGACCCAAACGTATTGCTTACTCATGATTGCGGTAGTCCGTCATGAGCCGCCCGCAAAGGTAAGTCGTACTGCCGCAGGGAGCTGCTTTATAAGTGGCGGTCCCCTTATCTCACGCGAAGAAGTGTTGAGAGCGCCGGCCTTCACGCATAACCCGGGCAGGAGTTCATGCCAGTGAACGCATTTTCGAAACGCACGTCCCGCACCTATGCGATGCCCGAGCGCAGCGATCGGCTCGACTTCTACATTCGTGACCAGACTTTGCGCTCGGCGATCAGGGAACCGCACAAACACGATTACTTCCAGATTCAGATCAACCTGGGTGGTGACACGAAGCAGCAGATCGGCAATGTCACGCGTCCGTTCCCGACCGGTGCAGTTGCGTTCATCGCGCCGCACCGGCTTCACATGATTCCGCACCCTGAACACTCGCGGTTCATCGTGATCAACTTTGCGCTGGACTTCCTTGGCCTGGATGTCGATGCAGTCGATGGCCGGATCGACCTCGGCAGTATTCCCATCGTCCGGTTTCCGGAGCTGGCGCCCTTCCGCTTTCAGGACGAAACGGATTTCACGCTGACCGGGTCCGATCTCGCTGAAGTCGAACGCATCGTTCATCTGATGATGGAGATAGACGGCGCGCGCGGCTTCGGCGCGACCAGCCGGCTTCGAGGCTATCTCCTGCAATTGATCGGGCTGGTTTGCGTACGGTACGCCGACCCGCTTATGCGGCTGGCGGCACTCGGAGAGCGTGCGGTCAGTCGCCGCGACTCCATCAGCAAAGTGATGCGTCATGTTCTGGCGAACCTGGAAGACGACACGCTTTCGTTGAGGTCAGCGGCGCAAGCGGTAGCGTTGACGCCCGGCTATGTGGCCCGCCTGATGAAAAAAGAAACCGGCAGGACCTTTGTGCAATGGGTGACGGATCAAAGAATCAGCCGGGCAAAGGCGTTGCTTGCGGACGATACACGCCGCGTCAAGGACATCGCATTCGTGGTCGGCTTTCGCGACGAGGCTTATTTCACCCGACGCTTTCGGCAAGCTGTGGGGACGTCGCCTACGGAATACCGGGCGTTGCAATTCGAGCTATCAACTCTTGCCCGGCCTTTGGAAGGGGCGGCCCGGGATAGGGCAATTTAATCCAAGGCGTAGGACGGATTTGTCCTGCATGGAACGTTGCTCGAAGCATATCGTTTGCGGGTGTCGCGGTGATCCGCGCCGAACAACCTCCACCTTCGAGTTCGCCGATATGACCGAATACGTATTCCCCGCCCCTCAGACTGTTACTGTGCCCGTCACCGGATCGAGCGCCGCCTTTCCGGTCCGCCGCGTTTTTTGCGTAGGACGCAATTACGCGGATCATGCACGCGAGATGGGCGCCAATCCCGACCGCGAGCCGCCGTTCTTCTTTACGAAACCCGCGGACGCCGTCGTGCCCGCAACGGGAACACTGGCGTACCCGATGCTTACCGAGGATCTGCACCACGAGATAGAGATGGTCATTGCCATCGGCCAGGAGGGTCGGCAGATCGACCCGCAGGACGCGTTGTCGTATGTATTCGGCTACTGCGTGGGCGTTGACCTCACGCGTCGCGACCTGCAAGCGGTCGCAAAGAAGATGAGCCGCCCGTGGGACTGGGCCAAGGGTTTCGACGAATCCGCGCCGGTAACACCTATCCGTCGTACGGCGAACATCGGTCATCCGGGCAGTGGCCGCATCTGGTTATCGGTGAATGGTGAAACGCGCCAAACGGGTGATCTCGGCGATATGATCTGGCCGGTTGCGGACATCATCAGCCAGGTTTCACAAGCGGTTGTCATCAAGCCCGGCGATCTTATTTTTACCGGCACGCCTGCGGGTGTAGGAGCGTTGAAGCCCGGCGATAAAGTCGCCGGCGGTGTCGACGGGATTGCCGAATTTCATTTTGAAATTGGCAACGCTCAAGGCTGATTTTGCCCTTCACTATGCCAGCAGCTTCTTCCGTACGCTGTACTTAGCAACGTGCGGTTTTTCGGTTTGGGCCCAGGGCGAATCCAGCAAAAGTATGGGTGGATTCGCCGCTTCCTGGCCCGCTTCCTGGCCCATCTCCAGCCAGCGCGCAACGCTCCCGAATAACCTCACCTATAGGTCGTCGATAAGGATCCTGGGTTTGTACTTGGCGCCGCGACAAACTCATTGCGCGACTCATTGCGCGGCTCGGCCAGGCCTCTCGTGTGATGCCGGTAACGACTCCGCATGGCAAACGTCCTTTTCGTCTGGCGTTATTTTATCAAGCCGCTGTTTTTCATCGCTGCAACGCGTGCGCCGACTGTGTATAACATCGACACACAGTTCCATTCATCGCAACGGAGACAGCGAAACATGAACAGCCCTATTCCGCCTCGCGAGCAGCATAAAGACGAGCATCACCACTTTCGTTTTCATCTTCCATACACGCACCTTTCGTCGGTATTCGGCGACGACTGGTTCGCACTAAAGGCCGAGCGTTTTGCTCGTTTTTTCGGAACACCGACATTCCTGGTCGGACAAACAATTATTGTCGCCGGCTGGATTGGCATCAACGTCGCGGGACTGACGAAGTTCGACGTTTATCCTTTCATTCTTCTCAACCTCGCCTTCAGCCTTCAGGCGGCTTACGCCGCGCCGTTGATCCTGCTTGCACAAACGCGGCAAGCGGATCGCGACAAGGTCAATGCCGACGCTGATGCGCGGCATCGCGAAGACCTGGCCTCCGCGAATGAGCAACGCCAGTTGCAAGCGGCACGACAGACGGATCAGCTCGTAGCCCTGGTCGAGCAAAATACCAAATTGACCGAGATCACCAAGCAAATGAGCGAACGTATTGAAGCGCTCACGCGCGAGGTGCATAACCGGATAGAGCAAGGAAACATCAAACCGTGAGCAGACAGAGGGCTAGCCTCCTGATCGCCGCCGCTGTCTTTCAGCAAGGTCGCAAGATGGCAGCGGCGAGCAGGCTATGAGGAGAGATCGGTCCCATTGCAATATCATCTGCAATCCGAATTAAAACCTGATTTCACCGTGGGTTTAGGCACTTCGCCCTTGGATTCGGGCGCGGGCGCAATGGTCGCTCGAACAAACACGTTTCGGAATAGTCAATTCAGCACGCAAAAGCCGGAAGTAAGGATCCGTTAGTTCGCTGGTCGACGATAAAACCTCGCAAGACTGATTAACCTCCGCTCGGGGTGTGCAATCCAATGCGCTTCCAATAGATTCTGGTCCCGGTCGGCCCTCCATGCGGCTTGAGCGCGTAATCGGGTATCTCTCCCGCGAGAGTGAATCCGAGACGCTCATAAAACGTCGATGCTCCGCCGTCGGTAGCGGTATCCAGAACCAGCAGCGTGCGTCCGCGCTTTACGGCCAGTTCCTCGGCTGCGCGCATCAGCGACGCCGCCACACCTCGCCCGCGATGGCTGAGACAGGTCATCAGTTTTGCGATTTCCGCCCGGTGCGGCTGGTTGGGCGGACAGTCGAGCAACAGGGTAACCGTTGCGACCAGTCTCTCATCGTCCCAGGCCCCCAGAACAATTCGTTCGCCACGAGCCGCGGCCGCCAGCGCCGTGGACCAGAACGCTTGAGCCGCGTCAGGCTGCAGTGGATGCATGAAGCTGACCGAGCCGCCATTGGCGACCGTCTCGATCAATAGATTGCTGAGCATCCCGAGGATCGCCGGCGAAGCACATAGTTCGTTGATTTCAATTTTTGACATGACGGCTAGGTCCGGGAGAGAACGACAAGGTAGGTACACGTTGAAGTGGTTTCGTTAGCCAGGGTCACCTCCGAGGGCGGACCAAATCCCAGGCAATCGCCCGCTCCCAGATCGTGCCGCTCGCCGCCCTCCACAATGACGAGATCGCCCACCAGCACCCATACAACCTGACGGATATGCGCGTAAGACGAGGATGGCAACACCACTTCCCGTCTGGCCGGCAGATCGACCTGAACGATCTCCACTGGGTGGTCCGGATTGTTGAATACCTGCCTGCGGAGATAGCCGGTCTTCGGATCACGCCAAAGCGGTTGATCGGCTGCCCGTGACAAACGGTCCCCATTGCCTTCGGCCCTCACCAGAAGTCCCGCGAGCGTCAAGTCGAAGGCAGCAGCCAGTCGCACCAGCGTGACCGCGGTGGGACTTATCTCCTCGCGTTCAATCTTGCTGATCGTGGCCTTGGCGACGCCGGAGGATTCAGCCAGATCCGCCAATGACCATCCACGCGCGCTTCGTTCCAGCCGAATACGGCGAGCCAGGCGAGGTCCGGTATCGTCTATTGATGATTTCATGTCGTCCATCATAGTAGACGATGGGGTCGCGCGCAAGACGCGCACAAAACGCAGGCATCTGCGCTTTGAAGGTCTGAGGGTTGGGAACCGCCTGTCTGTCTGAGCGGTCCGTCAGCGATTGCAACAACGCCTGTGGCCACGAAACCAAGGCCCGGAAGAAACCGCGCTTGCCGAGTTAATTCATTCAGCAATTGCCTTCTTGTGATCAGTTCCATGCGCGCCGGCTAAAGCCGGCGCGGCCTGTCGTCGATACTCGTCAGATTCAGACAGGTTTCGTAACCGGCACTGTGGCAGCCGGATCGCTCGTGCCCACGCGACCGGTTTCAACGTGCCCTGCCACGCGACGCTGGAATGCCGGGTTGGAAGGCATGGTCACCTGCAGGTCGTACCAGTTACTGCTGCACGACAGGTCCCAGTGATCCTCCGCGGTCTTGACCGCGGGCACCGTGATTGATCGCGGCGGCTGGCCGTAGGCAAGATCGGTGACCGTGAAGACTACCGGCGCGGCGCCCTGATTGCTGAGCGTCAGATAAACATTGCCGTTGGCCACGTCGTAGCACGTCACCATCTCGGGTTGCACGGCCGCTTCGGCTGTGACCGCGCCGGTGAAACGCCGGAAGTAACCGTTCGGACCGAATACGCTCAACGAGTATTGACCATTGCTGCCGACGGGCCAGGTATCGGAAAGCTGCTTGCCTGCTTCAACGGTATAACGCTTGGGCATCGCCGTCGGGTCGGCCGTGTACACATAGAAATTCGCGCCCACGGTGCCAGTATTCGCGAAGGTCAGCGTGTACGTCTGGCTTTGCACCTGCAGCGTGCCGTTCACATGCAGTTCATAGGGCAACGGGCGCGCCGGACGCGTACCCGGCTCCTGCGCGGCAATCACCTGCGGAGCGGTGGCGGCGGGTGCGGTCTGGTTGGTCGGCAACGCGCATTGCATATCGGCCGTTGCAATATATCCCGCCGTGCTTGGCAGTGCCGGGACGGTAGCATCGGCCTTCGAGAAATCGAACGCCGAGGTCAGGTCGCCGCATATCGCACGACGCCACGGCGTGAGGTTCGTCTCGATCACCCCAAAACGCTTCTCGATGAATTGCAGCACCGACGTGTGATCGAACACTTGCGAGCAGACAAAACCGCCCTTGCTCCAGGGCGAGACAACGGTCATCGGCACGCGGGGGCCAAGGCCGTAAGGCAGGTTGTCAGCGGTATAAGTACCGGCTTGCGCAGCGGTCACCACGGTATGGCGTTCGAGCGTAATGTCCGCTGTGCTCAGGCCCGAGCCCGGCAACGTGGGCGCTTGCGGCGGAACCATGTGATCAAAGAAGCCATCGTTCTCGTCATACATGATGAACAGCGCCGTCTTGCTCCAGACATCCGGGTTCGCGGTCAGGGCATCGAGAATCGACGAGATATATTCCGCGCCGTAGAGCGGCGTAAATTTCGGATGCTCGGAGTAGGCGGCGGGCGGCAGCAGCCAGGAGACCTGCGGCAACGCGTTAGCGACCACGTCGGCCTTGAGTTGCGTAAGCGTGCGCGCGACCATCGCCTTCGTGTTCAGCGCTGAACCGGCCGGCGCGTTCACGTAGTTCTGGAAGTTCGCCAGCACGTTGGTGCCGTAGTTGCCGCTGTAGTTATCGAAGTTCGTTCCCTGCTGATAGATCTGCCACGAAACGCCTGCCGCTTCCAGGCGCTCCGGATAGGTCGTCCAGTTGAAAGGCGCCATCTGGAGTGTGTCGAACTGGTTATCGACATAGTCCGTGTTGTCGAGCAGCGGACCGCCGCCGGCTCCGGTCGGGTCGACCATGCCGGTCATCAGGTACATTCGGTTCGGATGCGTGTTGCCGGGGATCGAACAAAAATAGTGATCGCAGACGGTGAACGCATCAGCAAGCGCGTAGTGAAACGGGATGTCCGCACGCACGTGATAACCCATCGTCATGTCGGTCTTCTGCACCGCCCATTTGTCGGCGCGGCCGTTATCAATCGCGCCATGCGTGGTCGCCCATGTATGCGGCAGCCCGCCAATACATTGCGCGTTGACGGCCGGGTTCGTCGTGTCGTAACGGAATGGGGTGATGGTCTGGGCCTGATTCTCCTGACGCGGCTGGAACCATACCGGCAACCCATTTGGAAGCGTCACGGGGAAGCGGTCGTTATACCCTCGCACGCCGCTCAGGTGTCCAAGGTAATGATCGAACGAGCGATTTTCCTGCATGAACACGACAATATGCTCTACGTCGTTGATCGTGCCGGTAACGGAATTCGGCTCGATCGCCAGCGCCTTGCGGATCGAGTCCGGAACGAGCGACGCTGCAGCGCCGGCACCCGCCAGGCTGGCGGAAATTTTCAGAAAATCGCGGCGGCTCTTCGTGACCATGCGCTTACCTTTTTTATGTTCTATCGGGAGTGATTGGCCGCTCGCGAGCCTAGAGGGCGACAAGCAGCCGTTTCAACAAACTATGGATGCAGTTTTCAGGACGTTCAGGATGACGAAGCAGGTGTGGCAGCTGGCGGACAGCTCATCTTGGCCGATACGGATGCACCACCGCACGCGGATTGACTCGGGGAATCCGAACTACCACAGGCGGACAGCAACAGTCCGGGAAGTATCGACGCGACTATGAGCGCGCAGAGTCGAAGTTTCGACGTTTGCATGGCTTTCTCAGGAGGGATCGGAGTGAACGGGTACGCTCGGCACGCACCCATTGATGCAGTACGCCAAAACGATGGCGCTGAGAATACAGACGGTTTATGACAGAGCGTTGGAAAGGATTGAAAAGATAAGATAAGGATTGCCGAGAGGCGGATGTCCTGGATCAGCTTCGATTCGGGGTGGTGCCATTGATGGATTCCGAGTCCGGCTCCGGCTCCCGAAAACACTCACCGATAAAGGTTGATGACGTCAGAGCGACGCTTCTATCAAGCCGTTTTCGAGCGCGAAGTCCCTAAACGTATCCGGTATCAAGGTGAGCTGATACGGGAGCAGGCCTGGAGCGCGGTCAATCGCTCCGGCGAGCCTCGTTTTGCACGCAGATTTAATCTGGACTCCATAGCAGACCGGGAATTTGAATATGCAGCGGAATGGGCGTCGACAGACCAAGTCCGTGGACCTTATGCGTGCCGGGACTGGAGACGATTGAAGCGCTTCAGACAGAGCACACGGTATTGTCTACGGTTCGACATCACCCGCGCGAACTCGACGGCGCGAAAACCAGCGTCTCAATGTCCGTGGCGAGATGTCACCAAAATCGGACTCGTAGCTGAAATCCTAGCGTGAAGGGCAGATCGCTGGAGGGGATGGGCGGAATCAGAATGATGTTCGCGCCAATACGGCCGTACTCCGCCATGATGACCGGCGCGAGGACCGGACCCAGTTTGTGATCGTGGCCTATGCCCCATTTGCCATAGTCGTATCCCGATATCAAACCGCCCATTGCAGCCAGCCGGACGTAACCCCAATGCGCGAATTCCGGCGCCCAGACACCGCCGCCATAAAACGAAGGCGCGGTAAGTGAGTTTCGAAAGTAGCCGCCTGTCAGTGCCCACTGCGGAGCAACCCAGCATTCAACGCCAATACCGGGGTTGAATTGATCAAAGTGTTTTTTGGGATGGACGTGATACGAACCGATCATCGCGTCCGCCCATAAGCCGTCGCTGCAAATCTCGGCGGCCGAGACCTTCGGTGTCGCTCCCAATGCCATCAGGGCCGCCAGCATGAGCGGAACATGGATATTTTTTGAGACAGTCGCTGACGTTTTCATTCGGCTCAAACCCGTGCGTTTCGCCGTCGCAGTCTCGCCGACCACGCCTTTTATATGAAGTTCGAGCGGAACTTTACATGAACGTCATGTGCATTTGTGTGAAATTGGGGAACGAGTTTTTAAGGACACAAACCGACGGTGGGTTTGTTTTTTTAGCTAATTCTTCTGGTTTCGATCGGTTTGATCGAGAATCGACACATGTCGTTGTTAACTTGTACTTCGCTGAGCTCCACATCGCCGAGTACCGGTAAATGAGATGTGGAAGTGCGCCGTTTGCGGTTAGCGTGATCAAAGCCGCATCGACTTGGCTCAGGGCCTGCCACCCATGCCCGGAACTTGATGCGCATAAAGTTTCCCGGCAGCCCACCGTCAAGGCGCGGAACCGTCGACAGGCAAGGGCTTTGTTTTCAAAACGCCGAACGCGCAAAAATTAAGCTTCGCACCTGGTTCGTATAAGAGGCTGGATGACAGTTCAAATCTGGCCGGACAATTCAAAACCCAACAAACATTTCCAACAAACCGCTTGTCTGTAACCAGTCAGTCGGAGCATACGAACCGTTCACGGTCACGAAGTAAGCACAAAAGGCCGTTCCAACTCGCATTGGAACGGCCAATCGTTTCAAACGGAACGCCCAGTGCGCGGGATAGCCCGCTAATCGCAGCAACCCGTCACAACCGTTCAATGTTTCTTGATCGCATCCTTTACGTCTTCGCGCGCGTCACCAACGCCTTTTTGCACCTTCCCGGCTGCCTGCTGCATGTCGCCCTTGGCTTCCCGGGCCTTGTTGCCCGTTACCTTGCCAACGGCCTCGTTGACTTTGCCCTTGACTTGATTCGCCACGCCGTCCTTCTGATCCTTGTTCATCTTGATCTCCTTTCATATTGAAGCGCGAGTCCCGATTTCGTGGGAGTCGCGGCGCCATGTCAGGGAAACCGCCCTGAACTGGTACCAGAATGGCGATTTCGACCGCAGCAGAACAGCCGCGCACGTCTGATTCCCACGTAGGCGGAATCGCACATACGCGCGCGGCGCTCAGCGCGACGCTAGAGGAACATTGCGATAAATACTGTATGTTTGTACAGTACATACCTTGGTGCAATGGCATGAATGGAGGAGACAGCAATGGACTTCGACGAAGATCGTATGGACACCCCCGAATTTGCACGCGTGGTGCGCGACCTTGAACGAATCACGCGCGATATAGCCGCGCGCTATATCGTGCAAGGCGTGCCCTTGACCTGGCGGCTGTTGCTCGCAATTGAGGCCGAAGCGCTCGCAGACCTGGGTTTTGCCGGGCGACATGAATCCGCACTGCGCGCGCTGTTTGCGCGGCCGGACGACATGGTTTTTCCTGAAACCGATGACCTCGTAGATTTCGGGGCATCGAATGCATTACCACCGGTGTTTGTATTTGCCGTCGATGCCTACGACTGTGCGGCGCGTGCTGGACATCCCGAGCTGGCAATAGCTGTTGCACATTGATAGCTAACCAGGTGATCGAGTGAGCTTCGAGCATGGCCGCCGGGAATCGACGGCCACGCCTTTGCCAATAACCATTGGAGTTTGCAGCGAAACTCCAATGCACAAATGCCAGGTCGCGATTTATGCGCCGGTTGCCGCACACCCATTGCCAGGACGCCGGCACCTGTTACTCGTCATGCAATAGCTCCGTCCGTGCTCAACAAGCGCAGCGTTCAAATGCAATGCAATGGACATTGCTTCCAGCTATCGCGTAATCTCCTATCTGGCAAATTCACAACTAACGGATTAACAAATCAATGACTGCTCCCGCCGAAAGCCACGGGATCTTCGATCACGAGCGCGCCAACTGGTACGCCGATCCGCGTAGCGCGTTCGACTCATGGATGGCGAAACAAGCATTCAAGGCATCGTCCGCCGACGTGTATCGAGCTCAATGGGGACTCTTCCTCGAGTGGCTGACAGTCAAACACGTCAATCTCCGCACGGTTGATAGGCTGGCAATCGAACAGTTCGTCACGCAGCTGGAAATCCGAAAACCACAACGCGTTCGTTATCTGCGCCTTATCGAGCGGGTACTCGACCATGTGCGCGAGATAGAAATGGCATCGACGAACCCGGCTCGCTTCATCGCCCAGGACGGCGAGGCTTCGTGGCGAGATGCCCGGGAAAACGAGCCAACAGGATTTCTCGCCCACGGTGAACGAGCAGCTCTGATCAGTTATCTTTTTTCCGCGATCGGTGATTTACCGGCAGGGCAGCGTTGGCGGGAGCGCCGTGATCGTGCCCTGGTCGGCACTTTTTTGGGCGGTGGTGTCAAAACGGGCGAAGCAGCAGCATTGACCGTTAGTAACTATGTATGGAATCAGCCATGGTTAGCCATCGAGGCGACGAATCCCGCGTTGAATCGGGAAACCCGGCTCGCGCCATTTGCGATCGCACTACTCGACAGTTGGGTCAGCGAGCGCAAAACAGTACGGTTACTCGGCAAACTTATGTTTCCATCCGCTCCCTCCGGGCGCCCGATGCATAAGGCGACGATGCTGCGCGCCGTCGATGCCGTAATCGAAGCCGCGGGCATTGCCAATTCCCGAACGGCGCGCGCGAGTCCGCAAACCTTGCGGAACACATTCGCAGCCGAGTTATTCGAAAGTGGCACGGCACCCAAGCGCGTGGGCCAATGGCTGGGGTTCCAGCAGCAGATCTCGGCGCACCGGTTGCATCGAGCATGGCAAAACTGGACAGGTGAGGAAATACGGGAGCGCGATTTAGCAGAGGCCCAGGCAAGCGGCCGCCAAGAAACCCACGGACTCGAATAGCATTCACCTCCCGAAAAGTCTCACCTCTCGGTTTGCTCACGGGCGTCGACCTTATCGGCGGAGTGGAAGCGGGCCACTGCAAGCAACCTGGACAAAGCCGTCCCTGACGAGCACTCACAATCCGGACAGGACAACTCGAACTCGTCATCGTGCTGCGCAAGTTCGGGCTCGCCGGTGACGCACGTGGGGCAGCGGGCCGGCACCGTGACAAAACCATCGATGTCCGCTCCCAAAGTCCGGATTTCCTCCATGGATAACCGTCCTCCCTCAACCATGGTGCAGATCAGCCGGGCGACGTTTTCGCTCGTTCCGCTTCGCCCGAGCAGCGCATCGCGCTCAAGGGCCAGCATGTCGAGTTCGTCCGATTGCTCGCGAATTTTCAGTTCCAGCCGGTCCGCGCGCGCCTTGGAAATGCTAAGTTGTTGAATAAAATCGAATTCCTTCTGGCTTGCCTGACGTACACCCGCTTGATAGGTCGCAGCCATGCCACGTAAGGAGTCAAGTTCCACGAGCATTGGTTTCACCCGCCGCTCGGCCTCGCTGATTGCGTCCTTGATCTGTTGCGCGTAATGCTCGGTGTTGTGCCTCAGTTCACCGTTTAACGTATCGACGCGGTCGCGTAGTGTGGCGTTGGCTGTTTGTTCTGTTTCAAGCCGTTGAGTCAGCGCGGCGTGTTCGCTTTCCAGCCGATGAATCGATGCATGCAGGCTGCTTTGCGCCTCCAGTTCGCGGCCACGAAGTGAACCCAACTCAATCTCCAGCGAGGAATTACGGGCTAATGCAGTATCGGCACGCGCTTCACTGCGGCGAAGCGCCTCTTCTACCGTCGCGCAGCGCACTTCGGCATCGCGAAGCCGGCTCATTGCCTCATCAATGTCATCTTTTGCTGCGTGGCGCTCGTCTTCGAGTGATCGAATCGCAAATTCCTGCGCTTCCTGGAAAAGTTGGCCGAGCAGTTCGCCGGCTCGTTCCTGCAGTCCTTCCGGAATCGCTCCACCTTCGATCCGAACGCGCGAAGCGGATCTGATCCGTGCCCAGAATGTGTCGATATCCTTTGGAATATCGCTTGCGCTACCGGTTTGTGTCAGGTCTCTGACGGTGGCCATTGAAGGGCGAATGCCGAAATCGAAGAAAAGCCGCTTGCACGCATGCTGCGACAGATCCTGCCGACGCGCACCATTGGTCCGCATCGCAGCGAGTTCAGTCCGCAGTACGAGACGTTCTGCGTCGTTCATGGGAAGCTCCGAGTCAATTTCGTTCGTATAATAATACTTTACGTATCAAATGCTACATTTTTAGGTTGAGCGGATGGGGTACCAGCTGTCGCTACTCTTTTTTTGGCTGGATAGTTGATATCACACAAGCGCTGCAGTGGCATCCGTGAAACATGTCGAGGTTAATCCCTCAAGCTGTTGATTACTAGCGTTTTTTTCAAACTTACGCCTTTCTGCCGATGTTCCACGGAGTCTTTGTTTCACGGCTCTCTTTCTTGGATCACTCAGCTGCTTGAGAGTATTAGAAGTAAACACCTTTGAACCCTAGTTAAAGACGTTAACGCCACGGCAAAGCCTTACCAGATAAGGCTTTCCGAGCTGATCGGTGAGTGTCTGCGGGATAGAAGGTGAGAGAACGCGGGGGTGATCGGTGTATAGGTTCGGGACCTAGCGTGAGGAGTCACGGGAGCAAGCGTGAGCGAGTTCGGGAGACAGGCGTTTTAGGAAGGTGAGGAAATACAGGGGCCATTCAGACGATGGACCATACACAGCAGTACGGCGCACTTCCGATTGTCAATCTGAGCAGTGAGCGTTTGCAGGATAACGAAAATTCGAAAATTTCAATCTGAAATAGGTAATTATTACCTATAGGTGAGGCTTTGCAGGGGCCAAACCGGTTCCAGGGTGAGACTATCCGGGCGTGAGGGGTTCGGAGGCCGTAGTTTGCAAAGCGAGCAATCCCTCTACGGTGAGGAAATACGGGAGAGGTGCGTGGCTCGGTTCGAGCCCTCCTATTTTGACGATGGTGCTGGTTTTAAGGGGTATTTCGAGAGAACTGGGCTAGCGGTGAGGGTTTTCGGGAGCAGCTTGAGGCCACTCCTGGACCGCGTCAGCGGCATTGGGGGATCTCAAAGGTGAGGCTTTTCGGGAGGGTATCGTTTCCATCGTAAGGCTTGAGGATCTCGTTCAGCAGATAGCTTGTCAACCAATGTTGGATTAAGTGTCTGATTTAAAAAGATTTTGTGCGGGCTCAATGTGCTTGTATCGCGACAAAGGTGAGTGTTTCCGGGAGTGTTGGCCTGGAGTACGAGGCTGTCTTTGCTGTGTTGAAAAGAGGCAAAGGTGAGCTTTTACAGGACCATATTTAGCTGAGTTTGGGTGCCGAGAGGGGGTCCACAGTGCTGAAATCGAGCAAATCGTCCGTTTGTGAGCCTAAAGGTGAGTGTTTGCGGGGGCCGATGGGGGACATCTATCGATGCAGCTACCCGCGCGACAGTCTAAAGGTGAGGTTATGCGGGACCGTGGATGTGGGGTGCGGAACCCTGTTTTGAAACGGCAACTCGGCTGAATAGGGCTCTCCGGCGGGTCTAAGGTGAGCTTTTGCGGGATCAATTGCGCGGCAACTGGCGTGCCATCGAGGGTTAAAGCTTTGATAACTCGACGATTACCGCAATTTCTCCGCGTTTTCGTGAGTTTTTACCGCGCAGGGAGAATTTCGTAAAAACCACAGGGACGCGTAAAAAATTTCAGGTGAGGAAATACGGGACCAGGTTTGAAGCACCTTGATGCGACTCCGCAGGCGCTCAATCCGTTTACCCGCATGGCACGGGGCATAAATGAGATGACGCATGACGGTGAAGGTGAGAGTTTTCAGGAGCGCACCTCAGTGAGTTTTGCGTGCTACATCCCCTTCACCACTACAGGGTGAGGGCGCACCTGTAGACGAGCTTCACCGTCATGAGTATGCTTTCCCAAAATTCTCCTGACTCCAGCATGGCAACCAAACGCGCGAAGAAGACCGATGTAGTGAGTCCGAGCTCGGCTGAGCTGCGAAAAGCCGTCGAAGCCATCGCTATCCAGCCAAAGAGCGGCAAGATCACGCTCTTGACCCGCAAGTTGTTCAACGTCCTGCTGGCTGTTGCTCAGCAGGCGGACGAATCGGGGGACACGTACCGCGCGTTGTTATCGGACATTGTCGCGAATTCAGCGTTCGATTCCAACGATACCGCGCTGGTGAAAGAGCATTTGCGCCGCATGGTGTCGGTTCAGGTTGAGTGGAGCACGGGCACGTCGAGTCAGAAGCCTGGACGTAAGTGGGGCATATCGACATTGATCGCAGACGCCGAAATTCTCGAAGACCCCGCCACACGCCGGGTGTGGGTCGAGTTTTCCTTTGCGCCGAAGATCAAGAAAAAGCTGCTCGACCCGGTGCAATATGCGCGACTGAGTCTGCAGTTTCAGAGCCAGCTTCGCAGCAGCGCGGGTCTCGCGCTGTACGAAATCTGCGTTCGTTATCTGACGAACCCGAGTCATCTCACCATGCGCGAGACCTGGGAATGGTGGCGGCCTATCCTCTCGGGAACGCCCGACACCGAAGCGGGCGACGAAGCCAAGCGCGAATACAAATATTTCAAGCGCGACTATCTTCGGCCCGCGATCGCGGAAGTTAATGCCGTTACCAACATTTTTGTCGAACTGATCGAGCATCGGGAAGGTCGGCGCGTGGCTGAAATTCAGTTTCGCGTAACGGAGCGCAAGCAGCCCATGCTGGCACTCGATGAACATCCGAACGTCTTCGACAGTACGCTGGTCGACCGCATGGTCAAGATCGGGATTCCGTTGAAAGATGCGCAAACGCTTTACGCGGACAGCGAGGAAAACCGGATTCGCGCAGCGTTGCAAATGACCGAGCAGAGAATGCGGAGCACGTCGCTGCCACCGGTACGAAGCGCCGCCGCACTTTTCAAGGACGCTTTGAAGAAAGGTTATGCGCCGCAGCTTGAAGCGCTGCCGGCCGCGGCGGCTCCAGCGAAAACCAGCGGAGCACCGGCCGACGACCTGAAGGCGCGTTTGCTGAGCGAATACTCCGTGTTTCGCCGGAAGGAAGCACGTGCGTTGTACGAGGAACAAGGTGAGTCTGAACGGGAGCTGGCGCGTCAGACCTTCGAGGAAGATGTATTGCCGGAACTCGGTGCCCACATGCGTGAAGATTGGCGCAAGCGGGGCCTGGATTCAAAGATGGGAGAAACCTCGTTTTTCGACTGGCTTGCACGGAAAACTTGGGGAGAGCCGACTGACGGTGACTTGCTGGCTTTTACGTTGAATCAAAGCCGAGTCGCGTGAGGCCCCGATAGAGGGACGGCTTGTCGCTGCGCTGTCCCTGCTTTCGTTTGCCCGTTTGCCCGTTTGCCGCTATCCCGCTTGCTTTATCGCTTTACCGTACCCGCTTGCAGTATTTTCTCTATCTGTTGAAGAATTTCGTCGCGTTTGTCTTTCGACAAACCACGCAAGCGCAACTCCAGCCTGTCGTCTCCATACGTCTTGAGATCACCCACGGCTAGCCCGTCCAGCTTGATTTCCAAACGTTGCGCGTAGCGTTGACGGCCCGCGGGCTTCGGTGTTTCTTGTGCGCTTGCACGGCCTTTCACAATGTCGGCGACTTGTCGTGTGCTCAGGTCATCCGAGGCAATCTTGTTGATCAACCGCAACGTGGCATCGGCGCCGCGCGCCGTATGAAAACGTGAAACCTGGTAAGCCATGTTGGACCCGAATCTATCCGGACGGGCGACCATTTCATGCATGACGTTCTCGGGTAGCTTGGCGATAGCCAAAGCCACGGCGATTGTTGATTCGTCCAGGCCTAGGTGGTCAGCGAGTTCCCGCTGGCTCTGGAAGTGCTTTTCATCGAGGAAACGCTTCCAGACGATGGCGTTATCGAAGACGGTCTGCGAGTCCCGCTGTACGTTCAGGTCATAACCCAGCTTGTAGCTTTCGATACCAATAGGAAGGTCGATGACGATTGCCTTCACCGTTTCCTTGTTGGCTTCCTTCAACGCCCGCACGCGTCGGCCACCGTCGCTGACGAAGAAAGTGCCGGGGTTTTCGTGATCGGGGATCACGTGAATCGCTTGCTGCTGGCCCTGTTTCGCCAGATTGACGGCCAGTTCTGCGATGGACGCCTTCAGATAGAAATGCCTGGGGTTGAATGGGCTCGGCTTGATTGCCTTTAGCGGCAACTCAATGACCTGGCCATGTACGTATCTGTTTTGCCGGCGCCACGCCTTGAACTGTTCCGACTCTTGCGTCGCTGGGTCAGCGTGAAACTCTTCTTCGGTGTAAGCGCTGGAACGACCGGTGACTTGCTTATCGTTGCCGGCCTCTTGATTGACGATTTCGTCGATAGCGTTGATCCGATCAAGGGCCGTGCGCTTTTCGCTGCTGGTGGTATCCGGCCGGGCTTTAAAGCCTTTTGCGAACTGGGTAGGTTTCATTCAGGATCCTTTATGCGCATAAAGTCAGGGAAGCATGGCGAGAACTTCGTCTGCGCACGCACGTATTTCAATGGCAGCCAGTCGCGCTCCCCGGTCGCTCATCTGAAGTACCGTCTGCCCTAGCGCCATTGCCTGCTTGTAGCACTCTCGGGTCGGAATCTGCGTTTTCAGCAAAGGAAAACCCAATTCTTCCAGCGCACGTTTCAGTTCGCGCGTCAGCATGCGTTTTTCCTCAGTTTTGTTGAGGAGAAACACGGCGCGCAGATCTTCATTCATGACCTGTGCTTGCTGAATGAGTTTGACGAGGCCCACGCTGGACCAATAGTCGGCGGGTGATGAGGATGTCGGGACGATCGCAACCGTCGCAGCGAGAAGGACAACGCCCGAAACCTTTTCCGTAATGGAGGGTGGGCAATCGACAACGATGATGTCGTAGTCGTTGACGAATTTCTTGATCTCTCGATGAATCTGGGCTCCTGCTTCCGACAGGTTCACGATAGGAAAAGGGATACCGCTGGCCTCGTCGGCCGCCGCGCTGGCCCAGTGAACCAGCGTGTTTTGCCCGTCTGCGTCAACGACAAGCACCCGCTTTCCTTTCTCGTGAAACGCCGCGCCTAGATGCATTGCTATCGTGCTTTTCCCTACTCCGCCCTTCTGCTGCGTGATTGCAATGATTTCAGCTGCCACGTTTTGCTCCCAAATTTAGCTTTGCGAATTTTACATTGAAAACTCAATTTTTCTAGAGATAACTCAGCTAGTTGGCTGTTCGGCCGGTTTTCCGTGGGGTTTATGCGCATAAAGTCCCCGCGTGCGGTTGCTTGGTCTCGCCGCGATGGTGTTCTCGAGCATTGAAGATGCGGATGGGCTGGCTAAGAGTGCGAAGTAGCGCAGCGCAGATCCCCTATGCCGCAGTCCAGCTATCTATATTCGGTCTGCGTGCCAGCGCGATTCCAGTCGATCCGGAAGCAATTCGTGCTCTGAGCGCCAGTCAGATTGATCGGGAAAACTTGGCTTTGGCTTTGGCTTTGGCTTTGGCTTTGGCTTTGGCTTTGGCTTTGGTCGAAGGTCTGCAGTCTGTTCTCTGGGTATTTCCGCAGCGCGTCGGCGTCCTCAACTTTGGCAGGAACGTGAGGCTTGGCCTCGGCATCGCCTTTTTCACCTCGATAATCTTTATCTGTGGCACAGCCCGCGGGAGTTCGGCTCCCTCCTGCTCGCAACAAAAGTCGTGCGATCTCCGGCTTGACTGAAAATGTCCCGGATCAAGGCACAGTGTCGGGCCTTATGAGAATTGAAGTTCAGTTGCGCCGTAATTACCGCAGCCGCGGCTGTGACGGTTGCGATATGGGAGCAAGCAACGCCGAGCCGGGAAGCGTACCGAGGCAAGCCAGCTTTATGCGCATAAAGTCGGGTATGACGACGCTTGGCGCGACGTGAGGCTATTCGTCGAGAAAAACGCTGGCCCCCTCCGGCGATATGACAAACCTCCAATACTCGTATCCGATTCAGTACCCCACACGTGGAGTCTCGGATACGTGAGCCGGTGTATCGCTCGACTGTCTACTGCGGGTGGTTATCGAGGTCTCTCCAAAGGCCTCCAAAGTCTGCTAGACCATGTGGTGTTCTGAACACGTGTAGTCCCGGTACAGATCCCAGCGGACTTCAGGTTCGCTGCAATTACCGGGCTAAGTTGAATTTATAGTAATTAAATTTATTAAATATGATCAACGCCATACATGGCGACCGCCGTTCGCCATCTTGGGAACGACCGCAAACCAGTGCACGCGACCCTATCCCGTATCCGCTACACACAAACCAACCCGACTGCCTCAAGCCTGGCTCCCGACTTGAAAGCCCAGCCCAGTCCAGCCCCCAATCCCGCCGCCCTAAAAACACCTCTAAACCCCTACGGCCTGAAAGCATCCCAAGTATTCTGTAAGCCATCGCTCGTAAAATCCGGCGACCGTACGGTGCCTGCGACTTATCGGCACCGACCGCGGCACCGACCGTCGCCGACACACGGAAAAACGGAAAAAAACGGACAAACGAGTCACTCCCTCCACTTAGCCAAGGGCATTTCAGTGCATCTGACCTCGACTCTCGCCGCGTGGTCCGCCCACGACACGCGTCTTCTCATTGCATGCGCGCTCGGTCTGGCGTCAATCATCGTTCTCATCAGCGCGCTGAAACTGGCGCCATTTCTCTCAATACTAGTCGGCACTTTTGTCGCGGGTTTTACGGCGAGCTTGCCGCTGGAGGCCGTCGCGAGCGCGTTCAGCAAAGGGGCGGGCGGCATTCTGGGGGACGTCGGCATCATCATTGCGCTTGGCGCGATGCTCGGCGCGCTGATGGCGGAATCGGGGGCGGCGGACCGGCTGGTGTCCACCATCCTCGACCACTCCACGCCGCGCACGTTGCCATGGCTGATGGCGCTGGTGGCGATCATCATCGGCTTGCCGCTGTTCTTCGAGGTCGGTCTCGTGATGATGGTGCCGATCATCTTCGTGATGGCGCGCCGCTCGAAGCAACCGATCCTGCGTATCGCGATTCCCGCGCTAGCCGGCATGACGACGCTGCACGCGCTGCTGCCGCCGCATCCGGGTCCGCTGATCGCGGTCAGTGCGCTGCACGCTGACCTCGGCATCACCATGGGACTCGGTTTCATCATCGCCATTCCCGCCGTGATTCTCGCCGGGCCGGTCTACGGCATGTGGCTGTCGAGCCGCATGCACGTGGAGGAGCCGGAGGAGATGGGCAAGCTGTTCTCATCGAAAGTCGATGCAAACGGTACGCTTGACGCGCCAGGCTTCGGCATCTCGCTGCTGACCATTCTTCTACCCGTCGTCCTGATGCTTGGCCGAACGGTGGCGAAACTGGCAATCCAGCCCGAAACCCTTCTCTTCGATACCCTCAATTTCCTCGGTGAGCCGCTTATCGCCCTGGGACTCACCGTTCTTTTTGCGATTGTCGCGCTCGGCTGGACGCGTGGCATGCCGCGCGACCGCGTGGGCGGCATCCTGCGTAAAAGCCTGCCGCCGATCTGCGCGTTGCTGCTGACCATCGGCGCGGGCGGCGGTCTCAAGCAGACGCTGGTCGCAGCCGGCATCAGCACGACGATCGGCAAGATCGCCATTGGCTCGCACATGCCGCTGATCCTGCTGGCCTGGCTGATCGCGGTGGCCTTACGCCAGGCGACCGGCTCGGCGACGGTCGCGACCACGACCACCGCGGGCATCATCGCCCCGGTCGTGGCGGGCTTGAGCGCGACCCACAACTCGCTGCTGGCACTGGCGATTGGTGCGGGTTCGGTGTTTTTCTGCCACGTCAACGACGCCGGTTTCTGGATGATCCGCGAGTATTTCGGCCTGCAACTGAAGCAGACGGTCTATGTCTGGTCGGTGTTGCAAACTATCGTCTCGGTGGTTGGCCTTGCGTTGACGCTGGTGATGTGGGGCGTGCTGACGTAAATCGTGGGCGAATTGGCAAGGCAAGGTCGAGCTCCGACTCTAAACTGCAAAAAAGGAGACATCGACCATGCTTGCCTTGCGCCCGTCTTGTGAATGCTGTGGAAAAGCGCTACTGCCCGACGCGCGTGACGCGATGATCTGCAGCTTCGAATGCACGTTCTGTGAAGCTTGCGCGCTGTCCCGGCTCAGCAACGTGTGTCCTAATTGCGGCGGCGGCTTCCAGCCCCGTCCGATCCGCCCGAAAGCCATGCTCGAGCGCCGGCCGGCCTCAACCGACATGCACCCGGCCGGCGTGAATGAACAACAGCATCGAACATTCCTCGATCGCTACAGCACGATCGAACCTTCCGAGCGATAAACGCCCATCGCGGCACGGGGTCACTGCGGCAATGTCGGCCTCAGGGCATTCCCCAATCTGAGCGGCGCTCATACCCGTACGCACGAATCGTCGATTCCTCTTCATCGATGCGCGCTCGCACAATCTGTTCATCGATCCACTCCATGAACGGAAAACACCATGCCAGCACCCCAAACCGGCCGCACCCTCCATATCGGCGAGGGCTTTGAAGGACCGGGCGTCAATCTCGCTCACATCAACGTGCTTGTCGGCCCGCGCAATGGCCCCGCGGGCCAGGCGTTCGCCACCGCGCTTGCTACGCCTTCAGCTGGCCACGCGCCGTTCGTCGTCATTGCGCAACCTGGCGTGCCGACCAAACCACTCACGCTGTATGTCAACAAAGCCCCCATCGCCGGCGAATTTCACGGCAATGCAACCTGGGGTGCATCGCAGGCGGGAATTGCGAAGGCGGTTGCTGAGTCGCTCGAAGACGGGACGTTGCCACCCGAAGCGGAAAACGATTGGGTCGTGGTATCGGCGAACTGGGTGAACCCGTCCACCGACGATCTCGACGCCGTCTTCCGCAACAACTACCGCGCGGCGAAAAACGCGATCAAGGCCGCCATGCTCGGCTTGCCGTCGAAGGAAGACGTGTTCGCCGCGGCGCGCGAAGTATCGAATCCCTTCTACACCCCCCGCTTGCCACAGGCAGCCCTCTAAAAAATCAGCGCGCCGGTGCCGTGCTCGGCAACCGTCGCCATGTGTCATGGAGACTCAAAGAATGGAATTCGTCCGTCTGGGCCAGTCAGGCCTGAAAGTGTCGCGTCTGTGCCTCGGCACAATGAACATGGGCACGCCGCAATGGAAGCCGTGGATTTTTGACGAGCAGAAGAGTGAGCCCATCGTTCGCCATGCTTTGGAGGCGGGGGTGAACTTCATCGATCTGGCGGATTTCTATTCGGCAGGCGCCGGCGAGGAAGTCGTCGGCCGCATCCTCGGACGCCTTGCGCGGCGCGAGGAAATCGTGGTGACCACCAAGGTGGGCTACGACATGGGCTCGTATCAAAACGCCGGTGGTCATTCTCGCAAGCACGTGCTTGACGGTATAGACGCTTCGTTGCGGCGGCTGGGAATGGACTATGTCGACATCTACATGCTGCATTACTTCGACACCGCTACGCCCGTGGAGGAAACCATGGGTGCGCTGAACGACATTGTCCATTCGGGCAAGGCGCGCTACATCGGGGTATCGACCATGTACACGTGGCAACTGGCGAAGATTGTCCAGATCTGCGAGCGGCATGGCTGGCACAAACCCATCAACATGCAGTTGCAGTTGAACCTTGCATACCGCGAGGAAGAACGAGAAATGATGCCGTATTGCGCCGATCAGGGACTGGGCGTGTCGGTTTTCAGCCCGCTGGCGCGCGGTCTTCTTACATGCGACACCGCGTCGACGCGTAACCAGACCGACTTCTTCACCTCGCAAATGTACGGCGACGCGGCGTCGCGCGAGATTGCGGCGTCGGTAGCCCGTGTAGCCAGGCGACGTGGCGTGAGCGCGGCGCAAATTGCGCAGGCTTGGGTGCTTCAGCGGGAAGGCGTCGCCAGCATGCTGGTGGGTGCGGATTCGCCTGCCCAGTTCGATAGCGCGCTCAGTGCGCTGGGAACCCGCCTGGACGCTGAAGAGTTGTACGAACTCGACCGCAACTACACGCCGTGCGATGTCATCAACGACTACACGGCAGCGTGTCGTACCGCACGTGAACCTCGCGCCCCGAAAGGCGACTTCGTTCAACCGATCAAGGACGCAGCATGAATCTGCTTCGCAAAGAGCATTACATCAACGGCGCCTGGCACAAAAGTGCCGAAACGTACGCCGTTCGCAATCCGGCCACAGGCGAAGTCATTGCCGATGTCGCGAAAGCCGGCGCAGAGCAAACGCTTCAAGCGATCCGCGCGGCGGAGATGGCGTTCCCCGTTTGGCGCGCACTCACCGCGAAAGAGCGCGGGGCCCGGGTCCGGCGTTGGGGAGAGCTGATGCTCGAGCATCGTGATGCACTCGCTGAATTGCTGACGCGAGAGCAGGGCAAGCCGCTCGCGGAAGCAAAAGGCGAGGTGGCCTATGCGGCGAGCTTTCTTGAGTGGTTTGCAGAGGAAGCAAAGCGCAGCTACGGAGACGTGATCCCGAGCCCGAAGCCGGGCTCGAAGATTATCGTGACGCGCGAGCCGGTCGGCGTGGTCGCGGCCATCACGCCGTGGAATTTTCCACTCGCAATGATTACGCGCAAAGCCGGTCCCGCATTGGCAGCAGGTTGCACGATGGTGCTGAAGCCGTCGGAGGAAACGCCGTTGAGTGCGTTGGCGCTCGCCATCCTCGCAGAGGAAGCCGGCATTCCTCCGGGGGTGTTCAACGTCGTATCCGGGAACGCCGTTGCAATCGGCGCGGCGTTGACCGCATCGCCCGTGGTACGCAAGCTGTCGTTCACGGGATCAACGCGCGTAGGCAAGCTGCTCGCCGCGCAATCCGCGGACACGTTAAAGAAGCTCTCGCTGGAGCTTGGCGGCAACGCGCCGTTCATCGTATTCGACGACGCCGATCTCGACGCAGCGGTACAAGGTGCGATGGCATCGAAGTTTCGTAACACAGGCCAGACCTGCGTCTGCGTGAATCGCTTTTTCGTCCAGGCGAGCGTGTACGGCGAATTCACTCAGCGCCTGACCGACGCCGTACGCAAGCTTCGCGTGGGTAACGCACTCGAACAGGAAGTCGATCAGGGACCGCTTATCAACGAGGCCGCTTTCACGAAAGTCGGCGATCACGTCGCAGACGCACTAAGCAAGGGCGCGATGGTACTAACAGGCGGGCGTCGCCATGCGCTGGGCGGGACATTCTACGAACCAACGGTACTCGCTCACGCCAACCGCACCATGTCGATCGCTCAGGAAGAAACGTTCGGACCGGTGGCCGCGTGTTTCCGTTTCGAGACGGAGGCCGAAGCAATCACGCTTGCCAACGACACCCCGTTCGGACTCGCCGCCTATTTCTATACACGTGACCTGGGCCGGGCGTGGCGGGTTGCCGACGCACTCGAGACAGGAATGGTGGGTATCAACGAAGGAATCATATCGACGGAGGTCGCGCCGTTTGGCGGGGTCAAGCAATCGGGCCTGGGACGCGAAGGATCGAAGTATGGCCTCGATGAATACACCGAACTGAAATACATGATGATCAGCGGCCTGACGGGCATTGAACGCTGAACACGAAACGCCGAACGCCTGAAGCCGATGGACACGCGCAAGCGTGCTAGCGGCGTGCGCCATTAGAGAACGTATAAGCAAGGAGACGCAGTGAGTCACCAGGACACATCAAGTAGTGCATTCCCGATCAGTCCACCGCTTCATGCGGGCACAACACCCATTCACCCGCAAGATCCACAGACGCCGAAACCCGTTTTACTCGACGACATTCCGCTGAATCGCTTCCACGTGAAGATCGCGGGCCTTACCTTTGGCGCTCACTTTACGGAAGGTTACGCGCTCGGCACGGTGGGATATGCGCTGGCGTCGATGAACCGGCAGATGCCGCTCGATTCATTCTGGATGGGTGCGATCGGCAGTTCCGCGCTGATCGGGATTTTCCTGGGCAGTCTGGTGTTTGGCCGGCTTTCCGATCGACTGGGTCGTCAGAGCATTTTCCTCAGCAGCTTCGTCATCATCACGGTCGCGGCATTCCTGCAATTCTTTGCTACGTCGCCCATGGAATTGTTCGCGTTGCGGGTGTTGATCGGCTTTGGCATGGGCGGTGACTTCACGGTCGGACATGCCATCCTCGCCGAGTTTTCTCCCCGCAAGCATCGCGGTGCGCTTCTCGGCTCATTCAGCGTGGTATGGACGATCGGCTATGTCGTGGCGAACGTGCTCGGCATGTCTTACGGAGACGCCGCGCCTGACGCCTGGCGCTGGCTGCTTGCTTCCGCGAGTCTTCCCGCGCTCATTGTGCTGCTGTTGCGCATTGGCACGCCGGAATCGCCACGCTGGTTGCTTGGCAAGGGACGCGTGAAGGAAGCGAATGACATCGTGCGCAAGCATTTCGGTCCTGGCGTGACGCTCGACGTCGAGGATGCAATGGCCGGCGCCAACATGAAATACGGTTACGCACGCCTGTTTCAGCCGGACCTGATCCGTCGGACCCTGTTCAACTGCGGCTTCTTCGTGTGTCTGGTTATTCCATACTTCGCGATCTATACGTTCCTGCCGGGCATCCTGAAGGTGATCGGGCTGAGCAATGGTTTCGGCGCGGACCTGCTGTTGAACGCCGTGCTCGTCATTGGCGCGGTGCTGGGAATCTGGCTGACCATCAAGTTGCCGCGTCGACACTTCCTGATCGGATCGTTTGCGCTCACTTGCGCGATGCTTGTGACCATGAGCTTGCTGCCGTCGTCCGCAACGCTCGCCATGATTGCTGCATTCGCCATCTTTACCTTGACGATGTCGGCGTTCAGCAATCTTGTGGGTGTCTTCCCTCCCGAATGTTTTCCGACGGAAGTACGTGCGTCGGGTGTCGGGCTCGCCATTGCGTGCAGTCGGCTCGGTTCGGCGATTGGTACGTTCCTCTTGCCCGTTGGTATTGCGGAGATCGGGTTTCATTACACAATGATGGTGTTAGCTGCTGTGCTGCTGATCGGCATGATCGTATCAATAGCCTGGGCGCCCGAGACGCGTAACCTCACATTGCGTGCCGCGAGCGGTTCCTCATAACCCGCTCGCCCACATAAGCAGTACCTCCCGAAAACCCTCACCTTTCTAAAAAGGCGTCCGCCCCGGACGCCTTTTTCGCATTCAAAGCCCCGCCAGCGCCTCCGTCCCTCCGCACCATTTCACTCTTAGTAATTCTCAATTTTGTCCTAATTCTTTAAGAGAGTTCCGAGGGTCATCCGAAGCTTGTGGTCTTAATATTCATTCACTCGCAGACGAACCAGTTCATCGCCTCTCACACGAATCCAGACGATGAAATAAATGGTGGCTCGCACTGCGCGGTCGGCATCAACTGGGATAGGAATCCTAAGCGCCGCAAGTATCTACATAACCCTTATTCATTTCTCTATTGGAAACGTTCATGAAATCCTTCCTCTCCACCGTCGCCGCTGCTGCAACCCTCGCTACGATCGCTCTGGCTTCAACCGGCGCCAATGCCGCTGACGGCACGATCACCTTCACCGGTTCGGTCACGGACACGACCTGCTCGATCGATACAAAAACAGCTGGCTCGGCTGACAAGAACGTCAAGCTGCGGCCGGTGACGGCCAGCACATTGGCTTCAAAGGGCGCAACCGCCGGCACGACCGATGGCACCGACATGACCTTCGTGTTGAGCGGCTGCTCGACCGAAACGAAGGCCGTGGCTCGTTTTGAAAACGGCCCGACGGTCAACTCGGACACCGGTTATCTGGAGAACCAAGCACCTGCTGGCGCCAAGAACGTTCAGGTTCGTTTGCTCAACGCATCACGTCTGCCGATCAACATCGTTACCGGCGAGAACAATGACATTGCCGGCAACGGCGTGCAGCTTGTTACGGGCGCAGCAGACCTGAAGTACTACGCCGAGTACTACGCCACGGGCAAGGCAACAGCCGGTCCGGTGAACACCTCGGTGCAGTACACGGTCGACTACCAGTAAGCCGTACGAGCAGGCATCTGCGGGTGCAGGTGCCTGTTTTTGATCGAAATTTCGAGATACGTTTTTCACGGAGAAACATCAATCATGAAGTCCCTGAGTCGAATTGCATGTGGTTTGGGTCTGGTTGCGGCGCTCGCGGCCGGCAGTGCGGGCGCGAGCGTGACCGTGGGCGGCACGCGTGTGGTGTATCCCCTTGAAAATCGTGAGGTGACAGTCAAGCTGACGAACGATCGGGCCGAACCGTCGCTGGTGCAGGTCTGGATGGACAAGGGCAACGCGGATGCGAAGCCGGGCGAGGCGAGCGCGCCGTTTGTGCTGACCCCGCCGATCTTCCGCATGGATGCGAAGAAATCGCAGACGATCCGGATGATGTACACGGGCGATGCGTTGCCGCAGGACCGCGAGTCGGTATTCTGGCTGAACGTGCTGGACGTGCCGCCGAAGGCGGCGAAGAGCACCGGTACCGCCGATGTCAACTCGCTGCAGTTCGCGTTTCGCACCCGCATTAAGGTGTTTGCACGCCCGAAGGGTTTGCCAGGCACGCCCGAGGAAGCGGCGGGAAAACTGACCTGGAAGCTGGTGCCCTCGGCTGACAGCAAGGGCTACGACGTGAAGGCGACCAATCCGACGGCGTACTACGTGTCGTTCAGCAAGATCGACGTAGTGGGTGCTGGCCAGACCTATACGAATGATATTGGCGGCATGGTCGAGCCACTCGGCACGGCGCAATTTCCGGTGAAGAACCTCAAGACGGTTCCCGCCAACGCTCACGTGAAGTACTCGGGTATCAGCGATTTCGGCGGCGCGCTGCCGTTCGAGGCGCCCATCGCACCGTAAGGCTCGCAAGGCTGCGTCCCCCACGGGGGCGCACTGAAGACGTCGCGAGCCGTACCCAAGCCGACGCCTTCCTCAACACCAAACACTCAACACGCGTTTTACCGAGCGGACTGTTTCTACAGCCCGGTGGGTCAAGTCGCGTCCGAATCGACCGAACCATCGCAGGCTACATCATGAAATTCGTCGCTCAACCCGCTTTCTCTAGTCAAGGCCAGGACCTGTTCCGACTGCGTCTGAAGCCGCTGGCCGCGATCGCTTTCTCGATGATGGCGTGCGCGGCGATTCCCCAGGCCGTGGCCGATGCCGCGGTTACACCGCAAACCCAGACGGGCGCAGTCGATGAAGTCAGTTTCGACAACATGTATCTGCGGGGCGAGGCGGGCAGTGCGGTTGACACGAGCCGTTTCACGCGCGGCAACGCGGTGTCGCCGGGAACGTACCCGGTCGACCTGATCGTGAACGGGAACCGTCTGGCGCGCGAGGATATCCGCTTTGCTTCGACTAACGGCAAGCTCGGCTCGAAGCCGTGTTTCAGCCGTGCGCTGCTGCAGCGCGCGGGGGTGGATCTGGCGAAGGCCGATGCAGCCGCCGGACGCACCACGACCACAGCCCATGCCGAAGCCTGCGATGAAATAGGCACCCTGGTACCGGGCGCAACGGTTGACTTCGACTTCACGCAACAGACGCTTGAACTGAGCGTGCCGCAGGCCTTCATGAAAAATTCCGCGCGTGGCTATGTGTCGCCCGAGCAGTGGGACCAGGGCGTGAACGGCGGTTTCATCAGCTACAACGCGAACACGTACCACACGGAAGGTTCGGGTGTGGGTTCGAGCCAAAGCTACCTGGGCCTGAGCGCCGGCGTGAACATTGGCGCGTGGCATATCCGCCACCAATCGTCGGTGTCGGCCGGCACGGGTCAGAAGACGCAGTTCGACAACATTGCGACGTATGCGCAGCGCGACGTGACGAAGCTCGGCGCGCAACTGACCGTGGGCGATGCCAGCACGACCGGCGAGATCTTCGACAGCATCTCGTTTCGCGGCGTGCAACTCGCCACCGACGACCGCATGCTGCCTGAATCGATGCGCGGTTACGCACCGGTCGTGCGTGGTACCGCTGAAACGAATGCACGCGTGACGATCCGTCAGAACGGCCAGGTGTTGCAGGAAACGAACGTCGCACCGGGTCCGTTCGAGATCAACGATCTGTACTCGACCGGCTACGGCGGCGACCTCGTGGTCACAGTGACTGAAGCCGATGGCCGCAGCAAGGAGTTCACGGTGCCGTTTGCATCGGTGGCGCAACTGCTGCGCCCCGGCGTCACGCGTTTCAGCGCGACAGCGGGCCAGTTGCGCAACGATTCGCTCGACACGAAACCCGTGTTCGCGCAGTTCACAATCCAGCGCGGCTTTACCAACACGATCACCGCCTATGGCGGCGTGGTGGCATCGACCGGTTATGGGGCGATGAACGTGGGCGGTGCGTTGAACACGGGCATGGGCGCGTTCTCGATGGACGTGACGGGCGCCTTCACGAGCATCCCGAACGCGCAGTCGATGCACGGCACGAGCTTGCGCGTGGGCTACAGCAAGTTTATTGCGGCTACCGACACCAACATCTCCGTGGCGGCGTACCGGTTCTCGACAGCGGGTTACATGAACCTGAACGACGCCGCGTCAGTGAGGGATATTGCGGACCATGGTGGCGATATCAACTCGATCTATCGGCAGCGCAATCGCATGCAGGTGTCGGTGAATCAAAAGCTGGGTGACCATGGCACGATGTTCGTGACGGGGTCGTCGCAGAACTACTGGAACCGGGGCGGTGCCGACACGCTGTTCCAGGCCGGCTACACCAACTCGTTCAAGTACGGCACGTACAGCCTGACGGCTGGGCGCACACGGTCGATGGACGGCACGATGTCCAACGACTTCATGCTGAGCACCACCATTCCGCTGGGTCACACGGCGCATGCGCCGATGCTGACCACGAACGCCTCGCACAACTCCGATGGCGCAACGAACATGCAGGCGAACGTGAGTGGTTCGCTAGGCGAAACGAACCAGTTCTCGTACAACGGATATGGCACGTATAACGCGGGAGGCACGTCGGCGAACAACGGCAATGCGGGGGTGAGCGCCACGTATCGCGCGCCTTACGCGACGTTGAACGCGTCGGCGAGTGGCGGTGCGGGCACGCGCCAGGTGTCGGCCGGTGTGCAGGGTTCGGTGGTGGCGCACCCGGGTGGGGTGACGTTCTCGCAGACGGTGGGCGATACGATCGGCATTGTGGAAGCACCTGATGCGGCCGGTGCAATGGTGACGAGTTCACCGGGCACGAAGGTGGATGGGCGTGGATATGCGGTGATTCCGTACCTGTCGCCGTACAGCATGAACGTGGTGGATCTTGATCCGAAGGGCACGTCCACGGATGTGGAATTTAAATCGACGTCAGCGCAAGTGGCGCCGCGTGCAGGCTCTATAGTAATGGTGAAGTACGAGACGGTGAGCGGGCGCGCGGCATTGATTCAGGCGCCGAAACTGGGTGGTGGAACGTTGCCATTTGGAGCGAGTGTGGAAGACGAACAAGGTAGGAGCGTGGGTGTGGTCGGTCAGGATAGCAGAATATTTGCACGCGGTCTTGAAGATCAAGGGGCGCTGACGGTGAAATGGGGCAGTGGTCCGGTCGAGCAGTGCCGGATCAGCTATACGTTGCCGAAGAAAGAGGCGAAGGCGTATAACCCCGGGTATTTGTCGCTGCAGTCGCATTGCGTGGCGGGGAGTGGCACGGGAAGTGAAACGGTGGCGAGCGGGGAACAACGTGTAGCGGGTACGGCCCAGCCGGCGACTGTTGCACGCTAGAGCGGGGTCACGCTGATGTCCGGTTGAGGTCCATATCGAACTTCAATCCTGAGCCGAGACTTGTGTTCAAACTGGCAGGACCGCTTCATGGCGCAGCCATTCCGCAAAGGCGGTCACGGTGCTGGCGTCGCGATGTGCTTCTGGCACGTCCAGCCAGTATCCGAACGGCCCGATGATATCGACGTCGGACATCCTCACGAGTGCACCCTCGGTCAGCTCATCGGCAATCATGTTCAGATCTACCACGGCGAGTCCCACGCCGCGTCGCGCCGCATGGATCGCCTGCTGCAGATTTGAAAATTCAATACCATTCTCGGCATAGCGCGGCGGTAGTCCTGCTTTCGCCAGCCAGTCCGGCCACAGGTTGAGGCGCACATCTTCGTGCAGCACGTGAAGCGCGGGCAATCGATCCAGCAGGATCTCGACCGGTGTCCCGGCGAATGATGCCGACCCCACGAGCGCGTGCCGCTCCACCGTCAGCAGTTCCGACCACCCATGCGCAGCAGCGTCGCGACCGAAGCGCACGCTGCAATGACACTCGTCGCTTTCCTGCGTCCGAATAGACAGATCGACGTCCGGCAACTGCTCCGCGAGTGCGCCTAGCCGCGACGAAAACCACTGCGTTGCGTAGGTGGGCGGTAACGACACAATCAACCGCTTGCGCTCGACCGTTCCCGTCAGGTGACGCGTTCCGCGCTCGATCACGTCAAATGCCTCGGTCACCGATGGCATCAGCAACACGCCGGCCTGCGTCAAGCGGATTCCTTTATGGTCGCGCTCGAAAAGCTTCACGCCCAGTGACTCTTCCAGTAGCCTGATCTGACGGCTTACAGCCCCTTGTGTGACGCACAACGCTCGCGCCGCGCGATTGAAACTCAAATGACGCGCGGTTTCTTCGAAGAAACGCAGCGCAATCAACGATGGAAGGTGTCGCATAGTGATTCCTTACCGCCCAACTTTCCCGGTTTTCTTTATGGCCGAGTAAACGTGCCTCCTGGATTGCGAACCAGAATCGCTCCTGCCCCGCGTTCGATCAAATTACCTTGGTTCCCGGTGCGAAACAATAGCCCGTTCGGTTGACGCTGAAACAAAATGAATTCTCATACTGGGCATCAGGAAACGTGAGAGCGGTTGCTGGAACAGGCGGGACATAGGCCATCCGGCTAGTGGTTGGGGGCGCGCGAATCGCCTATGCTCGATACATTCCCGATATGGAGGCCGCATGACCGTACGTAATCTCGACGCACTGTTCAACCCGAAGTCGATCGCCGTGATCGGGGCGTCGCTGCGTGTTGGCAGTATTGGCGAAATGGTGTGGTCGCGACTGAGCGCCGCCAACTTCGCGGGCCCCGTCTGGCCAGTGAATCCGAAGCATCGTCAGTTGAATGAGGCCGCGGTTTTTGCGGGCATCGAAGACTTGCCCGACGCGCCGACCGTGGCGGTGCTGTGCACACCGCCGCATACGTGGCCGCAGATCGTCGGGCACCTGGGGGAGCGTGGCACGCGGGCGGTCGTCATAATCGGGCAGGCGGGGGACCTGGAGGGTAAGGACTGGACGCGTCGCACGCTGGCGGCCGCTCGGCCGTTTTTGCTGCGCGTGGCCGGTCCCGCGAGTGTCGGCGTGATGACGCCCGCTTTGGGCGCTGTGCTGGGCGCGCCGTCATGCGCCATCGCGGCGGGCGGGGTGGCCTGGGTATCGGCGTCGAACGCGCTGACCAACGGCGTGATGGGCTGGGCGAACGCACGTGGCCTGGGTTTTTCGCGGGTGGTTGCACTGGGCGACGAGGCCGATGTCGACGTGGGGGACATCCTCGATTTCCTCGCAAGCGACTCTCGGACGCGCGCGATCCTGATGGCCATCGAATCGGTGCAAATGGCGCGCAAATTCATGTCGGCGGCACGGGCGGCGGCGCGCAACAAACCCGTGCTGGTGTTACGCACAGGCCACGACGATCCTTTCGACGCGCTTTATAGCGCCGCGTTCCGGCGCGCCGGCCTCGTGCGCGTGGATTCCCTTGACGACCTGCTCGACGAAATCGAGACCCTCGGCGTGGGTCGTGTGGCTGCGAGCGACCGGGCGACGGTTATCACCAGTGATTGCGGCGTGGCCGCTCTCGCGGCCGACGCTTTTGCCGCGGCCGGCGACGCGCTGGCGCTCTGGCCCGAGGCCGCGCGCGTATCGGTCGGCGCCGTTTTGCCGCGCGCCCGGCTTGAGAATCCGCTGCAACTGGGAGATACCGCAACTGCCGCGGACTTCGGCGCGGCGCTCGAAGCGCTAGCGCCGCATCGCGACACCGGCACGGCGTTCGTGGTCCACGCACCAACGCACACCGCGCCTGTCGCAGAAGTCGCGCGCATGCTGATCGAGCAGCAAAGCCACGCGTATCGCGGTTTGCTGACCTGCTTTTTCGGCTGCGTGGACCAGGCCACACGCGATGCGTTGCACGCCCATGGCATTCCTGTGCATACCACGCCCCAACGCCTGGCGCGGGGTTTCGCGCGGCTCGTAGACTATCGGCAGGGACGCGAGTTGTTGATGCAGACGCCCGACGGGCCACGTCCTCAGACGGTGGTCGCGCTGGACAGCGCGCAGGCTCAGGTCATGGCCGCGTTGGCGGCGGGCGTCGCGGAACTGGACGGCGAGCGGGCGTCGCGGGTGCTGGCGCAATTCGGCGTGATGGTGAAGGCGGGATCGGCGGGGCCGCGGAGCGAAGACGCCATCCAGATCGACGTCCGCTTGCTGAACCATCGTGTGTTCGGACCGGTGTTCGAGTTCAAGGCCGTTGGCGCGCTCGGGCTGCCCGACGCGCCGCACGAATTCGCGCTTCCGCCGCTCAACCCGGTGTTGGCACGCGATCTCGTGATGCGTTCACCTAGAGCGCGCGAACTCCCGGCGGAGAACTTGCTAGCGGCGTTGACAGCGTTGTCGCAGGCCGTCTGCGAGATCGAGCAGATTGTCGCGCTGCGGTTGACGGTATGCGTGACCCGCCAGGCGGTCCTGGTCTATGAACCGCATCTGACGCTCGCCGCGCATCGCACGCCGCTCGCCATTCAGCCGTATCCGCGGCAACTGGAGGAGATGCTCGACTGGAACGGCTTATGTATCACCGTGCGGCCTATCCGCCCCGACGACGAAGCCGCTCACAGCGCCTTCGTCGCCGCGATGACACCGGACGATTTGCGTCTGCGGTTTTTCAGTTCAGTGCGCAGTTTCGATCACACGCAACTTGCCCGGATGACGCAGATCGACTACGACCGTGAAATGGCGTTTATCGCGGTCACGGGTGAACACGACGCGATCGAGACGCTTGGGGTGGCGCGCGCTGTTGCAGATCCGGACAACGAGACGGCCGAATTCGCGGTCGCGGTGCGCTCGGATCAGAAGGGCAAGCGGCTGGGACTGTTGTTGTTGACGCGGATCATTGCGTATTGCCGGGCGCGCGGGACACGCTGGCTGGTCGGCGAGGCATTGCGCGAGAACACCGGCATGATCGGACTCGCGCGCCGTTTGGGATTCGAGATAACGGCCACTGAGGACCCTGGCGTGACCGGTTTCAGGATGCGCCTGGCCGCAGCCGATACCAATACCGAAGCCGATACCAACGGCAACGCGCTGCCGTCATGAAGGCCATGAAGGGGATCGGCGTTGAAAACCGGCCGCCGCAATGAGCGGCCGGAATGCGGTCGCGGTTCGCTTATCCGCGACTGCCGCTGTTCGAATCAAGCTGGCAGCTTGGCGAGCGCTTCGTCGACTTGCGCGCGAGATACGGCGAGTTCTTCCAGCCACGCATCGGCGTAGGCGCTGCCGGTTTCGCGCTCAAGACGTGCAATAGTCGCCGCGCAACGCGTAGTGTCCTTGGGCGTGGCAATAAACGCTTTCACCGACGCACCCGACGTGAACGCTTCGAACAACGGTACGCGAATGTCGTCCGGCAGTGCGCGAGCGGTCCATTGGTACGGCTTGCCGTTGAACGACAACTGCGGGGGCAGCACGCGCTCTTTCTTCGCTGCGGGAATCAGGCCGAAATTGCGTGCTGCATCGGCAATCTGGTCGGCTGTAAAGAGTTCGTCCGCGCCAATGTCGAACTGCGAGATAAACGTTTCGATCGACTGCATAGCGGCCGCGCGGTCGTCGCGCTTTTGCTGCGCGCGAGCGACGATATCGCGCAACTCGTCCGCTTCCTCGCTCGTGATCGTGAAGCTGGACTGCTTTTGCTGAAGTTCGGAGAAGCGCTGGAATTCGGGATCGGAGAGGAGTTTCGCCATTGCCTTGCGTAGAAAAAAGACGCGAAACGTCACGGGAAGCGACGATCCGCTTTTTGAGAGGGTCGCCATTCTAACGCGTTGCGCGAATCTGCAGCCTGCCGAATCCCGAACCGGATCTTTCAACCGAATCCGGCCGGTGAATCTTCCGCCTTCTATCCGCCGCCTTCTGCTACGTCCATGCCGCGCTCGAATCGCGCGAATCGCCGAACTCCACATCCGGTTCGCGAAACATCGACAGAGCCGCCGCCGCTTCGCCCAGCAGCGCGCTCACCTCGCTAATGGAAGGCGCCACGTATTCGTCGATACGCCTGAGATACGGACACGTCAGCGTCGCAATCGCCTGGCCGGACGGGCCGAGCAGCGGGAAACTCACGTCCATCACGCCGAAGGTTTGCTGACTTTCCTTATGGAGAAACCCATCCGCACGAATCTGCCGGTACGCATTTTCCAGCGCGAGCGGATCGAGCGCTGATTCACCCTTCACACGTGTGTGCTCCGCAAGCATATGGGCCCGCTGTTCGGCGCTCTGGAACGCGAGGATCACGCGTCCCGAACCGGTATCGATCAATCCAACCCGTGCGCCGAGCCGCACTGAAATCCCCCATGTTCCCGGCCCGTCGACCTGGGCGATCACAAGCAGATTGCCACGGTCATAGGCGGCGAGATGACACGACTGCTCTGCGCGATCGGCGAAACGCTGCATGATCGGCAAGGCTTCCGCGATCAGACGGTTCATCGGCGGGTGCCGGTGCGCGAGCGCATACAACTTCAGGCTCAGCGAATAACGGTCGCCCGCGGGCGAGCGCACCACGTACTGCCGCGCGACCAGCCGCTCGAGCATCCGGTACATCTCGCTGGCGTTGCGCCCGAGCGATTTCGTGATCTCGGCACGCGTGAGTCCATCCTTTTGCTCCGCGAGCAGTTCGAGGATATCGAGACCTTTATCCAGCGCGGGTGCTCGGTACCGGTCGGCGTCGGTGGGATCGTCTGCCTGCATGATGGCCTTCAGTTAGGTCGCTTAAAAGCAAGATGCTAAGGGAAAACACGGACCGCTCAACGGCGCACTTAGCTTGACTTCGACTTGTCCGCATATGAATAATACGTTCACTGATAAATGATTGTACTGATGCAAACCCGCGGCATTGCTCATACAACCGCCTGAATGCCGCCCGAATGCCGTCCGTTCTCAAGGAAGTTTCTGTGCAGCAAGTCCCTCACAAGCCCACTGACGCCCGGCTCATTCTGCAAAGCCCGCAGGACAATTGCCTGATAGCGGGCGCTCGTCTGGAAGCCGGGGAGCGTGTGCAGATCGAAGGGGAGATCGTCACGCTTGCGAAGACCATCGACCTTGGGCACAAAGTCGCACGGCGCGCGTTGCGGACCGATGAAAAAGTGCTTCGGTATGGCGCGATCATTGGCCATGTGACGTCGGACGTTCAGTCTGGCGAACATCTGCATACCCACAATCTCGAGAGCGACTATCTGCCGACGTACACCCACGACGCCGGCCATGCGTTCGTGGATCACCGGGACCGCTAAGCCAATGACGGCCACCACCCCTCCGCTGCTTCAAGGCTTCCTGCGCGCCGATGGCCGCAAGGGCATCCGCAATGTAATCGCGGTCGCTTATCTCGTCGAATGCGCGCATCACGTCGCGCGGGAAATCGTCACGCAGTTTCGTCCGGCGTTCGACGCCTTCGACGACCCCACGGCCGAGCAGGAACCACCGGTCCACTTGATCGGCTTTCCGGGTTGCTACCCTAACGGTTATGCCGAAAAGATGATGGAGCGGCTGACCGCGCATCCGAACGTGGGCGCGGTCCTGTTCGTCTCGCTAGGCTGCGAGAGCATGAACAAGCACTATCTGGTCGACGCCGTGCGCGCGAGCGGCCGCCCGGCCGAGGTCCTGACGATCCAGGAAAAGGGCGGGACGCGCAGCACGATCCAGAATGGCATCGACTGGATTCGCGAGGTACGCGCGACGCTCGCGCAGCAACCGAAGGTGCCAATGGCGCTTGACGAATTGATCGTCGGCACGATTTGCGGCGGCTCGGACGGCACGAGCGGCATTACGGCGAATCCCGCTGTGGGCCGCGCGTTCGATGCGCTGATCGACGCCGGCGCCGCCTGCATTTTCGAGGAAACCGGGGAGCTGGTCGGCTGCGAATTCCACATGGAAAGCCGGGCCGCGCGCCCCGAATTGGGTCGCGAAATTGTCGCGTGCGTAGACAAGGCCGCCCGCTATTACTCGACCATGGGACATGGTTCATTCGCGGTCGGCAACGCGGATGGCGGTCTCACCACGCAGGAAGAAAAGTCACTCGGCGCGTATGCGAAAAGCGGCGCATCGCCCATTGTGGGAATCATCAAACCCGGTGACATTCCGCCCGTCGGCGGTTTGTATCTGCTTGACGTCGTTCCCGATGGCGAACCGCGTTTCGGCTTTCCGAACATTAGCGACAACGCGGAAATCGGCGAACTGATTGCGTGCGGCGCGCATGTGATCCTGTTCACAACGGGACGTGGGTCGGTGGTCGGCTCAGCCATTTCGCCCGTCATCAAGATTTGCGCTAATCCGGCGACATATCGCAATCTCTCGGGCGACATGGATGTGGATGCGGGCCGCATCCTGGAAGGTCGCGCGACGCTCGATGAAGTCGGCCGTGAAGTATTCGATGCCACCGTGCGCGTGGCGTCCGGCGCCGCGTCGAAGTCGGAGTCCCTCGGTCATCAGGAGTTCATCCTGACCTACAAGACTTTTGAGCCGGTTGGTCCGGCGTGCCTGCCGGCGAACGCGACGCCGCGGTATGCGGTAGCGATTACTTCGATCTGAACCTGACTTATTGGCCCCAAGCAGCAGTCCAACGCAGCAGTCCAACTCATCAGGCGGACCCAATGAACCCGATCACAGGAAATCCCGTTGTGAAAAAGCGCAAAGTGGGCAAAACCTCGCTGGAAGTCACGGCGTTGTCGCTGGGCACTGCACCGCTGGGTGGCCTGTATCACGATCTTTCCGAGGCTGACGCGCAAGCGACCGTGGACGCAGCGTGGCAAAGCGGCATCCGTTTCTTCGATACCGCTCCGCATTACGGCCACACGAAAGCCGAGCACCGGCTCGGCGATGCGTTGCGCCGATACCCGCGTGAAGACTACGTGTTGTCGACGAAGGTCGGCCGTCATTTTGTCCCGCGCACCACGCCTTACGATGGCAGCGAAGGCTGGTCGGACCCGTTGCCATTCCAGGCAATTTTCGACTACACCTACGACGGCATTCTTCGATCGTTCGAAGATAGCCAGCAGCGCATGGGTATTGTCAATATCGACATCGTGCTGATCCACGATATCGGCCGCGCCACGCACGGCGACAACAATGCGCGCTACTGGCGGCAACTGACGGATGAAGGCGGTTTCCGCGCGCTGGATGAACTGCGCACATCGCGTGGCGTAAAGGCCGTTGGACTCGGTGTGAACGAAGGCGCGGCCATCCTGGACGTGATGGCTGAATTCAACATCGATTGCGCGTTGCTGGCGGGACGTTATACGTTGTTGGAGCAGGCGGTACTCGACGACTTGCTGCCTGAATGCGAGAAGCGCGGCGTCAGCCTCATCTTGGGAGGTGCGTTCAATTCGGGCATTCTCGCGCGAGGACTGACGTCCGATACAGCGCCAAAAGCCGACAACCGAAAGTTCAATTACGTCGATGCGCCGCCGTTGATTATCGAACGAGTCGATTCGCTGGAACGGATATGCCATGCGCATGGCGTCGCCTTGTCGAGCGCGGCCCTGCAGTTTCCTTATGCGCATAAAGTTGTGGCCACGGTCCTGATGGGCGCACGAAATCCAGAGGAAGTGCGCTTGAACGCGGCTTCGTTCGCCGATCCGTTGCCTGATGCTTTGTGGGACGAGTTGCGAGCGGCTGGTTTGTTGCATCGTGCGGCGCCTGTGCCGCACCTGGATCAAGCAGGCTCAGATCACGCTGACGCAGGCAAACCATGAGCGCTGAACGTATTGATGCGCATCAGCATTTCTGGGATCCGTCGCGTGGTGACTATGGCTGGTTGACGCCCGAGCTTCAGACCTTGTACCGGGTTTTCGGTCCTGATGACCTGAAGCCGCTTCGCGAAGCGGCGCACGTTGCGCGGACGGTGGTGGTGCAGGCTGCGCCTACGGTCGATGAAACGCGCTATCTGCTTGATCTCGCTCGCGACGACGCGTCTGTCGCCGGTATAGTTGGGTGGGTACCACTTGACGCGCCGGATAGCGTGGAGCTGATCGACGAACTGGCGCGCGAACCCAAGTTCAAGGGCGTGCGTCCGATGCTGCAGGACCTGCCGGATGACCGCTGGATCGAAAGTCCAGCTCTCGCTCCGGCAATTCGCGCACTGATCAAAAACGATCTCGCCTTCGATGCATTGATATTTTCGCGCCATGTCCCTTCGTTGAAGGTGTTCGCGGCGCGCTTTCCTGAGCTGCGAATTGTTGTCGATCATGGTGCGAAGCCGCAAATCAAGGACGGTCATGCGGCCTGGCAAAGCTGGGCGGACGGTATAGCGGAACTGGCCGCGCTGCCACAAGGGCTCGTTTGCAAATTGTCCGGTCTCGCGACCGAAGCCGCGCCCGGCTGGGCTGTCGCTACGCTGAAGCCTTATGTCGATCATCTCCTCGATCGTTTTGGGCCTGAGCGGCTGATGTGGGGCAGCGACTGGCCGGTGCTGAACTTGAACGGTGACTATTCACACTGGTTTGACGCGGCGCGACAGTTGACGTCACACCTTGACGCGTCTGCGCAGCAGTGGATCTTCGGGGACACCGCGCGCGAGTTTTATCGGCTGTGAAAGTTGAGCAAAACGCATGAAGAATGAGCGCGGTATACCCGGAATTCCTCAACTGCAATTGCAACGAAAGCAGAGGATGGTAAAAAGATTGGCGACAAAGCCGCGCGGGATTCCGTGACTCCGCACGCAGGAATCGCGATGCTATGGTTGTAACCCGCATCCGTTGAATCGTCGCTCACGACCGGCCGATTCATTTAACCGCAAGCGATCGAAAGCAAGCTCGAGCGACTTCACCCGATCAAAACAGCCGCTCAAGCTGAATATCTCGAAACCGAATCAAAACCTGAAAACTGAAGGATCACTCACGATGAAACTGCTGCGCTATGGGCCGAAGGGTCAGGAAAAACCGGGTTTGCTGGATCAGAACGGCAAGATTCGCGATCTGTCGAAGGTAGTCGACGACATCGCCGGCGCGGCGCTGTCCGACGCCACGCTGGCCAAGTTGCGCGCGCTCGATCCGGCCTCGCTGCCCGAAGTGCCGGGCGAACCGCGCATTGGCCCGTGCGTGGGAAGCGTCGGCAAGTTTGTCTGCATCGGACTGAATTACGCCGATCACGCAGCAGAATCGAATCTGCCTGTGCCGACCGAGCCGGTGCTTTTCGGTAAATGGACGAGCGCTATTTGCGGCCCGAACGACGACGTTGAAATTCCGCGTAACTCGAAGAAAACGGACTGGGAAGTCGAACTCGGCGTGGTGATCGGCCGTGAAGCGAAGTACGTCAGCGAAGCGGACGCGCTGGATTACGTCGCCGGATATTGCGTGATCAACGACGTCTCCGAACGTGAATGGCAGCTCGAGCACGGCACGCAATGGGACAAGGGCAAGGGTTTCGATACCTTCGGCCCGATCGGCCCGTGGCTGGTCACGAAAGACGAAATCGCCGATCCGCAGCAACTCGATATGTGGCTCGAAGTGGACGGGCATCGTTACCAGAATGGCAGTACCAAGACGATGGTATTCGGCGTGGCCGCGCTGGTGTCGTATTTGTCGAAGGTGATGAGCTTGCAACCGGGCGACGTTATTTCCACCGGCACGCCGCCGGGCGTGGGCATGGGCGTCAAACCGGCGCCGGTCTACCTGAAGGCCGGACAGACAATGCGGCTCGGGATCCAGGGCCTGGGCGAGCAGCAGCAGCGTACCGTCGACGCGAAATAAGCCGTTTATTGCGACGCAACCAGCCAAGCCGGCGAGCAAATTAACGCCGGGCCGGCGCGCTTAAAAAAAGGTCGTTCCAACGGTGGTTGGAACGACCTTTTTTACAGCAGGTTCACGGCGATAGCTCCGCGGTCAGGGCCGCAATGTTGCCACCGAATTAACCTTTAAACGCATAAAGCCAACGCCCCAACCCCCATTCACTCGTTAAACACCGGCTCAAGCTCCGCAGCCATTTCGCTGATCCGGTGAATGGTTCCCTGTGCGACCGCCACGAGCCGTTCGGCGCCGCCGTCGGTGACGTACACGTCGCATTGGCAGGTCGCCTGCGTCATCCCGGCGTAGACCACGCGCGCACGCGCCATCAACGTGCCGGAAACCGCCGGCCGCAAATAGTTGATCTTGTATTCGCCCGTGACCACTTTCGGTCCCAGGCGCAATGCGCCAGCGAAAGTCAACGCATTATCGACGAGATAACTCACTACGCCGCCGTGCACAAAACCGTGTTGTTGCCTGAGTTCGTCGCGGATGGTCAGACACAGCGTGAGACTCGAGGAGTCGACCTGCATGAGCTTCGTACCCAGCAAGGCGCTAAACGGCTGCGCATTCAATGCGCCCCGTGCGATATCGACAATTTCGGCCATTCGGACACTCCTACACTTGGTTTCGGTCCAGTCAGCGTGAGTCCCACAATCCGCACCGAGGCAGGAGCCTTCGTCGCGGTCCTGCACAAGACTGTAGGTAGCGCATGGTCACTCCGCAAGGACGATCTCAAAATCGTGGAGAAATTACCGGGTTTGCACGAACTTTCTCCGCGATTTGAAACGAAAGCGCGCAAAGCGTTCGGCATCGCGCTGATTTCTCCAGCCGCAATAAAAAATGCCTCGCGGCTTGGCGAGGCATTTGATTCCGCGAGAGCGCCGGGCGGCGGGCGCTGGACGTGCGTTGTCAGGGCAACGCGGCGTAGGCGGTAGCTAGGTGATAAGGCGTTGTCGACGGCAATTCCGCACGCATGACCAGACCTTCCGCCGACTGGCTCTCGATCCACCCTTGCGGTCGCAGAAAACGTCTGGCAAAACGCGCGATCTGCGCTGGCAGTTGCGCGCGCGCGGACTCATCCGCATGCGTCGCGAGAGCCCGCAGATATTCGGTCTGGGCCCAGATGCGCTGCGTCGAATCGATCACGCCGCCCTGTTCGTTCAGCGACGCCGCTACGCCGCCGGTCACCGGATCGACTCCGTGCCGCTGGACGAAATCGAACCCGCGGACTAGCGCCCGATTCAGGCCCGCTGCATCGAAAGCCGGGTGCCGGCTGGCTTCCGCGAGAAACAGCCACTCGAACTGGTGACCCGGTTCCAGCCAGTTATTGGCGCTGCCGATCGTCAATTCCGCGATGCAACCGCTTTCGTCATGCACAAAAGCCCGTGCGAATGCGGCTGCAAGCTTTTCCAACCGTCGATCGAACCGTGGATCCGCAGTCGCCTCACGGGCGGCGAGCCACGCTTCGGTCAGATGCATCAGCGGGTTTTGCAGCGGCGGCCCAAGCACCGTCGAAAAATCTTCCGCCATGGCCGAACTGAACAAGCCGTCAATGCCACCGCCACTGATTGCCATCCGCTCTTCAATCACCACCGACGTTTCCTCAAGCACCGCCAGCGCTTCCTCGGCCGCCGCCGCACCGGCCCGTTTCGCGTACTCCGCGCACGCAAAAATCACGAATGCGTGCGTGTAGAGGTCCTTGTGTCGCTCACGCGGCGCGCCGCTTGCGTCGACGCTATAGAACCAACCGCCGTTCTTCGTGTCCTGAAAATAGGTCCGAAGCGAAGCGAACAGCGTATCGGCGTGATCGATATCGCCTGCTTGCGAGAACACGAATAGCTGCCGCGCGCAGGCCATGGCGCGATAACGCTGTGGCGACAAGGGTGTGCGGCCGTCCTCGGCGACCGCCTCGAACGCCAGCCGCAACACCGTGTTGAAGCCCGGCCCACGCCAGATTGGCAGCACGACGTGGTGATAGTGCGCACGGAGGGCGGCGGCGCTCGGGGGTGTGGCGGCGGTTGGATCTGGGTCGTGCATACGGCTTACCGATGGTGGTTGCGTTTGGCAGTTGCGCGCGGCGGCGCGCGTGGAACCTGTCCGGTGCGCCGCCCGATGCGGGGCACCAAGGATAAATCAAAACGCGCGCGCTTCGGCACAACGGCGGTTTATCTGCGGCCGCTTTTGCATGGACGCCGCGCCATCATCCCATCACAGAACACTTATAAGGAGCAAATCCACTCATGTAGGCAACGTAGAACTCATTTCCCGCCTGGTGCTGGCCGCGGCGCTCGGCAGCGTGATCGGTTTCGAGCGCGAACGGCTGTCGTGGGCCGGCAGCGTGCGTGTGAAGCAGTTCGTGGTGCAGCAAAGCGACGATTCCCCCGATCCCGATGAAGTGCAGGTCGAGCTTTCGCGAGTATCGTCGAATGAATACGAAGCGATCTGCACACGGCTGCGCGCGCTCGAAACCGTACGGGAATTCAAGGAAGAAGGCCCGGCCTGAGACTGTGCGCATCCGCAGTCCGGGCGTGCAGGCATGCGACAATGCGGCCTCGAAAACCCATGCAGCCGCTTTTCCGTTGCGAGGCGCCAGGCCGGGCCGCTTCATCGGGCGTGTTGTTAGCCGCCCGGGTCGCGTCTGACCGCGTGCTGTCAATCATCGACTTATGCCAGATTCCGCCGTCAATCCCGCTCGCCAAGTTGCTGATCCTGCCGATACCGCCGGGTCGCGTCGTAACGCTCCTGCTTCTACGTCTGCTTCCGCCGGTCGTCCGGCTGAATCGGATGCCGATGCCAAGCTCGCCCGTGCCGCGCGCTCGGCGCAGCGTCTCGCGCAGCTGAGCCGGGCGCCCTACGGCGCGCCCACGCTCGACCTGTTTGCCGAAGACGCGGAGCGCGCCACGCTCCAGGCGTTGAATACCGATATCCGCCAAACTTCGTTACCCGGCTTCGAATTGCCCGAAGTATTCATGGCGGCTGTGCCTGCCGATGACAGCGTGTCGGCGTCGGCGCGGCCGTTGCGCGGCGGGGCGTTATCGAGCGTCGCAGCGCTGCGCGACGACGTGGAGGCGATGCAAACGGACAACCAGACGGCCGACGCTGCAACGCTGGACCTCATGTTCGACGATGTCGTCGCAACCCATGACGTGGTTGCCGGCCCGGTCCAGCCCGAACCGCTGGACGATGGTTCGCAAGGAACAACGGCCATGGCGGTATCGGGAGAAGGGCGTGGGCAAGGGTCCGGCAAGCGCGCATCGGCGGCGCGCGCCAGGAGTGCTGCGCGGAACGTGTCGATGACTGGTCCGTCACCGGTCGCCGTCGCATCCGAAGTTGAGACGGCGGCAGAGAAGGGCGAGCCGAGCGGGGCCGTCGCGCAAGTTGTGCCCGGGTCGCCGGGAGCACAGGGCACCACACCCGCCACGAAGCCGGCGAACGCCCCGTCCGCCACCCTCCGTGAAACTGCCCGCGCCGCAGCAAACCCGCACCGCGAGCCGCCGCAATCGCTGGCGGCGGCATTGATCGACGATGATCGCCGAACCCGCCCAACCGCCTCAAACACCCCTCAGGCGGCCTCCCGCGAGGCCTCGGAACTCGATACCGCTCGCGCGACCGCGTACGCGGACACCATCGACGCGTTGTATGCCGTGATAGCGGACCAGCGCGGCGCGGCGGCGGTCTTGTCGCGGCGGGTAAAAACCGTCTTGATGATCGTGATCTGCGTGCTGCTTGTGAGCGTCGCGGCGGGTGTGGCGCAGACCATTGCGCTGACTCGCCTGGCGCGTGAAAACACGGTGCAGCAACAGCGCATCGAGCAATTGATGCTGACTCAGCAGGCCACGCTGGCGTCTTTCTTCGATACCGATTCGGCCACCGTCGAGGTTCCGAACCGGGGCAATGCGAGCGCAGCCGCCGTCAACAAGAACCCGGACTCCGTGCCATACAGCCGTGCCGCGAAGCGGGCTCAAAGCAAATCGCATTGATAGTCAGAACGCGCATGGGCAAACCCACCGCGCGCCGAACACCGGTATCAGCGTTTCAGACCGTCGGCGTGTTCAATCAACAAGCGGCGCAGCAACACCACCTGATTGACGGCGTCCGCTTCGAGCAGCGAGAGACCCTGTTTGGGAAAGACTTCCTGAGCATCGGGTCCAGCGCTGCCCGCATCACTCCCGATCCGCTCTTCGATACCCTTGCCGACGCTTTCAATCCACGCCGCAAGATCCCGGTTCGGAGCCGCACCCGCACGGCCAAAGCGAGCCCGGGTCGCCGTGCCCGCCACCCGCCGCAACAGCGCGAGCGCCGTTGAGCCGGTGCGGTCGTCGTGACTCGTATCGAGTTTTTCCAGCCTCAGGCGAGCCAGCACCTCTTCCGCGTTATTGCTGGCCAGCCCCGCTGCACGACGCAGCCGTTCCAGCTCGATCTCACTCTCTTCACCCCGTCCCAGCGATGCGCCAAGATAATCAAGGTTCGCGGACACGGCCTTTGCCAACCGATCGCTGAAGCGGCTGGGTTCGCGGCTTGGCCATAGCAGGAAGGTGGCGAGCAGCGCGATCACGCAGCCGAATACATTGTTCTCCAGGCGTATCACGGCGTAGGTAAGCTCGGCGCCACCCGGTGCCGCAAAGTCGGCGACCAGCACGAAGGCCGGTGTGATGAACAACACGAACAAGCTGTAGCTGACGGGCCGCAAGGCCATCGTTGCGCAGACCAGCGGGAACACCACCAGCGAGATCGCTATCGGTGAATGAACGACCAGGCCTATGGCGGCCGCGAGCAATCCGCCTACGATGCTCCCCGCCGCACGCTCGATGCTGCGCGGCCAGCTGGTCGCAATGGACGGCTGCAGGATCAGGAGCGTGGCCATCGTCGCCCAGTAACCGAAGGGCAGATGCAGCAGCCTGACGGTCAGGAAGGCTGCTGTCGCGGCTACCCCGACGCGAGCGGCATGGCGCGCGCCTATCGATTGCGTCGATGCATTCGCCTTCAAGGTTTCCACGCCACGTTTCAAGGTCGTGAGTGCAGCCGGCCACATGCTTGCGCGTCGCCGAGCCGGGGATTCAAGCTCGCTGAAGTCGATATCGAAGCGCAACGACACGGTCTCGCTCAACGCAACTTCAAGCTGGCGCGCGAGCGCCTGCAGCCGGTCGCGCAGGGCGGTGGGCGGCTCCCAGGGTTGATCGGCAATGGACCGTGCGAGCCGCGCGAGAACTTCGGCGAAGGCGTCCAGCACACGCACTGCACGCGGCAGATTGGGCAAGCGATGATGGCCGCGCTCGCAGGCATCGGTGACAGCAATCAGGTACGCGAAGATCCGTTCGCTGTCGGCGAGCGCGAGCAGCAGCATGTTGTACGTGTCCCGCCGGTCTGTCTTCGATGACGGCACGCGTGCAAGCGCCTTGCGCGCCAGTTCGATGCCGCTGCGGGCCTGGCCCCGGAAACGCGCAGCATGCGAGGCCCATTCGCCGAAACCGGCGCTTTCTCGCTTGAGCAACCGGGCGCTGTCGCTCGCGATATCCGAGAGGCTCGCATAAGCCGATCGCATGGCCGCGCGGCTGGCGCCGAACGGATGGATCCGCCACACGGTGAAGCTGAGCGCAGTCGCGAACAGGCAGCCCACGAAGTAGAGCGCGAGGAAGCGCAGTTCCCCGCGCGATCCATGGATGGGCTTGTCCACCATCACTGCGCAGGCAGTCGCGGCAAGAATGGAGACCTGGGCGGACGCCGCACCCCACACACGCCCCAGTGCGCCGAGAAACGAAAAGACCAGGACGGCGAGCGCCGCAGCCACGATGCCCACGCCGGACGCATACGCGGTCAGTCCCCCGCAGACGGTGGACAGCACGGCGAAGCCTGTCATGGACGCAAACCGCATTCGATTTGAGCCGGCGGCATCGGCGAGACAGGTCCAGAACGCCCCAATGGCCGCCCACGAGAACTCGGGCATGTGCAGCAGGTTGCCGAGCAGCAGCATGGCGGTGGATGCGAACGCGGCCCGCAGCCCTTCGGACAAATCGGCCTGGCTTAACGCGAAGGAAACCATCCAGACGGGCCGGTGGCGCGTGATGGAATCGAGCGTCCGGGAGAACGCTTTTGAGCGGCGGCTTGCCGCTTGTCGAGACTGCCGGTGGAAGTTGCGAAGGCGGAACATGGCCTGGCTTATCAAGGGGTGAGTGCCGGTAATCGGGTGGTTGCTGCGTGACCGGGTGGTTGCTGCGTGACGCGCGTGAACGGTTCTATCCGGGGCGCGTGTGGATCCTGAACACCGGTTCGGCCGCGCGGTGGTTGCGCAACAATTTTCGAAGAACAAAAATCCGAGCCCAAAGAGTCAATGTAGAAGTCGATGTAAATCCAGCCAAAAATATCAGGTGCCCGGTGTTTTTCGCGAACACGCGGTTCCCGGCCGTGGTCCCGTTTCCAGTCACCCCCGGAATCCAGTAATTCCTGCTGATTTCAGGCCCTGGATCCGGTTCGGATGTGGCGAAAACGCAATTATGTAGAAAAACTACCAAAGAAATGTTGCGTTGCACTAGGAATAAATTAGTGAAAACCCTATAATGACATCTAAGGGATAACCCTTGAACAACCATCAGGAGTTTGACATGAGCTACCTCTTCGCATTGCTGCAAAAATTCGCATCGCTGTTTGAATCGCCGCATCTTCCGATGGACTCGGACTACTCGTACCAAGCCCGTCAGCAAGAAGCAGAGCGCATCCGCAAGTCGCGCGGCACCATCATGGGTATTCGTCTGTGAGCTGCAGGGAAGACAGGCCGGACGGCAGAAAAAACTGAAGTGTTGTTGCTTTGTGCTTGACAAGGTTTTTTCGTAGTGCGGTCCGCCTGTTTTTATTGTTGTAGATTATGTAGTTTTTCTAGCTTTAAGTTTTACCGATCGCCACGCTTGAGTTCCCACGACTCTGCGGCCATCACGTCGCTTTTGCGCGACACTCCTCTCCAGCGCCGCTCGGCGCATGTCTCCCAGATCGTTCCCCGTTTTTCTCTCCTGCCGTCTGCCCCAGCCAAATACCCGCCGCATATTTTCGTTGCTTACACGCCGACGGACGAAAGAGTGCCAGGCTGCCTCGTTGGACCGGCGTAAAGGCGAATGAAATCAGGGGTTTGAAAAATTTCAAGTCAATCCATACGCGCCAGGTTCATTGATACGAACTCTTACAAGCGCTCACGTCGTGCAATATGGCGCCCAGCTAAAGTGGTTTCAACGACGCGGCACCTGACGGCACATCCGCCAACGGCATATTGTTCCGGCTGGCCGCGCGTCCTGAAACGAAATCAAGCTGAAAAGGGAGAATAGTCATGAACACCTCACGCTCGATCATTGCCGCGCTGCTCACCGGCGGCGCGCTTTTAACTGCTACGACCGCGTTCGCGCAGGTCGATAACGGCATGATCCACGGCCCCGTGCCCCAGCAAGGCTATGCGCAACCCCGCATGGTGCAGGCCGACGTGGTGATCAACCTCGGCTGGCATGGCGACCGCTATTGGGACGGCCACCGCTACTGGCAGCGCGACGAATGGATGCGCCACCATCCGCATGATTCGGGTCCTCCGCATCATCCGCAGCATGGATACAACCACGACGACCACGGTCCGGATCACGGTTAAGCGCTGGCCACAGGGCCTCGCCGCAAAAGCCGGCTTCCCGCAAGGGAAGCCGGCTTTTTTTGGTCTTGGCCTTCTCCGTGGAGGGCGGAACAGGACGATCAGCGTCAAGTCATAGGTCAGTCCTAGGCCATTCGCTGCGCGGCGCGATATGAGGCGCTGCGCTATCCTTCCTGACGCGGCCTTGAGAGCCGCATCGAACGGCTTTGGTGCGACCCTTCGGGACCGGAACCGGCTGTCAATCGCAGCTCGGAATTCAAGCATTGCGGGGAAAATTTGAATCAAATCACTATCGGCGTGGTGGGCAGCGGCTTGATGGGTGTCGGCATTGCGACGCAAGCGGCGCTGCACGGCTATCCGACTATCGTTCACGACATAGACGCCGCGCGGCTTGCGTCGGTGCATGGAAAAGCAGAGGCGATCCTCGACGAATTGATCGACGCCGGCGTATTCAATGCGGACCATAAACAGGACGTACTCGCGCGTATTGAAACGACAGACCAACTGGAGCGGGTGGCCACGGCGGGTTTCATCGTGGAAGCCATTCCGGAAGTGCTCGAACTGAAAAACCGCACCTACCGGGCTCTCGAACCGCTGCTGCGCGAGGACGCTATTTTCGCCAGCAACACGAGCGGCTTTCCGCCCGATCTGCTTGCGCAAGTACTGCAAAACAAGGCGCGTTTTGTGATCGCGCATTTCTGGAATCCGCCGCACACCATTCCGCTTGTGGAAGTGGTGCCGGGCACCGAAACGGCTCCGGACGTCACGCGCCGCACGGCTGAACTCATGACGGCCATTGGCATGGAGCCGGTTGTGCTGACGAAGGCCATTCCGGGTTTTGTGGGCAACCGGCTGCAGTTCGCCGTATTGCGTGAAGCGCTCGCCATTGTGCGTTCGGGAGCCGCAACGCCGGCGGTGGTCGACGCCGTGATGAAGGCGTCGCTCGGACGCCGCTATGGCATGGTCGGGCCGCTGGAAAGCGCGGATCTCGGCGGGCTGGATACCTTGCTGGATATCGGCTCGCACCTGATGCCGGAGCTGGCGAAGGACGAAGACGTGTTGCAACTGATGCGCGAACACGTGCAGAAAGGGCGGGTGGGCGTGCGCAGCGGGCAGGGGTTTTATGAATGGAATGACGCGCACCATGCGCGCGTGAAAGAAGGGCGCAAGCGCCTGATTCACCACACTGCAAAGAAGACCGGGAAGCACTCATGAGCGACAGCAACGCCGTACATTTCTACAACCCTGACGAGGGCCACCAGCTACGCCATGATCCATTCAAGGCGATTGTCGCGCCGCGGGTGATCGGCTGGATTTCGAGCTGCGATCCGGATGGCCGCGTGAACCTCGCGCCCTACAGTTTTTTCGGCGCGTTCGCTTCGTTCCCGCACATCATCGGATTCTCGAGCGAGGGGTTCAAGGACAGCATCGCGAATATCGAGACCACCGGCGAATTCGTGTGGAATCTGGCGAGCAAGCCGCTTGCCGAAAAGATGAACCGGACGTCCGCGACGGTACCCCGCGAAATCGATGAATTCGAGCTGGCGGGACTCACCAAAGCGCCGGGCGTGAACGTGGCCGTGCCGCATGTGGCGGAGTCGCCGGCCGCGCTTGAATGCAAGTTGTTGCAGATCATCCGGCTGAAATCGCTGGACGGCACGCCCATGAATAACTGGCTCGCGCTCGGGCAAGTGGTTGGCGTGCATATCCGGCGCGAGTTCCTGAAGGACGGTCTCTTCGATACCGCCGCCGCGCAGCCCATCATGCGCGCGGGTTATCGCGGGGACTATGCGGGTATCGGCGAAATGTTCGAGATGATCCGGCCATCGTGATGAGCGGTTCCGCGATCAGCGCCGCGATCTCCTTGACCGCTGCGACGCTGCGCTGAGCCAGTCCGCGCACCTCCGACGCCACCACGGCCAAGCCCCTGCCATGCTCGCCGCCTCGCGCAATGCCAGGATGTCGTCCATGCGTTCGAGCGCCTGCGCGTCGATTTGCTGACCAGCCAGATGCCCGGGGGGCGTTGGGATGTTGAATAGAGGCATGGATGAACCGGATGAGCGAAATGTAGGGAAAATGAAGGGTTAACGGCGTCGGCTTGCGATTCCTGATCGCCCGGGTTCCGCCGCGTCCTGTTCGCAAGCGCTGCAAAGCAGCCAAAAGCCGACATCGTCCAGACGGCTACATTCGTGGAATATGATGGGCTGGACGGCAAAAGCGCTCGGAAGCGCTTGCAACCCCGACGACACCTCCGGGAAAACCCGGGAACTCCCCAAAAAAAACTTTACGAAAAGGTCGTCCACTTGCTCTGGCGCGACATGTGAAAAAACGCCGAAATCAGGTCGGCGCGGCTCGCAAACCCTTGCCCAGCAAGCCTCCCACTTTCCATCAGCCAAAAAAGGAAAAACGAGGTGTCGTATTTCCACATGTGCCTGTCGGAAATAGTCGGCAACCCGCACTTTTTTCTGGCAACTATGTATGCAGAGCGCGGACGCACGTCCGCCAACCAGGAGAGCGTTCGATGAATTCCCACAAGGTCGTGGTCGAAAACCTGTGCAAGGTGTTCGGTACGAGCCCGAAGCAGGCGATCGACATGCTTGCCGGCGGCGCAACGAAGGAAGAAGTTTTCTCCCGCACCGGACAGATTGTCGGCGTCCATAACGTGTCCTTCGAAGTGAAGGAAGGCGAGATTTTCGTGTTGATGGGTTTGTCGGGTTCAGGCAAGTCGACACTGATCCGCCTCATCAACCGGCTGGTGGAACCGACCGCCGGCAAGGTGCTGATCGATGGCCGCGACGTGGCCTCCGTGCCGCGTTCCGAACTCACGTCGCTGCGTCGCAAGGACATGAGCATGGTGTTCCAGTCGTTCGCACTGATGCCGCAGCGCACCGTGCTGTCGAACGCGGCGTTCGGGCTCGAAGTGGCGGGCATCGGGCGCAAGGAACGCGAGAAACGTGCGATGGCCGTGCTCGAGCAGGTCGGTCTTGCGCCGTTCGCGCAGAAGCTGCCGGCGCAGTTGTCGGGAGGGATGCAGCAGCGCGTGGGCCTTGCACGGGCGCTGGCCGTGAACCCGTCGCTGATGATCATGGACGAGGCGTTCTCCGCACTCGATCCGTTGAAACGCAAGGAAATGCAAAACGTGCTGCTCGATCTGCAACGCGAACAGCAGCGCACGATCATGTTCGTGTCGCACGACCTGGAGGAGGCGCTGCGCATTGGTACCCGCATCGCGATCATGGAAGGCGGCAAGGTGGTGCAGATCGGCACGCCGCAGGAAATCATCTCGAACCCTGCCGACGACTACGTGCGCGCGTTCTTCGAAGGGATCGACACCAGCCGTTACCTGACCGCCGGCGACCTGATGCAGACCGATGTGGTGCCGTTGATGAAGCACGGTTCGCAGATCGATGCATCGAGTGTCTCGCAGGCGCTCAACGGCAGCGCCGACTACGCGTTCGTGATGGACCACGAGCGCAAGATCCGCGGTTTTGTGTGTCGCGACGCGATTGGCCAGGCGTCGCCGGAAATCAATCTGATCGAATGCATTCAGCGCACCACGCCGCTTGACGTGGTCGTCAGCCGGGTGGTCGCGAGCCGTGCACCCTTGCCGGTGGTGGAGGCGGACGGATCGTATTGCGGTTCGGTCAACAAGTCGAATGTTCTCAAGGCTCTGACTCGGCATCGAGGTTCCCATGTCTGAAATTATCCCGCTCGGTACGTGGGTCGACCACGGTGTCAAATACCTGCTCGACCACGATGCAAACACCTTCGACGCAATCGGCAAAGTCATCGAGAGTTTCGCCGCGCTGATTGAACACGGCCTTCAGTCCATTCCGATGTGGCTGATGATGGCGATCTTCGTCGGTATCGGCTTGTGGCGCGTGGGCTGGCGCTTCGCGCTATTCACGTTGCTGTCGTTGCTGCTGATCTATGCCACCGGCTTCTGGGACGAGATGGTGATCACGCTCGGCCTCACGCTGTCTGCCACCTTGATCAGTTTGCTGCTCGGCATTCCGCTCGGCATCTGGACGGCGAAGAGCAAGACGATCGAGACAATCGTGCGTCCCGTGCTCGACCTGATGCAGACCATGCCCGCTTTCGTGTACCTGATTCCGGCAGCCATGCTGTTCGGTCTAGGCCGGGTTCCGGGGATCCTGTCGACGGTGATCTTCGCGATGCCGCCCGCTGTGCGCCTGACGTCGCTCGGTATCAAGCATGTCAACCGCGAGATCGTGGAGGCGGGTCAGGCATTCGGCTGCACGCCGTGGCAACTGCTTTACAAGGTGCAGTTTCCGAACGCGTTGCCGTCCATCATGACCGGCGTCAACCAGACCATCATGATGGCGCTGTCCATGGTGATCATCGCTTCAATGGTGGGTGCCGGCGGCCTGGGCAACGACGTGCTGGCGAGTATCCAGCGGCTGGATATCGGGCTGGGATTCGAGAGCGGTTTGTCGGTGGTGCTGCTCGCGATCATTCTTGACCGCATCACGGAAAGCTTTGGCCGCTCGCCAGGCATGGCGCGGGCACCGCTGTTGTCGGGGCTTCGCAGCGTGATGCGCGTGCGCCGCGCACCGGCTGCACAGCAAAGTTAATTAGCAAAGTTAATTAGCAAAATAAGCAGCAAAGCCAGGTAGCAGATCAGCGGTTAAATCAGGCAGCGAAATAAAGCCACGCCCAAGGATAAAAACCCGATGAAACGCGACGCGATGGTGCCGGACCGGATTCATCCTGTTGAGAATTCACCGTTGTCTAAGCTCGCGCACTTCGGGTTCCTGACGCTGCCTAACTTTTCGATGATCGCGTTCACCAGCGCGATCGAAGTGCTGCGCATGGCGAACTACGTTGGCCGGGCTGAGCATTACACGTGGTCGGTGATCACCCCGGACGGTGAACCGGCACGCGCGAGCAACGGCATTACCGTGAAGCCGACGAAAACGCTGGCCGAGGCGGGCATGCCGGACGTGCTGATCGTGTGCGCGGGCTGGCATGTACGCGATTACGTCGACGAAAAGGTGATCACGCTGCTGCAGCACGTCGCGGCGCAAGGCGTGCCGCTTGGCGGCGTGTGCACGGGCGCGTATGCGTTGCTGGCGGCGAACTTGCTGGACGGGTATCGCTGCACGGTGCATTGGGAGGACATGTCGCCGTTGCACAAGCGTTTCCCCCACGTGCGATTCGCCGATGAACTCTTTGTGATCGACCGTGATCGCGTGACTTGCACCGGCGGGACCGCGCCGCTCGACCTGATGTTGAACCTGGTCGGCCAGCGGCTTGGGCAGGCGCATGCGGCGCAGGTGTCCGAGCAATTCATTGTGGAGCGGATTCGCGGCACGACTGATTACCAGCACATTCCTGTTGATGCCCGCGTGGGGTTTTCGCGGGCCGAGTTGATCGAGGTCGTGCGGCTGATGGAGGCGAACATTGAAGAGCCGTTGTCGCTTGAAGAGCTTGCGAGGCTGGTGAAGCTTTCGCAGCGTCATTTGCAGCGGATGTTCAAGATGTTCCTGAGTGTTTCGCCGACGCATTATTACCTCACGTTGCGGCTGCGCCGGGCACGTGAGTTGTTGCGTAATACCGATGCATCCATTTCGCGTGTGACGGCTGTTTGCGGCTTTCATTCGCCGTGTCATTTCAGCAAGGCGTACCGCGCGCAATTTGGCCACGCGCCGAGTATTGAGCGCAGGCAGTCGGCTTGATGATCCATTTTTAGACGTGGTGCGCTCATTGGGGCGCGGCATCGTCGTGTCTGGCAGTTTCCAAAACAGGGAGAAAACATGAAACTTCACGGAATCGCGTCATCGTGCGCGCTGGCTGTCTTGCTCAATGTCACGATGTCCGGCGGCGCGTTTGCGGCTGATCCGGCCACGTGCCAGAACGTCCGTTTCGCCGATGTGGGCTGGACCGATATTGCCGCGACCACGGGTCTGGCGACTACCGTGCTGCAGGGCCTCGGATACAAGCCGACGAAGACGATTGCGTCGGTGCCTATTACGTTTGCGGGTATCAAGAGCAAGCAGATCGATGTGTTCCTCGGCTATTGGTCGCCGACAATGGACCCCATTGTCGAGCCGTTCCAGAAAGCCGGGCAGGTCAAGGTATTGTCGACGCCTAACCTGACGGGCGCGAAATACACCTTGGCGGTGCCGGACTATGCGTATAACGGCGGCCTGAAGTCATTCGCCGATATTGCCAAGAACTACGACAAGCTTGACGGCAAGATCTACGGTATTGAGCCGGGTAATGACGGCAACGCGTTGATCAAGAAGATGATCGATTCGAATCAGTATGGGCTTGGCAAGTTCAAGATGGTGGAGTCGAGCGAAGCGGGCATGCTGGTGGAAGTAGGCCGCGCGATTCGCGAGAAGAAGTGGATTGTGTTCCTCGGCTGGGAACCGCATCCGATGAACGTGACCATGAAGATTGATTATCTGAGCGGCGGCGACGATGTATTCGGGCCGAACTATGGTGAGGCCAAGGTGTTGACGGTGACACCGCCGGACTATGCTGCTCGCTGCCCGAACGTGGCGAAGCTGGTCGATAACCTGCGGTTTTCGACGGACATCGAGAATCACGTGATGACGCCGATCATGAACAAGACCGATCCGAATGTCGCTGCGAAACAGTGGCTGAAGGCGAATCCGGCCGTGCTGGACAAGTGGCTGGCAGGGGTGAAGACGTTTGACGGAAAGGATGGGCTGCCGGCTGTGAAGGCTTATGTAGCAGCGCAGTAAGTTTTTGTTCGCGCCGGTGGGCCAAGCGGCCGGCCGGCGCGGGTGCAACGCTCCAACCTAGATAGCCTGGGCCCGCCCCGGAAAAGTCTCATCGAAATCCGCGGCAAGGTCGAGTGTCGCCGCGCTCGCATCGTCCGGTGCTGCCGTGCCACGCTGCTCGCGGTACATCATTGGCGGAAGCCCGAACTGCTTCCTGAACTCGCGCCCCAAATGCGACGCATCGGAAAAACCGCAACTCGATGCAATGTCCGCCACCGTCTTGTCGGAACTCGTCAGCAGCCAGGCGGCCGTGCGCAACCGGACCTGCTTCGCGTAAGCCTGCGGCGCCTTGCCGGTCTCCGCCTTGAACAAACGCTCCAGCTGCCGTGTAGATAAATCCAGCTTGTGCGCAAGCTCATCGAGCGTCAACGAACGCCCCACATGCTGCTCCATCAGCAAGATCGCCCGCTTCACTTTCGGATGCGTGGCGGGCGCCAGCCCCGGCGGATGCGGCTGCGGAGCGTTGCCCTTTTGCATGTCGTCCACCAGCAGGATGCGCAACGCCTTTTGTACCGTGGCAGCCTCGAAATGACGCAGAAGGATGGCTGCGGCAACATCGATCGACGCCCGCCCGCCCGAACACGTAATGCGCCGGTGATCCATCACGAACAAACGGTCTGCGACCAGCATCTCCTCATTCACACCCGGAAAACGCTCGACGAAATCCCAGTAGTGGAACCAGCTCACACAAATGCGATAACCCTCCAGCACGCCCGCCCGCATCAGGGAAAACACACCCGTGCAAATGCCGACCAGCGTGGCGTCCGTGGTCGCGGCGCGGCGGATGAATTGCAGCGTGGCGTCGCTCGCGCCCGCGCCGGAATGCAGCAAGCCACCCACGACTACCACGTAGTCGAAGGGCTCAGCCTTCTCGAAGGTTTCCCAAGGCGTGATCTGGATGCCGCAACTCGCCCGCACCGGCGCCAGCGTTTCCCCGATCACGCTCCAGGAGCAGCGCACCGGCTTGCTGAAATCGCCTTCGTCAGCGGACAGGCGCAATAAATCGACGAAGCCGGAAAACGCCGTCAGCGTGAAATTCGGCAACAACACAATGCCAAAACGAATGCGCTGTTTGGACGGCGTGTCGGGCGATTGAGCGGGAAGAAGGTCAGCGGGATTCATGCGCTTGCCGTTGATGTGCAGCCGTCATTCGGGCCATGGGTGATGGGCGACAGACGACCCGGTAATCAATCAGCATATCACCGTCATTAACCGGTTTGAAATACCGGAATGTACGCGGGTTTTGCGGCACTCCGGATTTTTGACCCAGGCGTGGTGAGCGTTGAAGGCAGCCCGGAACGGAAAACGGCTTGCCCTGGAAAGGACAAGCCGTCTCCGATAACCGGCTCCCTGCCCGTTTTGGCCGCTGATCATCGCTAAAGCGTCTCACCACCCCCGCGCGTTGTCGTGCTGACGCCGCCATCCCACGTGCATGCCGTTTTTGTTCTATCAGCGGAAATTGGCGTGCGGTGCAATGGCTACCTAGTGAAATCCCATGCAGTCCACCGACAAGGCACCCCATGAACGTCAGCGTTTTCGATCTGTTCAAGATCGGCATCGGTCCGTCAAGTTCGCATACCGTCGGCCCGATGATCGCAGCGTGCCGTTTTGCCTCGCACATCGAGGACGCCAACCTGCTCGCGTTCGTGCGCCGCGTCCGGGTGGATCTGTTCGGCTCGCTGGGTGCGACCGGAAAGGGGCACGGTACCGACAAAGCCGTGCTGCTTGGACTCGAGGGCAATCTCCCCGACTCGATCGATCCGGATGCGATCGAACCGCGTCTGCGGGAGATCCGCGAGTGCAAGAGCCTGAACCTGCTCGGCAAGCACACGGTCAAGTTCGACGAGCGCGAGCACATTGGTTTTTTTCGCAAGCTGATGCCGGGTGCGCCCGGATCGAGCGTCGTGCATCCGAACGGCATGCGCTTCCAGGCCTTCGATGAAAACGGCCAGCTCGTCGTCGAAAAAGAGTACTACTCGGTCGGCGGCGGTTTTGTGATCAACAGCGAGGGCACGCGCGTGAACGGCGTGCAATCCGGCGGCGAGGTGACGCACCCATTCCGCACGGGCGACGACCTGATGCGCGTGTGCCGGGAGACGGGGTTATCCATCGCTGAAATTACGCTGCGCAACGAATGCGCATCGCGCCCGGAGCGCGAAGTGCGCGACGGCCTGCTTGCAATCTGGCGCGTGATGGCAGCGTGTGTGGAACGCGGCTGCAAGGTACGCGGCGAATTGCCCGGCCCGATGCACGTGAAGCGTCGTGCAGCCGATCTCTCCGCGCAGTTGCGCAAGCACTCGGAAGAGTCGTTGCGCGATCCGCTCTCCATGCTCGACTGGGTCAACCTCTACGCAATGGCCGTGAACGAGGAGAACGCCGCCGGTGGCCGCGTGGTCACCGCACCCACGAACGGCGCGGCCGGCGTGATCCCCGCGGTGCTGCACTACTACGTGAAGTTCATGCACAACTCGACCGACGAGGGCATTGTCACGTTCCTGCTGACGGCGGCGGCTATCGGGATCATCTACAAGGAAACGGCGTCTATTTCCGGCGCCGAAGTCGGCTGCCAGGGTGAAGTCGGCGTGGCGTGCTCGATGGCCGCCGCGGCGCTCGCGGCTGTCATGGGCGGCACGCCGGCGCAAGTCGAGAACGCCGCCGAGATCGGCATGGAACACAACCTCGGCATGACCTGCGACCCCGTTGGCGGGCTTGTGCAGATCCCGTGCATAGAACGCAATGCGATGGGCGCGATCAAGGCGCTCAACGCGGCGCGCATGGCCATGAAGGGCGACGGTACGCACTATGTGTCGCTAGACAACGTGATCAAGACCATGCGCGAAACCGGCGCGGACATGAAGACGAAATACAAGGAGACGTCACGCGGCGGGTTGGCCGTGAACGTCATCGAGTGCTGATTTTCAAGCTTGGCAACCGCGTTTGCAACCGCTTTTGCAACATCAACAAGTTCAAGGAAACACCATGAGCCGCTATTCAATATTCAGCCTGTTGCGCAACGGCATGTCGTATCACGAGAACTGGGAACGCCAGTGGAAAAGCCCGGAGCCCAAGCAGGAATACGACGTGGTGATCGTCGGCGGCGGCGGTCATGGGCTCGCGACCGCCTACTATCTCGCCAAGGAACATGGCGTGCGTAACATCGCCGTGCTCGAGAAGGGCTGGATCGGCGGCGGTAACACGGCGCGCAACACGACCATCGTGCGCTCGAATTACCTGTGGGACGAATCGGCAGCGCTGTACGAAAAAGCGATGCAGTTGTGGGAAGGGCTCTCGCAGGACCTGAACTACAACGTGATGTTCAGCCAGCGCGGCGTGATGAACCTCGCGCATACGCTGCAAGACGTTCGGGATACTGAACGTCGCGTGAACGCGAACCGCCTGAATGGTGTCGATGCCGAATTCCTCACGCCGGAACAGATCAAGCAGATCGAGCCGACCATCAACCTGAATAGCCGCTACCCGGTGCTGGGCGCGTCCATCCAGCGTCGCGGCGGCGTGGCGCGTCACGACGCCGTGGCATGGGGGTTTGCGCGCGGCGCGGATCAGGCAGGCGTGGATATCGTGCAGAACTGCCAGGTCACGGGCATTCGCCGTAACGGCAGCCAGGTGATCGGCGTGGATACCACGAAGGGTTTCATCAAGGCCAAGAAGGTCGCGATCGTGGCGGCAGGCAACACCTCCACGCTCGCCGACATGGCCGGCATCCGGTTGCCGCTGGAAAGCCATCCGTTGCAGGCGCTTGTGTCCGAGCCGATCAAGCCGGTGGTCAACACGGTGGTGATGTCGAACGCGGTGCACGCGTATATCAGCCAGTCCGACAAGGGCGATCTCGTGATCGGCGCCGGGGTCGACCAGTACACGGGCTTTGGCCAGCGCGGCAGTTTCCACATCATTGAAGGGACGCTGGAGGCCATCGTGGAGATGTTCCCGGTGTTCTCGCGTGTGCGCATGAATCGTCAGTGGGGCGGGATTGTGGATGTGTCGCCGGATGCGTGCCCGATCATCAGCAAGACCGACGTGAAGGGCCTGTACTTCAACTGCGGCTGGGGAACGGGCGGCTTCAAGGCGACGCCAGGTTCCGGTTGGGCTTATGCCCACACCATTGCGAAGGATGAGCCGCATCCACTGAACGCGCCGTTCTCCATCGACCGTTTCTACACGGGTCACCTGATCGACGAACACGGCGCTGCGGCCGTCGCCCACTAACCTGAGCAACCAAGGTTGCATGGGACCAAAGTAAGGCGCTGAAGCGCCAACTCTGGTCGACACTGGAGAAGAGACATGTTGCTGATTGAATGCCCCTGGTGCGGGCCACGCGCCGAAAGCGAATTCTCGTGCGGCGGCGAAGCCGATATCGCCCGCCCGCTGGACACCGAAAAACTCACCGACAAGGAATGGGGCGACTACCTGTTCATGCGCAAGAACCCGCGTGGCGTGCACCGCGAGCAATGGATGCACACGCAGGGTTGCCGCCGCTGGTTCATGGCGCAACGCGACACCGTGAGCTACGCGTTCCAGGGCTATGAAACGTTCGCCCGGCCGCTCGCCGTGATGGAACAGAAAGAAGAAGGACAATCCAAATGAGCCAGAAAGACCGACTTTCCACGGGCGGGCGCATCAACCGCGCCATCTCGCTCACGTTCACGTTCAACGGCAAGACATACCAGGGCCATCAGGGCGATACGCTCGCTTCCGCGCTGCTCGCGAACGGCGTGCATTTCGTCGCGCGTAGCTGGAAGTATCACCGGCCGCGCGGCATTGTGACGGCCGATGTGGCGGAGCCGAACGCGGTCGTTCAGCTCGAGACCGGCGCTTATACCGTGCCCAATGCGCGCGCTACCGAGATCGAGTTGTATCAGGGGCTGGTAGCCACGAGCGTGAATGCCAAGCCGAGCATCGAGAATGACCGCATGGCGGTGAACCAGAAGATCGCGCGGTTTATCCCGGCGGGCTTCTACTACAAGACCTTCATGTGGCCGCGCAAGTTCTGGCCGAAATACGAGGAAGTGATCCGCGACGCAGCGGGTCTCGGCAAGGCGCCCGAACACGTGGACGCAGACCGTTACGACAAGTGCTTCGCGCATTGCGACGTGCTTGTGGTCGGCGCCGGCCCTTCGGGTTTGGCTGCGGCGCATGCGGCGGGTTTATCGGGTGCACGCGTGATTCTCGTTGATGACCAGCCGGAACTCGGCGGTTCGTTGCTGTCGTATCGCACCGAAATTGATGGCGCTCCGGGCTTGAAGTGGGCGCAAAAGATTGAAGCCGAACTGCGCAAGATGCCGGACGTGAAGATTCTGTACCGCAGCACGGCGTTCGGTTATCAGGACCACAACCTCGTCACCATCACGCAGCGCTTGACCGAGCATTTGCCGGTTTCCATGCGCAAGGGCACGCGGGAACTGCTGTGGAAAGTGCGTGCCAAGCGCGTCATTCTCGCCACGGGCGCCCAGGAACGGCCGATCGTGTTCGGCAACAACGATCTGCCGGGCGTGATGCTGGCGTCGGCGGTGTCGTCCTATTTGCATCGCTATGCGGTGCTGCCGGGACGTAATGCGGTGGTCTTCACGAACAACGACAGCGGCTACCAATGCGCGCTAGACCTGAAGGCTGCAGGCGCGCAGGTGACGGTAGTGGACCCGCGTCTCGCCGACGACAAAGGTGCGTTGCAAGGTCAGGCGAAGCGTTATGGCGTGAAGGTCCTGAACGGCTCGGCGATTACCGTGGCGCACGGCAAGTTGCGCGTGGCGTCGGTTGAAGTCAGCGCTTATTCGAACGGCACGGTTGGCGCGAAGCAGGCCGAGCTGCCTTGCGACCTGCTCGCGGTGTCCGGCGGCTGGAGCCCGATCCTGCATCTGTTTGCGCAGTCCGGCGGCAAGGCGCACTGGCATGACGAGAAGCTCTGCTTCGTACCCGGCAAGGCGATGCAGGCCGAGAGCAGCGTAGGCGCATGCGCCGGCGAATTCACGCTTGCCCGGGCGATCCGTTTCGCAGTCGACGCAGGCGTTGACGCAGCGCGTGCCGTGGGTTTGATCGTGGCGCGTCCGACAACCGTGCAAGTGGCCGAAGTCAGCGAGGCACCGGTCATGCCGTTGTGGCTGGTCGGCGGCCGTGAACTGGCAACACGGGGTCCTAAACAATTCATTGATTTCCAAAACGACGTATCCGCAGCCGACATTTTCCTCGCCGCGCGTGAAGGGTTCGAGTCGGTCGAGCACGTGAAGCGTTACACCGCGATGGGCTTCGGTACGGATCAGGGCAAGCTTGGCAACATCAACGGCATGGCGATTCTTGCTCAGGCGCTGAACAAGACGATTCCCGAAACCGGCACCACGACCTTCCGTCCGAACTACACGCCGGTCACGTTCGGCACGTTCGCCGGCCGTGAGCTGGGCGAATTCCTCGATCCGGTCCGCAAGACCGCCGTGCATGAATGGCATGTGGAAAACGGCGCGGAGTTCGAGGACGTCGGCAACTGGAAGCGGCCCTGGTATTTCCCGAGAAATGGCGAGGACCTGCACGCGGCGATTGCGCGCGAGTCGCTGGCGACGCGTACCAGCGTTGGCATTCTCGACGCATCGACGCTCGGCAAGATCGATATCCAGGGCCCCGATGCCGCGAAGCTGCTGAACTGGGTCTACACGAACCCGTGGAGCAAGCTGGAAGTGGGCAAGTGCCGCTACGGCCTGATGCTCGACGAAAACGGCATGATCTTCGACGACGGCGTGACTGTGCGCCTGGCCGACCAGCACTACATGATGACGACCACCACCGGCGGCGCGGCGCGCGTGCTGACGTGGCTCGAGCGCTGGTTGCAGACCGAGTGGCCCGACATGCGGGTGCGGTTGGCATCGGTGACGGACCACTGGGCCACGTTCGCGGTCGTCGGCCCGAATAGCCGCAAGGTGTTGCAGAAGGTTTGCCGCGATATCGACTTCGCCAATGCGGCGTTTCCGTTCATGAGCTATCGCGAAGGGACGGTGGCGGGTGCGGCGTCGCGCGTGATGCGCATCAGCTTCTCCGGCGAACTTGCCTACGAAGTCAACGTGCCCGCGAACGTCGGGCGTGCCGTGTGGGAGGCGCTGATGGCCGCCGGCGCCGAGTTCGACATCACGCCTTACGGCACGGAAACCATGCACGTGCTGCGTGCCGAGAAGGGGTACATCATCGTCGGGCAGGATACCGACGGTTCGATGACGCCGTACGACGTCGGTATGGGCGGGCTGGTCGCGAAGTCGAAGGACTTCCTCGGCAAGCGTTCGCTGACGCGCTCGGATACGGCGAAGGCCGGGCGCAAGCAACTCGTCGGCTTGCTCGCCGAAGATGCGTCGTTTGTGATTCCCGAAGGCTCGCAGATCGTGCCGGGTCCGTTCACCGGCGACACCGCGCCGATGCTCGGTCACGTCACATCCAGCTATTTCAGCCCTATTTTAAAGCGCTCGATCGCGATGGCTGTCATCAAGGGCGGTCTCGACAAGATCGGTGAGTCGGTGATGATCCCACTCGCGGGCGGCAAGCAGATGCCGGCAAAAATCACCAGCTCGGTGTTCTACGACAGCGAAGGAGCACGTCAACATGTGGAATGAAAACAGAAGCAGCCAGACGGTCGTGGATCGCGCAGTCGGGCAGGGCGTGTGGCAGGAATCGCCGCTGGTGGGGATGACCGCGCTGCTGAAAAAACATCAGGTGAGTGCATCGAAGGCGTTTCGTCTTGTCGAGCGGCCGTTCCTCGAACTGGTCAACGTGCGAGGCGACCTGCGCGACGCCGCGTTCGTTGCGGCGGTGGAAAGCGTGATTGGCTGCAAGCCGCCCGAGAAGCCGAATACAAAGGCGACGGGCAACGGCTACGACCTGATGTGGCTCGGTCCCGACGAGTGGCTGGTGCGCTCGGTCGCCACGCATTCCGCGACGCAACCCGCGCCGATGGAAGCCAGGTTGCGCGAGGCGTTCAAGGGTTTGTATGCAGCCGCCGTCGATATCGGCAGCGGCTACACCGTGCTCGAGATCAGCGGTCCGCGCACGCGTGATGTACTCGCGCGCGGTTGTCCGCTTGATCTGCATCCGCGTTTGTTCGGTGTCGGCCAGTGTGCGCAGAGCCATTACTTCAAGGCCTCCGTGACGGTGCTGCCGACGGGTGACGACAGCTTCGACCTCGTGATCCGCCGCAGCTTCGCGGACTACTTCGTGAAGATGATGCTTGACGCGGCCGAGCCGCTGATGTCGTGAAACCGTACGAACCATTCGGAACATTAAGCCCGGGCGGGCGCGGCTGGCGCATTGTTATCGATGAGCTTGTCGTGCCAACGCGCATAGGCCTGCATGCCCGGGAGTATCTGGCGCCGCAGCCCGTCGCCATTGATGCGAGCCTGCATTACCGGGGCGTACCGGCCGAGGAGAACGCGCACGAGCTGGTTGACTACGAAGCGTGGTGCGCGGCGGTGCAGGGCTATCTGGAGAGCAAGCCGCATACGCGCTTGCTCGAGACGCTGGCGGTGGAAATAGCTGCGCTGTCGTTCACGCAATGGCCCGCTCTCGATGCGCTGACGCTGCTGCTTTACAAGCCGAAGATTCGCGAAGGCACGCGGCGTGTGGGCGTTGAGCTCGACTGGCATCGTGCGGATTTCGATGCCTGGCGAGCGTCCGCGGGGTTGCATGCGGCGCATATGGCGCAACTGGCAGTCAAGCGCTGAATCCGCCATGACGTCGACGCGCGTTCAAACAGCCGGACTGTCACATCGTGCGTGCGAGCAGCATGATCCCCATGCAGCGCTCGCTTTGCTTGATCACAGCCTCGCGCTCGGGCACCGGCGGATTGCGTTGATCCGCTATCTGCATGCGCAGTATCTGGGTGCGCCGCTCGAGCCGCGCCATCATGAGTATGTCCACAAGGTGGCGGAGCGCTTGAGCGCCGAGACCATCGCGCGCATAGCGACGGCCGCACGGGCGCGGCTCGAAGGCTGATTCAGGGTGCGGTCCGGATGCTGAACGATCGCCCCACGACCATCAGTGACGAAGCCAGCACACACCCGCACGACACCGCGACCGACAACGCGGCCCCCATCACACCAAAGACCACACAGAGCGCAGAGAGCAGCGAGAGCGAGCCGGCGACCTCCATGGTCGAGAGGATCAGGAATGATCGCTTGCTGATCGAGAACACCATCAGGGAGGTGATCCGGCAGGCGAACATGAGCGCGGCGCCTGTGAAGATCAGTAGTAGAAACAGCCATTGATCCAGGGGTGCGCCAAGACTCGCCGTAGGAAATAGCTTGATCTTGCAGGCGCACAGTGCGGCTACTACCAGCAAGCTTGATACCGCTGCACCCAGCGTGAATGCCGATGACACGGAAAGGCGCTGCGTCGATGCCAATAACCAGTCCCTCATGCGCGAATGCACGACAAGCGCTAGCGCTTGGCCCAGGTTGAACGCAACGTTATGCACGCTTTTCGCCCCGCGATACAGCGCCGCGCCGGCAGGCCCGAGAAGCATCGCCGCGATGATGACATCAATATGTTTTGCCCCCGAGAAGATCGCGTTCGAATACCAGCTGCTGACTAGTTCCTTGCCGCCGAGCTTGGCCAGTTGAGGGAATGCGGCCAATCCGTAAGCGTCGTGCCGAGCGCGCTTGTCTTGCCGGCGCAAGACGAGATAAGTTCCCAGCAGTATGGCGCCATAGGAACCCTCGACCATCAACAGCAAGTCGGGAAGATACGGCGACAACGATGCATGCTTCGCAACAAGCCATACCACCGCGCAACGGCTTAGCGCCGACACGGTGGAGACGGCGCATATCGCGCCATTGCCGCCATTCAGACGCAAATAGCCGAGTGCGAAATGCGACAATGCGTACCCAACTGGAGCGATAAGCAGCACGGGCAAAAAATGCGGGATCGCGATCGCGCCAGAACGCGACAGAATGCCTGCTGCCGCGATAAAAAACAGCGCTGACCCGGTTGCGCTGAGCGTATCGAGGAACAGCAGGCTCGGGAAGCGATCGCGAATCTTTGCGACGCTGTAAAGCCGCGCCGAGCCGAAGTTGAAGACATCTATAGACACGAAGAACAACGCCAGCAATGCGTATGAGCGGCCCAGCCAAGCGGCGTCGAGATATCTCAGCGCGAACACGACCGCAACGAAGTTGCCGACGGCAGGCAGTGCCGAGCCCAGTGTGACGTACACGAGATCCTTACGCATGGACATGAGCCCGGGCGAGCGCCGCACAGTACGTGATATAGCGCGATTGCAGCGTAGAGTAGCCATAGGGCCGCGCTGCCTCACGATCAGCTTCAGCGCGAATAGCCAGTAGCGTCGGGTCGCGGGCGAGCGTTTCAATGCGCGTTGCCAACGCGATCACATCGCCCGGAGACACCATGCCCGTCTCGTCCAAGATCTCTGGAATGCCGCCCACGTTTGATGCGATGACCGGAGTGCCGGCAGCCATGGCTTCCAGCATCGCACGGGGCATACCCTCCTGATACGAGGGCAACACGAACAGGTCATGTTGTGCGACATGAGCGGCTACGCTGTTTGCATCGACGAGGCCGAGGAAACGTATGTTGTCGAAGAGCCCCAGCTTTGCCGCCTGCGCTTCCAACTCACCACGCAGAACGCCATCGCCTATCAAGGTCAGCGAAAATCCGACGTCGCGCCGACGTAGCTCCGCCATGGCTTCAAGCAAGACCAGGTGACCCTTGCTGTGGTTGTGCATCATCGCGGTGTTGATGATTCGCAGGTGTCCATCGGGCTGCCCGGCGCGTACGCTGGATGTCTGGAACAACGCATCCTGCAGATAGACATCGCTGAATCCGAACATCTTGTCCGGGTGCCATGCCGGATAGCGGACCTGCAGGTAATCACGCGTGACGTAGCGAACGGTCACCGCATGCCGTGCTGCAAAGCGCGTGGTCCAGCGATGAACGAATCCCGCAATTGAACGCAATGGATGCTTCGACGCCGATGCGCTGAAATAATCGGTGGGATCGGCGACCACTTCGACCGAGAAGCGCTTGCCGCGAAGCAGGCATAACAGCAAGGCCAGGGACGCGATGTTGCCGGGGAACCGGATCAACACGATGGATGCCGCCGAGATTTGCCGGTAGAGCCGAATCAGCAAGCGCGGCATGCTCTTGACGAGCCCCAGCGCGCCGCGGTTGGCACCCAGGTCGACGAATGAAACACCTTCGCCTACGACGCTTTCGCCAACCGCTTCAGTGGCAGGAAATGAACGCGCGCCGATGACGACTTTATCGAAACATTCCGCAAAGCGCGCGCCAAAACGTACATGGCCCATATGCGGGCTGACGATCTCACTACCGACCTCACTAACGACCCGACGGAAGTTACCGTCCATGATCAGCGTGATCGAACTCTCGCAGTTCATGCTTGATAGCCTCCACAAAAAGTTGATGACCGCGTTGCGTGCGGCTCTCGACGCGCGTCCAGTACTGCTCCTCATCGAGCGCAATCGATCGCACTGCATCGGCGACTGCTTGCGGGTCGAAGTCGCTTGCGTGAAACGCGAAGTCATCGAGACCAAGATCGGCGAATGCAGCGCGGCCCTTGCGCTCGTACGCCAGATGGACGCTTGGCACGCCCGCCAGAATGCTCTCCAGACTGCCGTGCAGCCGCACAGAAACAACTATCGCGTTGCCCTCGGCGAGCACGTCCTTGAGCAGCACCGCGTTGTCCACACCCAGATGCTCGCGATAGAACACGTCGTCGCTGTTGCCGCGGCCGCGCGCCTGAACCGCCAGCTTGGCATCGGGAAGAAGCGCCATGAGTGCGCGAATGCGCTGCAGATACGCATTGCGATACGGCTTTCCCTGCAGGTCGCGAAACACCAGGTAGACCTACGGATCGACCGCAACAGGGCGGCGTACCGTACCCGCCATCACGTCCCTGGCAATCTCCAGCACCACAAGGTCGCCGGTGCGCGTCGCACCCGGATGCGCCAGTTCGAGTACGCTCTTGTCGTCGCGCAGGAAAATACGTTCAACATGGCGGCGCACGAGAGAAGCCAGCATCTTCCCGGGGCGTGTATCGAACGGTCCCACGCTCTGGGGGAAATAGATTCGACGGCTATGACCACCGAGGCTCGACATGAAGATCTGGCTGCCATGAGCGATCAATGACTTCCAGCCTTCCGACTTGCTCGATGCGCGCAGGTAACCACCACCCACGCCGAAGTAGATCGTCCTGCGACGCGAGAACACCTGACAAATCCGGCTCCTCAGGAATTCGCCGAGCGAGATCAGCTTGATATTCGGGTCGTCCAGATAGCCGGCAAACGAGGCCTTGTCGAGACACACTACTGTGATCGTCCGGGTCACGCCCGCAGCACGGATTGCCTTCAGGCTCAGTTTGACCAGCAGTCCGTCGCCGCTGTTGTGCGAGCTATACGCGTGCAGCAGAAAGTATTCAGGGGCGTTCATAGCAACTCATCATGGTGTTGAGAAAACGGTCGATCTGGAACGTGCTTTCGAAGACGTGACGCGCATTGGCGCCCATGCGCAGGCATTCGTCCAGCGTGAGCCGGTTGAGGTTGTCGGCGAGACACTGGCCAGTCAGTTCGCGCAGGATGACGCCGTTGTAACCATGGATCACCTGCTCGGGCAACGAGCTTTCTCCAGATACAACAATGACCTTGCCGGCGCGCATGGCTTCAATAGGGACAAGCGCAAGCCCCTCCCAGCGCGAGGGCACCACGATCACATCCATCTCCCGCATCGCGTGTCCGATTCCGGCAGTGTTCAGCCAGCCGTGATAGGTAATGCGGGTGTCATCAATGGTTCCTGAACCTGTGTTGACCCCGCCGCGAACCGCCGCGCCGAACGCATGAAGTTCAAGATCTGCATTGAGTAGCGGCAATGCTTCAAGAATCACGTCAAACCCTTTTTGATAATCAAGGCGTCCGAAATATCCAACATTGATTGGATGGGTTTCGTCTCTTTGTTTCGCAACGTGGACACAATCATCAGGCGCAATGCCTGTATAGATGAACTCGATCTTCTCAGCCGGAATCCGGTATCTGCGCGCGGCGCGAAGTTCATCGAACGACATACAGAGAATCTGGTCGCAGCGTCGCGCGAGCACGCGTTCGACGAGACCATACCCCCACTTGGCGGGTGTCGTCACGTCCGTCTTGAGGAATGACCAGGCATGCGGCGTATAGATGATCCTGACACCCGCATGGTTTCGCATCCGCACATACATGCCCGGAAACGAACTGTGGCAGTGGACAACATCCGCATACAACGATGCGACGCTGCGTTGCAGGCTTCGCGAGATCGACCAGAATCGGACGGGGTTGCGGCTTGACCGGTAATGGACCACGTCCACGCCCTCTATATGCACGCCCCCATCCACCTTGCTGACGTCGCAAAGGAGCGTTACGTGGTGGCCAAGATCACGTTGCCTGATTGCCAGCGATTGAACGTAAGTTGCAATGCCGCCGGTCCATGTTTCAACCACGTGAACGATTTTCATGATGTGCGCCCTCCCGAGGCAACGGTGTCGTTGCCCGGCTTGGAGAACCTCAACACGAAGGCCATCGGCAAAGCGAACAAGACGATCCAGCGCACGACGTAATAAGCAATGACGTTGGAATCAAATAGAAAGAATAAAAATGGCAATGGCATCAGGACGATTCTCAGCGGCAGCCATTTACGGTTGCGCGAGTTGCTTAATGCATTGACCGCTACCAGCAGCACCGCCGGGATTCCGAATGCGAGCACGTAGCCGATCAAGCCGAAGTTGGCGAGAAATTCGCCGGGCATGCCAAACAAAAGCGTGGTTTCGTCCCCTCCGGACGACTGCACGTAGCTCACAATGTCGCTCTTTTCCTGAGCGAAAGTAGCGGGACGGTCATCCCAAAGCACCTTGGGCACGATCGATGCCGCGGCACCGGCAAAGCTTCGTCCCAGCGGCAGGTCGTAGGAGGTCTTCATCACCGTTTCGATCGTCTGTGCCTGCACGTCAAAGCGTGAGAGATCGCGAAACAGGAAGAAGCTGACCGGTCCCATGCTGAGCTCGAGCGCGCGTTGATCCGCGAATCGTTCGCCGATTTTCCCCAGGTCCGAATAGTCGACGCCAAACTTCAGCGGCATCAGGACCAACGCGATTACCGCCAGCAGCACAGCCGAGGTTTTCGCCGCACGCCGGCTGACGGGTGCAATCAGGAAGTGGTAAAGCAACGCGGCAAAGAGGTAGACGAAGATGATGCCCTGGCGATTTCCAAACACGCCCGACGCCAGCCATCCGAGCACGCCCAACTGGGTGAAGGCGAAGACCGTCATGAGCTTGCTGCAGCGCGGGCGCAGCGTCAGGCAAACGAAAATCCACAGGGGAGCCGTGTTGGCGAGCGCCTGGACAATGCCGAGACCGCCCAGCGGATCGTAGCCGGTGACCGAACTCTGCAGTCTTTCGTCGTAGAGCTCGACAATGTTCGCGTAGCCACCCAGCTTCACATAAATGAATACGATGGCGGCCACAGAAGCGAGCGCGAAAAAATACACCCATCCCGTGACGCCCGTACGCCCATAGCTTGCGGGCTCGTGCGTCACCAGACGGCGCTGTGCGACGTCCAGCGCCAGCTTGAGAAACCAGACCCCGGCGATACTCAGCAGGAACCACAGCATGACCGCTGCGCTGTCCTGCGGCAGCAGGTTGAGATAGATCTCGTCGCCGGCGGCAAGCTGCCAGGCCGGTAGTACGCAGAACGTGGCGAGCAGGAAGAGCTTGAACAGGCGAAGCAATTCATTGCGCGCACGGATGGCGAGAATGCTCACCGCAAGGATGGCCGCAAGCATCGCGGTCACGCCGGTGATCTTGCCAAGAAACAAGGCGACGATCGCGATCAGGATAGCGGCGGCTGCGAGCAGAAGCATCGGAACTGAGGCCTGTTCGCGGCGTTGCAGCAGGTTGGCGGTCATTTTCCCGACCTCTTTCCCTTGCCCGGCTTGTCGTACTCGTACGCTACATAGCGGTACTGACCGTACTTGGAGCCGTAACGCAAACCCTTGGCATCGAGGCCATTGAAGATCACGCCCTTCACCGCTACGTTCGCCTGCTCGAGTTGCTTCGTTGTTTCAAGCAGCTCACCAATAGTCGTGTGCTTGAAGCGTCCGACCAGGAACACCGTTGCGCAATGCGAGGCTATGTTGGCGGTGTCCGACACGGCGAGGACGGGCGGTGTATCTACGATCACCAGGTCATAGCGTTCGCTCAGCTGTTCCAGCAAATGCGTCATGCGCTCACTCTGCACCAGAGCGGCGGGGTTGGGCGGCAAGGCGCCCGTGCTGATGAAGTCGAGTCCGGTGGTCACATCGCGATGAACCACGTCGTCTATGGTCGCGGTTTCTATCAGGAGATCGGACAGGCCCGACGTGCGTTGTTTGCCGAAGTATTGGTTCAGGTAGCCCTTGCGCAAGTCTGCGTCGACCAGCAAGACACGCTTTCCGGCGGCCGCGAGCACGGCTGCGAGATTGGCAGACACAAACGACTTGCCGATTGACGCGGTCGGGCCGGTGATCACCACGCGGTTATTCGTGGCGCCAAGCATCCCGAACTGCAATGCGGTCCGGAAACTGCGGAGGCTTTCGATCGGAGCGTCATTGGGTCCCGACGCCGCCAGCAGATGCAAACCCGGCAGACGCGCATGAATGGCCTTGGCGTGCGTGAGTTGCGCCGGCGAGAACGGCACCGTGCCATACACCTTCATGCCGGTGTGCTGCTCGATTTCGTGCGCATTGGTCAGGCCGCCAAAGAGACTGTCGCGAACAAACGCGGCAATAACACCGAGCATCAGTCCGATCATCGCGGCCAGAGCCAGCACCATCGCTTTACGCGGTTTGACCGGTTCTTCGGGGATGGTGGCGAAGTCGATCTGACGGACGGTTCCGACCTTGCCGGCTTTCACCAGCTTGAGGCGCTCGACGTTGTTCACCACGTTGACGTAGGTGTCGCTATCGACTTGAAGATCGCGCATGAGCCGCAAGGAATTCTGTTCAATGTCCGGCAATGCCTTCATGCGTGTTGCAACGCTGCTGCTTTTCGCACTCACGGCAGAGATCTGCTTGTCGAGCGCCCGCAACGCCGGATGACCGGGAGCAAAGCGGGTCATCAACTCCGCTTGCTTTTGTTTCAACTCGAGCAGAGTGGTCTCTGACGCGACGCTTTCCTGCAGATATGTCGTGCCTTCCTGGCTCAGGTTGAACGTGCCGCTCTTGTTACGGAGCGCGTTGTAGCGCTCTTCCGAGGCGCTCAGCTTCGCCTTGAGGCGCGGCATCTGGCCTTCGAGGTAAGAGAGCGAGCTTTGCGCTTCCGCTGTCTTGCGTTCGACGTTCTGCGTCACGTATTCCTGGCCGATCTGGTTCAGGATCGAGGCCGCGAGCGACGCGTCGGTACCACGGAGTGTTGCGCCGATAATGCCGCTTTGCTTTCCTTTCGGCGTGATGTTCAGGTCCTGCTGCAGGCTCGACACCGTCTTGGGCTGCGAGTTGCGCACGAGGATGAACTGAGCGCCGGGTTTGCCGTGCAGTTCGGTGACCAGCAGGCGGAACGTGCCGACGTCCTGGGTGACCTGCAGAGGTGTTCCAACGTGACCCTGGATGGGCTGCGAGAGATCGGGGTTATCGAGTTGGAAAGCGCCGCCGCTCAGCACGGTCAGTGTGATTTTTTCGCCTTCGATTGACTTGGGGACGTCGAAGGTCGCGAGTTGCAGCGACTCCGAACCCCACACGTAACCACCCTTGCCGAAGAGGCCCGGGTTGGAGAGGTGCTTGTTGCGGCTGGCGATCCACGAGCCGATGACCGGAAGATATTTCGGCTTTGCATCGATGTAAAGTTGCAGCGTATCCACTGCTTTTCCAACCACCATGCGCGAGCGCAATATTTCAAGTTCGGCTGCGGCCTGTGTCTTGACGTCGAAGAGTGACGATGCGTCACCCAGCAGGCTGCTCGCGGTCATGCCGTTGTCTTCGACCTGGATCAGCATGTCGGCTTCGTACACCGGCGGCGTGATGATCGCGTAAGTCGCGCCAATCGCGAGCGTAACGGCGGTGACCACGCCGATCACACGGCGGTTGGCAAGCAGGACATCGAGATAGCGAACAAGGTCGAGCTCTTCGACCGGCGACACTGCAGCCGTTGTTTTTGTAATTTCGGTTTTCATCAGGATTACTCTTTATTTGGTTCTTGTAGCGCCCGAATCGGGGGCACCCAGTTGTTCACGCCCAGCTCGATCAGATGGAGCGCGTGTTCAAAGGAAGCGCGAGCCTGGGTGTAGGGGTCGGGGATGTCGGTCCCTTCGTGCTCTCCGAGACAGAACACCTTTCCCGCCGACGTCGGATAACGTCGATGCATCTCTTGCTTCTGCCGCCGGTCCATCACGAGGATCAGGTCCGCATCCGTCACCAGCGCGGAGTTGACCTGTTGTCCACGATGCCTGCTGATGTCCAGACCGGCTTCGGCCATCAAGGCGATCGAGGTCGGGTCGGCGGGCGAGCCAATCACGGCGTCGAGACCGGCGGAGCGAACCGTCATGGCGGGTAACGCTCGCGACAGCAGCGCCTCGGCCATCGGGCTTCTGCAAATATTGCCGATGCACAACACGAGAAGGGTTTTCATGTGACCGACCCTTGGATGAGATTTACTGCGGCCATCATTTCGCTACCACGGCTGCCGTGAGGCCGGCATTCACCGCCGGCATCAGGAGGCTGAGAATGCGGCTGAAGCGCACCAGGTTGCCGCTGTCGACGTAGACCACGTCGCGTGGCTGCAGGTCGAACTGATTGGCGAGGACCATCGAAACAGGTGATTTCGCGTCGAGATGGAAAACCTGCGGCTCTGCGCTGATCGAGCCACGGATCACATACAACTGACCCGGGTCCGATGAATTCGCGGTCACGCTGCCGGCTTGCGCAAGCGCGTCGGCGAGCGTCAGCTTGCCGTTACGCATGGGCACGGCAGTCGATGGCTTGTTCACTTCGCCCATGACGAAGACGCCGCTTTCGTCGCGCGCCGGAACGCGCAATACGTCACCGCTCCTGAGCACGATGTCCGACGGGTTTTGCCCACGCTCAAGCAACTGGGACAGGTTGATGGAATGCGAAACGCCTTCGCGCACCAGCACCATCCTGCTTTGATCTGCAGCGGGGCTGAAGCCGCCTGCCCGGCTGATGGCTTCGTAAAGGCCCATTGGAATGTCGTTGATCGACTGGGGTCCCGGCGTATGAATCTCACCGTCGACATAAACCTGGGCCGCGCGATAAGACGCCACACGCAGAGTCACTTGCGGTTCGACGAACGACTTGGTGAGCGCCTTGGCCAACACAGCTTGAGCATCTTCCGCGCGCAATCCGGCTACATGGACGCGCCCGGCATACGGGAACATCAGGTCGCCTTGCTGGTCGATCACAAAACCCGCAACCGGATCGGCCGTACGGGTTGCCGTCTGCGATGTTCCGACTTGCGCGGCGGCAAGCTCGGGATGATCCCAAACGGTGATGTTCAGAACGTCGCCCGGGCCGAGCACGTACGGCGCCGGGGCGGTGATCAGCGACGCGGCGGAAGGCAATGTGAGACGCTCGGCTTCGCGCATTTGCCTGAGCAGCGCCACGTCGATTTCATTGATGGCAACCGGCGGCTCGTTCTGCTGCGCCGTGTCACCCGTCTTCACGACCGGTCCAGGGTCGCTCCAGCTCATGTTCAGGCCGGGCGCGAGTGCGCAGCCGGACAATACCGTGCTGGCAGCGCCCAAGGCGATCAGACGGCGCAAGCTGGTACGGGGTTTGGTAATCGATGAGTTCATCAGGGCCTTCCTTGATTGATTGGGGTATGGCTTGCGTTTCCGTTCATGAGAGGCGCCAGCGCTTGAATACAACTTCCTTGGGCGGCGTCAGTAAGCATTGCTATGCTTCAGCCCCTTCATGACGGTCGCGGCGACGATTCGCATGTCGAGCGCAAACGACCAGTTGCGCAGGTAGTACAGATCGAGGTCCACCCGGCCCTGCATTTTTTCGATGCAATCCGTTTCACCGCGAAAACCGTTGACTTGTGCCCAGCCGGTAATGCCGGGCTTGATGCGGTAGCGATGGATGTAGTCATCAACCACCGTTTGATACAGCGCGTCATGTTCGATCGCGTGAGGTCTCGGACCGACAACGGACATATCGCCGGTCAGCACGTTGAGGAATTGCGGCAATTCGTCCAGACTGGTTCGACGCAGAAAGGCCCCGACCCGGGTCACGCGGGGATCGTTACGGGTTGCTTGCCTGAGCACTCCGAGCTCCGATGCGTGCACGGTCATGGAACGGAATTTGAAGATCCGGAAGACTTGGCCATCCGCGCCTTTGCGAAGCTGGGTGAACAGCACCGGTCCACGTGAGGAGAGCTTTACCGCGGCGGCAATCACGAGCATCAGCGGGGCCAGCGTGAGGAGGGCGAGTGCGGCGAATGCGCGATCGAAGATGTCCTTCCTCGCCAGCGCCAGGGGCGACAGCGGCGATGCAACCAGGTTGATCGCAGGTACGCCGAGCAGGTCGATGACGCCGCCGTCGAACAGCGCGAGGCTGCGCACATCGGGGAAGAAGCGGATGTTGATCAGGTCGTTCCTGAACTCATCTACTAGCGCCGCCATCCGCGGCTGTTCCGACAAAGGCAGCGCGAGCCAGAGTTCGCGAACGTTTTCAGAACGCACGCGCTGCACGAACGCCTGCGTTGATGCATAGCGCGACACGGCCGCGTCCGGCACATCGCCAGTTGCGTGGGGGTCGAGCATCATGACCGCACGGAAACCCGACTCAGGCGCTGCTTCTATCCCGCGCAACAGGCTGGCACATTGCTCACCGGCACCGACGATTGCAACGCGTCTCAGGTTCGAGCGGGCGTAGCGGGTTCGGCGAAGCACGATGTGCGCAACCAGCCGTGACGTCATCAACGCAACCGCGGTGGCAACGCTCCAGTATCCGAACCAGAGACGCGACACGAGATCGACACGATGGATCGAGAACATCACGAGCAAGGTGAGGATCTGGGTGGCGAGCCACGCGAACAGGATCTGTCCGGCGAGGGTGGCCAGCGATCTCGCGGGTCGGGTCTCGTATGCGCCCGCAGCGGGAAACAACGCGAGTGAGATCGCCGCCGAGAACGCGACGGTTGACGCCGCGACTGCCGTTGCCGATGCCGACGGCATGAGGTCGCCGGCGCGGATAGTCCAGCCGAGCGTCGCACCGCCGAGGATCAGTGCGACATCCAATAGACGGGCGAGCAGTCCGTTGAGTGTCAGCATGATTGCCTCCAGCCGAGGCGATGGCGAGTGCTGATTTCGGAGGAGAACGCAATCGACCTCGCCACCAGAGCGAGGCTCGCGCCATGCCTTTCGCGCCCGCTTTTTCGTCCTGTATTTTTGAAAGTCATTGTGATCACTTCAAGTGGAATGGCTGAAACAATTAACGGGTTAATGCTTGCTTTCGTAACGCGCTTATCAATGGCGAAATGATCTGAACCGGAATTCGGGTCATGTCGCGCGAGATGAAAAGCGCAATGCGAGTGTTGTCAGTACTGACGGTGAAAAGCTGCGGGAGCGGGATGCAACGAATTAATCGGGCCTTGGTAGGCCTTGCTGCCGAAGGAAGTGCGCCGTGCTATTGAGTGATCGTATTGTCACTGCGCAGCGGCTGTGTGCTGATCAGATGAGTCTTAAATGGAAAGGGCGCACTCTTAAACATTGCGTTGATGAAGCGCGAACAGGAAAACCAGGCCTGGATTTATATAATTTAAATAGCCCTGATCCTAATAATTTCTAGCAACACGAATAGCGATATAAATCTCGGCGAACCACCAACTGGCGAAATAAACAAAAAAGGCATCGCGGCCGCTAAGCCGGGATGCCCCAGGATACGAATTGAATTGCAATCAGCCTTGCGGCTCAGACAGTGGCAATTGCCTCCGCATGACGCGCCTTCGCCCCATGCGCGACGAAATACGGCGTATCAACACGAGCCAGCGGCTCACGGCCCCGGATCTTGTCCGCGATCTTTTCGGCCAGCATGATGGTCGGCGCATTGAGGTTGCCGGTCACAATCAGCGGCATGATCGACGCATCCACCACGCGCAGCGATTCGAGTCCGTGCACGCGGCCTTCGGTATCGACTACGGCCATCTCGTCGTAGCCCATCTTGCACGAGCACGATGGATGGTAAGCGGTCTCCGCACGTTGCCGGACGAACGTATCGAGTTGATCGTCTGTGGTGAGGTCAGCGCCCGGATGCAGTTCGCGTCCGCGATACTTCTTGAGCGCCGGCTGGTGCATGATCTCGCGTGTAATACGGATGGCATCGCGGAATTCGCGCCAATCGAGCGGGTCCGACATGTAGTTGAACAGGATGCTCGGGTGCGCATTCGGATCGCGCGACTTGAGCTTGATGCGCCCGCGGCTTGGAGACCGCATGGACCCCACGTGCGCCTGGAAGCCGTGCATCTTGATCGGGTTCGAGCCGTTGTAATTGATCGCGACGGGCAGGAAGTGGTATTGGATGTTGGGCCAGGGATCGTCGTCGCGTGTACGGATAAAACCCCCGGCCTCGAACTGATTGCTCGCGCCAATGCCCGTACCGTTCAACATCCATTCAAGCCCGATCTGCGGTTGGTTCCACCATTGCAGCGCTGGATAAAGCGACACCGGTTCAAGGCATTCGTATTGCATATACATCTCCAGATGATCCTGGAGATTCTCACCCACGCCGGGCAGGTCCAGCACTAAGGGGACATCGAGTTCGCGCAGCCACGTCGACCGGCCGACACCCGAGCGTTGCAGTAATTGTGGCGATGCAATCGCGCCGCTGCACACCAGCACCTCTCGACGCACATGCGCGGTGACGCGTTCGCCACCGTGCAGATACGCCACGCCGATGGCTCTTTTGCCGGAGAACAAAACGCGGTCGGTGACGGCATGCGTAACGATTGTGAGATTCGGCCTGCCCTTCGCCCGGTCGAGATACCCGCGTGCGGTGCTCGAGCGGCGGCCCTGCGGCGTCACGGTCCGGTCCATTGGGCCGAAACCTTCCTGGCTGTAGCCGTTGAGGTCGTCCGTACGGGGATAACCCGCCTGCACACCCGCTTCGACCATCGCGGCAAACAAGGGGTTGTTGCCGGGCTTGGAGGTCGTCACATGCACCGGGCCGTCACCGCCGTGATACGGATTCGGTCCGGCATCGCGAGTTTCGGCTTTGCGAAAATACGGCAGGCAATCGGAATAGGTCCAGTTTTCAAGGCCTTTTCGTTCAGCCCAGCCGTCGTAGTCGAGCGCGTTGCCGCGGATGTAGCACATGCCGTTGATCAGCGACGACCCGCCCAGTCCCTTGCCGCGTCCGCATTCCATGCGGCGGTGGTCCATGTACGGCTCGGGATCGGTTTCGTAAGCCCAGTTATAGCGCCTTCCCTGCAGCGGAAACGCCAGCGCGGCCGGCATCTGGGTGCGGAAGTCGAAGCGATAGTCCGGACCGCCTGCCTCAAGCAGCAGCACGGTTACGTCGGAGTCTTCGGTGAGGCGCGAAGCGAGCACGTTGCCCGCCGAACCCGCGCCCACGACGATGTAGTCGAACTCGTTCGCGCTCATCGCGTCGCTCCTTAGAATACGGGTTGGTAGGGGCCCAGCTCGACCTGTACAGATTTAATACTTGTGTAGTGCTCAAGCGTGGTGATGCCGTTCTCGCGGCCGACTCCCGACTGCTTGTATCCGCCCACGGGCATTTCGGCGGGCGATTCGCCCCACGTATTGATCCAGCAGATGCCGGCTTGCAGTGCATGAATGACGCGGTGCGCACGGGACAAATTCTCCGTGACCACGCCCGCGGCGAGGCCGAATTCGGTGGCGTTCGCACGCTCGATCACTTCGGTTTCCTCATCATAGGCCAGGATGCTCATGACGGGTCCGAAAATCTCTTCACGCACAATGCGCATGTCGTCGCGACAATCGGTGAAGATGGTCGGCTCGACGTATTGCCCTTGAGCGAACCCGTCATGCACGATCCGTGATCCACCCGCGATCAGTCGGGCGCCCTCCTGCTTGCCGCTTTCGATAAAACCCAGGACCTTATGCAGTTGCGCCGCGCTGACGAGCGGACCGAAGTTGGTGTTTACGTCCGCTGGCGAACCCACGCGAATGCGCTTCACACGCTCCAGCACGAGTTTTTCGAAGCGCTCATACACCGTTCGCTGGACAAACACGCGCGTGCCGTTCGTGCAGACCTGTCCGGAGCTGAAGAAGTTGGCGCTCATCGCAATGTCGGCGGCGCGTTCGAGATTGGCGTCGTCGAAAATGACGAGCGGTGATTTGCCGCCCAATTCCATGGTCACTTCTTTCAGCGACGAACCACCGGCCATCGACATCACTTTCTTGCCGGTCTCGACGCCGCCCGTGAACGATACCTTCGCAATGTCCGGATGCGAGGCAAGCAACGCACCCACGCGGCCATCGCCCTGCACGACGTTGAACACGCCTGGGGGAACGCCGGCTTCGGTATAGATTTCAGCGAGCTTCAACGTGCTCAGTGGTGTGATTTCGCTGGGCTTGAAGATCATCGCGTTGCCGGCGGCGAGCGCGGGCGCCGACTTCCAGCACGCAATCTGGATCGGATAGTTCCACGCGCCAATGCCCGCGCACACGCCAAGCGGCTCGCGCCGCGTATAGACGAACGAGCTGGGTCGCAACGGGATCTGCTGGCCTTCTATGGCCGTTGCAAGCCCCGCGTAGTACTCGATCACATCGGCACCAGTGACAATATCAACGGCGCGGGTTTCGGAGATCGGCTTGCCGGTATCGCGGGTTTCGAGCGCGGCGAGTTCGTCGTTGCGCTCGCGCAGGAGATCCACCGCGCGACGCAGGATACGCGAGCGTTGCATCGCGGTCATGGCGGCCCATTCGCGCTGGCCTTCGCGCGCCGAGCGCACCGCGCGGTCGATATCCGCGGCGCTTGCCTGTTGAACGCTGGCGAGCGTTTCGCCCGTGGCGGGATCGAGCGTGTCGAAAGTTTCGCCGCTGGTGGCGTCAACGTAAGCGCCGCCAATGTACAAACGCTGCAATTCGAATACGGGCATCACGTAGTCCTTTAGGTGAGGGTCCGGCCGCGTGTGTCGAGCACGAGGTCGATGTAGTCGTTGGCGAGACGCATGGCCGCCTTGGTGTCGAACGGCTCGCCGGAGAGCGCGCCGCGCAGCCACAAGCCGTCGATTAAAGCAGCCAGTCCGCTTGCCGCGCGACGCGCGGCGGCACGCGGCAGGATCTTGGAGAAATCGGCGCACAGGTTGGAATACAGGCGGCGGGTGTTGACGTTTTGCAGCCGCCGCAATTGCGGTTTGTGCATGCTTTCCGACCAGAACGCGAGCCAGGTCTTCATGACCGGATTGCTGACCTGCGCGACGTCGAAGTTCGCCGCCACCACGGCGCGCAAACGCGCGCGCGGTTCATCTTTGGCGACCCGGCGCCTGCGCGATGTCGCGTTCCACAGGTCTCGAAGCACATGGCGCATGGTGGCTTCGAGCAGGCTGTCTTTGTCGCCGAAATAATGACTGACGATACCCGTGGAAATGCTCGCACGCTGCGCGACCGACGCCAGCGTGGTGCCGGCAAGACCGGCATGGTCGATGGTCAGCAGCGTGGCGTCGATCAACTGCGCGCGGCGTATTTCGCGCATTCCAAGCTTCGGCATGGGTCCAGTCCAGATAGCTTCAAGAAAACCAGGATTGAATCCTAGGTATTTTATATTGATTGGTCAATCAATATAAAACCGCCATGTCGGTTTCTGCCAAACCCATGTCGCGTTCAATGCACGTCAGCGGTGCGGCACAGGACTACGCTCGTTAGGCGGTGCATGGCTGTGTTTTGCCATGCGGATCGTCCACGAGACAAGGAGACAGGCAATGAGCAGTAATCGCGGCGTCGTGTATCTGGGGCAGGGCAAGGTTGAAGTGCAATCCATCGACTATCCGAAGATGGTCGATCCGAGCGGCCGGCAGATCGGCCATGGCGTGATTCTCAAGGTGGTCACCACGAATATTTGCGGGTCGGACCAGCATATGGTGCGGGGGCGCACGACCGCCCAGGTCGGCCTCGTGCTCGGGCACGAAATCACCGGCGAGGTGATCGAGATTGGGCGCGACGTGGAGACACTCAGGATTGGCGATCTGGTTTCCGTGCCGTTCAACGTGGCCTGCGGCCGCTGCCCGACCTGCAAGGCGCAGAACACGGGTGTGTGCCTGAACGTCAATCCGTCGCGCGCGGGCGGCGCCTACGGTTATGTGGACATGGGCGGCTGGATCGGCGGTCAGGCCGAATACGTGCTGGTCCCGTACGCCGACTTCAATCTCCTGAAGTTTCCCGATCGTGATCAGGCGATGTCGAAGATCCGCGATCTCACGTGCCTTTCCGACATCCTGCCCACGGGCTATCACGGCGCCGTAATGGCGGGCGTGAAGCCAGGCTCGACGGTGTATATCGCAGGGGCAGGGCCCGTCGGCATGGCCGCGGCGGCGTCGGCACGTTTGCTGGGCGCGGCCTGCACGATTGTCGGCGACATGAACGAAGAGCGCCTCGCGCACGCGCGCAAGGTGGGCTTCGAGACGGTGGATCTATCGAAGGATGCAACGCTCGCCGATCAGATCGCGGCCATTCTGGGCACGCCGGAAGTGGATTGCGCGGTGGACTGCGTCGGCTTCGAAGCGCATGGTCACGGCAGCAGTGGAAGCCATCAGGAAGCGCCTGCCACGGTGCTGAATTCGCTGATGGAAATCACGCGGGTAGCGGGCGCGATCGGGATTCCGGGGCTGTACGTCACGGACGATCCGGGCGCGGCCGATGCAGCCGCGAAGAAGGGCGCGCTGAGCATTCGCTTCGGTCTGGGCTGGGCGAAGTCGCACTCGTTCTTCACCGGGCAGACGCCGGTCATGAAGTACAACCAGAACCTGATGCAGGCCATCTTGTGGGATCGTTTGCCGATTGCGGATATCGTGAACGTCTCGGTGGTGACGCTCGATCAGGCGCCGGACGGATACCGGCAATTCGACGGCGGTGCGCCGCGCAAGTTCGTGATCGACCCGCACGGGATGTTGAAGGCAGCTTAAGGGGCTACTAACGCTCAACGGGGCTAACGCTCAACGCGCCGCTTGCAGCTTGATTTGAATCTCAAGCGGCGTTTTGAGCAATTGCCATAGAAGGAGCCGCGACAACGGCAAGCGGTGGCAACTGGCGCCGGCGTTCCCGCGTGGGCGCGGTGCCGAATGCATCGCGGTAGCTCTTGCTGAAGTGGCAAGCCGACTGAAAGCCGCAGGCCATGGTGATATGCATGATCGACATATCGGTTTGCAGCAGCAATTCACGCGCGCGCCGCAGCCGCAGCGTCAGGTAGTAATGCGTAGGCGTCATGCCGAGATGTTCGCGGAACAGCCGCTGCAATTGCCGCTGCGACATCCCCGCCAGCCGCGCGAGTTCTTCGCGCGACAACGGCTCTTCTATGTTGTTCTCCATCAGCGAAATCACTTCGAACAGCGACTTGTTCGCCGAGCCCAGCCGCGCGACCAGCGGCATGCGTTGCTGCGCGCTGGTATCGCGAACGTGCTCCACGATGAACTGTTCCGCAATCTGCGTGACCTTCGCCGAACCCACGCGCGTAGCAATGAGGTTCAACATCATGTCCAGCGGCGCGACGCCGCCCGTGCACGTCACGCGGTCCCGGTCGATCACGAACAGCTCTTTGAGAAAGCGTGTTTCCGGGAATTCCTCTTTCAGCGCCGACATGTTTTCCCAATGGATCGCGCACGCGTATCCGGCGAGCAATCCAGCGCGGGCGAGGGCATAGGTGCCGGTGCAGAGGCTGCCGAGCACGCTGCCGAGCCGGGCAAAGCGGCGCAACGCGGACAGATGCGCGGGCGTGGTTTCGCGCTGGACGTCAATGCCGCCGACCACGAACACAATGTCCGGCTGCCCGACGCACTCTACCGGCCCGGTATCCACGGACAGGCCATTGCTTGCCGCCACGGGACCGCCTTCCGGGCTTACGATCGACCACGTGTACAGCTTTTGCCCGGTCAGGTAATTCGCCATGCGCAGCACTTCGATAGCGTTGGTGAACGCGATCATCGTGAAGTTAGGCAGCGGCATGAACGCGAAATGCGCGAGCGACGCGGTTCGGTCGGGGGACATTGAGGAATGATTCCTTCGAATCTAGGGTGTGGCTGTGTCGTGGGGACACGACTTTGAACATTTTGTAGATGTTTGCAACATGCATGCCATCAGGCTAAACCCTATTGGCGCCGAAGTTTACGGAGACGTAAGCGCACCGGGAAGGGGATCATCTCCGCCATTCGCACCGCGCGGAAGCGAGAAATGTCCGCCGCAGTGCAGCATTGGATGGGCGTTCGGGGCGAGCGTCCGGCGACTTGTGTAAAACGGACGCGAATGTCGGAAAAGGCCAAGAACACGTCTAAATTCATAAATTGGCGTGGTGGGTGAAAGTCAAGAATAGACGCATCGGAAAGCGGTTGTGAGCATGGTTTCCAGTGCCTTTGCAGGTTGGCCTCAGAAGCAAACCGCCTTTCAAGAACCGACTTGTCCCCGAACCCACGGATGCCTCAATGTCAAATTCCCCGACTCGCCCCGCCGCCCCGTTCTTCGAAGAACCTCTTGCCACGCGCGACGCGCCAGTACGCAGCGCCATCCTGAAAGAGCTGGAACGCCAGCAGTCGCAGGTCGAACTGATCGCGTCGGAAAACATTGTCTCGCGCGCCGTTCTTGAAGCGCAGGGCTCGGTGCTGACGAATAAATATGCGGAAGGTTATCCGGGCAAGCGGTATTACGGCGGCTGCGAATTCGTCGATGAAATTGAAACCCTCGCGATCGATCGTGTAAAGCAGATCTTCAATGCGCAGTTCGCCAACGTGCAACCGCACTCGGGTGCGCAGGCGAACGGCGCCGTCATGCTTGCATTGACCAAACCCGGTGACACCGTGCTCGGCATGTCGCTCGACGCAGGCGGTCACCTGACGCACGGCGCGAAGCCGGCGCTGTCCGGCAAGTGGTTCAACGCGATCCAGTACGGCGTGAATCGCGAGACCATGCTGATCGATTACGAGCAGATTGAAGAGCTCGCGATGCAGCACAAGCCGACGCTGTTGATCGCAGGCTTCTCGGCGTATCCGCGTGAGCTGGACTTTGCGCGGCTGCGTGCCATCGCGGACAAAGCGGGTTCCAAGCTCATGGTCGACATGGCGCACATTGCCGGCGTGATCGCGGCAGGGCGGCATCAAAACCCGGTCGAGCACGCACATGTGGTCACGTCCACCACGCACAAGACGTTGCGCGGCCCGCGCGGCGGTTTTGTCCTGACCAATGACGAAGACATTGCCAAGAAGATCAACTCCGCGGTGTTCCCGGGCCTTCAGGGCGGTCCGCTGATGCACGTGATCGCTGGTAAGGCCGTGGCCTTCGGCGAGGCGCTGCAGCCCGGTTTCAAGACTTATATCGACAACGTGCTGGCCAACGCGAAAGCGCTCGGCGAAGTGCTGAAGGCCGGCGGCGTGGATCTTGTCACGGGCGGCACGGACAACCACTTGCTGCTCGTCGACCTGCGTCCGAAGGGCCTGAAGGGTAACCAGGTCGAGCATGCGCTGGAACGCGCCGGCATCACCTGCAACAAGAACGGCATCCCGTTCGACCCGGAAAAGCCCACGGTCACCTCAGGCGTGCGCCTCGGCACGCCGGCTGGCACCACGCGTGGTTTTGGCGTGGCAGAGTTCCGTGACATCGGCCGCCTGATCGTGGAAGTGTTCGACGCACTGCGCGACCACCCGGACGGTCACGCCGAGACCGAACATCGCGTGCGCCGCGAAATCTTCGCGCTGTGCGAGCGCTTCCCTATCTATTGATTACGCCCTCCCTTCATGGAGCATGAGATGAGCACACTGCACGACAACAGCATCATCATCGACGGCCTGAATATTTCGAAGTTCGAGCCGTCGGTGTTCGAGGACATGAGAAAGGGCGGCGTGACCGCGGTGAACTGCACGGTGTCGGTCTGGGAGAGCTTCCAGAAGACCGTGGACAACATTGCTGAAATGCGTCAGATGATGCGCGAGCACAGCGACATACTCACGCTCGTGCGCACGACGGACGACATTCGCCGCGCGAAGAAAGAGAACAAGACCGGCATCATTTTTGGTTTCCAGAACGCCCATGCGTTCGAGGACAACCTGGGCTACATCGAAACGTTCAAGCAGCTTGGCGTGAACGTGGTGCAGCTTTGCTACAACACGCAGAACCTCGTGGGTACCGGCTGTTATGAGCGCGATGGCGGTCTTTCGGGTTTCGGCCGCGAAGTGATCCAGGAAATGAACCGCGTGGGCATCATGGTCGACCTGTCGCACGTGGGCGGCAAGACGTCTTCCGAAGCCATCGCTTTCTCGAAGAAGCCGGTGTGTTATTCGCATTGCTGTCCTTCGGGCCTGAAGGAACATCCGCGCAACAAGACCGACGAGCAGCTCAAGGAAATTGTCGATGCAGGCGGGTTTGTCGGCGTCACCATGTTCGCGCCGTTCCTGAAGCGCGGCCCGGATGCGACGGTGGAAGACTACCTCGAGGCAATCGAGTACGTGGTTGACCTGATCGGCGAAGACAACGTGGGTATTGGCACGGACTTCACGCAGGGCTACAGCACGGAATTCTTCGACTGGATCACGCACGACAAGGGCCGTTATCGTCAATTGACGAATTTCGGCAAGGTCGTGAATCCCGAAGGTATCCGAACGATTGGCGAATTCCCGAACCTGACCGCTGCGATGGAACGCGCCGGCTGGGGCGAGTCGCGTATCAAGAAGATCATGGGCGAGAACTGGGTACGCGTGTTCGACAGCGTCTGGAACGTCTGACCCGGCTCACCCAATAAAAAGGAACCCACACGATGCAACCACAACTGCCTATTGACGTCGATCCTGAAACCGGCGTCTGGACGACCGACTCGCTGCCCATGCTTTATGTGCCACGTCATTTCTTCACGAACAACCACCTGGCTGTTGAAGAAGCACTGGGTCGCGACGTGTACGCGAAGAGCCTTTATACGGCGGGCCACAAGTCGGCGTATCACTGGTGCGATAAAGAAGCCAAGCAACACGGCATCAGCGGCATGGCGGTGTTCGAACATTACCTGAAGCGCTTGTCGCAACGCGGCTGGGGTTTGTTCTCGATCGTGAAAAGCGATCCGGCTGCTTCAACGGCAACCGTGCATCTGCATAACTCGTCGTTCGTGCTGGCGCAGCCGGGCAAGGAAGGCAAGCTTTGCTACATGTTCGCAGGCTGGTTCGCCGGGGCGATGGACTGGGTCAACGACACCGCACCGGAAGGCACGAAGAAAGGTCCGAAGTCGTTTTCGGTCGAGACGCAATGCGCGGCCGAAGGCCATTCGCATTGCATATTCGAAGTGACGCCGCTGGCAGCGTGAACGAGTCATAAAGCAGCGTAGTACGTAGATAATTCCGAGGTCGACCGCGATGCGTTACCCCAACCTTTTCAAGCCTCTTACGCTGAACAAGCTGACCTTGCGCAATCGCATTGTCAGCACCGCGCACGCGGAGGTCTATGCGGAACCGGGCGGTCTGCCCGGCGATCGGTATATCCGTTATTACGAAGAGAAGGCGAAGGGCGGGGTGGGCCTTGCCGTATGCGGCGGCTCGAGTCCGGTGTCCATTGATAGTCCGCAAGGCTGGTGGAAGTCGGTCAATCTCGCCACCGACAAGGTCATCGATCCGCTCTCGCGCCTGGCCGAAGCCATGCACAAGCATGGCGCGAAGATCATGATCCAGGCAACCCACATGGGCCGTCGCACGGCGTATCACGGTGAGCACTGGCCGCATCTGATGTCGCCGTCGGGCGTGCGTGAACCGGTGCATCGCGGCAATGCGAAGATCATTGAAGTGGAAGAAATCAAGCGCATCATTTCCGACTTCGCGGTGGCCGCGAAGCGCGTGAAAGATGCGGGTTTGGATGGCGTCGAAATCTCGGCGGCGCATCAGCATCTGATTGACCAGTTCTGGAGTCCGCGCACGAATTTTCGTACCGATGAATGGGGCGGTTCGCTCGAAAACCGCCTTCGTTTCGGCAACGAAGTGCTCAAGGCCGTGCGTGAAGCGGTAGGTCCGGACTTCTGCGTCGGCCTGCGCATGTGCGGCGACGAATTTCACGAAGACGGTCTCGATCACACGCAGTTGAAAGAGATCGCCCAGTCGATGTCGGAGTCGGGTCTTATCGACTACATCGGCGTGATTGGTTCCGGCGCGGACACGCACAACACGCTCGCGAACTGCATGCCGCCCATGGCGCTGCCGCCCGAGCCGTTCGTGCATCTCGCCGCCGGAATCAAGTCGGTGGTGAAGCTGCCGGTGATGCATGCGCAAAGTATCCGGGATGCAGGCCAAGCCGAGCGTCTGCTGGAGTCCGGCATGATCGACCTGGTCGGCATGACGCGTGCGCAGATTGCCGATCCGCACATGGTCATCAAGATCCGCGATGGCCGCGAAGACGAGATCAAGCAGTGCGTGGGCGCGAATTATTGTATTGACCGGCAGTACAACGGTCTCGATGTGCTGTGCGTGCAGAACGCGGCAACCTCACGTGAAGAGACCATGCCGCACGTGATCGAAAAATCGCGTGGCCCGAAGCGCAAGGTCGTGGTCGTTGGCGCGGGTCCTGCGGGACTCGAAGCCGCGCGCGTGGTGAAATCGCGGGGGCATGACGTCGTATTGTTCGAAAAGAACGAGTACGTGGGCGGCCAGATCATGCTGGCGGCCAAGGCGCCGCAGCGCGAGCAGATGGCGGGCATCGTGCGCTGGTTCGACATGGAAACGAAGCGCCTCGGCGTGGACCGTCGTCTGGGTGTGGCAGCCGACGAAAAGATGATCATGGCCGAGAAGCCGGACATTATCGTGCTGGCTACGGGTGGTTCATCGTTCACGCAGCAGGTGCCGGCGTGGGGCGTTTCGGAAGGTCTTGCCGTGAGCTCGTGGGACATCCTCTCCGGCAAGGTCGAGCCGGGCAAGAACGTACTGGTTTATGACGGCGTCAGCACCCATGCCGGCGCGGGCGTAGCCGACTTCATCGCGAGCCGGGGTGGAAACGTCGAGATCGTGACGCCGGACGTGAAGGTCTCGGACGATGTCGGCGGCACAACCTTCCCGATTTTCTATCGGCGTCTGTACGCGCAAGGTGTGATCTCCACACCGAACTACTGGCTCGACAAAGTGTATGAGGAAGACGGCAAGAAGATTGCCGTTATCCGCAATGAGTACACGGAGGAGCAGGAGGAGCGCGCGGTCGACCAGGTGGTGATCGAGAACGGCATTACGCCGAACGACGAGCTCTACTGGAAGCTCAAGCCGGAGTCGTTGAATCGCGGACAGGTCGATGTGCACAAGCTCTTCGCTTCCGAGCCGCAACCGTCCTTGAGCGAAGAACTCGGCAATGGCCGCTTCCTGCTGTTCCGCGTTGGCGACTGCATCTCCATGCACAACATTCATGGCGCGATCTATGACGCGCTGCGCCTCGTCAAGGACTTCTGAAAATGAGCCCGGTGTTTGTCATTACCGCGTTGTTGTGGTTGTCGGTGGCGGGTCTGGCATTCGCACTTTTCAAACGTGCCGCGTATTGGCGCGAGGGTCGCGCGACGGCTGCGGGTGCGTACGGCTGGGGCAATTTGCTATCCATCCCGAAGCGCTATTTCGTCGATCTGCACCATGTAGTCGCACGCGATCCGTATATTGCGAAGACGCACGTGGCGACAGCCGGCGGTGCGATTGCAGCCATGGCGCTCGTGTTCCTCAACTACGGGCTGGCTATCTATTCGCCGTGGCTCGACAAGCTGATCTTCCTGGCGGCGCTCGTGATGCTGGTTGGTGCGGTGTTCGTATGGCGCCGCCGGCATGGAGCGAAGGCCGTGCCGGTGCGGTTGTCGCGCGGGCCGTGGGATAGCTTGCCGCTGCTGCTGGGTTCGTTTGCGCTTGGGCTCGTGCTGTTCATCGTGTTACCCGCTGCGGCAATGTCCGGCGCATTGGCGATCATCGTCGCGCTGCTGATTGCCGCGGGTGCTTTCACGATGACCTTCGGCGCAGCCCGTGGCGGTCCGATGAAACACGCGCTCGCGGGGTTGCTGCATCTCGCATTTCATCCCCGGCAAGAGCGCTTCACCGGACGCAACCACGAGCATGATGTCGTCCCGCCGACCGCGCTCAAGATGCCCGTGCTGGATGCGAAGGAATACGGCGTGGGCAAGCCGGTTGAATTCCGCTGGAATCAATTGCTGAGCTTCGATGCCTGCGTGCAATGCGGCAAATGCGAGGCGGCATGTCCCGCGTTCGCAGCGGGTCAGCCGCTGAACCCGAAGAAGCTGATCCAGGACCTGGTGACGGGTATGGTCGGTGGGTCGGACGCCGCGTATGCCGGTAGCCCGACGCCCGGCATCCCGCTTGGCAAGCATTCGGGCGCACCGTCGAAGCCGCTGATTTCCACGATGATCGAAGCGGACACGATCTGGTCCTGCACCACCTGCCGCGCCTGCGTTCAGGAGTGCCCTATGCTGATCGAGCATGTGGACGCTATTGTGGATATGCGGCGCAACCAGACGCTGGTTGAAGGCATCGTGCCGGGCAAGGGTCCTGAAACGCTCGCGAACTTGCGCGAGACGGGTAGCGCGAACGGCTTCGATATCGGTGCGCGTTACGACTGGTCCGTCGATCTGCAGGTGCAAGTCGCGCAGCCGGGGCGTCCGGTCGATGTGCTGCTTATTGCAGGCGAAGGTGCATTCGACATGCGCTATCAGCGCTCCCTGCGCGCGCTGGTCAAGGTGCTGAACAAGGCCGGTGTCGACTACGCGGTGCTTGGCGGCGTGGAGACGGATACCGGAGACACCGCGCGTCGTCTCGGCGATGAAGCCACGTTCCAGCAACTGGCGACGCAACTCATCGCGACGTTGTCGAAGTATTCGTTCAAGAAGATCGTCACCGCCGATCCGCACGTGATGCACAGCCTGCGCAACGAGTATCGCGCGCTGGGTGGCCTTTATGAGGTACAGCACCACACGTCGCTGATTGCTGAGCTCGTCGCCAGCGGCAAGCTCACGCCGGCTGCTGAAAGCGCGCTCGCCGCCGGCAAGACGGTGACGTATCACGACCCGTGCTATCTAGGCCGCTATAACGGTGAAACGGAAGCGCCGCGCAAGTTGCTTAAATCGATCGGCATCAAGGTGGTCGAGATGGAACGCAACGGCATGCGCGGACGATGCTGCGGCGGTGGCGGCGGCGCGCCGCTCACCGACATCCCCGGCAGGCAGCGTATTCCTGACATACGTATCAACGACGCCCGCGCGGTCAACGCGGAGATTGTCGCGGTCGGATGCCCGAACTGCACGGCGATGCTGGAAGGCGTAGTAGGTACTCGGCCGGAAGTGCTGGACGTGGCTGAACTCGTTGCAGCGGCGCTGGAGTAAGCAATGCACACCATCAAACGAATCGATCCACGCCGGCCGTTTTCCATCACGGCTGAAGGGCTCAAGCGCATTACTTTGGGTTTTGTCGGCGTGGCGGGCGACATTCACGCTGGTGCGCTGGGCGGGCATCGTGAACAGGTGAAACCGCGTCGCACGACTACGACTACGCAACGTACCTTGCTCGTGGCGGCGCACAGCGACCGCGGTTCCCTCGATGACCACGCGCGCCAGACGCTTGCGGCAGCCGCGCTGCTTGCAGACTCGACAACGCAAGTCGTATTGCTTGTCCTGGGCGAATTGAAGGACGACGCGGCCACGCTCGGCGCGGACAAGGTGATCGAGATGCCTGCATTCGATCGTCGTGCGTTCGCACCCAATGCCGCGCTGGACGCGCTCGCCGCCTGTGTCGGGGCGTATTCTCCCGCGCATGTTTTCCTCCCGGACAACGCGACGGGCGACGGTGATCTCGGGCGCCGGTACGCGGCGCAAGCGAGAGCTTCCGTGGCCGCGCAGGTGATTGAAATAGACGCCGCGCACGTGGCGGTTTATGCCCATGCGCGCAAGGCGTTTGCCGTGCGTTCGCTTCCCGACGTGATCCTGCTGGCCCCGAATGCAGTCGATGCAAGGTTGCCGTTCGTCGGCGCAGGCGAGCGGGTTGCAGCGGAGCAGTTTTTCGCTGACGGCCACCCGGACACGAGTCCCTACAAAGACTTGGGCATCGAAGAAATAGATGCCGCGCAAGTGGCGTTGGAAGAGGCCGATTTCATCGTGTCAGCGGGTAATGGCGTGACGGATGTCCCCGCGTTCGAGCGTCTCGCCAGCACCGTAGGCGCTGCGATTGGCGCGAGCCGGGTGGCGGTGGACGACGGCAAGTTTCCCCGCGACAAACAGATCGGGGCAACGGGCAAGACGGTCGACGCCAGCCTCTACATCGCGTTCGGTATCTCCGGCGCGGTGCAGCACTTGCAGGGCATCAAGGATTGCCGGCACGTGATTGCGGTGAATCTCGACGCTAGCGCGCCGATCGCAAAACGCGCGAACCTGACGATCATCGGCGACGCGCAGGAAACAATCGCGGCATTGACCGAAGCCGCGGCCGCGGCGCGTAACGCACGTGCCAACCCGGGCGCAATGGCCGCGTCCGGCGGCGCAGCTTCGAGTACAGCCAAGCTGGAAGGAGCGCTCGCATGAGCCAGGCATCGACCACGAAGCGCTTAAGCAGGATTGCCGTCCTCGTCTCGGTCGGCCGTCATCCGGTGAGCGGCACCGCGCGCTATAGCCGTAACGACGCCGCCGCGCTGACGTTGGCGATGCGGCTCGCCGCCCAGCATCAGGCGACCCTCGACGTATTGCACGCAGGCGATCCCGCCAATCCCGCATTGCGCGAATATCTCGCGTTGGGTGCGGCAAAGGTGGAAGTGCTGGCCGTAGCCGCGGGAGATGAAATCGCGCCGGCGCTCGCCGCACGCTTGAAGGGTTGCGACCTCGTGCTGACCGGCACGCGTGCGGAAGGCACGGAAGACAGCGGCATGTTGCCCTACCAGCTCGCCGACGCCCTGGGCGTTGCGCTGCTTGCATCGGCGGTGGATATCGACATTGAAGCGGACGTTGAAGCGGGAGTCGATGCCACACAAGTCACCGTCCGGCAATTCTTGCCGAAAGGGTTGCGCCGGCGTGTGCAGGCAAGCTTGCCTACGCTGGTTGTGGTGCATCCCATGGCCAACGCCACGCCGCGATACGCGTACGCGAAACTGCGCGAAGGCGCGATCGAACCGGTGCTGGTGAGTGCCGCCAACTCGGCGGAAGGCGTGCGCTGGTCGATCAAGCCCGCGACGGCGAAACCCGTGCGGCTGGCGGCGGCCGAAAAGCGTTCGGGCCACGCGCGCATGCTCTCGGCCACGACTACGGAAAGCCGGGGTGGCAGCGTCGTAATTGAAGGGACTTCCGTCGAAAAAGCACAAGTGATCCTGGCGTATTTGCGCGAGCATCAACTCGTCGATTACTGATTTCCGATACGAAAATTCCCGCCCGTTCAAGGTCGGGCGGGGCACCAAAACACGGAGCACACGATGAAAGTTTCCGCAGACGTTCGCGCAATGATCGAACGCCGCAAGAAGGGCCACACGCTGGAAGCGCCGTTCTACACGAGCGAGGAAATCCACGCGCTCGACATGGACGTGATCTTCCGGCGGCACTGGATCCAGGTCGCGGTCGAACCGGACGTGCCGGAAGCGGGCGACTACATGACCGTGGAACTCGGCAACGATTCCATCCTGATCGTGCGCGACGACGACATGCAGATCCGCGCGTTCCATAACGTCTGCCGGCATCGCGGTGCACGCCTGTGCAGCTCGGAGAAAGGCTCGCTCGGCAATATCGTGTGCCCGTATCACAGCTGGACCTACAACCTGAACGGCGACCTGATGTTCGCCGAGCACATGGGCGAGCAGTTCGACAAGTGCAAGCACAGCCTCAAGAAGGTCCACCTTGAAAATCTCGCGGGCCTGATTTTTGTCTGTCTCGCTGAAACACCGCCGGCCGATTTCGCCGTATTGCGCGCTTCGATGGAACCGTATTTGCTGCCGCACGGCCTGGCCGACTGCAAGGTGGCCGCCGCGATCGACATCATCGAAAAGGGCAACTGGAAGCTCACGATGGAGAACAATCGCGAGTGCTATCACTGCGTCGCGAACCATCCGGAGCTGACCATCTCGCTCTATGAATATGGCTTCGGTTACCAGCGTTCCGCCGACAACGAAGAGGCCATGGCGGCCTTCGACAGGACCGTCGAAGAACGCACGAAGCAATGGGAAGCGATGAACCTCCCGTCGAAGGAAATCGACCGGCTGGCTGACCTTGTCAGCGGTTTTCGCACGCAACGTTTGCCGCTCGACCGCAGCGGCGAGTCCCAGACGATGGACGCCAAGGTGGCATCGAAGAAATTGCTGGGCGGTTTCCAGCAAGCCGATCTGGGAGGTCTCTCGTTCTGGACGCAGCCAAATTCGTGGCATCACTTCATGAGCGATCACATTGTGAGCTTCTCGGTGATTCCATTGTCGGCAGACGAGACGCTCGTGCGCACCAAATGGCTCGTGCACAAGGACGCAGTGGAAGGCGTTGACTACGACGTCGACAACCTCACCGCCGTCTGGCGCGCGACGAACGATCAGGACCGTGCGCTGGTGGAATTCTCGCAACTCGGCGCGACGAGCAGCGCGTATGAACCGGGTCCGTATTCGCCGTTCACGGAAGGGCTCGTGGAGAAATTCTGCGAGTGGTATATCGCTCGACTCGACGATTACGCCAACACGCCGGATGAAGCGAGCGTTACCGCGCACGACGAGAAAGTCGTGTCGTTCAAGCGGTAACTGACCGCACAAACAACGTCGCACTCAAAGCTATAGCGGAGAAACAGATGATGCGCGATCAGGCGACGTTCGAGCCTGCCCCGAACCGAGTGACCCAGCCCGAGTTCTGGGGCACGCTTCCCGCTCGTTGGGACAGCGACACGGACGACACGCTCGTCTGCTGCCACGTTCGTCAGGAAACGCACGACGTAAAGAGTTTTTTCTTTCGTGCGCCGGTGGAACGGACCTTTGCTTTCGAGCCCGGCCAGTTCATCACGCTGGAGCTGGAGATAGACGGCGAATCGATCAATCGCTGTTATACGATTTCCTCGCCGCCTACGCGTCCGCACACGATCTCCATCACGGTGAAGCGCGTGCCGGGCGGCAAGGTGTCGAACTGGCTGCACGATAATCTTCAGACAGGCGGCAAGGTAAGGGTGTTGGGGCCCGCCGGCGAGTTCACGTGCGCGCGGCATCCGGCGCGCAAGTTCCTGTTTTTATCGGCGGGATCGGGTGTCACGCCGTTGATGTCCATGAGCCGTGCCCATCACGAACTCGGCGAGGACCGCGACATTGTGTTCGTGCACAGCGCGCGCACGCCCGACGACATCATCTTCGCGCGCGAACTCGACCTGATTGCTTCGAACCAGGCGAACTTCCGCACGGCGTTTGTATGCGAACGAGTCGGCGCGCGTACGAACTGGCCCGGCGTGACGGGTTTCCTCACGCTGCCCTTGCTCAAGCTGATCGCACCGGATTTTCTGGAGCGGGAAATCTTTACCTGCGGTCCGGCGCCCTACATGAAGGCAGTCCGTGATCTGCTCGCCGAAGGCGGTTTCGACACCACCCATTATCACGAGGAAAGTTTTTCCTTCGAGACGATCGCGGAGGTCGCGGCGCAACTGACGACTGCTCATGTGGCCGATGCATTGCAGTCCAACGGGACATTCGCCGAGATGCGGGAAAGCGCGGTTGGCTTCGACCTGTCGCCTGAACTCGTCCCCGCGCCTGTCGAGACCACGTTCAAGGTCAGTTTTGCCAAGAGCAATCGCGAGATCGAATGCGGCAGCGCGCAGCATGTGCTGGACGCAGCGAAGAAATCGGGCGTGCGTTTGCCGGCGTCGTGTACGCAAGGCATGTGCGGCACTTGCAAGGTCAAGCTGCTGTCCGGTGAAGTCGAGATGAAACATAACGGCGGCATCCGTCAGCGCGAGATCGACCAGGGCATGGTTCTCTTGTGTTGCAGCAAGCCGCTGACGGACCTTGTTGTCGATAAGTAGGGTATTCATCAGGGTCGGCGACGCCCCGGGATAAAACGAGGTCGCATCCAGACAACTGGGTGTCGAAAAATAACCAGTCGGCGCTTTTCTGGCCGGTGATTCTAAAGCCTCAATGGTGTGGACCGCAAAGGGGAGTACGACAATGAGACTGATCAAAAAACTGCTTGTTTTAAGCACCTTAAGTGCTGCGCTGGCTGCAACCAGCGCGGGTGTGATCGCCGCCGATGCGAAACCGACCATCAAGATCGGTTACGTGGAAGGCTGGGACGACAGCGTGGCGACGACGAACGTGGCGGCGCAGATCATCGAGAAGAAGCTGGGTTATCCGGTGCAGCTCGTACCGGTCGCGGCGGGCGTAATGTGGCAGGGCGTGGCGCGCGGCGACCTCGACATGACGCTGTGCGCCTGGTTGCCGGTCACGCACGGCGCCTACTGGGAGACCTTCAAGTCGAAGGTCGTCGATCTTGGCACCAACTTTCCTGACGCGAAGATCGGCCTGATCGTGCCGGAAGATGTGGACGTCACGAGCCTGTCGGATCTTGAAGCGAAGAAGGCGGAGTTTGGCGGTCGGATCGTTGGTATTGACGCAGGTGCCGGCGTGATGCAGAAAGCGGGCGAGGCGATCAAGGCCTACAACCTCGACTACACGTTGATGCCGAGCTCGGGCAGCGCAATGACGGCAGAACTGGCGCGCGCGGAAAACGCGAAGAAGCCGATCATTGTGACAGGCTGGAAACCGCATTGGATGTTCGCGAAGTACAAGCTGAAATTCCTGGAAGATCCGAAGAAGGTGTTCGGTGAAGCGGAGCACGTGGACAACATCGTCAATCCGCAACTTGAAAAGAAGGCGCCTACCGTGGTCGCTTTCCTCAAGAAGTTCCAATGGCAACCGGGTGAGATCGACAGCGTGATGCTTGCAACGACGAACGGCGCCAAGCCGGCCGCCGCTGCCGATGCATGGATCAACGCTCACAGCGACCGCGTGGCGAGCTGGACGAATTAAACGTCCGCGCTTCAGCTTTAACGAAACGACAAAACGCCGCTTAGCGGCGTTTTGTCGTTTTCGGAGGATTTTTCAAAGGGCTGATTACAGCACCACCGTCCGGTCACCGTTGATAAATACGCGCCGTTCAATGAATGCCTTCACCGCACGCGCGAGCGTGATGCATTCCACGTCGCGTCCTGTTGCGAGCAGGCGCTCCGGCTTGTAGGAATGATCCACGCGCTCGACCACTTGTTCGATGATCGGACCTTCATCCAGGTCGTCGGTCACGAAGTGGGCTGTTGCACCGATCAGCTTCACGCCGCGCGTATGCGCCTGGTGATACGGCTTCGCACCCTTGAAACCGGGCAGGAACGAATGATGGATATTGATCGCGCGCGCGGCCAGTTTCCGGCTCGTCTCGCCCGACAATATCTGCATGTAGCGCGCGAGAATCATCAACTCCGCGCCGGACGACTCGAACAGATCGAGCAGGCGCGCTTCCTGTTGCGGCTTGGTGTCCGCGGTGACGGGGAGGTGATGGAACGGCAGGCCATGCTGCACGGCAAGCGGTTCAAGATCGCGATGGTTCGACCCGATTCCGACAATGTCCATCTTCAGCTCGCCCATGCGCCAGCGGAACAACAGGTCCGCGAGACAGTGCTCGAGCTTCGACACCATGATGAGCACCTTCGGCCGCGCCGCCACCTTGTGGATTGCCCACGTCATGGAGAAACGCTCGGCGATAGGCGTGAATTCCTGCTGCAACGCGGCGATCTGGAGCGTTTCATCGTGATCCACGCCGTGGAAGACGCAGCGTACGAAGAAGCGCTGGCTGAGGTCGTCGTCGAAGACGGTGAGTTCATCGACATAACACTGGTGCCGGTCGAGGAAGCCGACCACGGCTGCGACTTGTCCTGCGGCGCTGGGGCAAGCGACCGTCAGTACGAGTTGATGAGACAGGGTGTCAACGACGTTATTACCGGTCATGCGGTTCTCCACTATGCAAATCGCGACGCCGCGAACGCGGCGCGCATGCATTGCAGTAGAACAAATTGCACGGGGCGGCGGCTAGAAGCTAAACGCCGTGACGCTGGTATCTGAGCGTCAGGCGGGCTCACGGGAGCTCAGGCCGCTACGCCGCACTCAACCAGCAACCAGTCGCGAAACGCACAGACGGCCGTGGTTTGAGCGCGCGGCGCATTCAAAAGGTATCCGCCGTCCGTCGTGACCGGCGTGTCGAACAGCCGGATCAGTTGACCGCTCGCAACGAGTTCATCCACCAGCGGCGCCCAGCCCAGCGCCACGCCCTGGCCCATGATTGCCGCGTGCGCGACGAAGCCATAGCTGTTGAATGTAATGCCGCGATGCGCGGGGGGCGCCGCGAGCCCGTGCGCCGCGAACCAGCCGTGCCACGACAGCCAGCGCTCCGGGTTGGTCGGCTCCAGATGAAGCAGCGGCAGGCTGACGAGGTCCGACGGATGGGCGGGTTTGCCGTGTCGCGCGAGAAACGCGGGGCTGCACACCGGCGTGACTTGCTCAGGAAACAATTTGACCGTGCCGCGTCCCGCCCAGTCCGTTGCCGCATGACCGAAGGCGATCACGATATCCGCGTGATCGTGATCGGCGGCGAGCACGTCTTGCGCGGTGGTGATCCTGACGTCGACGTCGGGCATCAGCGCCTTGAATTGCGACAGGCGCGGCATCAGCCAGTAAGTCGCGAAGCCGAAGTCGGTCAGGAGATTGAGTGAGCGCTGCGCGGGCGCCGCGTGGCGTGCGCGAATGTCGTTGGTGGCAATGCGGATGGTGTCGAGGCTCTGGCGCACTGCTTCGAACAGGCGCACGCCGTCCTCCGTGAGCGTCACGCCGCGGTGTCCGCGCTCGAACAGCGCCGCACCAAGGTTCTCCTCGAGCTGTACCACGCGCTGGCTGACCGCCGGCTGCGTGGAGCCCAGTTCGCGGGCGGCGGCGGTGAAGCTGGCGAGACGCGCGGCGGACTCGAACATCGAGAGCGCCTGCATGGGCGGCAAACGATCCTGTCTCGGCATAAGTGCCCCTTATGAGCTCATAACGTTTTGCTCTCTTCACAGCCGCGAATTGAACGGCAATAGTGGTGCGCGACACGAGCCATTCGCCGTGCGTACTGCCCATGATGCGCCACTTTCCTGATTCTATTCGAGCCTCGCTCCGATGCTTAAACGCAAACAAAATATCCTGATTCTGATGGCCGATCAAATGACGCCGTTCGCGTTGTCCGCGTACGGCCATCACGTAACGAAGACGCCGAACATGGACGCGCTCGCGGCCCGTGGCGTGGTGTTCGATTCGGCGTATTGCGCGAGTCCGCTGTGCGCACCGTCGCGCTTTTCGTTCTTGTCGGGCAAGCTGCCCTCGGCAATAGGCGCCTACGATAACGCCGCCGAATTTCCATCGCAAACATTAACGTTCGCGCATTACCTGCGCGCGGAGGGGTATCGGACGATTCTCTCGGGGAAGATGCACTTTTGCGGCCCGGACCAATTGCACGGTTTCGAGGAGCGCCTGACCACCGACATCTATCCGGCGGATTTCGGCTGGACGCCGGACTGGGACGACTTCGAGACGCGCCCGAGCTGGTATCACAACATGAGTTCCGTGATCGACGCGGGGCCGTGCGTGCGCACGAATCAACTCGATTTCGACGATGAGGTGACCTACACCACGCGTCAGAAGTTATTCGACATTGCGCGTGAGCGGCAAGCGGGGAAGGACGAGCGGCCGTTTTGCGTGGTGGCGTCGCTCACGCACCCGCACGATCCCTACGCGATTCCGCAGAAATACTGGGACATGTACCGCGACGAAGACATCCAGATGCCTGCGTACCGCGACACGCTGGATGCTGCCGACCCGCATTCGAAGCGCCTGCGTTACGTGTGCGAGACGGACAAGACGCCGCCGACCGACCAGCAGATCCGCGACGCTCGCCATGCGTATTACGGCGCGATTTCCTACGTCGACGCGCAATTCGGCGCGATCCTCGAAGCGCTCGATCAGGCGGGACTGGCCGACGACACCATTGTGATAGTGACGTCCGATCATGGCGAGATGCTGGGCGAGCGCGGCCTCTGGTACAAGATGACATTCTTCGAAGGCGGCTGCCGCGTGCCGCTGATCGTGCACGCGCCGGGGCAATTCGAGGCGGCGCATGTGAGCGCTTCCGTGTCGCATCTCGACTTGCTGCCGACGCTTGTGGAGCTGGGCCGTGGCCAGCCGCGACCCGCATGGCCCGATACGCTCGATGGCCGGAGTCTCGTGCCACATCTGCGCGGCGAGGCGCAGGCACACGATGAAGCCATCGGCGAGTACCTGGCCGAAGGTGCGGTTGCGCCGATCGTGATGCTGCGCCGCGGGGACTTCAAGTTCATCCATACGCCCTCGGACCCTGACCAGCTCTTCAATGTCACCGCTGATCCGCTGGAGCGCACCAACCTTGCGGCGCTGCCGGAACATGCGGCGAGGGTCGCAGCGTTTCGCGAGGAAATCGCCGCGCGCTGGGATCTCGACGCGCTGCGCGAAGAAGTCGTGCAAAGCCAGCGGCGCCGGCAATTTCACTTCGAAGCGACCACGCAAGGGGTGATCGAATCATGGGACTGGCAACCGTCGGTAGATGCCAGCCAACGTTATATGCGCAATCACATTGACCTCGACACGCTCGAAGCCATGGCGCGTTTTCCCGCTGTCACGCGCTAAAGCCCAAGCTGCTGAATTACAACCGAAACCACAGAACCAAAACCACACACTACCCACAGGAAGCCAACATGAAAAAGCCCTTCAAGCATGCGTTATTCTGCATTGCGGCACTCTGCGCATCCATCGGTACGGTAGTCGCCGCCGAGCCCGAAAGCTGCCTGCAGGTCAAGATGGCGGACCCGGGCTGGACCGATATCGACGCCACCAACGCCATGGCCGGTGTCGTGCTGAAGGCGCTTGGCTATAAGCAGAGCGTCTCGAACCTCTCAGTGCCGATTACCTACCAGGGCTTGAAGAAAGGCCAGGTCGACGCGTTCCTGGGTAACTGGATGCCCGCGCAAGGGCCTTTGGTCAAGCCGTTCGTGGATGAGAAGTCGATCGACGTGGTGCACCCGAACCTGACCAACGCGAAGTTCACGCTGGCCGTGCCGGACTACGTGGCGGCTGCGGGCGTGCACACATTCGCCGACCTGCAGAAGAACGCGGACAAGTTCGACGACAAGATCTACGGCATTGAACCGGGCGCGCCGGCGAATCAGAACATCAAGAAGATGCTCGATGAAAAGGCTTTCGGACTGAATGGCTGGAAACTGGTGGAGTCGAGCGAGACCGGCATGCTGACGCAGGTCGAACGCTCGGTGCGAGACAAGAAATGGATCGTGTTCCTTGCATGGGAACCGCATCTGATGAACACGAAGTTCCATCTCACCTACCTCGATGGCGGCGATAAATACTTTGGCCCGAACTTCGGCGGCGCGACGGTCAATACGGTCTCGCGGGCTGGTTACGCGAATGAATGCCCGAACGTGGGACGTCTTTTCAAGCAGATGACATTTAATGTCGACCTGGAGAACGGCATCATCACCGACGTCCTTCAAAACAAGACCAGCGTGGATACCGCTGCTGCAGCAGCGCTCAAGCGCAACCCGGACCTGGTGAAGGGCTGGCTTGACCGCGTTACCACAGCTACGGGCGCAAATGGATGGCAAGCGGTGCAAACAGCGCTTGGTTCCAAATAACAACAGTGAGTCGCAACTGGACAGATTTGCGTCGCAAAAGGTCGAGCCCCACTAAATATGGCCTCTTACTTTTGCAAGGCTGGTGCATGCGCTTGAAGCTCGGTGCATGCACCCGCATCCGATGTGACAGATCACTGTAGTACGCCGGTCTCTGCAATAAAAACTCGAGCGAGCAGCGTTGCGCGATGTCAACCCATCGCCGGAGCAGCGCGGACCTCGCTTCGTCCAACGAAATGTGCAAACGGGTATCAGGGAGAATCAACGATGAAGAAGCGAAATGCCGTAAAGCTGGCGGCCCTGGCGTTGAGCGCAGGAGCCGTCTCCGCACCTGCTTTGGTTCACGCGCAAAGCAGCGTGACGCTGTACGGTATCCTCGACGCCGGCATTACCTACGTCAACAACACGGGTGGCTCGCACGTCGTCAAATTCGACGACGGCGTCTCCTACGGCAACCGGATTGGTTTCAAGGGCACGGAAGATCTCGGCGGCGGAATGAAGGCGATCTTCGTGCTCGAGTCAGGCTTCCACCTCGGTAATGGCCAATATGGCTTCGGCGGCGCGGAGTTCGGCCGTCAGGCGTATGTGGGCTTGCAGAACCAGTGGGGCACGATCTCGGCGGGTAACCAGCTCGACCTGACGAACGAATTCATGGAGGGTTACAACATCTCTTCGTTCGGCAGCGGCTACGCGATCCACCAGGGCGACTTCGACCGCATGAACGGCGACCGCTTGCCGAACTCGATCAAGTACATGTCGCCCGATATCAGCGGCCTGACGTTCGGCGGCCTGTATTCGTTCGGCAACGTTGCGGGTGACTTCCACGAGAAGAGTGCCTACAGTTTGGGCGCGCACTACGCGCACGGCGACTTCACGATCGGCACGGCGGTCACGCGCCTCAACAATCCGAACGGTATCTACGCATTCGACCCGTATGCAATGATCGGCACGAAGACCTTCCTGGGCCAGACCGTCGCAACCACGAACCCGACAACGGGCGCCGTGACCGACCTGTTCAGCAGCACCGCGTTCAACGTCGACAGCCAGATGACTTACGGCATTGGATCGTCGTACGCGCTCGGCAACCTGATGCTGTTGGGCAACTACACCTACACCACGATCAAGGGTTTCGGACAGTCGTCGCACATGCACGTGGGTGAAGGCGGCGCGTCGTATAACTTCACGCCCGCGTTGATCCTGTACGGCGGTTACCAGTTCACGGCGTTCGAAGGCCACAAGTGGAACATGGGCTCGCTCGGGCTGCACTACCTGTTGTCCAAGCGTACCGATATCTACGTGTCGGGCGACTACCTCAAGGCATCGAGTGGCGTGAACGCGGTGATCGGCTATAGCTTTACGCCGTCGACGTCGAGCACGCAAAGCGATGTTCGCATTGGTATGCGGCACTCGTTCTAAGCGTTATCAGTTGTTTCAGCTGGTCGCGACGGCATCCTCAACGGATGCCGTCGCGCGTGGCGAACTGCGGTCCTGGCGCGGGCTTGAGCCGAAGCGTGTACGGTAGGTGCGTGAAAAGTGCGAGGGTGATTCGAAGCCGCACGCCACGCAGACCGTGGTAATGGACATGTCGGTTTGTTGCAGTAATTCGCGGGCGCGTGCAAGGCGCAGTCCGAGATAGAAGTGGGTGGGTGTGTCCTTCATCGCCGAGCAAAACAGGCGTTCCAACTGACGCCGCGTCACGCCGATTGCCTCTGCCAGTGCATCTGGCGACAGAGGTTCCTCCATGTGTTGTTCCATCACGCCGATCACCTGGATCAGCTTGCGATTGTGGATGCCGTAGCGCGCTGCGATCTGCATGCGCTGGTGGTCCGAGCGCTGCCGGATGCGGCCGAGCACGAACTGCTCCGAGACCTGGGCGGCGAGTTCCGCGCCGTGGCGGCGTCCGATCAGGTCGAGCATGAGGTCGATGGAGGCGGTGCCGCCGGCGCACGTGATCCGCCGCGCGTCGATTTCGAATAGCTCCTGGCTGACCGCGAGTGACGGATAGCGCTCCTGGAACGCCGATGCGGCTTCCCAGTGCAGTGTCACGCGCTCGTGCTGGAGCAGGCCGGCTTCTGCCAGGACGAAACTTCCTGTATCAATACCGCCTAGCGTTGCGCCTTGGCGATCCATCCGCCGAAGCCAGTCGCCCAGTTCGCGTGTGTAGCGGCTTAGCGGGTTGAAGCCGGCGACGACGATGACGTTGGTGGCCGAGCGGACGTCGGTCAGGGCGCTTTCTGCGTTGAGCGAGATGCCGTTGCTGGCGCAAACCGGGCCGCCGTCGAGGCTCAGGATGTGCCAGCGGTAGAGTGCACCCCGGAAGCGGTTGGCGACGCGTAGCGGCTCGATTGCCGACATGAAGCCGATGGACGAGAACTCGGGCAGCAGCAGGAAGTGGAAGTCTTCGGTGGCGGGCATTACACGATGGGGGCGATTTGCAATCGGACTAGCAAGCTAACAAGCGGAAATTACCGGCGCAATGGGGCCAAATCCTTAAAGGCCAGTTCAAAAAGAGCTCGGAAGGGCTGTTTACTTTTCCACGAAACGGTTAACCTTGGATACCTGAACAACG
>NZ_FCOK02000013.1 GCF_001544555.2 Caballeronia udeis | reverse complement strand
CTTTCAGCGAGACAATGTCGCCGCGGATACGGGTGACCTTGGCCGCGGGAGCCTGAGCCAGCGCTGCGGTGCTTGCGCATGCCATGGCGACGATGGTACTGACGATTGTCGTGCGGTAGGACATTGGTTTCCCTTGTTCGCGTTTTGCATAAGTGGGCTGAACTGCGTCACTCGCAACGTTACCCGTTCAGGCTTTCAAATTCATACCATCCGCGCGCCGATGGCCAAGGTCGACCACCGACGCACCGTGAGGCTGGGTTCGGCGGGTTGGCGTACAGGTACTCATAAGATCTTCGCCGCGCTACGCAGCGCGGTATGGCACATCGCAAGAAAATGGCCTGATTTTTCGCCATGGCGCGCTATGAGCTACGCTACGTTCTTCGCTCCAATTCTCCGGCTTAGAACATATGACGGAACGAGAGAAGCGCTGCAGTCTGATTCGCCGTCGAGGACGGCGCGTCGGTCCCGACGAGAACCGCCTGGTTGAGCGGAGCGGCCACGGCACTGCCGTGCGATGCGTGTTGCCAGGCCAACTGGAGGTATACGTCAGTGGTCTTCGACAAGCTGTAGTCGACCATGCCGCCTACATTACCCCACCGCGGTTTGGAGTTACCTGCCGTGCTGACAAACTTGGAGGTCGTGTACGTATACATCAGGCCCGCAAAAATGTTTGGCATGAACTGGTATTTTGCGTTCACCTCGAAGTTGTCGAACTTCAGCGAACTGGCTGAATTCGTCAGGTTGCCGAAGTACTCGCTACCGGTGACATCCTTCAGGTTCGTGTGGGTGTAGACAAAGCCGAGGACGGTTGAAGAACCCAGCGCATAGTTGATGCCGGCTCCGTAGATCTGATTGCGGGCTGCGGAAAAGTCTGTGTCGGCGGAGGACACTGCGCCGTTCGGGTTGGTATTCGCCCCGCCATTGACTTGCAGGTAAGCGCCCACGATTGTGACCGGACCTGCGGCGTACTGCGCCGAAAGACCGTAAAGACGGTTGTCCGCGAAACCGCCGGCCGCGTTGCTGAACGCGTACATACCTTCGAACGAGAAGCCCGCGTACTTGTTGCTGGCGAACTTGATCGCGTTACTCACGCGAATCGAGTTGTCGGTGTTGTCGTTGTCATACACGTGCGAGAGCAAGCTCCCCGCCCAGTTTCCGTTCGCGGTCAGAGGCCCCAGCAGATCCACCAGCGGGTCATATTGGCGGCCGACCGTGAGCGTGCCGAGCGTGTTGGACTGCAGGCCCACGTAAGCCTGGCGGCCGAACTCACGGCCACCGTTGCCCAGGGTGCCGTTGTTCAGATTGAAGCCGTTTTCCAACTGGAATATCGTCTTGAGGCCGCCGCCCAGGTCTTCGGAGCCCTTCAGTCCCCAGCGGTCTCCGGAATCCTCGCCTGCGACCAGCTCCACGTTATGCTTGCCCTTCACGTTGTTGGTGAACAGAATGCCTTCGTCGATGGTGCCGTAGAGCGTCACGCTGCTTTGCGCCATGGCATGAAGTGGCATCGTGATTGTGCTCGTCGCGGTGAGCGCGAAGAGTACCTGTTTGAGTTTTTGCTTCATTTCGGTCGATCCTCTTGTCAATAAAATGCGTGAATTGATGGGAAAACGTTCTTCCACCGGAATTTGTTCATGTGCAATGGAGTAAACATTAAAGTTGACGAAATACTGCTGATTTGAAATACAGAATTGCCTGAAATCTGTTGTATCCGCTCCACTCGAAGAGCGGAGTCGAGTGGAGCGGATAAAAATAATTACATAGGATTACTGATGCAAATTCTTGCCACGAAATCAGATCGCACCTCCGAAGCCCGCTGTCAGACGCTCGCTATCAACCCGCCATCCACCCGCATGATGGACCCGGTCGTATAAGACGCGTTCGCGCTGGCGAGGAACACGACCGCATTGGCATATTCCTCCGGCTCGCCATATCGCCCCATCGCGATCGACGCGGTGCTTTCGCCCGAAACGGACTCCACGGTGCGCCCTTCCCGTTTCGCTTTCGCCTCATCGAGAAAGCGTATCCGGTCCGTTCCGATGCGGCCGGGCACGACCACGTTCGCCGTGATTCCATCCCGGCCGACTTCGCGCGCAAGCGTTTTTGACCATCCGACGAGCGACATGCGCAGCGCGTTCGAGATGGCCAGTCCGGCAATGGGCGCGACCACGCCCGATGAGGCGCTCGTCACCACGCGCCCCCATTGCTTGGCGCGCATGCCGGGAAGGACTCGGTCGGTGATCGCAATCACCGACATCACCATCGAGCGGAAATGCTTTTCCCAAAGCTCGACGGGCTGGCCGGATGCCGGCGTGGGCGGCGGTCCACCTGTGTTGTTGACCAGGATGTCGACGCTGCCAAAGCGTGCTTCGATCGCGCCGATCCGGGCATCGACGAAAGACAGGTCGCCGATATCCCATTCCAGCGCCAGCACATCCGCTCCCGTTTCCCGTATCGCCTCTGCCGCGGCATCGAGGGCGGCGGCGTTGATGTCCGCGAGTGCCACTTTGACGCCTTCGCGCGCGAGCGCGATGGCGATTGCCCGGCCGAGACCGCCGCCAGCGCCCGTTACCAGCGCCGTTTTGTTGCCAATACCCAAATCCATGACGTGTCCTGTCTTGCCGGTCTTGCAACCAGCGATAGTTGAGGTGAAAAAAGTACTGCATCAAGCTGGCGAAAAAATTAGGATTCCGATTCTTCAAGAATCGGCCAGCGTTCGAGTCAAGTGCTCAGTTCTGGGAACTCTCGATCCCCGCATGGACTACGCGGCCGAAATGCGCGGCGGAAATCATGTCGAAGGCCGTTGGCGCCAAGGCCGTGTGCCGGTAGCGGTCGGCGACGAAGTCCACAAAGCCGCGCACGCGCTGCGTCATGTAGCGATGCCCCGAATACAGCATCCATACGGTGCGTTCGTTGTTCTCGAGCTCGAACGCCTGCAATAGCGGCTGGAGCGTACCTTCCCGCAACTCCTTCTCGATCAGCGAGGCCGGCAGCCGCGCGATGCCGATTCCCGACTTCGCCGCCCGTTTCACCACGAGAAGATTCGACGAACTGACGATCGGGCGCAGCGGCACGCGGTGCGAACCGTAGGCGTCGCAGAATTCCCAGTAGCGCGCGGGGATATCAGAGGACACGAGCACGTCGTGATCCGTCAGTTCCTGCGGCATTTGCGGCGGGTCGCGCCGCGAAAGATAAGCGGGCGACCCCACGATCACGTCGCGGAACAGCGTGAGCGAGCGGCATACCAGCGTCGAATCGCGCAGCCGGCGCTCTGCGGTAAAGCAGAGGTCGTAGTTACCCACCACCAGGTCCCGCGTGGACTCGAACACCGTCAATTCGAAATTCACGCGCGGCTCTTCCGCATGGTAGGCCGCGACCATCTCGCTGAGATCCGTGGCGGCGAACGACTCGTGCGCGGCGATCTTCAGGGAGCCGGCTGACTCGCGCGTCGCTGACGAGACGTTCGCTTCCAGCATGTCGAGCTGCTTGAGCACCTCCTTGCATCCCTGCCAGTACTCATGACCCGCCTCGGTGAGCGACACCTGCCGGGTGGTGCGGTTCAGCAGCCGGATGTTCAGGTGCGCCTCGAGCGTGGCGACGCCGCGCGTCACCATCGCAGTCGACACGTGCAGTTGCTTCGCGGCAATCGCGAAACTCAGCGATTCGGCGACCTTCGCGAACATGCGCATGGCGGAGAGTTGGTTCATGGCGGTGGCTCGTACGGGAACAAGGTTGCGGGCGGCTAGCCCGCCATCCATCCGCCGTCGACCATGAGGTTGACGCCGGTGACAAACGTGGCCATATCGCTCGCCAGAAAAAGTGCGGCGCCCGCCACGTCCTCGGGACGGCCGAGACGCGGCCACGGTGTGCGCCTCTGCGAGTAATCAAGCGCTTGCGGATCGTTAGCAGCGCCAGGCTTGCCGGTGACGATCTTGCCGGGCGCGACCGCGTTGCAGACGATCAGGTCGCGTGCATGCTCCACGGAGATCTGGCGCGTCAGTTGCACCGTGCCGCCCTTGCTCACGCCGTAAGGAAAATCACCGGGCGACGCGACCATGCCGTGCTGCGAGGAGATGTTCACGATGCGTCCGCGCACTTCGTTCACCGGCTCCTGCGTGAGCATCTGCTGCACGGCGCGCTTGCAACCGAAGAACATGCCCGAGAGATTCACGCGCAGCACGCGCTCCCATTGCTCTTCGGTGCTTTCGAGCAGGTTCGTGCCGGTATAGGTCGCCGCGTTGTTCACCATGATGTCGAGCCGCCCAAAGCGTTCGACGGCCGTCGTGACCAGCCGGTCGACATCGGCCCATTGCGAAACGTCGGCCTGCAAGGCCAACACATTGCCGCCCGCCGCCTCGATCAGCTCCTGCGTGCTTGCACCGCCCTCGATCGGCGCGTCGCGCAAATCGGCCAGCACCACGCTTGCGCCTTCACTCGCATAGCGGATCGCGATGGCGCGGCCGAGTCCTGAACTCGCGCCCGTGACGATGGCCACCCTGTTTTCAAGCATGCCCATGTGCTTCATCTCCGATGACTTGTCCCGCTGGTTTCATGTCGTCGACCTGCACGCCGCGCAGATACACGGCTGTCAGTCGGCCCTGAACCTGCATGCCGTCGAATGGCGTGTAGGCCGCGCGCGAGAGCTGGCCGGCGTTGGTGATCCGCGTGGTTTGCGCGGGATCGAGGACCAGGATGTCGGCGTCGCGCCCGGGCATGAGCGCGCCCTTGCGCTCGCCGAGCCCGAAGCGTTGTGCCGGATTCGCCGAGCACATCCTCACCAGCGCGGGCAGATCGATATCGCCGGTCGCAACGAAATGCAGCATCGTGGCAAGCAGCGTCTGCACGCCCGGCATGCCGCCCGGCACGTCCGCAAAGGCATCGTAATGCGCGGCCTTCTCTTCGCGCGCATGCGGCGCGTGATCGGTCGCGATGATGTCGATCAGGCCATCGCGCATGGCGGCGCGCATGGCTTCGACGTCGGCGCGCTCGCGCATCGGCGGAGACGCCTTCAGGTTCGCGCCGTGCTGCGCGTAGTCCGCAGCGGTGAAGAACAGGCACTGCGGTGTGGTTTCGATGCTGACGTCGGCGAGATCGCGCAGGCGCCGCCATGTATCGATGCCGAGCGCCGAATTGGTTTGCCGCACATGCACGCGTGCGCCGGTGTCGGCTGCGGCGAGCACAGCCCGCGCGATGCCGCTCGCCTCGGCAAGCGGCGGACGGCTCGCAAGAAACGCCGCGATACTACCGTCGCCCATGGCCGCGTTGAGGATGGACTGGTCTCCCGGCGAGACACAGGCGAGTATGCCGAGCGGAGCAAGCGCCTTCAAGGCCCGCACGAGGTCGCTTTGTGTCTCGTGAAGGAACGCGGCGGGCACGTCTGCAGTGAAGACTTCGAACGATACGGGATTCAATGCACGAGTCGATTCGAGGTCCGCAAGATCATGCCGCAGCGCCACCTGGAAGCCGACGTCGACATGCAGGCGCCCCGCGGCCGAGCGCATCTTGTCCCGCAGTTCGCGGGCGGTGCTGGTCCACGGTTCGTCGGTGGGCATGTCGAGCAGGGTCGTCACGCCACCCGCCGCCGCCGCGCGCGTGCCCGACGTGAAGTCCTCCTTGTGCGTCAGACCCGGCTCGCGCAGGTGCACATGGGCATCGACGAGACCCGGCAGCAGATAACATCCACCCACCCGATGCTCCGCACGCGCGGCGGCAGGTTCGCCCGGCGCGAGCAAAGCGGCCACGCGACCACCCATCACGCCGAGGTCGGCGCGCAGCGCTCCCGTCGCGTTGATCACGGTTCCGCCGCGCAGCAGCAGATCGAACATCGTCACTCTCCCGTTGAAATGCAATCAGCTCAGACCCGCTAGCCGCCCTTCCTCGTGCGTCACGACTTCGAGCAGCGCCGCGTGGCCGTCCTGCACGGTGGCAAGACACCGCAGCAACGCGGCGCGCAATTGCGCCGGGTCGATCACGCATTCGCCATGGCCGCCGAGCGCGCGCGCGATCGGCGCGTATTCCCCCGACATCTGGTTCGCCCGATACTTCCTCGACGCCACCGGCATGCTCGCCGCATAACCGCCCAGCACGTGGTTGCGCATCACGATCGTGAGGATTGGCAGGCTGCAGCGCACGGCTGTTTCGAAGTCCATGCCGACCATCCCGAACGCCGCCTCGCCCATGATGTTCACGACCGTCGCCTCGGGTCGCGCCAGCTTGGCGCCGAGCGCGAAGCCGAGACTGCTGCCGAGCTGCGTCGTCTTGCCCCAGCCGAGATAGCTGCCGGAGGTGGCGGCGTCGTAGAACGGGCTAAACTGGTCACGTGGATTGCCGGCGTCGTGCGTAACGATGGAGCGCTCGCGATCGAGGGCCTGCATCACTTCCCACACCACGCGATACGGCGAGATCGGCGTGCTGTCCGAATGCAGGAACGGCATCCACTTGTCCATGAATTCGCGGCGCACGGTGGCGATCTCATGCCTCAGTGCATGGCCGGGTTCGGCGCGCCGGCGCTGCAGCGCCGGATCCTGCTTTACGCGTTCGATGATCTGCCGCAGCACGGACTTGCAATCACCGATCACGCCGAGCGCGATCGGATAGTCCTTGCCGAGATCAGCTTCGTCGATGCTCACCTGCATCAGCGTCTTGCCGTCCGGAATCGGCAGGATGTAATACGAACGCGTGAGGCTCGTGCCGAGCGCAAGTATCACGTCGGCACGCTCGATGAAGCGGTCGACCGTGGCGGGCCGCGCGCGCCCCGCCGTGCCGAGCGAAAACGGATGCCGCTCCGGGAACGCGCTCTTCGCGTTCGGCGTGGTCGCCACCGGCACGTTGACGAGTTCCGCGAGCTCGGTCAGTTCGAGCGATGCCTGGGCATTCAGCACGCCCTGCCCCGCGAGAATCACCGGATATTCGGCTGAGAGCAGCGTGGTCACGATCTCGTCGATCTCGCGGGCATCGGCTTGCGGCTGCGCGCGGCGCACGTCGCGATAGACGCACGGGTCCGGCTCATACGATTCGGCCAGAAGGTCCACCGGCAATTCCAGCAGCACCGGAGCGGGCGGACCGTTGCGCACGCGCGAGATCGCGCTGTGCAGCAACTGCGGCAGGTCCTCGATGCGCATCGCCGATTCGCACCACTTCGTCACGTGCTGGAAATTGCGGCGCGATTCGAAGTTGGGCGCGACCGCCTCCGAGCCGCGCGGATAGCCGGTCGGCAGGAACAGGATCGGCGCACGGTCGTTGTAGGCCTGCGCGATGCCGCCGAACGCGCTTTCCGCGCCTGGCCCGTACTGAACCGTCACGACGGTCAGGTCGCGGCCTGCGGTGGTCCGCGCATGGCCTTCGGCCAAGTTCACCGCCACCCGCTGCGTACGTGCGATGACAGGCGGAATATCGAGTTCGGCGGCGGCATCGAACAGATCGCTGCTCGGAAACCCGATGATGTGCTTCATGCCCTGCTGCTTGAGGATTCTTGCCACGATCTGCGCGCCGGTCATTGCGTTCTCCTGACTACCCTGACTACCGGCCACTGCTTGTTCGAAATCACCTTCATGCCCTCGCGCCAAACGATTCGTGATGCGCGAGCCAATGCCGGGCAATGTCCTCGCGCCGCATAAACGCCGCGGCGCCCTTCAGTTGCTTCACGTGTTCCAGCACGTCGCGCAAACCCGATGCCCGGTTGGGCTGGCCGCTCCAGCGCGCATGCACCGCGATGGTCAGCATCTTGCCGCCTGCCTCGTCGGCTTCGCCGATCACGTAGTCGATCGCCGCGCAGCAGTCCGCCGCGAAATCGCGCGGATTGCTGTAGCCGGGCGCGATCAGGTAGCGGCTGTCGTTGAGCGTCTTCGAGTAAGGCACGACCAGCAGCCTGCCGCTCGCATGGTCGATGAAGTACGGGATGTCGTCGTTGCAGGGGTCCGAGTAGTAGAGGAAACCGCCCTCCTCGATGATCAGCTCGCGCGTGTTCACGCTCGGAAACGAGCGGCAGTTCCAGCCGAGCGGACGCGTGCCGAGAACCGCGGTGTACATGTCGATGGCTTCGTGCAGTTGTTTGCGTTCCTCGTCGCGGCTCATCTCCGAGTAATCGGACCAGCGCAGACCATGGCCAAGCAGGTCGTGGCCACGTGCGTTCATCCATACCGCCACTTCCAGATTGAGCTTCAGCGCGACGGCGCATGCCGAAACGGTCACCGGCACGTCGTAGCGGTCGAAGAGGCGCGCGAGCCGCCAGACGCCAGCGCGGCTGCCGTACTCGAAGTGCGTCTCCGTGCCGAGGTCGCGCACCGGCGGGCTCGACGTGAGGTTGTACTCACCCCAGTTGTCGTTGCGGCCGTTGTCCTCGAGCCACGAGTATTCGGAGCCTTCCTCGTAGACCAGCACGAGGTTGATCGCGACTTTCGCGCCATTGGACCAGACCACGAATGGCGGCGTGCGGCCGTAGCCGATTAAGTCCCGCGCGGGTCCGGGTGTCTGCGTGTTTGTCATGTTTGATAAGGCCATCGTAGTTCAGGAGCGGCTAGTTAGCGGTTTAGCGCAAGCCAGTCCATGTAGTCGTGAAATGCTTCGCGCACCGGACGCGGCCGCCAGTCGGTGTCCCGTTCGAGGCGGGCGATGTCGTAGGCGCCCCACATGCCGCCGTTCAGGTTCGGATCCTGGACGACGTTGGCCGTGTCGGCCGTGCTCACTTCGTAGCGCACGCCCGGCACCTTCTCAGACGCCCAGCCAATGATCTCGCCGATGCTCACCGCCACGCCGCTTGCCACGTTGTAGTGCCGGTAGCGAAGCTGCGGCGCTTGGGCGAGCGCGAGGATGGCGCGGGCGGCGTCAACGGAATGCAGGTAGTCGCCGATGGGTTCGAGGTTGTTGGGGCGGATCACGACGCCGTCGAGCGCCATCTGTGCGACGCGGTTCGGCACGTGGCGAAAGTGGCGGCTTTCGGTGGCGCGGTCCATGGGACCGTAGATGGACGAAAGCCGCACGGATGCAGCCGACAGACCGAACAGATCGGCATAGCGGTTCACCACCATCTCGGCGGCGAACTTGGAGATGCCATAGAGCGTGAGCGGCGCGACGTAGCCGTCCTCGGGCAAGGCTTCGCGGGACCAGTCCGGCCCATGATGCCGGTACACGGACCCCGAACTGACATAGACGAAACGCCGCACCTGTTTGCTTTGCCGCGCCCATTCGAGAAGTTGTACCGTGCCCATCAGATTCACTTCCACGATCTTCGCCGGCATCAGCGCCTCCGGTTGCACACGCGCCTCCTCGGCGCTTCCGCGCGAGATCGGCGTGACGGTCGCGCCATGCACGACTTCCGTGATCTCATGACGATCGAGTTCGGCGGACCAGTTGGAAGAGTCGCGGACATCGCCTTGAATCAGACTCAGGCGCTCGCGCACGGGCTCGAAGTAGGCAGCGGCGGTGGCATCGAGTCCCGCGCGGTCGAGAATCACGGCGCGACGCTCCGGATGGCGTTCGAGCCATTCGCGGGCAACCACGCTCATCACGAAGCCGGTGCCGCCGGTAATCAGTAAGGTCATCGAAATTCCTGAAGTGCAGTGCGATAAATCAGCGAGCGGTATAACCGCCGTCGACCAGCAGGTCGGTGCCAGTGATGAACGATGCATCGGCGGACAGCAGGAACGCCGTGCTCCCCGCGATCTCGTCGGGCCGGCCGATTCGCCCGAGCAGATGCGCGGGTCCGAGCGCCGCTTCCGCGGCATCCAGGTCGCCCCACGACTTCACGAGCCGTCCGGTGCGCACCGCGCCCGGCGACAAGCTATTCGCCCGTATGCCTGCGTCGGCATGATCGACTGCCAACAAGCGCGCAAGATGGATCAGCCCCGCCTTTGCCGCGCAGTACGCTACCGACCGGCTCGCCGCGACATGACCCAGTTGCGACGCCACCAAGACGATCGAGCCGCCCGTTTCGCTCATCAGCGGCACGACGAACTTGCTCATCAGGAAAGCGCCCGTCAGCGTCGCGTCCACTTCCTGGTGCCAGTGCTCGGGCGCGAGGTCCACCACCGAGCCGTCGTGCCACGGCGCCGCGGCGTTGTGCACATAGCCGTCGAGCCGGCCGTAGCGCGTGCGCGCCAGATCGACTGCTTCTCGGGCGGAGCCGATATTCGTCACGTCGCATTGCACGCCGAGCGCCGTCGGGCCGAGCTGCTTCGCGGCCAGCATGGCGGCGTCGATATCAAGATCCGCGCACAGCACCCTGGCGCCTTCGGCTACGCAACGCGCGGCAATCGCCACGCCGATGTCGCTGACCGCGCCGCTGATCAGCACCACGTGTCCTTCGAGCCGCATGCCGGCCGCGCTCATGATTCGAGTACCGGAGGCAACCCGGGCTGCGGTGTGAACGGCCGCTTGGCGGCGATAAAGCGCCCGCGCCCCGCCTCCGACCTCACCTCGCCCTCGTCCCAGACGATCTCGCCGCGCGAGATCGTCGTAACAGGCCATCCGCGTACGGTCATGCCTTCGTACGGCGTGTGATCGGTCGCGTGGTGCAGCATGGCGTTCGTGATCGTCACTTCACGCTCGGCGTCCCAGAGCGCGAGATCCGCGTCCGAGCCCACGGCGATCACACCCTTCTCCGGATAGAGTCCATAGAGGCGCGCGGGCGTGGTTGCGGTGAGTTCGGCGAATTTCGAAAGCGACATGCGCCCGCCGTTCACCGCGGCTGAGAACAGCAGCGGCAGACGTGTCTCGATGCCCGGCACGCCGTTGGGAATGCGCGTGAAAGGTGTGTCGGGTCCGCCGGAAATCTTGTCCGTGTAGTTCCACGGCGAGTGGTCGGACGAGAACACTTCGAGCGTCGAATCGAGCAGGCCGCGCCACATTGCGGGTTGGTTCTCGCGCGGCCGTGGTGGCGGCGTGCAGACGCACATCGCGCCGGAGAGATCGGGCGTATCGATGTCCTCCGCCGACAGAAACAGATACTGCGGACAGGTCTCCGCATACACCGGCAGCCCGCGCGCCTTGGCGCGGCGGATCTCCTCGACCGCGCCCGCTGCCGACACATGGCAGATGAGGATCGGCGTCTCGATCACCTCGGCGAGACTGATCGCGCGAAAGGTCGCCTCGCGGTCGCCGATGGCCGGATGCGACATCACGTGATAGCGCAGATGCGTCTTGCGCGCCTTGAGGAAATGCTCGGTGAGCCAGCGGATGCAGGCGTCGTTTTCGGCGTGAACCATGACCATCGCGCCTTCCTGACGGGCGACATTCAGCACTTCGAGCACTTCGTAGTCGTCGAGCTTCAGACCTTCGTAGGTCAGGTAGATCTTCACCGAGGTACAGCCTTCCGCGATCAGCCGCGGCAGTTCTTCGCGCAGCAATTCGGGCGTCGGGTCGCCAACGATCAGGTGGAAGGTGTAGTCGATATACGCCTTCGGGCGGGCGCGCTCGTGATAGTCGGCGACCACGTCCGCGAGCGACTGGCCGCGCATCTGCATCGCGAACGGGATGACGGTGGTCGTGCCGCCGCACAACGCGGACAGCGTGCCGCTGCGAAAATCGTCGGCGGTGGCGCGGCCTTCCCAGGGCTGCTGGTCCATGTGGCAATGCGCGTCCACCCCGCCCGGCAACACGATACGTCCGCTTGCTGGCAGCTCCACGCGTCCCGCCGCCAGGCCGGCGCCGAGCGCGGCGATGCGGCCGTCGTGCACGCCGATGTCGATGTGCGCGGGACCCTCGGGCAGGACCACCGTGCCGCCGCGAATCACCAGGTCGAATACTTGGGGCTTGTTCATGACGTGTGCGCTTCGGGAAGCGCCTTTTCAAATACCGGCCGCATGGCGCGCAGGTTCTCGAGACTGATGTGACACGCAATCTGGTGCGTGGCCGACGCCTGCCGCACAGGCGGCGCGACGGTATCGCAGATATCGCCAAGCTTGCGGTGACAACGCGACGCGAAGCGGCACCCCGGCGGGACGTCGATCGGACTGGGGGTTTCGCCGGTCAGCCGGATACGCTCCTGCTGCCTGGCCGACGCGTCCGGGCTGTGCACCGCCGAGAGCAATGCTTCGGTGTACGGATGGTAGGGCGGAGTGAAGATTTCCTCGGCTAAACCCTTCTCCATGACCCGGCCGAGGTACATCACCACGATCCGGTCGGCCACGTGCCGCACCAGCGCAAGGTCGTGGCTGATGAAAAGCAGCGTGGTGTGCTGCTCCTTCTGGATGTCGAGCAGCAGCGTGACGACGGCCGCCTGCACGGAGACGTCGAGCGCGGAGACCGGTTCGTCGGCGACGATCAGCGACGGATTCGTGGCGAATGCCCGCGCTATCGCGATGCGCTGCTTCTGTCCACCCGAGAGTTGTGCAGGGCGGCGTTGCGCGACCTCGGGCGGCAACCTCACGAGATCGAGCAACTCGTTCAGGCGCTTGTCTATCGCGGCCTTGCTGGCGAAGCCGCCGAATTTCCTGAGCGCACGCCGGATCGGCCAGGCGACCGAATGCGACGGATTGAGCGTGCTGTCGGGATTCTGGAACACCATCTGGATCGACTTGAGCATGTCCTTCGCGCGCTTGTTCGCCGGGGCATGCGCGAGTTCATCGTCCTCGAAGCGGATCGAACCCGACGTCGCTTCCTCGAGCCCGGCCACCATGCGTGCAAGGCTCGACTTGCCGCAGCCCGATTCGCCGACGAGCCCCATGATCTCGCCCTTGCCTACCTCGAACGAGACCTGCTCGTTGGCCTGCACGACACGGCGCGAACCAGCGAGCGGATATTGCTTCGAGACATTGGCGATCGCGAGGGCCGTGGCGCGCCCGGGGGGCGCCGTCGGCCCGGCCGCCACGGCGGCGGGCGGTGCAACGATCTCCTGCCAGCGTGCGCAACGCACCTGATGTCGGTCGTCGCCGACCGGGAGCAGCGGGATCGAATCTCCCGCGCAGGTGGATTGATCGAAATGCGCGCAGCGCGGGCCGAACCAGCAGCCCTTCGGTCGCTCTTGCGGCAACGGCAGATGGCCGGGAATCGGCGCGAGCGCACGCATGCCCTTCGCGCTGCCGATGGCGGGAATGCAGTCCAGCAGCCCTTGCGTGTAGGGATGGCGCGGCTGGCTGAAGAGCGCCGCCGTGCTCGCCTCCTCGATCATCTCGCCCGAATACATGATGCCGACCCGGTCGCATGCGCTCGCGATCAGCCCGAGGTTGTGCGAGATGTACAGGAGGCTCGTGCCGTACTGCTTGCGCAGATCCGCGATGAGATCGAGGATGGCGGCTTCAACCGTGACGTCGAGGCCGGTGGTCGGCTCGTCGAGCAGCAGTAATGCCGGGCGCGCGAGCAAGGCCATCGCGATCACGATGCGCTGCTGCTGGCCGCCCGACAACTGATGCGGATAGCGCTTGAGCATCGCAAGCGGATCGGGCAGCTTGACGTTCTCGAGCATGGTCGCCGAGAGTTCGCGCGCTTCGGCACGCGATGCGCCCAGATGCCGCCGCGGCACTTCCGCGAGCTGCGCGCCGATCGTCTTGACCGGGTTGAGCGCGCTCATCGGTTCCTGGTAGACCATCGCGACACGACGGCCGCGAATCGCCCGCAACTGCTCAGCCGTTGCGCCCACCAGCTCCTGCCCTTCAAAACGGATGCTGCCGTTCGTGATGCGGCCCGTGCCGCCCAAGTAGCCCATGATAGCCATGGCGGTCGTGGTCTTGCCGCAGCCCGATTCGCCCACGAGCCCATAGCTTTCGCCCGCGCCGACCTGCAGCGACACGCCGGGCACGGCCACGACCGATTCACCGCGGCCGCGATATTCGATGCGCAGGTCGCGGATATCCAGGAGCGGAGGGGCGCTCGCGGTGCTTCTTTCAAGCATGGAGCTTTCGATCATCGCGTTCATGGTTTCCAGGCCTCCCGCATGCCGTCGGCGAGCAGGTTGAAGCCAAGCACGAGGCTCACGATCGCCACCGACGGCGCGATCGACATCAGCGGCCAGACGTTGATGACCGTGGTGGTTTCGCGCACCATGCCGCCCCAGTCGGGATTGGGCGGCGGCAGGCCGAGCCCGAGAAAGCCCAGGATGCCGATGGTGATGATCGTGTAGCCAATGCGCAGGCACGCGTCGACGAGAAGCGGGCCGCGGCAGTTCGGCAGCAATTCGAACACCATGATGTAGAAGGTGCTCTCGGCGCGCAGCCGGGCGGCCGCCACATACTCCTGCTGCTTTAAGTCGAGCACCAGTCCGCGCACGATGCGCCCGATACCCGGCGCGGACGCGATCGTCGTCGCGATCACGATGTTGAGCACCGACGCTCCCACGTTCGCGATCAGGATGACGTAGAGGATCAGCACCGGGAACGCGAGCACGAGGTCAGAGAAGCGATCGACGAGCGCCTCGATCCAGCCGCCGAAGTAACCGGCCAGCATGCCGAGGGCGATGCCCGCGACCATCGCCACAGCCACCGACAAAGGCGCGACCACCAGCACCGTCCGCGCGCCGAAGATCAGCCGCGCGAGGATGTCGCGCCCGAGGATGTCCGTCCCGAGCCAGTGGCCCGCGGACGGTGTCGGGTCAGCCATGGCCATCGCGTCCTGCGCGGTCGGCGACGGCAAGGGCAGGATCGGCGCGAGCGCGGCCAGAACCACCCAGAGGAGAATCAACGAGAGACCGATCACGGCAGTGCGCGAGCGGAACAGCCTGGTCCAGGCGCGTCGCGGAGCGGCGGCCGTGCGGACGGCAAGCGGAATAGCGTTGGGTTCGACGGATGACATGGGTTACCTCACCCGGATGCGGGGATTGAGCAGCATGTAGCCGAGGTCGCCTAGAAACTGCGTGACGACCGCGACGAACACCGTGACGAGCGTAGCCGCTTCAAGCGTGGCGATGTCGCCGAACATGCTGGCATCGAGCAGCATGCGACCAAAGCCGGGATAGGCGAACACCATTTCGGTCACCACCACGCCGCTGATCAGGAAGTTAAGTTGCAGCAGCAGGACCGTGAACGGCGCAATCATCGCGTTGCGCAGCGCGTGGCCGAGAATCACCTGGCGCCGGCTCAGGCCCTTCAGGATGGCCGTGCGGATGTACGGCTTCTCCATCACGCCGATCATCGAGACGCGGATCATCCGCGCGACATAGCCGAAGTCATACAGCACGAGCACGGCGACCGGCAGCACCATCTGCGAGGCGATCGACCAGCCGCCTCCGCCGTTGGTGTCGAGTGGGCTCGTGCCGGGGAAGATGGGCCACAGGATCACGAAGAGCGTGACGAGGAACACGCCCGAGGCGAACTCGGGAATCGACGTGAAGGTGATGCAGATCACCGACAGACTTCGGTCGAGCACCCCGCCCTCCTTCAGGCCCGAGAGGATGCCGAACAGCATGGAGAGCGGCACGATCAGGGCGAACGCAATGCCGGCCAGCACGGCGGTATGTCCGAGCCGCGTCCACATGACGTCGTTGACGGGCAGTTTGTAAAGCGTCGAATAGCCGAAGTTGCCGAAGTACCGCGCGCCGCGCGGATCGGTGAAGTTCAGGCCGTTGGCGGGATTGTCCAGCGGATCAGGAATTGCGCCGACCAGCACGCCGAGCCAGTGCTCGTAGCGCAACGGCAGTGGATCGTTCGCGTGCATTCGTTCGGAGAGCAGATCGACTTGCTGCTGGGTGGCGTAAGGCCCGAGCGTGCGGCGTGCGACGCTACCCGGCGCGAATTCGGAGACCGCAAACACGACGAACGACGCGCACAGCATCGTGACGATCATGAGGGTCAGGCGTTTGGCGAGGAATGAAGCCATGTATCCGGCAACCCACAACGTGAAACTGGATTGAAACGTGACGGCCACGACCGCGAGGGCCGTAGCGCGCCGGCAACAAAGATCAGGCGGTTACCGCGTACTGGTTGGCGAAGATGTACTGCGACGGATGTACGGAAAATCCCTTCACCTTCTTGTCCATCACCGTCGAGAAGGTCCGCCAGAACGGCTGCACGAGCGGGCCGTCGTCCTGCATCAGCGCCTCGATCTTCGCCATCACGATGCTGCGCTTCTTCGGATCGAGAATACCGTCGGCCTGGTCAAGCAGCGCGTCGAATTCCGGATTTGAATAGCCGGACTCGTTCCACGCGGCGTTCGAGCGGTACGCAAGCGCGAGCGTCATGATGCCGAGCGGCCGGTGTCCCCAGCCCGTCAGGCTGAACGGCACCTTGGTCCACACTTCCCAGTACTGCGCGCTCGGCAGCGGCTTGATGTTCACCTTCACGCCGATATCCTTGAACTGCTCGGCCAGCGCCTGCACCGTGTTCAGTTCCCAGATGGGGTCGGGCCGCGTCACCATGTCGATCTCGAAGCCGTTCGGATAGCCTGCTTCCGCCAGCAGCTTCTTCGCCTTGCCGATGTCACGGCCGTACTTCGGCAACGCCGCGTACTCAGGATGAACGGGCGCCACGTGATGATCCTCGGCGGGAATGCCCGCGCCCAACAGCGAGGTGGTGATGATCTTCTGACGGTCGATGGCAAGACGCATGGCCTGGCGCACGCGCTTGTCGCCGAGAATCTTGTGGTCGACGCGCATGCGCGCCACGCCCGTCTGCGAAGTCAGCACGCCATACGGTTGGACGTGTGGCAGGCGCTTCATCGCGTTGACCTGCACGGCGTCGGCTTCGGAAAGCCCGTCCACCTGCTTCGAGGCCATGGCCGAAATCGATGCGCCCGGGTTGTCGCCGAGATCGATGAATTCGAAGCTGTCGAGATACGGGCCGGTGCCCCAGTAGTCCTTGCGGGCCTTGTATTTCGCCCCCTTGCCGACGGTGAATTCCGTCAGTTCGAACGGACCCGTGCCGTTCGAACCGGGCCCGAACACACCCTTTTCCGCCGGGTCGATGATGAACATCGCGTAGTGGAACAGGTGTTCCGGCACCGCGATTTGCGGTGCGAAGGCGTTCAGGCGCACGGTCGAGTCGTCGACCTTTTCGATCGCCTTGTCGGACCATAGACGGCTCGATTTCTTGGGCTTGCCGCTCGCGTCTTTCTCGCCGGTGTCGTATTCCTGCACCAGATAGCCGGTAAACAAGCCGAGCGTGGACGAACCCACGGCCGGATCGCATACGCGTTTCAGGTTCCAGACCACATCGTCGGCGGTGAGCGCGCGGCCGTTGTGCCACTTCACGCCCTTCCTGATATGCAGCGTCCAGGTCTTGAGGTCGTCGCTGACTTCCCAGCGCTCGAGCAGGTACGGACGCGTGATGTTGTCGTTGCCGGTGAAAGTCAGGAATTCGCAGACCTGACGGATCACGTTCGAGCGTTCGGCGAAATCGGCCTGATGCGGGCTCTTGATCTCCATGCAGCGCATGCCAATGCGCAGATGGCCGCCCTTGGGCAGGGCGTCGGCCGCTTCTGCCTCACCGATGAACGGATTGGCAACGCCTGACAGCGTGTAGGCGGCGACGGCGGACAAGCCGAGCAAGGTCGCGGTCCTGAGGAAGTGGCGGCGCGAGATCACGCCGGTCTTCAGTTCCTCGACGAGGACGGGGATATGCGGATGCTCGGAACATTGCGAATCCTTGGACACTACGTTTCTCCGGGAAGGGGCAACAGGCTAGGCGTTGAACGGCTGAACGAAGATTAAGGCGGTTCAATTTTTCAAAACAAATGCAAATGCGACATTCCAGCAACAAAAAGCGACATCGGTATGAATGACGTTCCAACCCCGCCGTGCGCGTCAATGTTTGTAATGAGACGGCAAGCGACTTGTCGGTCAGCCGCGTTGCACGACGCCGCCAAGACGCACTTCGCGCGGCGTCATGCCGTAGTGCGCGCGATAGATGCGCCCAAAGCGCGACGCCGACATGTAGCCGCAGATCTGCGCTACGTCGGGAATCGGCAGGTCGGTCTGCAGGATCAGGTCGCGGGCGCGCGCCATGCGCAGCCCCGCGTAGAACGCCGAGGGCGTCTTGCCAAGATGCTCGACGAACAGGCGCTCGATCTGGCGCGTGGACAACTGCACGCGGCGCGCGAGCACCTGGAGGTCGACGGGATTCTGGATGCTCGTCTCCATCTCCTTGATGATCTCGACGAGCTTGGCGTTGCGGATGCCAAAGCGTGCTTGCGCGGGCATGCGCTGCGACGAATCCTGCTGGCGGATCTCGGGGTGATTGAACTGGTCCGAGATCGCGGCGGCGAGATCGCGCCCTTTGCTCGCGGCGATGATGTACAGCATCATGTCGAGCGTCACCGTGCCGCCTGAGGACGTGATGAAAAGACCGTCCACGGCGAAGATTTCATTCGTGCCGATGCAGCGCGGAAATTCTTCCTGGAACGCCGCGAGGAGCTCCCAGTGCACGGCGCAGCGCCGGCCGTCGAGCAGCCCCGCCTTGGCCAGCACGAACGGTCCCGCGCAGATCCCGCCGAGCACGCAGCCGCGGCTTTGCAGGTCGCGCAGCCACCGGAACACAGCGGGCTTGTAGGCCTTCGTGTGATTCAAGCCCGCGCAGACGATGACGAGATCGCATTTGGGGCTGTCGCCGATCGCGTGATCGATCGGCATGGGCACGCCCGCGCTCGAGAGGACCGGGGTGCCGTCGATGGACATGAAAATCCATTTATAGAGCGAACGACCGGCAATCCGGTTCGCCTGCCGCAGCGGATCGAGCGCAGCTGCGAACGTCAGCATCGGGAAATCGGGAACGAGAAAAAAGGCGATCTTGAGCGGTTCGGTGACGGCCGCTATTTTCTCGAGGGCGTTGTCGCTGTCTCTTGAAGTCATCGCGTGCCCGATACAAGCCAAAGCGCTAATGAGGCGATGTTACGGGGTGTCATAAGCCGGAGCCGCGGGCGGCACGACCCTCTGTGTGAAAAAAGATCGTGCGCGCGCCCGGACAAAAAGTTGGAAATCGACTTGTATGATATGCCGACAAAAATCGGAGCGTCGTGGGCAGAGCACCGAGGGCTGCGCGTGCACGGCGAGGTGGACGGGTTCCTGCCAACCAACACCCCATCTCCGTCGCTGCCGCTGAGCGCGTGAGGTTCCCTCGATATTTCGTCTTCCGGCAGATGGATTTTATGCAGCGCGCTCGTCCCGATTTTGCTCACTGATCCAACGGTCTAGATACTGAATTGGTGACCACCCATAAAACCCAAGAGCAGGCGATCAAGGACGCGAAGTCACTTGGGCACAAGCCCTTGGTCGCGCGCGTGGGCGTCACCAACAAACGCGATCCGGACCACTGGCGCCCCGCTGCGTGATTCGCGACGCGCGGAAGGAAAAGGCTCGGTGATTCGCATTTTCGATACTGTCGGGCGGTATCCTGCCAGGTGTCGTTGTCTGGCTTGGGCTCCATGTAGGGTACAAAGATAACGCGCGGCAAATAACAATACCGGTTGAGCGCCCTGCCGCAGCTGCTTAGTTGAGTCGCTTCGGTTGACCATCGTCGGCGTACCAGTCGACCGTGGTGCCGCTGGTGTTGACAGTCACCGCGCGCGGCTCGCTGAACTGATCGAAGGATTCGATTCCGGTTTCCCGTCCTACGCCGCTGTTCTTGAAGCCGCCCCACGGCGAAGCCGGATCCAGCCGATGGTGATCGTTGATCCAGACCATCCCGAACACCAGCTTGCTCGCCACGCGATGCGCACGCGCCACGTCTGTTGTCCAGACAGAAGCCGCGAGGCCGAATTGCGTGTCGTTGGCAATGCGCAGCGCGTCCGCTTCGCCCTTGAACGGCATGATCACGGTGACGGGACCAAACACCTCGCTCTGCCCCAATTCCGATTTCGGATCGACATCGTAGAACGCTGTAGGCTGCAGATAAAAGCCCTCATTCAGATGCGGCGGGATACCGCCGCCCGCGAGCAGCTTCGCACCGTCCGCGATGCCCCGTTCCAGCATGCCCAGGATGCGCGTACGCGAACGCTCGGAGATCACCGGGCCCAGTTGCGTGTTGAGATCGGCGGGATTGCCCACGCGAATTGCCTCGACCTTGGCGCGGAATTTCTCGAGAAATTTCTCGTAGATGGACTCATGCACAAGCAGACGCGCACCGCACACGCAGGTTTGCCCCGCGCCGATAAACGCCGCGAATGCCGCGCCGTTCACCGCGCGATCGATGTCCATGTCGTCGAACAGGATCACAGCGCCCTTACCACCCAGTTCGAGCGTTGTCAGCGCGAAAGTTTGCGCAGCGGCCTCGCCTATCGAGCGCCCTACTTCCGTACCGCCGGTGAACACGACCTTGGCGATCAGCGGATGACGCGCTAGCGCAGCACCCGCCTCCTTGCCCTCGCCGTTGATCACGTTCACCACGCCGTCCGGAACACCCGCCTGCTGTAATAACGCGACCAGCCGCACCGTGGTGAGCGGTGTCTGTTCCGACGCTTTGATCACGACGCTATTGCCGGTTGCGAGCGCCGGCGCGAGGCTCTTCGACAAAATCATCAACGGGTGATTGAACGACGTCATCAGCGCGCACACGCCAAGCGGCACACGCTGCGTGTAGCAGAGATACGGCCCTTCGATCGGGATCACGTCGCTACGGCGCGTGAGTGCAAGCGCCGCGAAGTATCGATAAAACTGCGGCAAGCGCGAAATCTGCGCGCGCGTCTCAACGATCGGCCGACCATTGTTCAGCGTCTCCAGCTTGTAGAAATTCTCCAGGTCCGCTTCAAACAGATCGGCGAAACGGTTCAGCACGCGAGCTCGTTGCTGGAACGGCATGTCGCGCCATACGCCGCTTTCGAACGCGTCGTGCGCGCATTGCACGGCACGGCCCACATCCCCCGCCGATGCCTTCGACAGCGTCCCGATCGCAGAGCCGTCGGCCGGATTGATGATGTCCATGGTCTCGCCGGACGCGGCATCGACGAACTTCCCGTCAATAAACAACTGCGCGCTCAGGAACTGCTTGTTCACTGCATCCATCTTGCTTTCTCCGTATTTACTTGAGCGGGGAAACCCGCGTATCAGCGCCGATATCGAGACTCGCGGGCGCGTCCGTCGGCTGAATGTCTTCCAGGCGCTGGCCGGTCGGCTCGACGCCAAGCCATGCCACCACCACAATTTGAACTGCCAGCAAGCCGATCATCAACGCAAGCACGCCGACCACGCCGTAATGTCCAAAGAGCGCCACCACGATGAACGGTGTGACGATCGTCGCGCCTCGACCGAGCGTATTGCAGATACCCGATGCGCGCAGGCGCACTTCGGTCGGAAACAGCTCAGGCACGTAGATCGCGAACAGCAAGGCGACCAGCACATAAATAGGTATCACCAGCAGCAAGCCGACGACCGGCAACATGACCGGGTTGCTCACAAACGGATAGATCGCGCCGAAGATAATGGCGAGGATCGACGCGCCGATGATGGTTGGCTTGCGGCCCCATCTATCCGCCGTCAGCGCACCGATGCCCGAGCCGATAGGCGCACCGAGCGACATCACGAGCGCGTAGCCAAACGACTTCGCGATGCTGAATCCTTGATGCACAAAGAAGGTCGGCAACCAGGTCACGAAGCCGTATAACAAGGTATTGATCACCACCAGCGTCACGCACCCGACGATCATGCGCGGCAACATTGCGCCCGTGAAGAGTGAGCCAAGCGCACGCGATGGCGCAACCGGGGGCTTGGGCGACGGCGTTGGCAACGTACCACCGTGTTCGGCCTTTACCTCGCTCTCGATCTTCGAAATAATTGATTCGGCATCCTGATGACGACCTACCGACTCAAGCCAGCGTGGCGATTCCGGCAACGACTTGCGCGCATACCAGACACCAATTGCGCCAATTCCACCGAGAACGAACATTGCTCGCCAGCCCATCGCGGGAATCAGAAAGAGTCCGATCAATCCCGCTACCGGCAATCCCGAGACGACGAATACGGCCATCAGCCCCTGCATCTTGCCGCGCGACGCAGGCGGCGCGAACTCGGTGAGCGTGGAATATCCAACGACGTTCTCCGCGCCAAGCCCGAGGCCCATCACAAACCGGAACGCGATCAGGATCAGCATGTTCGGCGCCATCGCGGCGCCCAGCGACGCGATGCCGAAGATCATGAGGTTGGTCTGATATGTAAAGCGACGGCCGAAACGATCGCCGAGGAAACCAGTGGCCAGCGAGCCGAGCATCATCCCGAGGAACGTCAGCGACACAAACAGCGCATTCTGACCGAGCGTCGAAAAGCCGCTTTGCAACGTGGCGCCGAGGACCGTCGAGGCTACGTAGATATCGAAGCCATCGAAAAACATGCCAATTCCGATCAGCCACATGATGCGCTTGTGGAAGCCCGATACCGGAAGCCGGTCCAGACGTGCGCCTGCATTCACATTCATTTCCGTCTCCTGCAAACCTTCGTGGGTTTGTCGTCATGCATCACCGATTACTTCAGTGCCATCAGTCGCAACGCCGAGACCGTCAGCGTTTCCGTCGCACATCGGAAGTTGTGCTCTAGCGAGCTTTCCTCAGCCGTCTGGAAGAATGACTTGCACTGGCGCGCCCCGGCATCGTCAAGTGCGAGGATTCGATCCGCGAGTGCATCGGCTTCGGCTTGCAACGCATCGGGCGCACAAACACGGGTCACAAGACCGGCGCTCAATGCTACCTCGGGCGTAATTGCATCGCCGAAAAGAACCATCGGAAACACCTGCTTGGGCAATGTGTATCGGCCAAGGTAGGCCATGATCGCAGCGGGCGGCAGGCCGTGGCGCATCTCGGGAAAGGCAAGCTTCGCACTGCTCGATACCAGCGTGAAGTCGCACAGGATCGCGAGGCCAAAGCCGAAGCCGAATGCGTTGCCCTGCACTTCGGCAATCGTGATCATCGAAGATGCACGCAGCAGCCGCTTAAGCTCGATCAGCCGCGATACTTCACGATGAATGGACACCGCGTCCGTGCCGGCGCGCTCGCGCCCCGTGCAGAACACTTCGCCGCGTCCGCGGATGCGCAGCACGCGCGCCGTGGGCATGGTCGCTTCGCTGCGCAGCGCGGCGATCATGGCGTCGAACATCGCCGCGGTGACTTCATTCCCGGCGTCGGCATTGTTCAGGGTAAAGGTCAGAATTTCTCCCGATCGATCGATCAAGACCGGGTCCGGCAAGCGCGCGTAATCCAAGCAGCCTCCTGTTGTATAATGATCTGTATAAGCTGTATACAGCGTATTCACTGGATAACGGAAAGTCAATGGCCTCGGCGACGACAAGCGCTCAAGCGGAAACTCTCATCGATGCACCAGCGCCCGCGCTCGAAACGATCGGACGCAAATATCACTCGAAGATGCGCATGGTCGACGCCTCCAGCGACTCACTGAGCGACGGCGTGGTGGTCCCGGCGTTGCGGGAAGCGATCGTGGAAGGCGTGCTGGCGCCGGGAAGCCGGCTGTCGGAGGTGCAGGTCGCAAAGCAACTGTACGTCAGCCGCACACCCATGCGTGAAGCGTTCGCGCAGCTTGAACGCGAGGGTCTGGTGACGGTGGTGGCGCGTGTGGGCGCGTTCGTCCGGTCGGTGACGCTGCGTGATGTCGCGGAGATCTACACAGTGCGAGCCGCGCTCGAGTGCCTCGCCGTCCAGCTTTGTGCAGAGAACATCACGATGCTCGGGCGCGCTCAGTTGGAAGACGTAATAGGCGAGATGCGCGCCAACGTAGCCGCTAATGACCCTGCGGCTTATGTCGACGCACTCGACCGTTTTTATTCGATCGTGATGACCCTCGCCGACAACCGCACGCTTAACGCAACGCACGCGAGCCTGATGGGCCCCGTGCGTCGATTGCGACGGATTGCGATGGCACGCGGCGGGCGCATGCTTGCATCGTTTGAACAGGCCGTGAAGATCAAGGACGCGATCTCCACCGGCGATAAACGCGTTCAAGACCTGATGCGCGAGCAATTGCGCGGCGCTTGCGAAGCGGCGACGGCAGTGCTTAAGGAAACCGAAGGGGATTAAGGGAAAAGTCGCATGCAGAATCGGCCTGCCGCTGGTGCCACGCGGCCGCGCAGCGTCCCCAAACGCATTCAACAACCGCGCATTCTAAACGCGCAAATTTCGTTTTTTAACAGGACACGTACGCCCGTTCCGATAGGCTTCGCTTGATCCAATGACGCGCGAAATCGCCGCCGTCCCGGCGTTCGGCCTTGATGATCCGCGCACCCTGATCGGCTAGATGCCGGCTTGCCAGCGGCACGGCGAAGATCGCCGAGTACATCGCCCGTGTCGCGGAGTCGGCGGCGCCCTATCAACTACATATCGAATCCCCCGCCGACTACGGCAGCACCGGCAATCAGATTGACGGCTTCCCGCAGATCACGAATCACCTCGATGCATTGGACCGCCGCCAAGGCCGAAGAACCATTGGTTTCCTAATCATCGACCAGACGGTGCGAGCCGCCGAAACCCCGGCCGGCGAGCTTGCTGAAGCAATCCGGCTCACGACCCTTCAGCCATGTACAGACTGGCAATCTGTTGACTCGATACTGCCGAAGCCGGTCTGTCGAATTCCATCCGGCCGTGACGCAGGCCGACCAACCGGTCGGCATAGCGCGACGCCAGTTCGGGCTGATGCAGCACGCATACCACCGCCAGGCCGTCGTCCGTGGCGAGACGCCGCAAGAGTCGCATGACATCGTCGGCGGCTTCGGGGTCGAGGCTTGCGACGGGCTCGTCGGCGAGTAGCACGTGCGGGCGTTGCGCCAGCGCGCGAGCAACCGCCACACGCTGCGCCTGTCCGCCGGACAAGGTGCCGGCGCGTTGGCCCGCGAGATGCAACAGGCCGACTTCCTCCAGACAGGCAAGCGATGGTTCGACTTCCTTCCGAGGCATACGCCCGAACGCCGTTGCAAGCGTCCTGTGCCGGCCCAAGGTCCCGCAGCAAACATTTGCAAGCACGCTGCGACGTTTCACGAGGTTGGCATGCTGGGAAATCAACGCGAGCGGCAGACGCGCCCAGCGCAGCGCGTTGCCCGAGAGCCTGGCGAGATCGCGCCCGCCGACTTCCACGGAACCGCCCGTGGGACGGTTGAGGCCGACCACGCACTTCATCAAGGTCGATTTTCCGCTACCGTTGCTGCCCAGGACCACGACCATCTCACCGGCATGGACCGACAGGCTCAGGTTACTGAGCGCCGTATGACCGTTCCCGTAGCGCATCGTCAGATCGCGTACGGCGAGCCTCACTCCCGGCGCGGCGTCAACGGCACGCGCTGCTTCCGGCACGGGCATGCCCGTGTTATCCAGAGTAATCGTACGGGATTGTCGAAGAGGCAGGTTCACAGCTTCGCCAGGTCGATGTTGAGGGTAGAAACCAGATCGCGGATCTGGTTGTATGCGGCATCCGATTGCGGCACTGTAACCAGCGTCTTGCTTTCAGTCGACGCCAGAAATTTCTGGTCCTCTTCTGGCAACTGATGCAGATCGAGTGAACTCAGGATACCGGCAAGGCGCGCCTTGAAATCGGCGGGTAAGTCGCCGCGTATGGCCAGTGGATCCAATGGAATCGGGTCCGACTCCCACAGCGTCACGTAAGCAGCCGGGTCATATTCGTTGTGAAGCTTGGCACTGGCAATTTCCGCGCTGTTCAGCTCACCCGCGTCTACCTTATGGTTGCGCAGAGCCTCGAACGAAGCAGTATGACTTCCTGCGTAGACCGACTTCACACCCTTGTCCGGATCGATGCCGGCCTTGCGCAAACCGAAAGCGGGAAAGAGGTGGCCGGAGGTGGAAGCCGGGTCGGCGTAAGCGAACGAACGGCCCTTAATGTCCGCCAGCGTCTTGATACCTGAACCGGGCCAGGTGACGATGGACGCGTAATACGAGGCAGGCTGGCCGTTTTCTCCCGCGAATGTCGCGACCGCTTCTGCATGGGCCACCTGGTGAGCTAGCACATACCCGAGCGGCCCGAATTGGCCGAACTCGAGCTTGTCGTTGCGCATGGCCTCAATCTCGGCGTTATAGCTGGTCGCGACGTAGAGCTGAACCTTGCAACCAAGCTTTTCGCCGATCATCTTGGCGAGATCTGAATACACTGGCATCAACCGCTGCGCTGACTCAAAAGGCTCGACGCCGAAGCGCACCACGCCGTCGTTCGGACAGGCGCCGGCGGCATGAGCTACTCCTGTGATCAGCGTGGCAACGGCAGCCGCGAACGCAATAATTTTGGATACCTTCATATTTTTCTCGCGTGATGGTGTACATCGATTCGGACAGTGTATGGGCTGGCTGTGAACCGACAGTGACAGCCACCCGCCTTATTGTTATTGCGTAGTTTCTATTACTGAGCGTTGTTTGAATTCGTCAGTCCTGTCACGAACCGTGGCGTGGAATTCGGCCAAAGAAGGGGTGCTTGGGATCGTTGAAGCCCGGCGTCGAAGAATGGCCGGTAGAAACGAGCGAGTCGACGAAGGCCTCGTCTTCGGCGCTTAGGCAATAGTGCAAGGCCGGCAGATAGTCGTCCCATTGTGCTTCGGTGCGAGGTCCAGCTATGGTCGAACTGATATAGCGGCTGTTCAGCACCCACGCGAGCGCGAATTGCCCCGCGGTAATGCCCCGCGCTTCAGCATGATCGCGAACCCGTCGTGCCAGTTCCAGCGACTCAGTTCGCCATTCGGCCTGCCGCAGGCGACGGTCGCCGCGGCCAGCACGTGTATCGGACGGCGGCGTTGCACCCGGTTCGTACTTGCCGGTCAGCACGCCGCGCGCGAGCGGACTGTACGAAATCACGCCAAGCCCGTAACGGTGCGCGGCGCTGAGTTGCTCGGCCTCAGCCTGTCGATTCACGATGTTGTAGAGCGGTTGGCTAGCCACTGGAGCATCCAGCCCGAGTGCCTGTGCCGTGTGAGTGAATTCGGCGATCTTCCAGCCGCGATGGTTCGACAGGCCGTAGTAGCGCAGTTTGCCCGCCTGGATCAGGTCATTTAACGCACGCACCGTTTCGTCGACCGGAGTGTCGTGATCTTCGGCGTGGATGTAAAGCAGATCGATATAGTCGGTATTCAGGCGTTTCAGGCTGGCCTCGACGGCTCGCACCACGTGTTTGCGCGACGCGCCGCCTGCATTCACGTCGCCGTCACCCAAGGGACTGGCAAACTTGGTCGCCAGCACCCAGCGATCGCGCTGCTTGACTATGCATCGCCCGACGGTGCGCTCCGACTCCCCGCCAACGTATGCGTCGGCCGTGTCGATCGAATTGACTCCTTGCTCATGGGCCTTGCCGATGATGCGTGCAGCGCTTGTTTCGTCGGTCGGGCCGCCGAACATCATTGTGCCCAGAGTCAGTGCCGAGACCTTGATGCCGCTGCGGCCGAGTTGTCGAAATTCCATGTCAGATTTGTTTCCGCAATTCGCGATTGTTTCTGGAAAATAGTCCTGTCCACGTCAAGTTCCATGACGTAACAGAAAAGAGAACTTGCTGAATCGTTTAATGTGAATTACCTATTCCATGCCGAGGTCCGGGCAGACCACCGGTGCGTGCGGCCGCCATGGAATCGAACCCATTCTAGAAATCTCATGTGACAGCGCAGTGAACATCTTGATGTCTAGATGACTCAATCTTCTCGGTGGCAGTTGCCGGCTGTGCCACGTGACCGAGGTCGCGCATCGCTCGACCCCGGTCACCGGTTTTCAGTGGCGGTCAGTTGTGCAGTGCGCGGGTATTTCCAGTTTCGGTTGAGCTGCGCGACATCAAAGACTTGCTATTCGAGCGCGGGGTTGCCGTTAGTTAGCACCCGCCACAATCCTCTTTGCTCCCCAGTTTGTGCCGCCGGGTACGATCCTATGCCGCCCTTTCCGTCTCGCTTATCAATCCCGCTCCACGTACAACTGCATCCTGTCGGCGGCAAAATGCGTGACCCCGTATTTGATTGGGGTATTGTCCACATCCACGTCGACGTTTTCGACCCACAGCACCGGCTGCTGCCTATTGATGTTGAGCCGCTGGGCGGTCTCTGAATCTGGCAATATGCTGCCGATCCGGCTCCAACTGCGCGAATAGTCCTCGACGCCAAACTCGGCGAGCGCCACCGAGAGTCTGCCCTGCATGCGTGTCAGCATGTCCGGCAAGCCGTTGAAGCGAGCGGCCGGATACCAGCTTCGGGCATATTTCAGCGGCACACCATCCGCTTCATGCACCGATTCGATCCGGTAGACCAGCGTTCCCGTTCGCAGGCCCAACGCTTTCGCGACCACCGGCTCAGCCTTGACACATGCGCTCGACAGGACCTTGCCGCTAGTAGATTGACCATACTGACGGAAGTTCTCGGTAAAGCGCGTGCGGCGGCCAATCTTATAGTCGATCGCACCCGGCTGGACAAAGGTCCCCCGCCCGTGCTCGATGCTGACCAGTCCCTGCACGGCGAGCCCGAGAATGGCGCGCCGCACCGTGTGCCGGTTCACGCCGAAGCGTTTGGCCAGTTCGCCCTCGCTGGGCAACCGGCCGTCGTCGCCGAAATTGTTAGCGGCAATTTCGGTGGTTAGCGCCAACTCTATCTGCCGCCACACTGCGACCCCCGCGCCGCGTTCGACCGCCAAAGACGGTGTGCCGCCCGCTCCGTCATCAATTAGTTTCATCATGTCGTCATTCAGATCCGCTTCAATATCGCGACGCACATTGTATTAGGCCTTCGTGATCCACGCCGTATTGTTTCGATCCGAGGTCGATGCCAAGCCACGAATTGAATGTTAGCATTAGAACTAGTCGTCTAGACGACTAGAGATATATCCGGCACAAGCCAGCCTGATAAAGCGTAACCACATTGAAGGATGCCGCAGATGAATTACCCGCAAATGGTGGCTTCAGCAGAGCGACGCGACTGGCTGGCGTTGCTCGCGCGCGGGGCTAGAGGCAGCGCTCGACGCCCGGTGCTGCTGCTCGACGAGCCGACGGCTTCTCTCGATACTGCGAATCGCGACGTCGTCGCCGGCTTGATCGTCGCGGCGCGTGAGCGCGGCGCAGCGATCGTCGGTATCTTCCATGACGGGGAAACCCGCTTGAAAGTCGCAACGCGCGTGCTCGAATTGACGCCGGTCGCGATGCCGGTTGCCGCGTGAAGTCCCAGTCCGGTCAGGAACGTTCAACACAATGCCGACTTTTTCCACTACGCCATACAACGCAGTATCGAATAAACCACGGAGCAGCAAGATGCTGATCAAGAACGCGCGGATCGTATGCGGTGAAGAAGAGTTCGTCGGCGTGATCCGGATTGAAGACGGTGTGTTTAGCGAGATCGCACCGGGCACGACAAGCGCCCCTGAAGCCGAGGACTGGCACCGAGATTACCTGCTGCCAGGTCTTGTCGAATTGCATACAGACAATCTGGAAAAGCATCTCGCGCCCCGCCCGGGCGTGCTGTGGAATATGGACGCGGCGTTTGTCGTTCACGATGCGCAGGTGGCCTCGGCCGGTATCACAACGGTGTTCGACTCGCTCGCCATCGGCTCCCGGACGGACGCCGGACTCCGAGGCAGCGAGATCCAGCGCAATGCCGCGTCCGCACTCGACCGCCTGTCCGCACTCGGGTTGCTGCGCGTGGACCACTACCTGCACCTGCGCTGTGAAGTCGCGACACCGGACGTGGTCGATCTCTTCGAGGAACTGAGCAGTCATCGACTGCTGCAGCTTGCGTCGGTGATGGACCACACCCCAGGTCAGCGGCAATGGCACGACCCGGTGAAGTGGCGACAGTATCAAGAGCGCAACGGCAAGTGGAGCGACGCGAAGATGGCGGCCGTGCTGATCGAACTCGCCGAACAGCAAGAACGCTATGCGCACACCCACCGCAGGGCGATCATTGATCGCTGCAAGGCACTGGGCGTGCCGGTGGCGAGCCACGATGACACGCTGATCGAGCATGTCGAAGACGCAGCGTCGGACGGCATTGCGATCTCGGAATTTCCGACCACAATGGCCGCCGCAAAGGTCGCCCGGGAGCGGGGCCTGATAACCGTGATGGGTGCGCCGAACGTGGTGCGAGGCGGCTCGCACTCCGGCAATGTGTCGGCAGTCGATCTCGCAAACGAAGACCTGCTCGATATCTTGTCTTCCGACTACGTACCCTCGAGCCTGCTGATGGCCGCGTTCGATCTGACGCGGCATGCCGGTTGGTCACTACCGCGCGCCATTGCAACTGTGTCGTCAACGCCGGCGCAAGCCGCTGGCCTCATCGATCGAGGGGCAATTAAGCTCGGCTTGCGTGGCGACATAGTGCGCGTGGCTGTTACCGGCTCGTTGCCTGTGCCGCGAGCGACGTATCTCAGGGGAGTTCGGGTAGCGTGACGAAGCAACGTGCAATGTGAGTTGGTCGCAATAAGAGAATCCGTGCTCGATTTACCTGCAATAAACTCGCGAGAAGCGGCCATGCGAATGCAAGTCCAATGGCCGCTCGCTCCGGGACGAAATCCTTTGCGACGAAGCTTTTTTCGCATTCGCCCTATGTTTGGCAGGACGCGACAGCGAGTTACGCGCGAACTCGAACTTCCGTGTTTGGGGGTTCGCTTATGGAACAGGATGTCTGCAGCCAAGTGCGCCGCTCGCGAGGATAGATTAACCTTCGGGCATCAGCCCAGGCGCAGTTGTGTCAGAGACACTGTGTCACCCCTCCCCCTCGCTCTGCTTCAGTCATCAGGATCGCCTGATCGCCGCGACGTGCCCAGATGCACACGGAATCTGGCGTCATACCGGCCGGTACCGATTGCAGGTCGATTCCCCTACCCCGGAGTTCGTCGTGACAAGGCGCAAGTGTCGCGAGGATTGCACTGAGCTCATCGGGCAAGCGCCGCTGGACTTCATCCCGGTCTACGTTAGGTCAAGAGCGGTTTGTCTCGTCTTGGCTCTATCCTGCGCTTCTCGCCGCAAGTGACAAACTGGCTACACGATTAACGATGGAAATCCAGGCTAGTTGTCTAGACCTCCAGAGATGTATGCATTGGTACAAGAATAAAACTTCAACAGTCACGATTTCATCACTTAGTCCCCACACAATGCGCGAAGAACAAAACTGAATTGTCGAAGCGCTTCGACGTTGACCGGAACACGGGCGATAAGGCGTAGTGAGACCCGGCTTCACGGGTCTTGTCAGCGTGAAACCGGACTCATGCGCTTTTTCACAGGTATGCACAATTGATAATAAATTCGGAATACAAACAAATTTTTACGACAACCCTGCTGCTGCCGTTTTTTTAATATTCCCGGAGTGCTGACAAGCGCGGGTGGAAGCAGCGCGGCGCTTGCAACGTACGGTACGCGGCTACACGGGCAAGCAGAGAACACTGCTGCTCTTCACTGCTTTTAGAAAGGCTTCTCGTAGACGCTTTTTCACACCGACCAAGAAAATCTTTAAGGAAACGCCGTCCTCATTACACAGTTCACGCTGGCTTCAAAAGCCATGCGCCCCTCCCAAATGAAAGGAAAGAAACTCGTGCAAAAACGATTCATGATAGCGATGCTACTCGCTGCATCTGGTCTTCAGGCGTGCGCAGACGGAAACGTCAGTCTCAACAATCCGTCGCATCTTATTACCAATATCGCCGTGCCGAACGTGACGAACCCCGCATTCAATTTCGACATTGCTTATGTTGAGGACGGCAAGCTCTACCTGACCGATCGCAACAATAAGGCGATCGATGTGGTCGATACCTCGACGAACAAGCTGATCGCACAGATCCCGGGCGCGTATGCCGGGATCGGCAAGAATTCAACGAAATCGGGTCCTGATGGGATCGTCGGTATCACCGGCACGCACACGATCTATGTCGGTGATGTGAACTCGGTCAAGGTAGTCGACACCGACGCACAACAAGTCATCAAGACCATCCCGATCAGCCGGGCGGGTAACCGGGTCGACGAAGGCTGTTATGACCCGGATGACCATCTCGTGTTAATGGCAAGCCCCGGCGATTCGCCGCCGTTTGCGACCTTTATCAGTACGCAGACCCAGAAGCCGGTCTCCACGCTGACTTTCCCCGGCTCGTTGGGCCTTGAGGCCTGCGCTTATGACGCGAAGTCAAAAAACTTCATGATCAATAACGACGGTACTGCATCAAACCCGCTCGGCGAGCTCGATACTATCGCCGCAAGTTCGGTGGTAGCCGGCACGCCAGTGGTCAGCGAGAGGTTCCCGCTTGGCAAGTGCTCACCGACGGGGCTCGTGCTCGGGCCGAACAACGACGTCATGGTCGGCTGCAGCCCGCCGGCTGGCGACCCGTTGATTACGCTGATCTTCGACCGTACCAGCGGTGCACTGCAGGCAACGATCCCGTTTGGCGGCGTCGACCAGATTGCTTACGATCCGGCATCGAACCGCTACTTCCTGCCCGCGCGAAATTGGGTCCCCGGCGGGATTGCGGCGGATTCGGGTTTCTCGGCGCAAATGGGCGTGATTGACGGTGCTTCCCGGACACTGCTCTACACGGTTGCGGCCGGCAAGGGCTCCCATTCGGTCGCGATCGACAGCACGACGCACCGGGTCAATGTGCCGTTCCAGGCTGGAAGCCCCGCCTTCCCGAATGGTGGCATTTCAGTCTTCGCGACGAAGTAACCGCCAGTTTCCACGTGCGGCGCCACGAGGTGCCGAATCTGGGCACCTCGAGCGCTGCCGGTTACATCTGCGGCAGCACCCGTATCGTCTCTGTGGCCAAGCCAATCATCGACGACGAATTGCGGGCATTGATCGATCAGTGCGGCACCGCCAAGATGGGCAAAGACGCAATGGCGGTCGTGGATGGCACACTGAAGGGGCAGAAATCTGGGCCAACATACATCATGGCCTGATCGCCCATGAGGAGGGAACACCAGGGTTCTTCGAAGAATGAATTTTCAGACGACCGCTTGCTCAAATCCTGCCGGAGACTATCTTTGATCTGGTCAAGGAAAGTGAGCAACATATCTCACGGGACTTACCTCCCTTTCAGATATAGCTCGACAAAGCTGAGGATTGCTTTGGACCGGTAATCCTTTGCGAGCCGGGAAAGATGATCGGCGAAAGGACGGTAGCGCTCGTCGAGTTCGGGCAGCCGGGTGACGCGCTTCGCGATCGCTTTCATGTCGCCGAGTCGCGCCAGATAATGCAGCGCTTCGATTTCCTCCGGCGGCGGAGCGATCAAGGCCTCGATGGAAGGATCGGCAACGGGTGCTGCCGCTTCACTTGGTCCGGCGACTTCCGCCTGGCGAATCTCGTCGCACCATTCGATATTCAGGAGGGCTGCGACCTTTGATAACAGCCCATTGAAGTCGATCGGTTTAGGCAGAAAGGCATTCGCACCGGCCGCCAGGCTTTGCGCCGCATCGGCCCCGGAGGCGCCGGCGGAGACTGCGACGACGGGCAAATCCCGGAACTCTGGCATCTGGCGCAGGCGGCGTATGGTCTCGAGCCCGTCCATGCCAGGCATCACAATGTCCATCAGGACAAGCGCCGGCCGCAGGGATTTGACTTTCTCGAGAGCGTCCAGTCCGCTCACAGCCTCCGCCATGTCAAATCCGAGCTGACTGAGCATATCGACCGCGACGGCGCGGTTTTCCGCCATGTCATCCACGACCAGGACGGTCTCGCGCGCGCCCTTATAGCCACCTATCGTCCGCTCTGGTGGAGCGATCGCCACATGAGGCAACACCACCGGCGCGCTCAGCTCGAATGAGAAGGTGCTGCCAGCGCCGCGGCGGCTCGTGACATGGATCTCGCCGCCCATCAGACACGAGAGCTGTTGGCTGATGGCGAGGCCCAGCCCCGTGCCTCCCAACCGGTGGCGAGCGTCGCTCACCTGTTCGAAAGGCCGGAAGATTGCCTTCAGATGCGCCTCGTCTATACCGATGCCTGTGTCCTCTACCTCGAAAAGCAGTCGCGCTGGCGGCAGGAAACTGACGCGCAGACGCACGCTCCCTTCTTCGGTAAATGTAATTGCATTGGAGAGCAGATTGAGTAGTACCTGGCGCAGCCGTTTTTCGTCGACGCGCACGCCCGCGGGCAGATCGGGGGCCATCTCGCAGGCGAAGGCAAGCCCCTTTTCCGTAGCCTTCACCCGGATCGTCTCGGTGATGAAATGGATGAACCGGTCGAGTGCAATGTCGGAGAGGTTGATCTCCACCTTCCCGGCCTCGATTTTAGCCATATCCAGGATGTCGTTGATGAGCGTAAGCAGGTGTTCGCCGCTGCGCTGGATCACCCGGATCCCGTCGATCTGCCGTTGGTCGAGGCTCTTATCGCGGCCAAGGATCTGCGCGTAACCCAGAATCCCGTTCAACGGCGTGCGCAGCTCGTGGCTCATGTGCGCGAGAAAGTCGCTCTTGGCCTGGTTGGCCGCATCGGCGTGTTCCTTTGCGACGGCCAATTCAGCTGTTCGTTCGAGGACCATCTCTTCGAGTCGCTCGCGATAGCGCCGCAGTTCCTCGTTGGCACGCTTGTGCTCGGTAATGTCGCGCGAGATGCCGAGCAGGAACTGCGGCTCGCCACGCGCATCCGGGATCGGGATCTTCATCGTGTGCACGAAGCGCACGCCGTGGCGCGTATGGACCTGCTCCTCCGGCACGTCGACCATTTCCCGCGAATCCAGCACGCTACGATCTTCCTGCGCGAAGAAATCAGCTTCATGCGCGGGAAACAGGTCATGGACGGATCTGCCGATGAGTTCCTCGCGCCTGTAGCCGAGCAGTTGTTCTGCCGCCTTGTTAAAGCGCACGAAGTGCAGGGTCGCCGCCTCCTTGACAAAGATCGTATCCGGGATGTTTTCGATGATGCTGCTCAGGAAGCACTCGCTTGCCCGCGCGGCATCTTCGGCGCGCTTGCGTTCGACGATCTCCGCCGTCCGGCCGGCAAGCGCCCTGCTGAGTTCGGCCGTCCGCTGCGCGACGCGGGACTCCAGTTCTGCGTTGAGTTGCTTTAGCTCGTCCTCGGCTTTCCCGCGCTGGCGCCGGTCTTCAAGGAACTGCTCGACTGCGCGCGCCATGTCGGCAATCTCGTCGTCCCCCTGCACCGGGAGGCCGGTCTGCGCGCTCTCCACGTCACCGTGCCGCAGAGTGTGGCTCACCCGGCGCAGCCGTGCCACGACATGATGACCGAGAAATACGCGCGTTATCAGCCAGGTGAGCAGCAGGCTCAGCGCGACTTCTGCGCCCACCCATGCGCGCGTGCGGTCCGAGCTTTCGGCCAGATCTTGAACCGCTTGGCGATAGTCGCGCGTCAAGTAGCCCGACTGTTGGCGTGCCGCGACGGCCAGGGCGCCGGCCTGGCTGAGCAAATCATCGTCGAGGCTGGCGAGTGACGCCCCGGGCCGGGGCGTGGACGAGGTGACGGCACGCTCGCGCAGCGCGGTCTCGCGCACCTGCGCCTCGATGTTGACCGTGTTGCGAAAGCGCTGGCTCGATCGATGCAGCGCCAGCGTGTCGCGGCCGGGGTCGTCGCGCGCAGTCGCCGAGGCGAGACGCCCCACCAAACGATCGAAGGACGCCAACTGTTCGAGGACGTGCCGATGCGTCTCGCGCACGGCGTCGACCGTATCGTCACTGGACAACTGCAACGCGAGACGCTCGATCATCAGGGTGTGCTGCGCCAGATCCTGTGCATCCTCCAGGCGCGCCAGCCGATCGTCGGCCAACAGGCGAAGCGCGTGCGCCGAACGGTCCAATGAGTAAAGGCTAGTGGCACCGACCGCGACTACCAACGCGGCGAGGCAGGAGACCACGAGCGCGCACTGGGCTGTAAGCGAGTGCGGAAAAGTGAGTTTCAAGGGCGTTCCCAAATGCGGCGATAGATGTCGCGATAGCCGTTGGCGGGGTCGTAGAGCAGACGATCGCCGCCGTCCGCGGCGATGTTGTCCGCCGTCACGAGATGCACCGGAAACACGTAACCCGTGACGCTTTCCCCCGCGAGGAGTCTGTTCATCTCATCAACCAGCTGCCAGCCGTGCAAATTCAGGGGCTCAGCCACTGTACCCGTCTGGAATGTGCGCTCCCGGATGCGCAGGAAGGCGGACTCGCTCCCGTCGCCGGCCGACAGCATCGCCATGGCGGTGTTCGGCAATCCAGCCTGGGTCAGCACAGGGGCGGCGTAGTCAAAGTAGATGTCGTTGATTGCCAACGCATGCGTCCAGCGTCTGCCGTAACGCGCGAGCAAGCTGCGCGTTATGCCGGGCATCAGTTCCTGGCTGCGCGAGATGGGTACGTCGCGCATTTCGAGCAAGGTGCAGCCGCTACACGCACGCACGACGGCGGCCATTGCGTCCGCCTTCTCTTGTGGAAGCCGGTAACCGCTGTCGGTGAAGATGATGACCCTTGCACGTCCGCCGGACTCCGCGATGGCCGCCAGCGCGGTCACGCGTGCGACCTCAAGTGGATCCGTCGAGACGTTCATTGCCACAGGCGTACCAGGCACCGCACCAGCCTGGGCCGCGACGTGCCAGCCGACAATCGGAATGCTTCGCTCGGAAAAGGGTCGCAGCCCAGGCAGCACGGCACGCGCGTCGCCACCGACGATAACCAGACCGTCCGGACGGCTCTCCAGTGCATTCGCCAGCATCTTCAGCCGCAGTTCCGGCGTGCCCGCGGTGTCGAATATCTTTGTGCTCCAGCCGACGACTCTGGCGGCCTCCAGCACACCGTCGACCACACCGAGGACTCCGCCGTTGCGCAGATCCTCGGCGACGACGGCGATGCGTTTCGCACGTTGCGCGCGCGGCCCGTCACGTGGTCCGTTCCAAGGTGCAGCCGGTTGCGCCGCAGCGTCGACGACGCGCTTCGCCTGGTCCAGATAGTTCCTCACGGCAACCGGGACCTCAGGCACGGGGGCAGGCAACAACCCCTGCGCCGCAGCAACCGACGGCACACACGCGCATGCCCACGCCAGAAGCAAGCCCCTCATGCTGTTCCCCACGGATCCCGTCGATTGTGCGCCACTGAAGACGTAGCCAAATGCCCCGCAGGGGACCCTGCAAACACGATACTACTCTCCGCTGGCCGCATGTCCGCGGTCATGCGCTGGCGCAGCGGACGGCGGACCGGCGGCGAGTGATGAGCCGATTGCGATCCGCCTGCGAGATCGCAGGAATCGTCGAGCCCCGATGCCCGGACACTGGGTTGAGAGTAGCGCATTGAAAGAGTCAACTGCAAGCGGTGACGGTGTCAACCGACGGAAACGACCCGAGATGCTTCCGGGTACCAGCCACCCGGCGATCCACATTGGAAAACAGCCAGAAGCACCGTGGATACAGCGAAATCACTCTCGCCGGCGATCCATGTACCGACGCGTAAACGCCTTGCGGTGTCCTGGCTTCATCGACCGCGCTCGGGAGGGCGTCCAGAAAACATTCGCGTACGATGCAAGACATCCGGCGCAGCGATATTGCGCCTCAAGAAGCTAGACGTTGATTCGATACGGTATCCCCGAGCGTCTCTTCTGAAGGTACAGCAACCGGCGCTTTATGCCGGACTCAAGCATCCTCAGATCAAGATCGAGCGCTCACTGGCTTGAGCAGGACGCCAGGCGGTTTTCGCCCGGTTACCATCGCCTCCGCCCCGAAGGACAGAGGCGTTGATGCGGCGGTGGAACACGGCTGCTCGTTCCCCTCCTACGGCGAGGCCGGGAAACCGAGCGCTGTCGCCTTCGTACGCAGATCGGCGAACCGACCTCCCTCGTCGGTGGTCACCATCGACTTGGCCGACGGCGCGCCGTTCACCTGTCCATTGTCAATGGACCCGAGGCCCGGCACCCCCAACGCTCCCGCCAGCGAGCACGCGGTGCCGAAGGTGCCTTGCGTTACGGCGATAGCAGGGGCATCGGTGCGCGCAGGGTCCGCGAGATCGAGTGCGTAAGCCACGTTGAACGTGCTCGCATCGCTTGCGCGCACACCTAGCGGATCGAGGCCGAAGCGCCACGCGAGCAGTTGATGAATAGAACTAGGATCGAACGGATACCGCGATACCGCATTCGCGCGCACACGCGGACCGAGCAACATGCACGGCACGCGAAAACCGAGCCGTCCGTCGTTGCCGAGCGCCTGCTCCGCCGCCGACACCGGCTTCACCGGCGGCGCCACATGCTCCATGAAGCCACCCCATTCGTCGTAGACAATGATCATGAGCGTACGGCTCCAGGCCGGGCCCGTGCGCAACGCGTCGTAGATCTGGTCGAGCAGCACCTGGCCGTTGCGGATATCGGCGTGAGGATGATCGTCGTTGGACGTGCCGTTCACCTCGCCGGCGAAACTCGGGTCGACCATGCAGAACGAGGGCAACGTGCCCGCTGAGGCATTGGCAAGAAACTCGGCCATCAGCTTCGAGCGGCCGACATAACGCGTTCCGTAAAGCGCGGTGAACGGCACGTCGTGGAAGTAATACGCAGACGAGACGTTTTTCGCATCGAGCCGGTCCCAGATGGTCGGAAGTGTCGACGTATCGTCCGTGTCGCCCAGCCGGTCGGTCTCGCCGCTGTGGAGATACACGCGATTGGGGAAGGTGGGACCGAGGATGCCGCTCATGTAGTAATCGCACACGGTGTACTGGCCGACCGCGCCGCGATAGAAGTCCATGTCCGCTTGCTGAAAATAGCCGACCGGCAGGATATCGCCGCGCGTCAGGCTCGTGTTCGGAGTGAGCAGGAAACCGTTCATTGCGCCATTGGCGAGGTGCACGCGACCAGCATCATAGGCGTGGTCCGGATCTGCGTAGCCACAGGCCTGAAAACCAAAAGCTGCGTTGGCGGCAAGCGCGAAGGGCGTCTGTGTCTGACCGAAGGCATCGACGAACTGCCGCCCCGCAGGCAGTCCTTCGGCATTGGGCACCCACCCGAGCATGTGGTCGAACGAGCGATTTTCCATCGTCACGAGGACGATGTGATCGATACCGGACGTGGTCGGGTCGGGCAGTACAGGACGCGGAAGGTTGGCTCGGTCGGGAGGAATCTGGCCGATAACGGGGTTTGCCGGCCCCGTGCTGCCGCTCCCGCCGCCGCACGCGGATAACGCGACGGAGCTAGCCAGCGCAGCGAGAATCTGACGACGGATGGGATCGGGCGGATTGGAGGGACGATCACTCATGGCAGTCTCCTTTGGGTGTTTTATGGATGGCAGAGTGGACACGACGACCCGCATTTCATGCTTGCATTCGCGATCACCGCGAGTGACCAAGTGCGCGCAGCAGGTATCATTCCCGGCGGCCCCGGGGGCGAATAATTTCACCCGTCTGCACGGCCAGTAATCTGCCGATGGAATGACGGTGCCGCCCATTTGCTCGACCGCCCCGGGTTCACACCACCTCGCCGGCCCCCCCTTTTGATTCGGGTTCAGATGATAAGCATGGTATTGGCGGCGCTACGCTAGCAGCTACCGCCGCAAGCTCCAATTCGACACCTTCGAGCTGTAGGAGCGCTCGCAACGCGGCCGCATTCATCGGCCGTCCCAGAAGAAAGCCTTGGACGATATCGCATCCCGCTTCTTGCAGCCATGTCAGTTGAGCGCGAGTCTCCACGCCTTCAGCAACTACCGAGAGATTAAAGCCGCGCGCGAGCGCAATGACCGCGCTCGCGATGGTATAGCCGGCCTCCGGCAAGAGGTGGACGAAGCTGCGGTCGATTTTTAGACAATTGATAGGAAACGACTGCAGGTACGCGAGTGAAGAGTAGCCAGTGCCGAAGTCATCGATTGACAGTCGGACGCCCATCGCTCTCACCGCTTGCATGAAGTCTAGCGCCGCATCGACGTCGTCCATTAACAGACTCTCGGTCAGTTCGAGTTCCAGTTGCGCCGACGGCAGGCCGCTCTCATGCAGCGCCGTGCGGACCTGGTCAATAAAATCCTTCTCCCTGAGTTGGCGTGCCGAAACGTTGACTGCCACGCTTAGGGGCGCTCCGCTCGCGCTGCGCCATCCGGTTGCGTCGGAGCATGCACGCAGGAGCACCCAACGCCCGATTTCGTTTATCAGACCGCACTCTTCCGCGATCGGAATGAAGTCGTTGGGCGAAATAAATCCGTCTTCGGGATGCGGCCATCTGAGTAGAGCCTCCACGCCGACAATCAGTTGCGAAGCACAGTCGAACTGAGGCTGATAGTGCACTTCGAGCTCACCGCCCTCCATCGCCTTGCGCAGATCACGCTCGATGCGTACTCGTCGCTGCGTTTCCAACGTCATTTCGCGCTTGAATTCAGCGAACCGGTTCTTGCCCGCGGCCTTGGCATGATAAAGCGCGACGTCTGCATTACTGATCAATTCAGAAAGTGTTTGTGCATCGTCTGGGAAGATGCTCACGCCGATGCTTGCTGTTGCGAAGACCTTTTGCCCGTCCAAGTCGAACGGTCGACCAAGTGCGTCGGCCATTCTCCCTGCGATGTTGGCCGCTTCCATGCGATTGCGCACCGGGGATGCGATGACCGCGAATTCATCTCCGCCAATCCGTCCGACGACATCTGATTCTCGAACAGCGTCCCGCAATACCTCTCCCACCATTCGGAGCAGCGCATCCCCGGCACTATGCCCGGCGGTGTCGTTCACCGCTTTGAAATTATCCAAATCAACAATCAGGAGCGCAACTTGTCTTCCATCCTTGCCCTGCATGTTTATCTGCGTGGCCAAAGTGTCGTAAGTTGCCCGACGGTTAGCGAGCTCCGTGACAGGGTCTGTGTACGCGAGGTAGTCCAGTCGCTCCTCAGCTTTCGCCATGCGTGCTTTCGTCTTGAGAACGACGAGTACGGCCACAAACAATGCTCCGAACGCGGCCACCGCAAATAAACCTACGTATCGGAGCAAACCCGACTGCACGCGGGCAGTACTCGCAACCACAACCACATAGCCAAGTTCCGTCTGTCTGTATTCGACCCGCTTTACGACGGATATCTGCAGCAAGGTGCTGTCGCCGCCCGACACAAGAAGTCGCAGCACCTCCTTCTTGTCGGGAACAATCCCAAGTTTAGCGAATCCCGCGAACAGGTTTCCATCCCGGTCATAGGCCGAAATTGAGAGAAGATAGGGAGGTGGCCTGAACGTACGCAAAGACTCCGTCGCCGTTTGCTTGTCCCGAAACATCATGGCAGCCGCGAGATTGTCCGCAACGAGCGCTGCTTGCACCTCGACATCGTCGGTAAGCGACTGCCGAAGCGATATAAATTGGAATGCCGCTAAAATGCATCCGGCCACGAAAAGGGCGGTAGCGGCGGCGACAAGTTGTCCCAGACCGAATGTGTCGGCCAACGGTTTTGTGTCGCTCGCGTGTTTCGTTGTCATAGGACGTTCCTCGCAAGCGCCAGGAGCTTCGAACTAAATCGCAATCCATTTCGTTGCGCCACCACCGTGTCGATATCAAAATGGATGTGATCGTCTTCAGTGACTAGAGTGATCGCCGCACCGTCCGTTCCAGAGATCCCGCCGTCGCGCACGACCAATGTCGCGCTCGACGATGCAGGCACGAAGGACTGCGATGCGTCGCTTAACACGGCGATGTCGCAGTCCACCTTTTGGCCAGCGGAGGGCGCATCCCGGACCGTCCACGGCCTGCCACCGATCAGCTTCCCATTCAGCTTCTGCAAGCTGTCCCACATTGGGCTGCGGTGAACGACACATACATTGAAGGTAGACGAGCCTGAGGGTGATTGAGGCCAGTTGGTGAAGAGCGCGAAGTTATAGATGAACGCAGCCTTCAAGGCGGCGTCCTGGACCTGCCCGTGGCATAAGACAGATACGAGCAGGCACACCCCCCCTAGAGAGACGTGGAAGCGGGAGCGGGTGGACACGCACATCTCAAAATCCGTAGACCAATTTCGCGTAGAGCGTGCGGCTCTGCTGCTCAATTGCCTGTTGGACAAAGGCGGGCCCTGCAGGGTCTGAATAACGCTTGTTGAACGCGTTGTACACGCTGAGGGAAACGATAGCCCGCGGAATCACGCGGGACGAAGTGACCGTAAGGTTCGCAAGGCAATAACCTCCCGATGTCGAACTTTCGCTGAGCCGGGACGACACGCATTGCAGCTCCGTGCCGAATCGAACCGCGTTATGAAATAACGGGGCAACTGCATTGAGCTTGACAAGGTGGCGTGGCGAGTTTTGGAGTATCGCGCCCGTTTGGCCGTCCTTCGCCAACTGCCAGGAATAACTCGCTCGCACGCGGTAACCATCGCCAAACAACTGTTCTGTCGCGAGTTCCACCCCCGTGGCCTTTGCTTGATCCAGATTCTGATAAATGAGCAATCCGCTGGCGGGATCGGTTTCAAGGGAGATCAGGTTTTTCACCGAGTATCTGAACAGGGACAGCGTCGCGCGTCCCGAATCGGAGAAGGCGTGGTCCAACACGAGTTCGGTCGTCGTGATGTGTTCGGGATTGAGATCGGGGTTCGGCAATTGTCCGCCGCTTCCAGGCACCGCGTAGTACAACTCATATGCGTTGGGCGCGCGGTACGCCGTACCATAAATGAGTTTGACGGTATCCCTTGAAGTCAGTTTGTAGATGAGCGCCAGGCGCGGATTTACGTTACTGGCTGTGACGCTATCCCAGTCGTACCGCAACCCCGCATTGAGGGCGAAGTTCGCGGGTAGTTGAATCTCATCTTCAAAGTAGGCACCTGTCCGATTGCTGGAGCGCTTGTCGTCGAGCAGAGAGACGTAAGGGTTCAGATTGTAGTTGTACTGGTCGCGCCGCGCGTCACGCTGGAAATCAAATCCCGCGACGATTTTTTGGTTCGATATGCTGGTGACGATGACATGCGCGTCACCGCCGTACCAAAGGGCGTGATCTCCGTCGACATTCGTCGTTGGGACTTCACCAGGGTCGATCGCGACGCCCTGATAGTCATATCGTCCCCAATAAGCCTGCGTCGAGACGGCCAATCCGGAATTGATCTGATGCGCGAAAACGGCGTTGATGAAACTTTGCGCGTCATTCGTTGAATTGGGGGTGTTGAAGATCGCTCCAAAAGACCCTGTGGGAACTCCCTTGGCTCTGTTGCTGTGAGCTGCGGAGACCGTGAAGTCGCCGTAGGTTACTTTGGCGAAGAAGTTTTGTGCCCGGTCGTAATCAAGGTCGTGCGCGACGCCGTTATTTTGTTGCGGAGTATTGAATTCAGGGTAGAACAGGTCTTGACCGTCTCGAATGTAGGACGTCGCAGACAACACGATGTCAGCCCCGTTTTGCCCATGCCAGCCATACGTGGCGCGCGCCTTTTTCTCCCCGTAACTTCCTGCCGCCACCGCAGTCTGGGCGCCATTGATAGCGCTGCCTTTTTTTGTAATGACATTGACCACGCCGAAAAAAGCGTTGGAGCCGTAAACGGCGGACCCAGGGCCCGGCACGTACTCGATACGCTCGACCAGATCCATGTCGATCAACCCTTCGGTCCCAATGGTCGCTTCGTCGTACACGGCGTCGTTGGTCCGGTATCCGTCGATCATCAAGAGAAACCGGCTGTCGTAGTCGCCCGGACGTAAAAACCCACGTGCTCCCAGGTAAGAGTAATTTCGATCGTTGCTGACATACAGACCCGGCAGCGACGCTAACGCATCGGCCAGCGTTCGCCAGCCGAATTCCTTGATGTCCTGCGCCGTCAAGACGACCACAGCCGACGGTGCTTCGCTGATCGATTGCTCAAACTTGGACGCGGTCGTTATCACGGATACGTCCATCAACTGTTCAAGCGGGAGGGATGCCAAATCCGCGCTGTCCGACTCGGAGGCCACCGCTCCAGGTTTCGGGTCGACCGGCCCGAGCGTCTCCGACGCATGAGTGACCGGGGACACTGCAAGTAAGGCGACCGCAGGCAGGGCAAATGCCAACATTCCAATTTTTATGAAAGCGCGAGCCATATCATTATTTTTCTGACAGCGCCACAGCGCCTACCTGCCCAATAACGGCATTTTTCTTGCAAACTTGACTCGGCGCGGATGCGAACGGCCCGTTGGCAGGACTCCCCCAAAGCGTTTCCCGAACTGCTGGCAACGGTTTATCAGGGAGCAATGTCTCGGCTTCGAGGCGCCCGGAATGCCTCTGCGTGCTGCGTGCAACGGGCCGCCATTCGTTGGCTTGAAGAGACTGACCGATCAGGTGAACTGCGCTGAAATGCTTGAACGGATTTTGTGTTCCGTTACTCGCCATACCCCTAGCTTCGAGTCGTGGCCATGAAGGCGTTCCTGCTGCCGGAAAGAGACCAGACAGGAAGCACTTGATCTAATGGGATTTTTTAATAAGGCCGCAAAGCCACATGGCGCCTAGGCGCTGCTATCCCCGTAAAATGCAACGAAATCAGGAGCCCCCTGGAGCGCTGGAATTCGCCTCGATATGTACATACATCAGAAGATAAACTACTGTATAAAAATACAGTAGTTTATCTTCTCGGCCCCCGTCAAGATAAGGATCAGCCAGATGATCCGCACCAAGGTTGACGGTCTGCGTGAGCGCCCGACGCTGTACCGTGCCGGCCGCATCCGCGGCACCCGTGAAATGATCGTTCACCGCAACTACATCGTGTTCTACAGTGCGAGCAATGAAGTGGTGACCATCCTGCGTGTAAAACATGCGCGTCAGCAGTGGCCGTGACCGGAAACTGCCCAGGACAATCAGCCTCGCCGAGATGTGTGCGTGCCTGAAAGCCTCCTGGGTGCCTCCGGAATCGTAACCAGGGGTGCGCTCAAGATTCGGACCTTTGCGCACGCTTGCATTCCGCGATGGCCGGCGCGTTTGCCGCCGCCAAGATGCACGACGACCTGAACGAGCGCCAGCGCCGCAATCACAGGAATCGCGGTACTGGCCGGCAACGCGTGTTCCATGACAACAAGAAACGACGCCGCCGTGAGAATGACCGACAGCACGAAGCCTGCAATTCAAGGTCACGCACTGCCCTCCGCCTCGTCGGGCGTTTCATCATGACGATGAAGCTTAGGCGACACTTCATCGAGTTTGTCGCCAAGCACCCGTCGAACCGCCACGTAGAACACCGGGATCAGCAGCAAGCCAAAAACCGTGGCGAACAGCATGCCGCCAATGACGCCGGTACCGATCTCGTGACGCGAGGACGCGCCCGCACCGGTCGACAGCACCAGGGGCACGACACCCAGGATGAACGCCATCGACGTCATCAGGATCGGGCGCAGCCGCAACCTCGCCGCATGGAGCACCGCGTCGAACAAGGTCTTGCCCTCGTTTTGCCCCTCCACGGCGAACTCCACGATCAGGATTGCATTCTTTGCGGCGAGCCCGATCACGGTCACCATGCCGATCTTGAAGTAGATATCGTTCGGTATGCCACGCGTCATGCAGAAGACCGCCATGCCCAGCAGGCCCAACGGCACCACCAGCAACACCGAGACCGGAATCGACCAGCTCTCGTAAAGCGCCGCAAGACACAAGAAAACAATCACGATCGACAGCACCATCAACTGCGTCGCCGAATTGCCGGCCAATACTTCCTGGTATGACTGCCCCGTCCAGTTCGCCGCGAAGCCCGCCGGCAACGATTTGTCGACGATGCCCTGCAGCACGTCCATAGCCTGCCCGGTGGAATAGCCGGGCGCCGAATTGCCCACGATCTCCACGGCCGAATAACCGTTGTAGCGCGGCAGCGCCTGCGGTCCCACCCCCCAGTCCGTTTTCACGACGCTCGAGAGCGGCACCATGTTGTACGGGCTGATCGACGTGTTGCTCGCCGACGGATTGACCGTCGTCAGATTGCTGACGGTATTGGTCGCCGTCCCGGTGGTGCTGGCCGTGCCCGATGCGGCGTTGGCAATGCCGCTCGGCGTATAGGAATGCTGCAATGCATCCAACCCCATCCGGAACGGTGCGTCCGCTTCGAGATAAACGCGTTTGACACGGCCGCCGTACGTGAACTGATTCACGAAGAAAGGCGCCAGTTGCATCTGGAGCGCGTCATAGACGTCGGTCAGCGAGAGCCCCATCGACTGAGCCTGCACCCGGTCCACCGCCACATTCAACTGGGTCGCCGCCGGCAGCGAGTTGGGTCGAATGCCGTACAGCACCGAACTCTTGGCGGCCGCTCCCAGCAACATGCCTTGAGCCTGGGCGAGCTGTGCACGCGTCTGGCCCGAGCGTGCCTGCAGGTACATGTCGATACCGCCAAACTGGCTCAGACCGCGAATGGTCGGCAGGTTCACCACGAAGATCTGCGCGTCCGGAATGCCGTGCAGGATCATGTTGGCCTGCCCGATCAACTGCATGGCTGTTTGATCGCGCTGGCCCCAGTCCTTCAGCTTGATAAAGGCCATGCCGCTGTTTTCGCTGTTGCCTACGAAGCTGAAGCCCTTGACCGCGAACATGCCGTCGATGTCTTTCGCTATCGCGCTATGACTCAGCTTGTCGCTGATTTCATCCATCACCGTGCTCGTGCGTTCAAGCGTCGCCCCCGACGGCAGGTTGACGATCGCCAGCATGAAACCCTGATCCTCGTCCGGGACGAAGCTCGTCGGCAACCGCGTATACATGAACCCTGCAAGCGCGGCGAGCAGCACGAACAGGATCATCCAGCGCGGCGCGTGGCGTACCGCGCGCCCGACCTGGCCGTGATAGCCGTGAGTGAGCCGGTCGAACCCCTGATTGAACCAGCGGAAGACGACGTTCTTGTGCTCATCATGGTTCGCTTTCAGGATGGCGGCGCATAGGGCCGGCGTAAACGACATCGCCAGGAACGCGGACATGGCCATCGAGATCGCGATGGTCAGCGCAAACTGCGCATAGATGATGCCGGTCGCGCCCGGCTGCAGCGCGGACGGCACGAACACCGCTGTCAGCACCACCGTGATTGCGATAATCGCACCGGTGATCTGTCCCATTGCCTTGCGCGTGGCGGCCTTGGGGTGGAGCCGCTCTTCGCTCATGATCCGCTCGACGTTCTCGATGACGACGATCGCGTCGTCAACCACAATGCCGATTGCGAGCACCATGCCGAACAGCGTGAGCTGGTTGATCGTGTAATGCAGTATCGACAGCCCGATGAACGTGCCAAGCAGGGCCACCGGAATAACCAGCGTCGGAATGATGGTGGCGCGAATGTTCTGCAGGAAGATCAGCATCACGATGAACACCAGCCCGATCGCTTCAGCAAGCGTGCGCACCACGTCGGTGATCGACGCCGTGATGAATGGCGTGGTGTCGTACGGCACGCTCCAGGTCACGCCCGGCGGCAGATCTTTTGCCAGCGTCGCCATCTCCTCCTTGACCGACTTGGCGACCGCCAGCGCATTGGCGCCAGGCAGCAGATACACGCCCATCCCGCCCGCAGCCTTGCCGTTGTACGCCGCAGCCGACCCGTACGATTGCGCCCCAAAATCAATCCGGGCCACGTCGCTGAGGTGGACCACGGTACCGTCGTTGTTGGTCAGCAGGATGATGTCGCGAAACTGCTGCAGCGACGAAAACAGGCTGTCGCCCGACACGGTCGCGGTAAAGACCTGTCCCTTGACCGCGGGATCCGAGCCCAATGCGCCGGTTGCGAACTGGGCATTCTGCGCGGTGACTGCATTGAGCACCTGGGTGGTCGACAGCCCATAACCCTGCAGCTTGTCGGGGTCCAGCCAGATCCGCAGCGCGTACTCCGAACCCAGCATGAACGTGTTGCCGACGCCATTCAGACGCGCGATGACCGGCTGGATCTGCGAGGCGATGATGTCGCTCAGCCGTGACGCGTCAATAGACCGATCGGAAGACTGCAGCCCGATGAACAGCAGGATGTCCGGGCTGGCCTTGGCGACCGTCACGCCCTGCTGGATCACCGCGGCCGGCAGCAGGGGGTTCGCCAGCGTGACGCGGTTCTGCACCTGAACCTCGGCAATATCCGGGTTGGTGCCCGTCGCAAAGCTCAGCGTAATGGTCGCGGTGCCGTTACTGCCGGATGACGAACTGAAGTACAACAGGTTGTCGATCCCGGTGAGTTGCTGCTCGATCACCTGGGTGACCGTCGACTCCATGGTCGTCGCGTTCGCGCCGGGATAGGTCGCCGTGACCGTGACCTGTGGCGGTGCAACGTCGGGATAGGAATCCACGCCCATGCGCTGCATCAGAATGATACCGATCAGGCAGATCAGGATCGGAATCACCCAGGCAAAGACGGGACGGTCGATAAAGAAACGTGGCATGAGGCAGACTCCTTAAGCGTGGTCAGCGGATGCCTGGGGGGCATTGCTTCCGTTCGAAGCCGCGCTTGGTGACTGCCAGGGCACCGGCTTGGCCTGCCCGCCGACCTGCACGGCCTGCAGACCCGTCACGACGACCTGATCGCCGTTATCCAGGCCGTTCGTGACGATCCAGTTGTTGCGATAACTGTCTTTCGTGTCGACAGTCTTTCGCTGCACCTTTCCGTCCGGCCCCACGACGAACACATAGGCGCCGCCGGTGTCGCGCTGCAAAGCCTGCTGCGGGACCAGGAAGACGTTGTGCTGCTGGCCGAGGTTGACGCTCAGCGTCACATACATGCCGGGCAGCAGCTGGTGCTGGGGATTCGGCACGAGCGCGCGCAAGCTGACGGCGCCCGTAGCCGAATTCACGGCGACATCGGAGAAGTCCAGCGTGCCTGGCTGGTCATAGGCGCTGCCGTTGGGCAATACGATCTGGACCTTGGTCTCGTCCTGGGCAGACAGGGCGACGTTGCCCAGTCCCTGCGCCTGCCGCAGCGTCACCAGATCCGCCGCGCTCATCGAGAAGTTTACGTACAGGGAATCGATCTGATCGACGGTGGTGAGCGAGGTGCCGCTGGAGCCGGCATCGCTGGTGCTGCTGCCAACGACAGCGCCCTCGGTCACCTGTTGCTGGCTGGCAATGCCGTCGATCGGCGAAACGACCTTCGTATAGCCGAGATTGATCCGCGCGCTTTGAACCGACGCCTGGTCAGCCTTGACCTTGGCGGCGTCGGTGCGCACGGTCGCATCGGAATTGTCCACGGTTTGTTGCGACACCGAGCCAACCGGCAGCAACTTATGGTTGCGCTCCGCCGTCACGCGGTCATTGGCATACGTGGCCTCGTCGCCGGCAAGCGTGGCGAGACTGTTGCTAAGCACGGTCTGGTAGAAGGTCGGATCAATCTCGAACAGCAACTGCCCTTTCTTGACCGCACCGCCTTCCTTATAGGCACGCCTGAGCAGCACACCCGACACACGAGCAGTCACGTTGGCGCTCATGTAGGACGACAACCGGCCGACCAGATTTTTGGTGAGCGGTGTGCTTTGCGGCGCGACTGTCACCACGCCGACCTGCGGCGGTGGGGGCGCAGGAGGCGGGCCGCTCTTGCTGCAAGCGGCAACAGCAATCACGCCCAGGCAAAGCAGGGGTACACGCAGTGTTGATAGCTTATTCATTGAAACTCCATTCATGCTTGAGCTCGATAGCAGCCGGTCGGGACACGTCTTGCGTCGTTTTCGCCGTGGTGGGCGCAAACGGAAATGAAATGTTCATCTTGAGATGACTGGCGCGGCCAATCCCGGTTACAACACAAAACGGGATCGAACCGGGCATGGCGGACTCATGCAGCCACACATTCGGAAGCCGCACCTTAATGCGCCGAGGCTTCCGTTACTGATGGATCGGCTTTCGGCCCGCTTGCCGACGGCGCACCGGTACTCACCGCTCCCCCGTGCGCCTCGTCCCATTGCCAGCCGCCGCCCAGGTCCTTGATCATCGTGACGCTGGCCTGCGTCAGCGAGGACTGGGTATCTTTCAGGTTCTGTTGCGCCTGCAGCAGCGTGAGCTGCTGCGTCAGCAGGCTCTGCTCGCTCGCGCTGCCGACCTGAAACTGGGCATGCTCGCTCGAGAAGAGCTGCTGGTTACGCTGATAGATATTGGCGAACGCCTGCTCCTGCTGCTGCAGGTGATTCCAGTTCGACAGACCATCCTCCACGCTCTCGAATGCGCTCAGAACGGTCCCGCGATAGGCGGCCACGTCTCCGTCGTAGGTCGCCCGCGCTTCCCGCACCGCCGCCGTGCGCGCACCGCCGTCGAAGATCGTCGCGGCCAGATCGGGGCCCAGGGTCCAGATGCGGTTGGGCAGCGAGAACAGGTGGGCAAGCGTGTTGTGCTGGAACTCGCCTTGAGCCGACAGATCGAGCGTCGGATAGAACGCCGCTTCGGCGGCGCCTATCTTTGCGTTCGCCGCCGCTGCCGTGCGCTCGGCGCTGACCACGTCGTAGCGTCGTTCGAGCAGCTGCGAAGGCAGGGCAAGCGGCACCACCGGCGTCACGAAGGCGTAATCCGACCGCGGCGCCAGGGTAAAGCTGCCTGGCGGCACACCGATCAGCACGGCAATCGCGTGTTCAGATTGCTCACGCGCCGTCTGCGTGGTCTGCAGGTCGGCGATCACCAGTTCCAGCGAGTCCTGTGCCACCAGCACTTCGTCGTTCGACTGGGAGCCCTGGATAAAGCCCGCCCGCGTCATGTCGAGGATGCGCTCGTCAATATGCTGCTGCTGTTTGAGCGATTCGATGTCGAAATCGTCTTGCCGCAGCAGAAAATAATCGATCGCCAGCGTAGCCGAAATCGACAGGCGCTCTCCCGCCAGTTGGGCGTCGCTTGCCTGAGCGCTGGCTTTGCTCGATTCGACTTCACGCCGGATTTCGCCCCACAGGTCAAGCTCCCAGCTCGCCGCCACGTTTGCGTTGACGGAATTGGACACGCCCGCTCTGCTGGTGGTCGTGTTATTGCCGACAGCACCCGCCCCTACACCGGTTCGCGAGCCGGACAAGCCCGCGGTGACCGTAGGGAACAGGCTCGCCCGGTTGGCCTCGACCGTCGCCTGCGCAAGGCGATATGCGGCCTCTGCCTGTGCGATCGACTGATTGGCCTTGAGCGCCTTGCCAATCAGGTCCGTGAGCTGATCGTCCTGATACGCGAGCCACCAGTTACTTGTCAGCGACGCCTGGGGATTCGCCTGCGCCCGCTGCCAGTCGACTCCCTCCTTGAAAGTGGCGGGAATCTCGACGGTTGGTTTCTTATAATCCGGGCCGACCGCGCAGCCTGCGACGCTCAGCGCAACCAGTCCGACCCCGCAACGCCGCCACGCGCTTTCCAGGATATGGGATAGAACCCCACCAGCGTTGTGCATCGGGAACTCATTCAGTGTCATATTCTTCTGTCCGCCAACGGAAATATTCGCGAGCGTTACCTTGCAAAACAATTGAAAGGAATCCGAAGTATTTAGAAAGAAATATCCCGGAAGACATCGATCACCTGACCACCTCTTTTATCTCGCACCACCCACAGACAACACGTCATCCTGAGCGCTAGCGCATAGCATAATCTCAGTAGGAGTTTCCCGCAGATGTGGGCATGACACCTCGTACGGCGCGTATCTTTTCGAAAGGTTGAGTAACAAACCGCGATTAGATATCATCTAATAAATTATCAATTGATACTAAATTAGATGTCAAGAAAAAGTGTTCCGAGAGAATTGTCCGTTACCGTTCCTGTCTCTCCGGAGAGCAGTCAGTTGCTTGCTGTCTTTGGTAAATTCGGCTTGGCCTATCATCGGTGGGCGCGTTCACACCTGCCGGTCGACGCCGGTTTAACCGTGCCTCGCGCCACCATGCTGCTGGGTCTGGCGACAAAGGCGGAGCGCGTCAGCATGGGAGAGCTTGCGGAGTTTCTCGAGATGTCGCCCCGTAATGTGACAGTCCTGGTTGATGGCCTCGAAAAAGAGAATCTGGTGCGACGTGTGCCTCACGAGCGCGATCGCCGCGCCACGCTCATCGAGATCACCGAGGACGGAAAACGAGTCGTGGAAAAAACGCTTCTGCCATCGCAACTGGCAATAGCGGAGCTGTTCGAAGATCTGACCCCGCGAGACAGGAAGGACCTCATCCGGCTTATGATGAAGCTGCTTACTTCATTACAGGCCCGCGGTGTTGAGGCGCCGGCTTAGATGACGTCTTAGGTGACGTCTTAGGTGACGTCTTAGGTGACGGCTTAGGTCGAGCCTTCGGTCACGTCTTCTGTCATGTGACAGAACCCTGCCGGGTAGTCGCCATACCGGTATAGACAGCGGACTGGTTGCGCCACCGTTCACGCCTTACGATCCGGGTTGAAGCCCGCTCGCTTCCTCACTTTGCGCGGGGCGGTTGTTCCGGCCCTCAGGAAGTCGCCGGACAACACTCACCCTCCCGCGCTGACCCGGACAGAATGATGAACAAACAAACGGCAAGCGCCCTTCAAGATGATTCCCCGGCTGCGGAGGAATTCACCCACTGGCGGCGCAATCTCATCGTCTGCGTATTTGGATCGTTCACGACCATCGTGGCCATGACACTCATGCTGCCATTCCTGCCGCTTTACGTGGAACAGCTGGGCGTCAAGGATCATGCCGCGATCGTCCAGTGGTCCGGCGTCGCTTACGGTGCGACGTTTTTCACTGCCGCGCTGACCGCGCCACTGTGGGGCCGGCTTGCCGACCTCTACGGCCGCAAGCCGATGCTGATCCGCGCCAGCCTCGGCATGGCCGTCATCATGTCGTTGATGGGGATGGCGCATAACGTCTGGCAACTCGTCGGCCTTAGACTTCTTGCGGGCCTGCTCGGCGGATTTGCGTCGGGTTCCACCGTGCTGGTCGCCACCCAGACACCGAAGGATCGATGCGGCTGGGCGCTTGGCGTCCTGTCTTCCGGCATCATGGCCGGCAATCTGGTTGGCCCGATCATTGGTGGCTCACTGCCGCCGCTGATCGGAATCCGGTCGACCTTTCTCGCTTCGGGCGCCCTTATTTTTATTACATTCCTGGCGACCGTATTCTTCGTCAAGAACGAGCGTCACCCGGGCGTGAGCAAGAAGGGGAAGCGGCGTGGCAGTTGGGCTGAGATCGGCGACAAGCGGCCGACGGTCGCCATGCTGGTGACCGGCATGCTCCTGATGCTGGCAAACATGTCGATCGAGCCGATTATCACCGTCTACGTGGCGCAGGTGGTCGATGTGCATCAGGTCACGTTTGTCGCGGGACTGGTGATGTCGGCCGCGGCATTGGGCAGCATTCTCTCGGCCTCGTACCTGGGCAAGCTCGCTGATCGGGTCGGGCATTGGAACGTCATTATCGGCTGCCTCGCGGTGGCGGGCATCCTGCTGATCCCGCAGGCGTTCGTCACGCGGGGCTGGCAATTGGTCGTGCTGCGCTTCCTGATGGGCCTGGCGCTCGGCGGACTGCTGCCTTGCGTTGCCAGCGTGATCCGGCACAACGTGCCGGCCTCCGTTGCAGGAAATATGCTGGGTTATTCGACGTCTGCGCAATATACCGGGCAGGTTGCCGGACCGCTTGCAGGCGGTTTTGTCGGCGGGCATTTCGGCATGCGGGAAGTGTTTTTCGGCACCTCGGCCCTGATGATCGCGGGCGCCATTTATAACTGGATCCTTAGGGCAGCCAATGTCGATAAAACTGCTAAGGCAACGCTAAGCGGTGCGGTCGAGCAAGTCGCCAAGGACCGTTGAAAAGCAGCGTTTTTCCCGCGCTCCGGATGCCGAATACGCTGGGCGCTGGAGAAACGGTGCCATGCCGGCAAGCGCCCTTGTTTGCCGGCTCGCTCATTCCCCATGTCACAATCACGCCCGGCGCCTCCATGAAATGCGGGCGCCGGACACCTCCTCATGCAATGTCCTGTGCCCGTCCTTCGGAGCAATTCGGACGTGTTGGCAAACCCGCTGGATCTTTAACCATTTGAGGCCTGCATGGAGCTGCGACAACTCCGCTATTTCATCGCGGTAGCCGAAGAAATGAACATCACACGTGCGGCCGGTCGCCTGCACATGACGCAGCCGCCGCTCAGCCGGCAGATCCAGCAGATTGAAGAAAGCGTCGGGTTGCCGCTGTTCGAGCACGGCTCGCGGCCTTTGCGCCTGACCGAAGCGGGCCGCGTTTTCTACGCGCAGGCAAAGCGCCTGGTCGATGAAAGCGACGAACTCGTTCCGCTCACGCGCCGGCTTGCGCAACTGGCCGAACGCATTGTGATCGGCTTCGTGCCGTCCACGCTTTATGGGGCGCTTCCACAGGTAATCCGCGCATTTCGCGAGGCTGCTCCACAGATCGAATTGTCGTTGATCGAGATGTTCACGCTCGAACAACTCGGTGCATTGAAGGGCGGACGGATCGACGTCGGTTTTGGACGATTGCGTTTCGATGACGTGCAACTCACGCGCGAGGTACTGGTCGAGGAACGGATGATTGCCGCGCTGCCGGAAGATCATCCGTTAGCGGACGCTTCGGTGGAATTGACGCTGGAGGATATGGCCCGCGAGACGCTGATTGTCTATCCGAGTTCGCCGCGCCCGAGTTACGCGGACCAGCAGTTATCGGCGCTACGTGACCATGCGCTGGAACCTTCTGCAGTACACGAAGTACGGGAGTTGCAGACGGCGCTTGGACTCGTTGCGGCGCGAGTGGGTGTGTCGCTTGTACCGGAGAGCGTCGACGGTTTAAGAGTGCATGGGGTAGTCTACCGGCACCTGCCCGAACCCGGCCCCACCTCGCCGATCATCATGAGCCGCCGCCTTCAGGACGAAGGCCAGACCACCGCCCTCTTCTGTTCCATCGCGCGTGACCTGTTCCGCCGTCGCCAGGCTTTTTCGAACCGCTAGTCGACGCATTAAAAAAAAGTCCCACCCGGGCGGGATGGGACTTGAAGCGCGACGAGGATGATTTCGTCGCGGGACACACCCTCGGAAGGGTGAAGCTAGTGTCTCCGCATTCGCGCCGAAAGAAAATAACGTCGGCCTCGATCTGACAACATTTAACGATTGGGGGTGGGTTTTGCTGGTGGTGGATGGTGTCTTGAGTTCCGTGTGCCGCTAGCGCAGAGTCCGCTAACGCGCAACGGTGCGCTTAGCGTGACTAAGCAGGCAAGCACTTACTAACGGACAAGGGCCGCGCAAGGACACGATTAAATGCGCCGCGTGGTATGCCGCGAAATCCTCGTCATGGGGCATGTGTAAACACAAGCCCCCCGCCCGTTATTTTGCGGACAGGCGACAGGGTCACGAGGACTGACCATCCATCAGACCATGAGCTTGGTCGCAAACCCTCTCTTGTCCTGCCTGGCCGTCGCGCCGCCCGGGGTGCCTCCCGCTGCAGGCAAGGGCACGGATGGCAACGTGATCAGGAAACGCGCGCCACCCGAAGCGGACTCTTCGAGCCGTACCTCGCCGCCGTGGACCAGGGCCACCCGGCGCACAATCGCCAGACCAAGCCCGAAGCCGCCGGTGTGCCGGTCGCGGCTTGCATCGAGCCGATGAAACGGTTCGAAGATACGCGAGCGCTCCGCGATGGGGATACCGGGGCCGTCATCGTCCACGATAAGCACGAGCGCGTCCGCCGGCCCGAGGCAAGCACTGAGCGAAATGGCGTGCTGCGCGTAGCGGGTGCTGTTGCGGATCAGGTTCAACAATGCCCGCGCAACCAGCTTCGGATCGCAGACATGACTCACGGGCGCGCCGGACATGATGACCGACAGAGACAGCGCCCGGTCAGCGACATCATGAGCCATGCTCGCCGCCACGCTGTCCAGCAATTCGCTCACCGACACCTGCATCAGCACCATATGTGCCGCGCCTTGTTCAAGCCGGCTCAACGTCAGCAGTTCGGTGACGAGCTCATCGAGTCCACGCACATCGCGGCGCAGCGCAAGCTGACGTTCGCGCTGCCGCTCCGGGGATTCAGGCGACTGCAACAGCGCAAGGCCGAATTCGAGGCGTGCAAGAGGCGTTTTCAGCTCATGCGAGATGCCGTGCATCATGTCGCGCTGATGCAGGATCGACGCTTCAATCTGCCGCGCCATTTCGTTGAACTGCTTTGAAAGGTCGTAGATATTCGATTTCTTCGACAGATCGGCGCGGGTCGACAATTGGCCTCTGCCGAACGCGCGGGCGGCAGCCTCGAGCTTCCTCAAGTCGCGCCAGTGATAGTGAATCCACAGGACCACGGACAACAGCGTTGCGAGCGCGACCAGGCCATACGCCAGCGCCTTGATGTCCAGGTTGCCCGGCTCATCGGGATGGGCATGGACGATCGTGCCGTCGGGCAACGGCAGGTAGTAATCCTTGGCATCCATGCTGAGCACCAGCTTGCCGTCACGAAGGTCGCGCAACTGCTCGGTGTCGAGAACAGGGATCACGTCTTTCATCGTGAGCAGGCTGAAACCCTCTTCACCATGTCTTTGCAGTTCAGCCAGTGCCGCCGCCCGCTGCTCACCGGGGTGCCGTTCAAGGTAATCGGTCAGCACGAATGCATACGCTTTGACGCTGTCGCGCACGTTCTGGGTGACCCGATGATGAAACAGTTGCGAGAACGATTGATCGACGAACACGATAGCCAGGCCGCCGCCCAGCAACACGATCAGATACAGGCGGATCAGGGAACGCAGCATTCAATCCTCCCACGCAGACGGGCTGAAGAGATAACCGCGGCCCCAGACCGTCTTGATCTTGTGCGGCTCCGGTGATGCGTCCTCGAAGCGGCGCCGCAGCCGCGAGATACCGGAGTCGACGGTGCGGTCCAGCCCGTCGAATTCGATGCCGCGCAATTGCTTGAGGATATCGTCACGGCTCAGCACGGTACCGGCGGCGCGCGCGAGGATCACGAGCAGGTTGAACTCGGCGGTCTTCAGGTCGATGTCCTGGCCGCGCCATGTCACGGTGCGGTTAGGCGGCGAGATCACCAGTTCGCCAAACGTGAGCGTGCCGGCATCCACGGCCGGCATGATGACTTCCTCCGCCGGCTGCGAGCGCCTGAGCAGCGCGCGTGCGCGCGCCACCAGCACACGCGGTTCGATCGGCTTGACGACATAGTCGTCCGCGCCGGTTTCAAGTCCTGCAACCTGGTCGAAGACATCGACGCGAGCGGTCAGGATCAACACCGGCACGCTCGAAAAACCGCGAATGCGCCGGCACACTTCCATGCCGTCCATGTTGGGCAGCATCAGGTCGAGAATCACCAGCGCCGGTTTATGCTCGCGTACGGCAGCCACGGCAATATCGCCGCGCCGCACGATGGTCACCGCAAATTCATAGCTATCCAGATACTCCGCGACCAGTTGCGCGAGACGGTCATCGTCCTCGATCAGCAACACGTTGTACTTGGGCGAGACCTCGTTCATCTTTCTTCTCCGCACTTGCACACTAGCAGCCGTCGATTCTATCCTCGCGCGCGTATGGCAGGGCCGTCCGCAACACTCAAGGACACTTGAACACAATTCAGCACAAATTCGCTCAACTTCAAAACAGACACCGGTCAGCCGCGTACCTAGACTGCGGCTTCTCTCCTAAAAAAAGACCTGACCGTGCGCAAACGCCTCTCCTATCTTTGCCTCCCCCTGCTTGGCCTGACGTGTTCCTCCATGGCACACGCCGAGAATTTCTATACCTTTGGACTGGGAACCGGAGTCGCGCCGCGTTACCTCGGCAGCAAGGACTACCGTGGCCTGGTCGCACCGGTCTTCTCCGCTGAATTTTCCAACGGCTTTTTCATCAGCCCGTTCCAAGGCGCCGGCTATAAAAAGACCTTCGCCAACGGCATGTTCGTCTCGACCGCGCTCGACTATGACTTCGGCCGCAGCGACAGCAACCGCGCGGACCTGCCCGGCTCGAACTACCTGAAGGGCATGGGCCGCATTCCCGGCTCGCTGATGATGTCGTTCCAGATCGGCGCCACGGTGTTCGGCGATACCACCATCAGCGTGACGCTCGACCAGCCGCTCACCCACACCACGCGCGGCGTCAGCGGGCACCTCGACATCACCACGCCTGTCCTGCACACCGCCACCAACGACATCAGCATCACAGGCAGCCTGCATGCCGGCAGCGGCCGCTATACGCAGACCTTCTTCGGCGTCACCGAAGCGCAGTCCGCAAGCAGCGGCTTCCGGCCCTACTCGGTCAAGGCCGGTTTCGACAACGCAACGGTCTCGGCCGCATGGACCTATTCCTTTACGCCGAAATGGTCGCTGCGCACATCGGGCGGCCTGACACGAATTCTCGGCTCGTCCGCCGATAGCCCGCTCGTGCAAAAGAAGAACGCTTATTTCGCAACGACAGCCGTGACCTATCGATATTAGGCGCCGCGCTATCAGGCATCAGGCGGGGCATCGGCGAGGCAGCCATCCGCTGTCAGCCGCGCTTAGCCACTACTTATTTTGCTTCTGAACGGAGAACGCTATGTTTGCATGGCAAACCCCTCTGTCCACCGCCTGGCAAGACAGCCTCACGTCGTCCACACGCATGCATGTGGTGGGCATCGACCGGCTGGTGCTGACCGGCGCCACCGGGTTTATCGGCGGCACGGTGCTGGTAACGCTCATGAATGCCGGGCTGATCGAACGCCTCGTGTGCCTCGTGCGCGCGGCGAACAAGGCCGAGGCGCTGACCCGCCTGCGCGTATCCGCCATCCGTTGCGGCCTGCCCCACGTCCGCGCGCAACGGCTGACCGAGGCGAACGTGATCGTGGGCGACCTGGGCGGCGATTTTACGGAAACAGATCTCGCCCGCCTGACGGAGGCGTCCCATGTGATCAACTGCGCAGCCATGGCGTCGTTCTCCACGAGCCCGCAAGTACTCGAAATCAACGTGCGCGACACGTTGCGTTTTGCATCGCACTTTGCCGGCAGCAAAACGCTGCGGCGTTTCCTGCACGTCAGCACGGCCATGGCATGCGGCACGCAGTGCAGTCCGGTCGTGCCGGAATCCACGTTCGCCCATACCGGGAACGAGAGCGAAACGAACCATCTCGTTCCCTATACGCAAAGCAAACGCGACATTGAGCGGCTCCTGCGCGTCTACTACCCGTCATTGCCCGTGGTCGTGGTGCGGCCATCGATTGTCGTCGGGCATACGGTGCTGGGCACGTTGCCTTCGGCGAGCATCTTCTGGGTGTTTCGCGTGGTGCATGGCGCGCGGCGTTTCAGCGCAAAAGCAATGACCCGGCTGGATGTGGTTTCAGTCGACGATTGCGCCCGCGCACTGGCCTTGCTCGCCGTCAAGCCGAAGCTTGCCTTCGATACGTACCACGTATCGGCCGGATCGGAGGCGCCGACCATCGGGCAGATTATCGGCGCGATGGATGAGGCCACGGGCATATCGGGGAAACGCTACTCCATCTGCGCGCCGCGGGATTTCCGCAGGATCGCGCGCGAGGTGGCCGGGCGTCAGGACTCAGGCGTGGCCCGCGTGATCGAACATGCGCTGGGTCTCTATGCGGGGTTCGCCAACCTGGACTATCAGTTCGACAACAGCCGCCTCCGCGAAGAGATCGGTTTCGAGCCCTTGCCGTTTGTCGACTACGTGAGCGAATGCGTGCGGACCTCGCGCGGGGTGGGGATCGTCGAGCAGATGCGCTGGGATTTCAAATAGAGAGCGCAAGTAAAAAGCGCACGCGCCTTCTTTGCCGCACAACGAACCGGGGCGTCCTGTCAGGACGCCCCGGTTCGTTTTTACCGCCATTCACCGCGCGGCGCGTTCCTGATCAACCCTTGTTTCCGGCCAGTGCGCCCGCACTGTTGGCCCCGCCGAACAACGCAGTGAGGTAGCTCGTATTGCTCGCCATATGCGCCATCAGCGTGTTGAGCGCAGCGAACTGCGCGTTGTAGCTGTTCGTCAGTTGCGTGGCGAATGCATCCAGTTTCGTGCCCTGGACCTTGATGTTGTCGAGGTCCTTGTTGAGCGACATTGTCCTTGTATCGAGCAGGCCGTCTTTCTTGAGAAAGGTCGTGAGCGTTTTGTTCATCTCCGCGCCGAGGCCGGAGGTCGGGTTGAACAACGCGTTGACCGTGCCGGGCTTGTTGGTCAGCGCCGAGTTCAGCGCGGTGTCGTCGATCTTCAGCGTGCCGTCCTGCTGCAGCGTGATACCGATGGTTCCCAGGTTCGCCATTGCCTTGGTCGAGCCCGACGCCGTCGGCACGCCCTTGCTGATCACGGTTGCAAGCGCGTTCCTGACCGTGTTCATCATCGAGTCGCCGAGCAACGGACCGCCTTGCGAGCCCTTGGGTTGCGACTTGTCGAAAGACGTCAGCGACACAGCCATGTTGACGAAGTTGTTATACGCGGTGACGAAGGCCTTGATCGACGTCGTCTGGGTGCTTGTGTCGGCGGCGACGGTCAGCGTCTGGGTCGTTCCCACTGACTCCGAGGTCAGGTTGATCGACAAGCCCGCAATAGCCGACGTCACGCTGTTGCTCGGGCTGCTGACCTCCGTGCCCGCCACGGTCAGCAACGCGTCCTTGCCGGCCGCGGTTTGCTTCCAGTTCGCCGATGTCCCGATGGTCGTGTACGGCGCCACGGTCTTGGCCGGGTCCGAGGGATCGACGGTCGACGTGGACGAGCTGGCGTTGAGCTTCGATAACCCGGTGTTGTTGCCGGTGCCGCTCGGCGTGACCTCCACCGAGATACTGTTCGCCACGCCCGTGGTGGACGAGTGCAGCACGAGATGCGCGCCGTCCGTGCCGGTGATCACCGTCGCGCTCACGCCGGGATTGCCGGACGCGGAATTGATCGCGGCCGCAATGCCGCTCAGCGTGTTGTTCGACGAATCGATCTTGATCGAAACGTCCGAACCGCCTACCGAGAGTTTCAGCGTGCCGGCGCCGACTAAATACTTTAGGGAAGTTTTCATTTATTTGTAAGAAGATTTCCTGATTTCATGACTTGAGGGCATGTCGAATCTGAGCAGATCGGTGATGGATAAGGGGAAGCCGCGCGCTCACCCGCTTATCCGGTGACGGACGTATCGCAGCATCGCCACCGGTTTCAGCCCGCATAAATAAATCTCAAATCTTGCGACGGATTTCTTGAGGGCACGCGTTTAAGCACTCGACAGACACCTGCATCGAGCGTCTTTTCCACCTCCAGGGAACCGTTATGAAAGCACTAAAAGAATGGGCTTCGCCCAACTTCGCGGTAAAGGCCGTTTTGGCCGTGGTCACCGCCTTGACCACGCTGGCCAGCGTGTCCGCATTCGCCCAGGAAGTGATCATCGCCCCGTCGGCGCCGCCGCCGATGCGCACCGAAGTCGTTCCCGCGGCGCGCCCCGGCTATGTGTGGGACGGCGGTCACTGGCGCTGGGCCGGCCGGGGCTACGCCTGGGTGCCGGGTCACTGGCGGCCGGTACGGGTCGGCGCGCATTGGGTGCCGGGCCACTGGGTGCAGCGAGGACCGAACTGGCGCTGGATCGAGGGTCACTGGGCTCGCTAGACCGGGCACAGGCGCGTTCATCGCGGGTGACCCTCGGGGTACCCGCATGTCACCCTCTTCAGGCTAAGGCGGGCAGTCATGCTTAAAACTCTAGTCGCCATTGCATTGGCGGCCGCGGCGCTTTCCGCGTGCGTCGTTTATCCCGCGCGGCCGGCTTATTATCGACCCGCGGTCGTCGTGTACTGAGCAGTCCCCACGCTGGCGCACCGGGTCGCAGGCCAACCCGGCGCAGGCTGTTGAACATGTGCTACGAGATCAAACACATTGAACCAAGAAGACCCGGACGCGGAGTTGCTAGCCCGTATCGATGGCAGGGAACCCGGAGCGGTTCGCGAGATGGTCGCGCGCAAACTGCCGCGGCTGCTCGCGCTCGCGACCCGGTTGCTGGGAGACCGTGACGAGGCGAGCGACGTGGCACAGGAAGCGTTCGTACGGATCTGGAAGCAGGCGTCGCGCTGGCAGCGCGGCCAGGCTCGCTTTGACACCTGGCTGCACCGCGTCGCGCTCAACCTGTGTTATGACCGCTTGCGCCGCCGTCAGGATGTCATCTCCGACGACGACGCGCCGGAACCCGTCGACCAGGCGCCGCTGCCGGAAGATCAACTCGACGAGTCCGCGCGCAGCGAGCGCATTGCCGCCGCGCTCGCCGCGTTGCCGGCACGCCAGCGCGAGGCACTGGTCCTGCAGTACTACCAGGAACTGCCGAACGTCGAGGCCGCGGCTTTGATGGGTATCACCGTCGAAGCGCTTGAAAGCCTGCTCGCTCGCGCACGCCGCACGCTGCGCAGCCGTCTTGCCGGCGAGCGCGGCGAGCATGTCTTTGGAAAGGAACGCCGATGACCCCCGAACGTTTTCGCCGCCTCACCGAGGCTTATGGCGCCATGCCGGAACACTGGCCCGCAGCCGAGCGCGCCGAAGCCAAAGCGCTGCTCACTCAACGTGACCCGGCCGTACTCGCTGCACTGGCCGAAGCCCGGTCGCTCGATCTCGTGCTGTCGAGGCATAACGTCGCCGCGCCGGAATCGGATCTGGTCCGGTGCATCCTGGTCTCGGCGCCGCTGGCGTCGCCACGTCAGAAACCCGCCTGGAAACGGCCGCAATGGTGGCTATCGGGCGCCGGTCTCGTGGGCGTGGGCGTGGCGGGAATTGCCGCGGGCGTGCTGGCCATATCGTTGACCGGGTCTTTCTACTACACGTCGGCGAATCCGCCGAGTCTCTTCGATCAAACCGGTGAAAGCACCGTATTCAGCAGCTCGACGGCCGACTGGAGCGACCAATGACCATGCCGACAACCCGGCTCAAGACACTGCTGATCGTGTCGCTCGTACTCAACATCTTCCTGCTCGGGGCGATCGCGGGCGGGACGTATCGATGGGTGGCGAAGCAGAAAGCCGAAGTGCTCGCGCAGCAACGCGGCCTGCGTTTCGCCGCGGATGAACTACCGCAGGAACGTCAGGACCAGTTGCGCGAGGCGCTGCGGCAGACACGCCGTGAGAGCCTGCCCCTGGTCGTCGGTGCGCGCTCGGGCCGACTCGATGTCGTGCAGGCGCTTGCTGCGCCGCAATTCGATCGCGCCGCGCTCGACGCAGCGCTCGCCCGTACGCGCGAGGCCGATGTTGCGGTGCGTGCGCGGGTCGAAGCAACAGTGGCTGACTTCGCCGGCACGCTGACGCCCGATGAACGGCTCAAGCTCGTCGATGCGCTGGAGCGCCACGGCCCGCTGCATGTCGGGCCGGCGCCCAAGAAATAAATTTGGGGCACACCGACGGATTCACGCGGCCCCACCGTTAAAGCTGCATAGCAATTCGATTCGTGGGAACAGCCATGGCTGACGTGACACCCGGTACCTCCGTTACATCCGTGACCCCCGCCGCGATCGCGCTGAATCGCTTCGGACTGGGCGCCCGCGCAGGTGAGGCGGCGCCGTCCGATCCGAAGGGCTGGCTCAAGAGCCAGCTCTCGGGCGCAAGCTATCAGGCAATGCCGCAAGCGTTAGGAGACCAACCCGCAAGCACCGCGCTCGCCGCCGAATTCGCCGATCGCCAGAACGCGATCCGCAACGCCGGCGCCGACGACAAACAAGCGGTGCGCAAGTCCTATAACGAGAAACTCCGCGATATCTATCGCTCAGCCGTCAACGCGCGGTTCGTGAGCGCGCTGCAAACGCCCACACCGTTTGCAGAGCGGCTGGTGGCTTTCTGGTCGAACCATTTCGCGGTTTCCGTAGAAAAACCGCCGGTGGCCATGCTTGCCGGATCATTCGAGGCGGAAGCCATCCGCCCTCATGTACTGGGCCGTTTCGAAGACATGCTGGTCGCGGTCGAACGTCATCCGGCCATGCAGATTTTCCTCGATCAGGCCCGCTCGGTCGGCCCCGACAGCCCGGCGGCTGAACGCGCCGCAGCAAAGCATCCTGACCGCAAGCCCGGCCTGAACGAGAACCTGGCGCGCGAAATCATGGAGCTGCATACGCTTGGCGTGCGCAGCGGCTACGACCAAAACGACGTGACAGAGTTCGCCCGCGCGCTGACGGGCTGGAGCATTGGTGCGATGGGTGGCGGCATGGGTGCAGCCGGTCGGCGAAATGACGCCGCCGCGCCGGGGCAATTCGTGTTTCGCCAGCCGCTGCACGAGCCTGGAACACGCACGATCATGAACCGGCAATACGACCAGCCCGGTCAGCAGCAAGCGCTTGCCGTACTGCACGATCTGGCTGCCTCGCCCGCGACTGCGCAGCACATTGCGAGCAAGCTCGCCCGGCATTTTGTCGCCGATACCCCGCCGCCCGCGCTGGTCGATCGCCTGGCCGGCGTGTTCAGCGCGACGAACGGTGACTTGCCCAGCGTGTACCAGGTATTGATCGATTCACATGAAGCATGGTCGCCGGTGGATGCCAAGTTCAAGACGCCGTGGGACTGGACGGTGTCGTCGCTACGGGGGCTGGGTCTCAATGATCTCGGCAACATGCAGATCGCGCCTTTGCTGACACAGCTTGGCCAGCCCGTGTGGCGGCCGGGGTCGCCGGCGGGCTATGACGACATAGCCGCAAGCTGGGCCGCACCCGACGCGCTCGTGCGCCGGGTGGAGCTGGCGCAGCGTTTCGCATCACGCATCGGCGATACGCTCGACGCGCGCACACTCGGTGACCAGTTGCTCGCGGGTTCGCTGAGCGATGCTACGGCATCCGAATTATCGCGTGCGGAAAGCGCACCGACCGCGCTCGCGCTGCTGCTTGTTTCACCCGATTTCCAAAGGAGATGACACGATGACCACGCGTCGGAATTTCTTGTTGTGTGCCGGCGCTGGCGTCGGTGCAATGTTGATTGGATCGCGCATGGCGTTCGCCTCGGTGGAGTCGGACCAGCGGTTTGTCTTTGTGATCCAGCGTGGCGCCGCCGATGGACTCAACATCGTGGTGCCCTACGCCGATCCCGCTTACGCAAGCCTGCGCGGGGCGCTGGCTATCGATCCATCGACAGCAACGAAGCTTGACGGGACGTTCGCGCTGCACCCCTCGCTTGTCGAGACGGCGAAGATGTACGCCGCGCAGCAGGCGCTGTTCGTGCACGCGGTGGCATCGCCGTATCGCGATCGCTCTCACTTCGACGGCCAGAACGTGCTCGAAACCGGCGGTACATCGCCCTACCAGGTCAAGGATGGCTGGCTGAACCGGCTGGTGTCCATGTTGCCCACCTCCAAGGCCAACGCAATAGCGCTCGCGCCCACCGTACCGCTGGCGCTGCGCGGCCGTGCCGAGGTGACGTCGTACGCACCGTCCGGGCTGCCGCAGGCACCCGACGATCTGCTTGTTCGCGTCTCGCAACTCTATTCCGGTGACCCGCAGCTTCATGCGCTCTGGAGTTCAGCGATGGACGCCCGCGGGCTCGCCGCCGATGCCGGCGCGCGTCAGGACCCGGCGAGCATCGGCAAGCTTGCCGCGAGCTTCCTCGGCCGCAGCGACGGTCCGCGCATTGCGATGATCGAGACCGGCGGATGGGACACGCACAGCGCGCAGAACCCGCGGCTGAGTGCGCAACTGAAGGCGCTCGACACGATGATGGCGTCCATGCGCGATGGTCTCGGCGAACATTGGACGAAAACGACCGTTCTGGTTGCGACCGAGTTCGGGCGCATGGCGGCGGCGAACGGCACGGGCGGCACGGATCACGGCACGGCGTCAGCCGCGATGCTGCTGGGAGGAGCGGTGAAAGGCGGCCGGGTCCTGGCGGACTGGCCGGGGCTCGCGCCGTCGGCGTTGTATCAGGGACGGGATTTGCGGCCCACGCTCGGGCTGGACAGCCTGATTGCGGCCGCAGCCGCGGAAACCTTCGGTCTTGATCCGGCTCAAGTCAGGGCGACGCTCTTTACGCAGAAGACCGCCAGCCCCATGTCCGGCAGGTTGCTGCGGACGTAACAGCGCAACGGTTGACAAGCAGCCACGTATCTGACTTCATCAGGGAAGAGATAAAAATGAAACATATATCAAGTCTCGTACTACTTAGCATCATGCTCACCGCCTGTGTAGTCGAACCCGCCCGTCCACCGCGCCCCGAACCGCTTGTTGAAGTTGTCCCGGCGCAACCGGCGCCGGGTTACCGCTGGGTGAAAGGGCACTACAAATGGGAGGGTAACCAGTGGGTATGGGTACGCGGGCATTGGGCAGCTTACTGATCTCGCCTGGGACGGTTGTTGTGCAAGCTTGAACGTGCACAGCCTCCCCTACCCGGCAAATCGCGGCTCCGGCAAGCCTTTTACGCCCAGCCCGGTGATCGCGAACAACCCGCCCTTGTCGCGCTCCTTCTGCGGGATGCCCCACATCGGCCGGCCCATGGTCGTGACGAACAGGATGTCCAGGTCGGGACCGCCGAACATCACGCTCGTCAGGTTCCGTACAGGAAACTCCACTACCCGATCAAGCTTGCCGTCCGGCGCGAACCGCAGTATCCGTCCACCAAACACAAGCGCCGACCAGAGATAACCTTCGGCATCGACCGTCGCGCCGTCGAACGTGCCGGCCAGATCTCGCGCCGATGCAAACACCCGCCGGTTCGCCACCGCGCCTGTCTCGATGTCGTAGTCGTACGCGTACATCTGCCTGTCGTAGGAATCGGTGAAATAGAAGGTGCGGTTGTCCGGGCTCCAGCAAGGACCGTTCGAACAACTGATGCCGCCGTCCAGACGCGTCACGGAGCCATTCGTATCCAGCCGATACAATGCCCCGCTGCGGTTCGAACGCTGGCCGCGATCGGCGTCGTAACGGTCGAAGTCATACGCCATCGTGCCCGCGATAAACCGCCCTCGCCGGTCCACCTTGCCGTCGTTGAAACGCGTCTCGGGGTCGTCGCTTTCCGGGTCGGCAATGAACTTGACCGTCTGCGTCTCGAAGTCGTAGAAATGCAGGCCGTTCGCCAGCGAGACCACCGCGCCGCCGCGCTCGCGCAGCGCCATCGAACCAATGTGGCGCGGCACGAAATAACGCCGTATGTCGCTGCCGTCGGCGCGGCAACTGCTGATCTCGGCGGCAGTGCTGTCAATCCAGTAGAGGCGCTGCTCCTTCACATCCCACAGCGGCCCTTCGCCAAGATGGTTGTTGGCATCGACAATCAAGCGGGTTTCAATCATGGTTGTCTCCGGTTATCAATTGTTGTCGTCATCGGACTTCAATGTCGCGCGGCGATGCGCCAGCAAGGCCATCAGCCGCCGGTCGCGCCAGCGGCTGCGGCTTTCTATTTCGTCGAGCGGCAACACCTCGCGGCGCTCGGCATCGAGCCTCGCGATACTGTCGGGCGACCAGTCGAACGGCACGCTGTCCTTCGCGAAGGAGCGGTACATCGCGCCATAACGCGCCGCGTAATCTGCCACGCCACCGGGCGCGTTCAGGTCAATGGTTTCGAACGGGCCCATGAACGACCAGCGCAGACCCAGGCCGTCGCGCATCACGGTGTCGAGATCGGCTGCGCTTGCATATCCCCGTGCATAGAGGCTCAATGCTTCGTCGAGAAGCACGCCTTGCAGGCGGTTCAGCAGGAAACCCGGAATCTCGCGTGCAACGGTCACCGGCTCCTGACCGGCCTCCTCGTACAGCGCACGCGCACGGGTCAATGTGTCCGGCGACGTCCACGGCGCACCGCATAACTCGACCAGCGGCACGAGCGAAGGCGGATTCACCGGGTGCGCCACAAGGCACCGTGCGCGGCCCTCCAGCGCTTCGGTGAACGTGGAGGCAGGCAGGCCTGAGGTCGAACTGGCCAGCAGCGTGTGGGGGCGAGTCAGCTTGTCCAGTTCGGCGAACAACGCGCGCTTGACCCCCACGATCTCCGCAATGTTCTCCTGCACCAGATCGACATTGTTCACCGCGTCGGCGAGCTGCTCGCATGCCGTGACACGTGACACGATCCGCTCTTCCGGTTCGTCGATGAGTCCGTATCCGGCGAGATCCGACACACTGCTGCGGATGGACGGAATCGCGCCGTCGAGCATCGCGCGGTCGGCATCGTGAAGCCTGACCTCGAACCCCGCGCGCGCGAATACGATCGCCCACGCGCGGCCTATCCGCCCCGATCCAATCACTGCAATGCGTCTGCTCATTGTGCGGCTCCATAGGCGATCAAGCTTTTTTATCGCGCAACGTAATCACGGCGGCCAGTACGACCAGGCCGTTGATGATGTCGCGCACGGCAGGCGGCACGGTGGTGCCGGCGAGCAGCGTACCCAGCGCGGTCAGCAGCAACGCACCGCCGAACACACCGAGATAATGCCCCCGGCCGCCGGTGATCAACGCGCCACCCACGACCACCACCGCAATGGACGGCAGCAGATACGGGTCTCCCATGCCGAGGAAAGCCTGGCTGCTGAAGCCGGCAAGCAGCAGACCCACCACGGCGGAACATAAACCCGAGAGGCAATACACCGCGATCAGGGTGGCGCCCACCCGCACGCCCGACAGCTTCGCCGCAACCGGCGAATTGCCGACGGCATAGATGCGTCGTCCAAAGGCCGTGCGATGCAGCAACAGCAACGCCAATGCAAGGAACAGTGGTACACACCACGCGGCGAGCGACAGGGGACCCACGCGCCCGTTCGTGAAATCGCTGATCGCAGTCGGCGCCCAGCCTTGCGGCGAGCCATTGCAATAAATAAGCGTGATGCCTTGCAACAAGCCGTTGGCGGCAAGCGTGACCACGATGGGGGGCAAGCCCAGCACCACCACGCCCACGCCGTTGAATATGCCAACAGCCAAGCCCGCGCACAGCACGAGCGGCACGGCCCACGCCGCGGCTTCGTTGACGCCATGGGTTAGCCCCGTCAGCAATACGCCGGATAGCGTGATGAGCCAGGGCACGGACAGATCGAGCCCGCCGGTCAGGATCACGGCGCCTTGTCCCAGCCCTAACACCGCCAGGAACAAGGTCAGTGTCAGCAAGCTCGTATAGAAGTTGGCGCTCACGAGGACACCGGGCCCGTAGACCACGCCCGTGATTGCAATCACCGCGAAGAACAGCAGGTACGCCGGCACGACGTACTTCACCCATTCGCGATTGCGTTCGATCCAGTCGCCCAGCAGGCGGCCCTTGAGCTCCGTGTTTTCTATCGGGCGGAAGTTCTCCACTTCGAACTTCACGCGCCGCGCGCCCTGGTCGTTGCGTGCGCGCGTCCCGGTGCGCCACGCGGTGAACCATCGTCCGGCGTAGCGCGCGCAATGATGCGCCGCCGACTGCTTGCCTACTGACGACCCGAGCACCGCCAGGATCAGGATCACGGCTTCGGCAATAGTCGTAAAGAACGCGGACACGTTGAGCACCAGCAGGATATTGACCGTGATCATCAGGGTCATCGCGGCGAACACCGTGCCCACACAACCACCTCGGCCACCGCCTAACCACGTGCCGCCCAGCACGACCGCCGTGAACATGGAGAGCAGCAACGGCCGGCCTACCAGCGGATCGGCGGACCCGGTCTGTGCCGATACGTACAAGCCCGCTGCAGCGTAGAACATGCCGGCAAGCGCATAGGTAGCAATTCGATAACCTCGGACAGGCATACCGTTCGCATACGCGCCGTCGGGATCGCTGCCAAGCGCATACAGGCCCACGCCAAAGCGTGTCCGCTTGACGAAGGCCCACACGAGCAGCGCGACAACCAGCACGGCCGCCGACATGGGGACTTTATCGGGCACGAGATCAGAGGTGATGAACGCGCCAAACTGATCGCCGATGCTACCGCCCGGTTTGTTCTGGATCAACAGCGTCAAGCCCTGCACCATGAACATGGTGGCGAGCGTGACCACGATCGACTGGAGCCGGAACCACGCAATCAACGCACCGTTGATGAGTCCAATGCCCCCGCCAATCGCAAGAATCAGCGCGACGCCCCCCCATTGTTCGATCGGCGTGCCCTGCACGAAGCGCACCGCAAGCACGTTGGACAACGACACCACGGCGGATGCCGACAGGTCGAAACCCCCGCTCAAAACAACGATGGTCTGCCCGATCGCGGCGAGCGCGAGCGTCGCGCTGCTGGAGATCACGGAGCCGACGTCGTAGAGTCCGACCGGCGTGGCGGACAGCGACACCCACGCGATCATCATCGCGAGCAGCGCGCCGATCGCGATGATCAAGCCACGGTAGTGATCCACGCGCGCCCACAAACCGACGTGCGCACCAGGCCGTACGACCTCGCTGTCGGGCGACGCAATTGCAATTTTCATGATCGTCCTCTTATTGCCTGAGCGGGCTTCAAGAGCCCGTCAACTTGAAAGCATCTTGCGCATCACGTTCTCTTCGGTGAGCGCCTCGCCGGCCAGCTCGGCGACATTGCGCCCGCGATACACCACCGACACCCGGTCGCATACATTGACCAGTTCCGGTACGTCGGTGGAATAGAACAGCACGGAACCACCCGCCGCCGCGAACGCGCGCATCAGCACGAAGATCTGGTGCTTGGTCCCCACGTCAATCCCGCGCGTGGGGTCGAACATCAGCCACACCCGGCTTTGCGTCAGCAACCATTTCGCCATGGCTATCTTTTGCTGATTGCCGCCCGAGAAAGAAAGGCACGGCTTGTAGACTGCCCGCGGATTGACTTCCATTTGTGCGAGCGCGCGTTTGATCGCGGCCTGCTCGCGTTTCCTGTCGATCAGGCCGAAGCGCGAGAAGCGCTTGATGATAGGCAGCGAGACGTTCTCCCCACCCGGCAGACGCAGGAACAAACCCTCGGTCTTGCGGTCTTCGGGTAGAAAACTCGTTGATACCCCGGCCTTCAGCGAATCAGCAGTCGAGGTCAGCGTGACCGGTTTTCCATCAATCAGGATCTGGCCCGCGTCGATAAACTCGGCACCGAACAATGCTTCGAAGATCTCACGCTGCCCCATGCCCTGCAGCGCCGCGATGCCGTGCACTTCACCCGCCTTGAGTGTCAGGTCGAAGTCGTTGACCACGCCGTCCACCTTGATGCCGCGTGCTTCCATCGCCGGGGTTTGAAGCGTTGCCGGCGTGGCTACCTTCGGCGGATATTTGGCGTCCATCGCACGGCCGATCACCAGACGAATGACTTCGTCGTCCGAGATTGAATCGGTATCGAAAGCGCCTACGTCACGGCCGTTTCTATACACGGTGAGGCTGTCGCAGAACTCACGTACCTCCTGCATGCGGTGCGTGATGAACACGAAGGTCACGCCGCGAGCCTTCAACTCCTCGATCCGTCGCGCCAACCACGCAACGTCGCGCCCGGACAGCGCGGATGTGGGTTCATCGAGCAGCAGCACTTCAGGCTGGCGGACCAGCGCCTTCGCAATCTCGATCTTCTGGCGCACCGGTAACGCGAGATCGCGGATATAAGCGCCCGGGCGTATATCGCCCAGTTCAAGGCGTTCCAGCCATTGCGCCGCCTGCTTCTGTGATTCCCGCTTCCTGATGCGGCCGAACCAGCCGGTCGGTTCATACGCCATCAGCAGGTTCTGAGCGACAGTCAAGTCCCGCACCAGCGTCATCTCCTGGAACGCTGTCTGCACGCCCGCTCGATGCGCGTCCTTCGGACCGCGCATGCTCACGTTGCGGCCCATGATGGAGATGCTGCCCGCGTCCGGCTGCATGAGGCCGGACAACAACTTGACGGTGGTTGACTTGCCCGCGCCGTTCTCGCCGAGCAGCGCATGAACGGCGCCGCGTTTGACGCGGAACGACGCGTTGTCGAGCGCGACAGTAGCGCCGAACCGCTTGGTGACCTTCGACAGATCAAGCGCCCATTCATTGCCGCTGCCCGTGATACCAGCGTCTGCCCCTGCGTCTGTCCCTGCACTCGACATGGCGTACTCCTCTACCTTTAGTCCGGCTTGCCGGTCAGCGCCGCGTTGAAACCGACCTCACTGGTCTCTGCCGAATAGATATCCGCAAACCAGCCCGGCGGCACCTTGTCCGGCATGAACGCGGTGCATCCGCCCTTCAGTTCATCGATGGAACCGGTCGTGCACAGCTTCGATTGCGATGTCTCCACAAGCGGCAGTTTGAGCGTCACATGCGCCGGGAAGTCCTTGCCGTCGAGCTTGTCCACGGCCAGCTTCAGCGCGAGTGCACCGGAGTACGGCGGCGAGCCATACGAGATGGACCGGTAGCCGATCGAGCGATAGCCACCGTCGCCCTTCACCGTGCCGGGCGGCAACATCTGCACGCGGTGACCGTTCGACGATTCACCCGCGCACGGCTTGATCTTGTCGTCCGCTATGCCGGCTTCGAGCTGCATGGACGCCGCCGTGAAGCAGCCCACCTGCATCCACAGGCCGTCGATCTTGTCCCAGCTATTGGTGGCCAGGATCTTCGACAATTCCGTCTTGGCCGTCGCCTGGCTCCACATGCCCGTGCCTTCCGCCACGATCTTGATCCCCGGATACTTGGCGAACACGGCCTTCGCGGCCTCGGTGCGCGCGCGATCCACCGAGGTGCCGGGCACGCCGTTGATCAGCACGATGTTGCCCTTGCCGTTAATGGTCTTCGCGAGCCATTCGGCGGTGACAGTACCCGCCTGCTTCTGGTCGATCGTCACGTTATGGGCGCACGGCTCGGTCACCTCGCCGTCATACGCCGCGACCACCACGCCCTTCGAACAGGCGTTCTTGATGGCGCGATTCAATGCGGTCGGCGAGATGGGATAGATCACGATCGCCTTGGCGCCGGCCTGGACCATCGAGTTGATCTGCTGGATCTGTTTCTGCGCGTCGGTGCCGGCGACCTGTACTTCCAGGTCGACCTTGTCCTTGAGTCCCGGCGTAGCGGCCATGGCCTTGACCATGTTGGCAGCTTCTGTTTGCCAGTCGTTGCCGACATAACTCATCGACAGGAAAATCTTGTATTTGCCCGCCGCCGAGGCCTGTCCCGAGACGGCCAGCGTCGCGAGAAGCGCGGTGCCCAGCGCGAGCCGAGCCCCCCGACGGATGGTGTTCGTCAGTGCGTTCATGTCTTCCTCCGATCCTGCGTATGGTTATTTGATTTGCTTCGTTCAAACACTCGTAGTACTAATCTTCAACGTGCTTCAGTCGTGCACTGGCGGGCAACTGAATGCCGGCTGAACCGGCCACGACATTCGGGTCGTGACCGGGAATCACGAAGTCCGCGATCTGCCGGACACGCCTGAGCGAAGCCAGCTCGGCAGCCGTCTCATGGACAATGCCGACCGGCACCAGATCCACAATGTTCTCCATGCAGCTTGCGCAGTCGCCGGCAATCAGGACCACGCCGTCGGCTGTATCGACCGCAACCGATTGATGCCCGGGCGTATGTCCCGGTGTTGGCACCACCCGCACGCCGGGCGCTATGTCGGCTACGCCATGCACGAATTGCCAGCGAAAATACGCCAGCGGTTCCCGGCCGATCAGAAACTCCTGATAAAACGTGGACTGCGTAGGCAAGGGCCGGCCGGCGTATTCCCACTCGCTTGCCTGGACCACAAACCGCGCGTTCTTGAAGAGCGTGTTGCCGCCGGAATGGTCGTAGTGCAAGTGGGTGTTGATGACAATATCCACGTCGTCCGCATTCCAGCCCACATACTCTTTCAGCGCACGTTCCAGCCGCTCTTCCGGTGCCTGCTCACAGGGGCAGACGAAGCTCGACACCCAGCCCGGATCGTGAATCCCGGTATCCACCACAATCTTCTTGTCACCGCCTACGATCGCCGTGGACCACACCGGGACCTTGATCTGCTGGCCGTAGTAGCGGCCATAGACCTGCGATGAACGGTCAACGGTCAGCCAGCCTGTAGGCATCGCGACGACTTTGAGTTTCGACACAGCCACGATAGTCTCCATCGTCAAGAGTTGAAGAACGTGCGCCCGAGGCAGCGGTATTAAAAGTTCGTGTTGGCCGCACCCTTGAGTCCGAGCAGGGCGCGCGCTTCGTCCGGGGTCGCAATATCGAGCGAAAGGCCTTCTATTACCTGGCGAATCTTCACGACCTGAGCAGCGCTCGATTCAGCCAGCTTGCCCGCTTCGATCCACAGTGAATCCTCCAGCCCGACCCGCGCGTTCGATCCCTGCGCCACGCCAAGCGTCGCGAGCGGAATCTGGTTGCGCCCGGCCCCAAGGATCGACCAGACATAGTCGCTTCCGAACAGGCGGTCGGCGGTACGGCGCATGTGCATCAGGTCTTCCGGATGCGGCCCGATGCCTCCAAGCAGGCCGAACACGCTTTGCACGAAGAACGGCGGTTTCGCGAGTCCGCGGTCAACGAAATGCGCCAGGTTGTATAAGTGCGAAATGTCATAACACTCATACTCGAAACGCGTACCGTTCGCGCCGCATGACGTGAGGATGTATTCAATGTCCTTGAACGTGTTCTTGAAGATCAAGTCGCGGCTGTTCGCCAGATGCTGGCGCTCCCAGTCGTGCTTGAACTCCTTGAAGCGGTCGAGCATGGGATAAAGGCCGAAATTCATGGAGCCCATGTTCAGCGACGCCACTTCCGGCTTGAAATGGTGAGCGGGCTTTAACCGCTCCTCCACCGTCATGTGCGGACTGCCGCCGGTCGTGATGTTGATCACCGCATCGGTTTCCGCCTTGATACGCGGCAGGAATTGCTGGAACACGGCGGGGTCTTGCGTGGGCCGGCCGTCGTTGGGATCACGTGCATGGAGGTGCAGGATTGCCGCGCCTTCCCGGGCGGCGGCAAGCGCCGCGTCGCCTATCTCCTGCGGCGTGACCGGCAGATACGGCGACATCGACGGAGTATGGATCGCACCGGTCGGTGCACAGGTAATAATGACTTTACGTTTGTTACGACTGGTTGCCATGCTTCAAGCCCTCGTCGGGAAAGAAAAGCGTTCAGAGCACTTCCACATTGCCGCACACCGAGATCGCCTGCCCCGAGATGCCGCTGCCTCCCGGCGAGCACAGGAACAGCGCGGTCGCCGCGACTTCTTCCGGCGTGGTCATGTGCCGCAGAGAAATTTTCGAGAGATACTCTTTCTCCATCTGCTCGTAGGAAAGACCCAACTGTTCCGCGCGGGCGGCAATCACCCGTTCAATCCGCGGCCCCTTCACAATCCCCGGCTGGATCGCATTGACGCGAATGTTGTCCGGTCCCAGCTCAATGGCGAGGCTCTTCGTCAGGCCAACAACCGCCCATTTGGTAGCTGAATACGGCGTGCGGTACGCGTATCCAAGCCGCCCCGCCACCGATGACAACGCAATGATCGACCCGCCGTCGCGCGCCTGGCGCAGCAGCGGCACCGCACGACGTGCGAAGTAGAACTGAGCATTGAGATTCACATCAATGGTCTGTTCCCAGTCACCCGTCTCCATTTCGTCGATACCACCCGTCGGACCCGCGATGCCCGCGTTATTGATCAACACGTCGAGGCCGCCAAGCTGCTCGTTCACATCGACGAAAACGCGGTCGACCGCCGCGCGGTCCGACACGTCCGCGAGCGTCGAGGTGATCGCGTTCATCTCGGCGCTTTGCTCGGCTTCGTTGAGCGCGTCGATGGCTTGCTGACTCGAGTCGCAGACATGCACGCGCGACCCGGCGTCCACGAAAGCGCGCGCGATTACCAGACCAATACCCGACGCGCCCCCCGTGACCAGCACACGCAACCCCGCGCGCGGTTTCAACATCTGCAGAACGGCCATGCTTGTCTCCATCGTTTTTCTGGTGCGGCTGGTGCGGCTTACAGGATCCAGGTCAAGCTCAGGCCCTGGCCGCTTCCCTGCTCTGCAAGCGTTCGCGCAGGTCCGCAGCGGCGCCGCCGATATCCTCCTCAATGCCCGCCCGCGCGCCTTCACCGTCTCCCTTCCAGAGAGCATCGACAATCTTTCGATGCGCCGCCATGGACAACCTCATATGCGGGATGTCCGGCGCCACGAGGTTCAGGAACGGACCAATGCGCATCCACAGATTCTGGATCGTGGCGAGCGTCAGGTCGCTCGCGCCATGCGTGTAGATTGCTATGTGGAATTCGAAATTACTGCGCAGGTACGCGGGTACATCGCCGGCTTCCACGTGGGCATCCATGGTGTCGAACACAGCTTGCAGCGCGTTCAAGTGGTCCTTCGTCATCCGCGAGGCCGCCCGTTTCGCGACGCAGCCTTCAAGCGCGATTCGCACGTCGCGCAGTTCTTCGAGCAGGTCCAGCGTCATGGGCGGCACCATCAGCGCGCGGCCCGGCCCGTCGATCAACGCACCCTCGGCCTGCAGCCTTGTCAGCGCAGCGCGCACCGGCATGGTCGATGAACCCACTGCTTCGGCCACCCCGCGCAAACTCAGCGCCTGCCCGGGCGCAAAACGCCCCGTCATGATCGCCTCGCGCAACTGGGCGTAGACGCGGCCCGCCATGGTCTCGCGCGCCACCAGCTCGAGCGGCAGCGCATCCGCGCTTGTTTCACGTGTCGTCAATTAAACAACTCCTTACGATATATGTGACCTGTGATCACACAATAAGAAGAAGTTTGGTGCCCTCGCGGTTCTTAGTCAACCTTCAAGTACTAGGGGAAAACGCGACTGTCTGAAGGGAGTCCGGGCGAGCGTATTGGGCGACTCGCCGGCAAGCTATTTTGCCAAGCGCGCCAGGAGTCAATGACCGGTTCAGGTCTGCGCGGACGACTCGTCATGTCGCGGGTCAAGGTCGGATTCGAGTTGCCGCCTGGAAGATGATTTGCGCTTGCCCGGAGCAGGTTCTGTTAGGCAAGCCGCTTAAAGCCCCACCGCGGCCGGATTCATCTCGATGTGCAAAACCACCAGCCACAACTTCGGGCAATCGGGCGCAATCTTGAGCGCGGGGTTGGTCTTGTCCACGGGGGTAATGCAGCCCTTCTCACGCGCCAGCAAATACGCCCGCCGCGCATCTGACTGCAGCCAGATGCTCACCAGACCGCATGTGAGGAAACTGAAGATAGTCGTGATAATGCCTGGCGCGCCTGGGTCCAGCTGCTGCACCGCATAAGCAAACGCAGTAGTAAGCACCTGGTTCGCCACGATGGCGACGCACACCACCTTTGCCACGCCCCTGATCCGCATGGCCGTATGAAGCTTTAACACGATTGTGTACTCTTGACTGAACGCTGGTAAATGTTAGCTCGTTGATTGCCGTGCTTATCTAGTGAACCATCGTCACCGGTGTTTGCATGCTTCGCCACAACCTGTTCATCACCCACCATCGGGTAAGAAAGCCCAGGTGACTGGCATCGACCAGAACAACGTCAGAGCGTTTTTCAGCCGCGCGCGCTGCAATGGTTCCGGCAACGGGCCCGTACACCCGCGACCAGTGATACGGAACTCCCGCATCGTCCAGGATGGCCCGGGTCTGAACAAGCGCACTCAGCATGGCACGTTTTTCCTGCAAGCGCAGCGTGCCGCGGGAATGAAACGCACTGGCCCTTCCCTGGTCCGGAGGTTCGAGCACTTCCATCAGCTCGACTTCCGACACGCAGTTCTCCGCATAAAGAAATGCGGCATGCCGTGCGGCCTGAAGCGCGCCTTCCTTGTTTATCACCGGTATGAGTACCCGTAACATGAGCGTCCCCGTTTCAGTATTCACTACCATTTCATTACAGCAGACGCCGTGTCAAACGCGCGCAGAGTTTCAAGCCCGCCGCGTAAAAATTGTGTCAAGGCGCCCTGACCAGCGCGGGCTTGACCGTATCGTCCGGCGGCGTGTGCAGGCTGGCCGAGAACTGCCGCATGCGAAACGCCACACGTTGGGCGTATCCCTTGCCGCCGCCGCTGTATCGTTTGAGCGCGACACCCAGGTCGCCACCCGACGCATCGAGATACTCGCGCAGGATCGAAGACCCTATGCGCACGTTCTCAGCGGGCTCAGTCAGGTCGTTGCCCGATGCAATCACCTGCGGATGCGCAGCCGGGAGGATCTGCATCAGCCCCTGCGCGCCGGCAACACTGACCGCCTGCCGGTCAAACCCTGACTCAGTCGCAATCACCGCGAGCAACAGCGCGGGTGACATCGCATATTCGTTAGCCGCGCTGATTACTGCTTGCGCGATCAACGTTGCCTCCCAGCGAGCCACTCGAAACTGCTGCCACAACACTGCCGCTACGTTCGCCACCTCGGGTGATTCGCCGGATGCAGACTGGATGACCGCGGTTAGCCGACCATTGGGCGCGGAGGCGTCGTCGGTCGCATAGGCTGCATTTGCCGCCATGAAAGACAATACGCAGACAGCGAGTTTCGCGCACGACCGCCATCTGAATTGACCGGGTGAGCCTGCCGTCGGTGCCTGATTCTCATGCATCACGGTCCTTTGTTGTTAGCGTCCTGGAAGGCTACGCCGCCCGGCGTATCGATCGGGATAAAAGCCGGCCGTGGCGTATCAAGAACCCGTCAAGACGTGAGCGTCCAGCGTCGAATTGATGAAAGCTATACGCGCTCCCGGGCTATTTAAACGCCGTTGTTGCGCGATACGAACGACACTTCAGGTCTATATAAAGAGAGTCGAAAACATGCACGCCCTGACGTTCTGGAAGCGCACTCCCAGACAAAATGAGCCGGACCACGAAAGCACCCGCCCGAGCATTGCCGGACGGCAGGCACGTCATCGAACGCTGCTGGCGTTATCGCTGGGCGGGACCGTGATTGCCGCAGTCGCAATAACGTTAGGTCTGCCTAGGACTGGCCTCGCGGTTTATATCGCGGCTACACTGCCCTTTGCGCTGTTCCCTTAAGCGGTATTTACATCGCTTGCCATCAGACGCTCACGGTAACAACCCATAGAACCCAGGGCTACTGCGTACCCACAAGCCTGTACCCCACTCCGGTCTCGGTCAGGATATGCACCGGCTGAGCCGGATCAAGTTCCAGCTTGTGCCGAAGGTGACCCATATAAACCCGCAGGTAATGCTGGTTCTCCACATAAGCCGGCCCCCAGACCTCGCGCAGCAATTGCTGATGCGTGATGACTCGCCCGGCGTGGCGCACCAGCGTTGTCAGCAGCCTGTATTCGATGGGCGTGAGATGAATCACCTCACCGTCACGGGTCACGCGCCTCTCCGACAGATCCACCGAGACCGGGCCAAACCGTACCTGCGGTGTTTCCTGCTGCCCGCCGCGGTTGCGCCGCCGTAGCTGCGCACGAATGCGCGCGAGCAACTCCGACACACCAAAGGGCTTCGTCAGATAGTCGTCCGCCCCTGCATCCAGCGCTGCAACCTTGGCATCTTCGTGAGTACGCGCCGAAAGCACGATCAAGGGTTGTTCGGTCCAGGTACGCAGTTCACGAATCACATCGATACCGTCGGTGTCCGGCAAGCCAAGGTCAATGACAATGAGATCGGGCAGGCGAAACGCCGCTTCACGCAGACCCTGCTGCCCGGTTTCCGCTTCGAACACGGTCATGCCCTGCGCTTCCAGCGTGCTTCGTACAAAACGGCGGATCTGCTTGTCGTCTTCTATGACGACAATGGTCAACGTAGGCTCGCTCATGGCGTATCCGTATGCGCGGCAGCGTCCGGTCCGTCGCCATTCTCGTCGGGAAGCGCCTCGAAAGGCGGCGACTGATCGGCCGGCAACGTGAACCAGAACCTCGCACCCAGCACCTTTCCCTGACCGTCCACCCGGTTCTCGGCGCCAATCTTCCCGCCATGCGCCTCCACGATCGCCCGGCAGATCGCCAGCCCAAGGCCGATCCCCGGCTTGGCGGACTCCTTCTCCCCACGCGTGAATTTATCGAAGAGCGTTTGTTGTATTCCCGGCGCGAGGCCTGGGCCGTTATCGTCCACACAGACCCTCACGTAGCGTTCGCCCGACTGCTGTTCAACCGCTGCGTGAATGGACAGCGTCGAATCGCGCGGTGTGTATTTGGCCGCGTTCTCGAACAGGTTGGCGAGCAGTCGTTCCATTAGTACTGCGTCGAGTTGTATCAGCGGCAGATCGGGTGGAACCCGGACCTGCACCGTGTGCCCTGCAAGTGTTCGGCGGCAGACGGCCAGCGCCGCGCCGACCACTTCCTCCAGCATCAGCCATTGCCGGTTCAGGCGGATGCTGCCCGCCTGGAGCCGGGCCATGTCGAGCAGATTCGTCACAAGCCCGCTCATGCGCAGTGCTTCCTCGTGGATCGCGTGAATCAGCTCTCGGGCGCTGTCGGTCGTGCCGTTGTGAACACGCTGCTGCTCTTCCAGCACCGAAGCGAATCCGACAATAGATGTCAACGGCGTGCGCAAGTCGTGCGAGATGGCCGAGAGGAGCGAGTTGCGCATGCGCTCCGACTCCATGTTGACCAACGCATCCTGCGCAATCTCGACGTAGTGGACCCGCTCAAGCGCGAGCGCGATCTGTGAAGCAAACGTGTCGATCATGCGCTGCTGTTCCGGGATCGCCAGCTCGGCTGCGTGAGCCGTGATGAGCGCCAGGACACCACGTGTGCGCATGGGCGCCTTGAGCGGCAGATACAGCGCGTTGCTGGCCGGCAGTGTGTCCGTGCCACGCCCCGCAGGTTTTTGCTGGTCGTACACCCATTGCGCGATATCGAGGTCTAGATCGGTGGCATCGAGCGTGAACTGCGGGTTGGGATCGTCGACTTTCTGCCGGATCTTCTCACCACTGTCGGGCAGCAGGATGGCGACCTTCGACTGAAAGATCTCACCTACATGGCGCGTGCCGATTTCGATGATCTGTTCGGTCATCAGCGCGCCGCCCAGTTCGCGCGTCATCGCGTACATGGCGCCCGTGCGCCGCTCGCGCAACGAGGCTACCTGTGCCTGACGCCGAAGGTTCGATGTCAGGTGACTGATCGTGAGCGAGGTCAGCAGCATCACGAAGAAAGTCAGCAGGTACTGCGTGTCCGAAACGGAAAAGGAAAGTTGTGGCGGAACAAAGAAGAAATCAAACGCCGCGACGCTCACGAACGAAAGCAGTACGCCGGGACCGCGTCCGAGTCGAACCGCGGCAAAGACCACGCCCAGCAGATACAGCATCACGAGATTCGTGAGATCAATATGGCGCGACAGCAGGCTCGCCAGCGCCGTGATCGCGACGCCAATTGCAGTCGCGTAAAAGTAGGCGTTGGGCGAGGAGCGTGCTTCGTTGCGGACAGCGGCGAACACCGGGTTGCTTGCATCGCGCTCCCGGCCTTCCTTTGCCGCTCTAACGCCCACCAGCGTCACATCGATATCGTGTGAATGGTGCACCAGTGCTTCGGCGACGGACCGGTCAAAGAGGCGCCGCCAGCCGGGGGCATCCGACGCCCCCGCCACGATCTTGGACACATTGCGCATGCGCGCGTACGCGACCAGCGTGGCGGCGGCATCCGCGCCGTCAAGCGTCACGGTCTCGGCGCCCAGCTCGGACGCCAGCTTGAGCGCATCCAGCGTGCGCTTGCGCCATGCGTCGGGCAGACGCTGCAGCTTCGGCGTTTCAACATAGACCGCCAGCCAATCCGCCTTTAGGCTGGCAGCAAGTCGCGCGGCCGAACGAACCAGCGTGGCGCTTTCGGGCCCCGGCCCAATACACGCGATCAGCCGCTCACGGGCTTGCCAGATCCTGCTGATCGACTGATCGGCGCGATACTCGCGCATCTGCGCATCCACGCGGTCGGCCGTTCGACGCAGCGCGAGTTCGCGCAACGCAATCAGGTTGCCCTTGCGGAAAAAATTCTTGACCGCATTCGCCGCTTGCTGCGGCATATAAACTTTTCCGTCCCTCAACCGGTCGAGCAATTCTTCGGCCGGCAGGTCCACGAGCGTGACTTCATCGGCGAGATCGAACACGCGGTCCGGTACGGTCTCCCATATGCGGATACCCGTGATCTGCCCGACGATATCGTTCAGGCTCTCGAGATGCTGAACGTTGACGGTGGTGTACACGTCAATCCCGGCGTCGAGCAGTTCGTACACGTCCTGCCACCGTTTCAGGTGACGGGCGCCCTGCACATTCGAGTGCGCCAGTTCGTCGACGAGAATCAGTTGCGGCTTGCGCGCAAGCGCGGCGTCGAGATCGAACTCGGGCAGCTTGCGGTTACGGTATTCGTAAAGCGTCAGCGGTATGGAGTCCAGCCCCTCGAGCAGCGCAAGCGTCTCCTTGCGGCCATGGGTCTCGACAATCCCGACAACCGTGTCGACACCCTCCTCACGGCGACGGTGCCCGGCTTGCAACATGGCATAGGTCTTCCCGACACCAGCCGATGCGCCGAAGAAAATCTTCAGCTTGCCACGCTGCTTTTTCTCTTCGTCACGCTGGATCTTGTCGAGCAGCTCGTCGGGATCGGGACGGTCCATCAGCTTGCGGGCTTGAGTTCGTCAAGCGCCAGGTTCAGCTCCAGCACGTTCACGCGCGCTTCGCCAAGAATGCCGAACTGACGGCCCTTCGTTGCGCGTTGAACCAGCGCATCGACGTCGTTGTGCGACAGCTTGCGTGCCTTGGCAACGCGATCGATCTGGTACGCAGCAGCAGCCGGGCTGATCTCGGGGTCCAGTCCGCTGCCTGACGACGTCACGAGGTCGACCGGGATCGGCGCGGTATTCGTCGGGTCCGCGTCGTGCAACGCACTGATGCGTCCTTTCACTTCATCCGCCAGCGCCGGATTCGTCGGGCCAAGATTCGAAGCGCTCGAGCCTTGCGGGTTATACGGATTCGGCGACGTGGCCGACAAGCGGCCCCAGAAATAGCCCGGTGCATCGAATTGCTGGCCGAGCAGCTCCGAGCCGACCGGCTTGCCGTTCTTCTCGATCAGGCTGCCGTTTGCCTGGCTCGGAAAGGCGGCATGCGCGACCGCGGTGACCACGATCGGATACACCAGCCCGGTCACCACGGTCAATGCCGCGAACAGCACGAGCGCAGGACGAAGGATGTTTTTCATGATGATTCAACCCAATTAGATTGTGATAAGAGCCAGGGTGTCAGCAGTTGCCGGGCGTGGTGTTCAGCACCACACCCGGCTCACGCCGGCTGACGTTCAGGCCCAGCCAAACGCCGTCAGAATCATGTCGATCAGCTTGATGAACGGGAACGGCAGCAAGATCCCGCCGAGGCCGTACACCAGCAGATTGCGGCGCAGCAATGCAGCGGCGCCGAGCGGCCGGTACTTCACGCCCTTCAGCGCCAGCGGGATCAGCACCACAATGATCAACGCGTTGAAGATCACGGCGGACAAGATGGCGGACGACGGCGACGTCAGGTGCATGATGTCGAGCACGCGCAATTGCGGGTACGTCGATGCAAACGCGGCCGGGATGATGGCGAAGTACTTGGCCACGTCGTTGGCGATCGAGAACGTCGTCAGCGAGCCGCGCGTCATCAGCATCTGCTTGCCGATCTCGACAATCTCGATCAGCTTGGTCGGGTTCGAATCGAGGTCGACCATGTTGCCGGCTTCCTTCGCCGCCTGCGTGCCGGTGTTCATCGCCACCGCGACGTCGGCCTGCGCCAGCGCCGGTGCGTCGTTGGTACCGTCGCCGGTCATCGCGACCAGCCTGCCTTCCGCCTGATACGAGCGGATGGTCGCGAGCTTCGCTTCAGGCGTGGCTTCCGCGAGGAAGTCGTCAACCCCGGCTTCAGCCGCAATCGCCGCAGCGGTCAGGCGGTTGTCGCCCGTCACCATCACGGTCTTGATACCCATCTTGCGCAGCTCGGCGAAACGCTCCTTGATGCCGCCCTTGACGATGTCCTTCAACTCGATCACGCCCAGCACGCGCGCACCTTCTTCGCGCCGGTCGGCCACCACCAGCGGCGTGCTGCCGCGACGCGCGATTTCATCGACCGCATTGGATACTTCCTGCGGATAACGGCCGCCATGACGTTCAACGTACGTCTTGACCGCGTCCGCCGCACCCTTGCGAATCTCGCGATCGGGCAAGTCGACGCCGCTCATGCGCGTCTGTGCCGTGAAGCTCAGGAAGGTCGCATGGAGCGAAGCCATCTCGCGCTGGCGAATATTGAAGCGCTGCTTCGCGAGCACGACAATACTGCGCCCTTCAGGCGTTTCGTCCGCGAGGGACGCGAGCTGCGCAGCGTCGGCCAGGTCCTGCTCCGAGAGACCCGGAGCCGGTACGAAGCTGGATGCCTGACGATTGCCCAGCGTGATCGTGCCGGTCTTGTCGAGCAACAGCACGTCGACGTCACCCGCGGCTTCCACTGCACGGCCGGAAGTCGCAATCACGTTCGCCTGCATCATCCGGCTCATACCGGCCACACCGATGGCAGACAACAGTCCGCCGATAGTGGTCGGGATCAGGCAGACCAGCAGGGCGGCCAGCGCGGTGATCGTCACCACGTGGCCGGCCTTCACTGCGGCGACCGAGAAGATGGAGAACGGCAGCAGCGTGGCAGTCGCGAACAACAGCACCAGGCTCAGTGCCACGAGCAAGATGGTCAACGCGATTTCGTTAGGCGTTTTTTGACGCTTGGCGCCTTCCACCATCGCGATCATGCGGTCGAGAAACGCCTCGCCCGGATTGACCGTCACCCGCACCACGATCCAGTCCGACAGCACACGGGTACCGCCGGTCACCGCGGTAAAGTCACCGCCTGATTCGCGGATCACCGGTGCGGATTCACCTGTGATCGCGGACTCGTCGACTGACGCTACGCCATCGACTACTTCACCGTCCGCCGGGATCACGTCGCCCGTTTCCACGAGGACGATATCGCCCTTGCGCAGCTCCGTTGCCGTCGTGATGCGCAGCGCCGACTTCGGGTTCGCCGACTCCAGCTTCTTCGCCATCACGTCGCGCTTGGCGCTGCGCAGCGACGCTGCCTGCGCTTTCGAGCGACCCTCGGCCAGTGCTTCAGCGAAGTTCGCGAACAGCACCGTGAACCACAGCCACAGCGAGACCGCGAGAATAAAGCCTGCCGGGGCTTCAGCCTGCCCCGAGAGTGCCGCGACCCACAACACCGTGGTCAGGATACTGCCGATGTAGACGCAGAACATCACCGGGTTACGCAGTTGCGTACGCGGGCTCAGTTTCCTGAACGAGTCCGCAATCGCCGGTACGACGATGGCGGGGTCGAACATCGAACGGGCTGCCGAGCGTGAATGGCCACTCGGCTCCGGCGTTTTCTCCGGTGTCTTGTTCGGCGTTTTCACTGGCGGTTTGACAATTGTGTTCATACTTTCCTCTGTATCAGTGACCGCTTATTTGCCCGAGAGCATCATCAGATGCTCGACCACGGGACCCAGCGCAAGCGCGGGTACATACGTCAGTGCGCCCACCAGCACGACTGTGCCGAGCAGCAACACGACGAACAGCGGACCGTGGGTCGGCAAGCTGCCGGCCGTGGTGGCAATACGCTTTTTAGCGGCAAGCGCACCGGCAATGGCCAGCACCGGGATAATCGAACCAAAGCGGCCAAACCACATGGCAATGCCGGTCGTGATGTTGTAGAACGGCGTGCTGACCGTGAGGCCCGCGAAGGCGCTGCCGTTGTTGTTGGCAGCAGAGCTATAGGCGTAGAGAATCTCGGAGAATCCGTGCGGCCCGGGGTTGGCTATGCCCGCTGTGCCCGCGGTCGTCAGCACGCCAATCGACGCACCGAGCAGGACCAGGAACGGCGTCAGCAACACGACGATCGCCACCATCTTCATCTCGTACGACTCGATCTTCTTGCCGATGTATTCAGGCGTGCGGCCGATCATCAGGCCGGCGACGAACACCGCGAGCATGGCGAAGACGAGCATCCCGTATAAGCCGGACCCTACGCCGCCGAAGATCACTTCACCCAGCTGGATCAACAACAGCGGTACGAAGCCGCCCATAGGCGTCAGCGAGTCATGCGCGTTGTTCACGGCACCGCACGATGCAGCCGTGGTGGCGACCGTGAAGATGCCCGACTGCGCAATACCAAAGCGTGTTTCCTTGCCTTCGGTGTTGCCGCCTGACTGCATTGCGGATGCGCTTTGATCGACATGCAGCGACGTGAACAGCGGATTGCCGGCCTGCTCGAACGAGATCTCACCCCAACACGCGATACCGAATGCAATCGTCATTGCAGCGAGGATTGCGTAGCCCTGCCGCTTGTCGCCCACCATGCGTCCGAACACCACGCACAACGCCGCCGGAATGACGAGCATCACGATCATCTGGACGAAGTTGGAGAACGGCGTCGGGTTTTCGTACGGATGCGCGGAGTTGGCGTTAAAGAATCCGCCTCCATTCGTGCCGAGCATCTTGATGGCTTCCTGCGAGGCAACCGGGCCCATGGCGATCGTCTGCTTGTCGGCCTTGTTGTCCACCATCACCGGATTGCCCTTGGCATCCTTGACCGCATTGCCCTGCGCGTCGGTCTTCGGCGTTTGGTAAGTCGTCACTTGCAGCGTGGCGACATCCTGGTACGACTCGAAGTTCTGGATCGCACCCTGGCTCACGAACACCAGCGCGATGACCGTCGCAATCGGCGCAAGGATGTACAGCGTGATGCGCGTGATGTCGACCCAGAAGTTGCCGATGGTCGTTGCGGTATGACGTGCGAAGCCGCGGATCAGCGCGACGACAACAGCAATGCCGGTCGCGGCCGAGAAGAAGTTCTGCACGGTCAGGCCGACCATCTGCGACAGGTAGCTTGCAGTGGACTCAGGCGTGTAGTCTTGCCAGTTCGTGTTGGTCACGAAGCTGACTGCCGTGTTGAACGCGGCGTCCGGGGTCATGGGACCGAAAGCCTGCGGGTTGGACGGCAGCCACTGTTGCAAGCGCATGAATCCGAACACGACGAGCACGCCGAGTGCGTTGAACGCCAGCACGGCGAATGCGTAGTGCTTCCACGACATTTCGGACTTTTCGTCCACGCCTGCAAGCTTGTACAGCAGCGCTTCGACCGGGCGGCCGATGCGTCGGACAACGACTGACGAGCCGTCGAGCACGGAGGTCATGTATCGGCCGAGCGGAATCGCAAGCGCGATCAGCACGACGATATAAAAACCCATTTGAAATGTGGTATTGGCGTTCATTCCAGATCCTCCGCACGCAATAGTGCATACACGAGGTACACGAACAAGAGCAGAGTCGAAGCACCTGCCAGTAACAGCATCCAGGTGGTCATGGGCGACCTCCCGGAGCGCGACGCAATTTGTCGCAACCGATGGTCAGGGCCGCGCACAATGCCCAGAAGGCGATGATGCCGGCGATATATAGCAGGTCCATTGTTTTGATCTCCCGTAGCGGATTTGGACGTGCTGAAGGTTAGTTGATCGCGCGTAAACGGCCGGACAAGAGAGCTGGCGAGGATATAAATAAAGCGTAAAGACGCGAGGAAAGCCAGGCGGGGCGCGGGGGTGTTCGGAAGGCTTGCGGATTTATCCGTGCGGGGAGCCGAGCTGGGCAGCCGGCCTGTTGTGCCGCCTCGTCAGGCGAGGCGTTAGCGGGTAAGCCGCAACAGAGGAATAAGACTGGTGTGGTAGCTAACGCGCGGAGGGCGGCGAATTACCAAGGCGCCAGTCCGTCAAAAGGAAATATGCAAAGCGTCAATATTCACGACGCCCAGGACGCATCTTTCCTGCTTGACCGGAATCCGTGTCATGTCGAAAGTTCGAAAGGAAAAAGTAAAAATTGCTGGCAGTTTCGACGCTCCCTTAGCCGTTAACATGACCGCTGCTTTTCAGCGGCGTTGATACTTCGCCCAGGAGTTTCAGTTGTTCGCAGACGGCTTAACCGGCCATCCAGCCAGGCCAGAAAAACACCGAAGTTGCAGCCATGACGCGTGGCATAATCGGCCCAATATCATCGACCGTCCGGTGCTCATCACAGCATGTTCCGCCGTCGCTTACTGAAGATCGGAAGTATCCTGGGATTGCTTGCAATCCTGATGACTTCGATCGCGCCGACGGTCTCGCATGCGCTAGCCTCGCATGACCGGCTGGGCCAGGCGCTCAGCACGTATTGCTCCGCTGACCCGGCCTTCAGTGAAGCGGGCAACAGCGACTCTTCCTCGCATTCCGGTGCGCTGCACTGGCAGGCTTGCGCTTATTGCGGCCTGCTCGCTCACTTTCCTGTCCTGACCGGTTCGACGGTGGCCTTTGCCGCCGCCGTGTCGGTGACTGCTGCTCCGCTTCCCGTGGTACGCGCAGCCGTTCGCGCGTTGCCGCTTTTCATTGCCGCCCAGCCTCGCGCGCCTCCTGTCGTTTCCTGAGCCATTTCGTGCCTATCGCTCGTGCCGCAGACAGCGGCACGACGCCGTCGCGTACCCAACGCGACGGCGTTCAATAGCGCGCTCACAATGACCATGACAAAGGAAAAACACGATGCGTACGCTTCTCAAGCGGCACGTGGCGCCTGCACGCGCCGCTCTTATGTGGGCGGCCGGCGCCGCCTGCCTTGCGGGTTCATCCGGCGCCTGGGCGCACGCGGTTGTCGGCGACCGGGTCTTCCCGGCGACGATGGCCGTAGACGATCCCGGTGTCGGCGATGAATTCGACTTCCAGTACGGCCACATCAAAAGCCCGACCGACGACGGCGACAACATGAACGTCAACACGGCCTCGTTCGAATGGGACAAGCTGATTACATCGAACCTGGCGTTCAGCATTGCCAGTGCCTACGTGACGCAGAACGCGCCCAACGGCGGCTCGGCAAAGGGCTTCGACAACGTCACGCTTGGCCTGAAGTATCTGGCGTACTCGAACCCTCGCCATGAGTTCATGGCCTCGGTAGGCGTGCTCGCGGACCTGGGTGGAACGGGTGCCCGCGCGATTGGCGATTCGTCTTCCACCATCACGCCGACGGTCTATTTCGGCAAGGGGTTCGGCGACCTTCCCGCCAGTCTCGGTTTCCTGAAACCATTCGCGATCACGGGTGAAATCGGACCGAACCTGACAACGTCGCGATCGTCACCGAACTCGCTCGACTGGGGCACGACGATCCAGTACAGCATTCCGTATCTGCAGCAGCAAGTGAAAGACCTTGGCTTGCCGCAGCCATTCGCCAACCTGATTCCGGTGGTCGAATTCCCGATGAATACGTGCACCGCCGGTCCGTGCTCCGGCCATACAACGGGAACCATCAATCCCGGTTTCATCTGGCTCAACCGCTATGGCCAGCTAGGTATAGAAGCGCAGATTCCGGTCAATCGAGCGACCGGCAACCACGTCGGCATCCTGCTTCAAGCACATCTGTATTTCGACGATATCTTCCCTGACTCTGTCGGCAAGCCGCTCTTCAATCCATGAAAATCACTCTTATGAACTCCATCATCGTGCGCACGTTGATCGCTGCCGCCGCTCTTGCAAGTGCGCCCCTTGCTCACGCGCATGCGTATCCACAACACCAGGAGCCGGGCGCGGGAGCCACCGTATCGACTTCGCAAAAGGAAGTGGCGATTGAATTCGACGATGGACTCGAGCCCGCGTTCAGTTCGATCACGGTCACCGATGCCCAGGGCAAACCGGTCACCAGCGCCAAGTCCGTGGTCGATCCAGCGGACAAGAAACACATGTCGGTCACACTGAATGCATTGACGCCCGGCGTTTATTCGGTTGCCTGGATTGCAGTCGCCGACGACGGGCACCGCACCCAGGGGCATTACAGCTTCACGGTCAAGTAGGTAATCCAGGCGGCCATCGAAGCACCAAACCCGGTGGCAGCCTTGCATTGCCCCCAACCGATTTCACCTCTTCCCCACGCCCTTAAAGAACGTGTAGCAAAACACGCCATCGTCCAGCGTGGTCCGATGAAGATCCATGATGCCCTTATCGAAATCGTCCGGTTCGATCAGGCCGGCAGATACCGCTGGTGCGCGCACGCCCTCGATCATTGCGGTGAAGGTTTTCCGTGTGAATCCATCCACCAGATCGGGCCGGCTCGAGTCCGCGTACACCATGCGCGGCGACACGCGAACCTGGCTAAAACCGGCCGCGTTCATCAGCGGATATAACTGCCTGCCAATAAGCGCATTGCCGCCCGCCTGCTCTTGCAATGTGATTTGGCACTGAATGGCCGCACGAGCCGCCGGGCTGTCCGGATGAAAATACGTCGAGCCGTGGTCCCCTTCTATGATCGTGATGGTGCCGCCCGGCTTGAGCAAGCGTTTAAGCCGCTCAAGCGCTTCCATTGGCTGCTCGAGATGTTCCAGCACGAAACAGACAAAAACGTGATCGAAAGACTCGGCTTCGAACGGTAGCGAAAAAATATCGGCTTGCTCGAACGTGACATTCGTCAGTCCCGCCGCGCGGGTCCTTTGCCGCGCGGCGTCAATGGACTCCGAACGGATGTCGATGGAGGTAAATCGTGCGTCCGGACTGCGCGCAGCCAGCGCCACTGTCTGCGCGCCAACGCCACATCCCGCCTCCAGCACCGTGTGCCCGGCAGGATAAACCGTGTCGAAGTGCAGCAACCCGGTTAGCGTTTGCGCCTGGTTTTTCAGGCGCTCGTTCTCGTCCGGGTGATAACCGTGTACATATGCATCCATGAATCCAGACCTCCTTCAAGTAGGTGGTCCAGTGTCACGATTGAACCCAGGGTGCGTCTTGAACGTTATTGCAGCGCACGCGCGGTAGCTTTCTGCCACGCACCGGGCGTGAATCCAAAGTAACGGATAAAAAGCCGCGTCATGTGGCTCTGATCCGCGAAACCGCAAGACGCGGCCGCTTGCGCGAGGCTGAGCCCCTTGCGAATCAAACCTCGCGCGTGCTCGGCGCGTTGTTGCAACAACCACGCATGCGGCGGCACGCCATAAGTCTTTTCGAAGCGGCGCAGCACCTGGTATTTACTCAGGCCGGACATGACGGCCAGTTCGGTGAGCGTTGGCGGATCAAGCAGGTCATCGCCAAGCCGCTCGCGAACTCGCCTTATATCGCCCCCAATCTCGCGGGCGGTTGGCGTGGTGGAATGGACATTCAATAGAAGCGCACAGGTCTGGACCAGGGATTCTTCACAGGCAAGAATATGGGTGCGCGTCGGCTGCTGTCCGGGGCTACTGCATTCGACGCGACGAAACAATTCCTGCAGCGCAGCACGAAGCCTCTCGTCTTCTATGACAGGGCGGGTAAGCGCTACATCCGGGGCCGCGCAAGACTGAGGGTCGCCCTGCATGGAAGCTATTACGCGAGGCTCCAGGTACACCATGCGCCAGCGACGCGACGCGCCGCCTAACGGGCGGCCGTCATGCACTTCACCTGGGTTGGTCGTAATCAGGTTGCCCGCGTAAGCCTCGACCTGCCCCAGTCCGCTAGCGGAGCTTTGCGCGCCGCTTTCCAGCAACCCGAGACCGAAGGTTGCGTGCCAGTGTTTGCCGTAATGGCGAGCACTCTCAATGTCCGTGCAATAGACATCCGCCCAGGGCGAACCGAAAACCCGACAGCAGTGATCCGGAGTTGTCTTCATGTCCAAAAGACTATCGCAAGTTGCACGGCGAGTTGAAGTGGAAACACAAGCGAAAACACGCTAAACCGCTTGATAACCGCCATCAGCCGGATTGAAGCTGGGGTTTACCAGAAACGAACAATTGAGCGATGCGGACGAGGCGTGCACAGGTTGCCGTGCTTTTCGCCCGCGCTCACCTCCCCGGTGGGCGCACGGACAACTTTTCCAGAAGTCGGCGAAGCGTATCCCGCTCGTCCTTTTCCAGGGAATCCAGCATAACGTCGTCGAGTTTCAGCGCGATCGCGGTCGCCTGTTGCAGCAATGCCGCGCCCTTCGGCGTGAGCTGGATCGCGTAGCGGCGACGGTCTGCCTCATCCGGCACGCGGATGATCGCATCGAGCGCCTCCAGGTCGTCGATCATCGGCACGATCGCGCTCGGCACCACGTTCAATGCCCGGCCAAGCGCGAGCTGGGAGGTCATCGGCATGCTGCGAATAGCCGCCAGCAGACCGCAATGCCTTGGCCGCAGCCCAAGCTTGCGCAATCGCTCGGCAAACTCCTCAGTCACGGCCTGCCCAAGCTTGCTGAGCATGTAACCGGCGGTATTGGTCAGGTGACTTGCTTGTTTCATGAAGGAATAGTACATTGAACATATCATTCACTATGTGAACTATTCCCAATGAGAACGAAAACCCTCTTCTACCTTTGCGCGTCGATCACCTGCCTGAACGCGCTGACCAGCGTAGCCTTTTCGCTGGCAATACTGATGAGCCAGCAGCCAATGGAGGCCGCCGCCATGTACGCCGTTGCGCGTAGCGTGCCGCTCGCCTTTGCGGCGCTGGCCGCGACAGCCAGGCGCTCGCATAACGGTATCGTGGTGCTGGGTTTGTTATTGGCGTTGATACAGGCGTGTGACGCGATCGTCGGATGGGTGTCGCATGATGCGGGCAAGACAATCGGACCGCTGGTGCTGGCAGTTCTAACCCTCGTGCCGGTCATTCTTTTCTTGCGCCGCGACCGGCTTGATCCCCTGGAGACCCGGTAGGCGAGTTTGTCGCGGCGCTTTATTCAGTGTCAATAAGGCCAGGCTAGCCGATGCCTAAAGCGCAAGCGACAGCCGGGTCAGCGTGTCGACGCGATGCCAGCCCGCCTTCTGCCAAAAAGCCATGGCGGTTTCGTTATCAACAACAACATCCAGGTGCACCATTCCCAGATGGTGCTCCCGAAGGCGCTCGAGACACCTTCCGATCATCGCCCGGGCGAGACCCTGCCCCCGCAAATCCTGAGCAACCACGACATGCTGGAGGAATCCACGGCGGCCATCGTGACTGGCCAGGGCGCAGCCCACAAGCTCGCCGTTATTGACTGCGACGACGCTCAGACCAGGGTTTCTGGCAAGTAAGCGTTCAATCCCGTCGCGGCTGTCGGTAACGGGGCGGATGTCGACACCCGGCGTACTCTTCCAGAGTGCCACCACGGCCTCATAGTCGGCCAACACCATTTCTCGAATCTGCGCGCCCATCATCATCCTGCAAAGAACTATTGTTAAAGGTTGAGTTGCATGGCTTGGCCGCGGTCCGGCCAGCATGCGGAATTTCGTAGGGTTAGGGTCGTAGGCTTACGCTACTACTTACACCTATGTTCAACATTCTATCCATCCGCCTTTCCATTTTTCAACAACGCTCGCAGCAACGAAAGGACTCAATGGAATAAACCGGCCCGGGTACGTGTTCACCGTGCGTAAGGCGCACGCCTGGCCTCCGTTCGCGGTTTCCCCACTTACCCATGCCTCCCATGAAATTCAGCGACCTGTCATCCCCTGCTTTCTTTGAAAACCCCTACCCCGTCTATGAACGGCTTCGCTCCGAGGGCGCACTGGTTCCGCTGGCGCCCAACGTCGTGATAACCGGTCGCTATGCGGTGGTGGACGCGCTGCTGCGCGATCGACGCATAGGGAAGACCTATATGCCCAGCGTGGTCGCGCGATACGGTGAAAGCGGACCCGGGCAGCCGGTGTTCCAGGCGCTTAGCCGCATGTTCCTCATGACGAACCCCCCTGTGCACACGCGCCTGCGCAGTCTCCTCATGGCGGCTTTTAACGCGCGCCAGATCGACCTGCTTCGCGACGTAGTGCAAAGCACGGCGGATCACCTGATCGACGCGCTCGAACCCGGCGCGAATTTCGACCTGGTCAGCGACTACGCGTTGCCCTTGCCGGTGAACGTCATCTGCCGGCTACTCGACGTGCCTGTTGAAGATGGCGTCAAGTTCGGCGCGGCGGCGAGTCACTTCGGCAACGCGCTGGAAACAGCGCCCATGGACGCCGCGCACCTTGCTGCGGCGAACGAAGCAACGCTCGCATTGGAACGCTATTTCGCGGGGGTGGTCGAAGAGCGGCGTACGAAACCAGGCAACGATCTCGTGTCCGCGCTGCTTCGTGCCGAGGAAGCCGGCGAGTCGCTCACCAATGACGAGATCATCTCGAACGTGCTTCTGCTGTTCGTGGCCGGGCATGAGACGACGTCGAACATGCTGGGTAATGCACTGATAGCGTTGCACCGTCATCCTGAGCAGCTTGCGTTGCTCAAGGGCGATACATCGCTCCTGCCCAAGGCGGTTGGAGAGTGTCTTCGATTCGACAGCTCGGTCCAAGTGATCGTGCGTACGGCGTTTGAAGACCTGGAGGCGGCGGGCCACCCGATCGCGCGCGGCACAATAGTGTTCATGATGGCCGGTTCCGCGAATCGCGATCCGGACCAGTTCGAGAGGCCGGATGAACTGGATATCGGGCGTCCCGCGCTGGGCCGGTTGCTTTCATTCGGCGCCGGCATTCACCACTGCCTGGGTGCGCGGCTCGCGACGCTGGAACTCGAAACAGGGCTAGGTGCCCTCTTCTCGCGGCTGCCGGATCTGCGCATCACGAATCTCGACGCGCTGCAGTGGCGGCAACGCAATACCCTGCGCGGAGTGGAATCGTTAATGGCGCTCGGTTAGGCCCGATCGAACGCAAGGATCGACGGATTGTCAATCAAGACCGTGGCCAGGCACACCGGGATCAAGCCGCCGCGGGCATCACCAGCTCGTCCGCTCTTGAGAGAAATAACTTCAGGATGGCCGAGGTGTTGGACCTGCTGTAGCCGATCACAAGGTCGATCGTCGGCGCCTCGCCCTCAAGCGGCCGGCTAACTACGGACCAGGGCAGCAGGTTGTTCGCATACTCCGGCATCAGCGCCAGCCCACGCGTGGACGATACAAGCGACATGGCCATCGCCAGATTGTCGACGCCCTGTTCGGGCGTGATATTTACCCCGCTCTGCAGTAGATACCGGTCGATCACTTCATGTAGCACCTTCGCCTTGTTCGACGCCATGATGAAGGGCTCGCCCACGAAGTCCCCGGGGCGGATCGTCGTTCGCCCGGTGAGCGGATGATCACTAGGCATCAGCGCAATCAGCTTTTCGCGGCTGACCACACGATAGTCCAGATCGAACCCCGGTTCGGCGCGCAGGAACGCGAGATCGAGCTTGCCGCGTGCGAGCGCATCGGCAAGATCCGGCGAATAGTCGCTCGATACCGTCACGTCGATGTTCGGCAGTTCATCGCGCAGCACCTGCATGGCGCGCGGCAGCCAGGTCATTTCCTGACCGGTCAGGAAACCGAGCGCAAAGACCTGTTTTGCTGGTTGCGCGGCACGCCGCGCCGCCTCGATACCGGCGTCGACCTGGGTCAGCGCTAAGCGCGCATGGTCAAGAAAAGCCTTGCCGGCCGCCGTCAACTCGACTCCACGCGAACCACGGTTGAACAGTTCCGCTCCAACCTCCTCTTCCAGATCACGGATCTGCCGGCTAAGCGAAGGTTGTGATGTGTACAGGCGGCGCTCGGCCGCAACGGTAAGGCTACCGGTCTCGGCGACAGCGATGAAATACCGCAGATGTCGAAGCTCCATACGCTTCCTTCACTTGAGTCATACCTGGCAGTCATGCCTCGCAGGCATGCCCGCCAGCCTACAAAGTCTTTTTACTTTCCGCAAGAGCCCACTAGATTACGTACCAGACGGAGACGAAGCGGCAATTGCAAGCGCCTCGCTCCATATCTTTCATCTATATCGCAGAAAACCGCGGTTAGGCACGAAGCAATGAATTACCTGATTGTTTTCATCCAACTGACAGGAGCCTGATCATGACCAACCTCGCCGGAAAAACCGCGCTCGTGACAGGCGCTTCACGCGGCATCGGCCGGGCAAGTGCGCTTGCGCTGGCAAGCCAGGGCGCGCAAGTGCTGGTCCACTACAGCAGCGGAGAGAAGGCCGCCGACGCGGTGGTTGCGGAAATTCGCGCGGCCGGCGGCAATGCCCAGAAAGTGGCGGCCGATCTTCGCGACGCGGACGGCCCGCACGCTCTCGCGAAACGCGTACGTGCGGTCATTGGCCATCGTCTGGATATTCTGGTGGCGAATGCCGGCGTTTCAAAAGCAGCAAGCATCGAAGAAACGACGGTAGAAGATTTCGACAACCTGTTTGCCGTGAACGTGCGCGCTCCCTATTTCCTCGTGCAGCAGTTGCTGCCGGTGATGTGCAAAGGCAGCAGCGTGGTCCTGCTCTCCTCGCTCGCGGCACATGCAGCAGTGGGTACGCTCCCGGCATATGCGGCGACGAAGGGCGCGGTCGATACACTAGTCAAACACTTCGCTTCGGCACTCGGCGAGCGTGGTATTCGCGTGAATGCGGTAGCGCCCGGTGTAGTTGAAACCGACATGTCGGGCTTCATGAAGACTGACGCGGAACGCGAAGCCACGCTCGGTATGCAAGCGCTGAAACGGGTCGCGCAACCGGACGACATTGGCAGCGCAGTCGCGTTTCTGGCATCGGATGCGGCGCGCTGGATTACCGGCGAAACGCTGCGTGTGGACGGTGGTTCGAAACTCTAGACCAAACCTTTTTTCATAGTGCGTGAAAAACCTGATTGATCAGGTATCCACATTTAAAAAACATCAAAGGACAATTCAAATGACACTCTCCACTCCCGTACTGTACGAGTCGAAAGGCTCGCCGAACGCACGCCGTGTGCGCATCTTCATCGCAGAGAAGGGAATCGATATCCCGACGAAGCCGGTCGACCTGGGTACGAAGGAGCAGTTTTCCGATGCCTACCGTGCAATCAATCCACGCAGCCAGGTCCCGGCGCTCGTCCTGGCCGGTGGACCCATGATCGCGGAAGTGCTCGCCATCTGGCGTTATCTGGAAGAAGCGTACCGCCAGACCCCATTGCTGGGGACAACGCCAGAGTCGAAGGCGCTCGTCACCATGTGGGAACGCCGCGCAGAACTCGACGGCTTCGCGCCGGTCATGGAAGGCGTGCGCAACGCGGTTGCCGGACTGAAAGGCCGCGCTTTGTCCGGACCGCACGCTTATGAACAGATTCCCGAACTGGTCGAACGCAGCAAACAACGCGTGGTAGATTTTTTCTCCGACTTCAACGAACGGCTCGAGACGGTCCGGTTCGTTGCCGGCGATGAATTCTCGGCAGCGGACATCACCACGCTGGTCACGGTCGACTTCGCGGCCAACGCGCTGAAGATGCCAATCCCGGCAGAACACACCGCATTTCGCCGATGGTACGACGAGGTCTCTGCCCGGCCGAGCGCCACCGCATAAAACCTGGCGCGGGTCCTGACCGGCCGTCGCTTACGCCTTGTGTCCGCGCCGCATTCCGGGGCGGAGAAGAAAAGCATTGCTCGGATTTCCGCGCTAGTCTGCCTACTGTAGAAGTCGCAGAAGCCGTGTGAACCGAACGGCGCTTCGGCGCTCTGCCTGGACCCAATTACCCTGGAGAGTCTCATGTCACGCACGATCAAGTTTGCCAAGGCCGGCGGCCCTGAAGTCCTCGAATTTGTCGAGACAGAAGTGCCCGCTCCCGGTCCGGCCGAAGTTCGCATCACCGTCAAGGCAATAGGCATCAATCGCGCCGAAGCGATGTGGCGCGTGGACACCTACGTTGAACCGGTCAAGTTCCCGGCCGGGCTCGGATACGAAGCAGCGGGTATTGTCGACGCAGTGGGCAGCGACGTTACCCGCTTCGCGCCGGGCGACAAGGTCAACCTGATTCCGTCATTCTCGATGAACCAGTACCACACGTACGGTGAAGTCATCATTGCGCCGGACCACGCGGTCGTTGAACACCCGGAATCGCTTTCGTATGCCGAGGCTGCATCGATCTGGATGATGTTCGTGACGGCGTATGGCGCACTTATCGAAGATGCGAAGGTGAGCAAGGGCGATTTTGTGATCATCCCGGCAGCGTCCAGCAGCGTCGGACTCGCAGCGATCCAGATTGCCAACTACGCCGGGGCGACGTCCATTGCAACAACACGCAAGGCCGACAAGAAGCAGCAGTTGCTCGATGCGGGCGCGGCGCACGTGATCGTCACGGACGAGACCGACCTGGTCGAAGAAGTCATGCGAATCACAGGCGGTCAGGGCGCGCGCGTCGCGTTCGATCCGGTCGGCGGCCCGACCTTCGCGAAGCTGATTTCCGCGCTGTCGTTCCAGGGCATTGCATACATCTATGGCGCGCTCAGCGAGGGTGTGACGCCCCTGCCCGTGCTGGACATGATCGCGAAGATGATCACCGTCAAGGCTCACAACATCTGGCTGACGAGCGGTGACGCAACACGTCGCAAGGCCGTCGTGGAGTTCGTGCTCAAGGGGCTCGAGAGCGGCGCGCTCAAACCGGTGATCGATCGCACCTTCACGTTCGACGAAATGGTCGACGTGCATCGCTATCTGGAAACCAACGGCCAGTTCGGCAAGATCGTGGTGACCGTGTAGGCAACCGCGCCGGGGCCCGATCACGGACGCCGGCACCAGATGAATGACAGTGCGATCACCAGAACCCTCTTTCGCGCTGCCCGATCAAGGAGAGCAACTCAATGACGAACCATCCTGTTGTACTTATCACGGGCGCGCTGACCGGCATCGGTCGCGCCGCCGCCTTTGCATTCGCCGGCGAGAACGCGCGGATTGTCGTGTCGGGCCGCCGCGTTGCAGAAGGCCGGACGCTCGCCGCCGAGCTGATCGCCCTTGGCGTGGAAGCCGAGTTCATTCAGGCGGATGTCCGTTTCGAAGACGATGTGCGCAATCTCGTCGACGGCGCGGTAGCCCGCTTCGGAAGGCTTGATGTGGCGGTCAACGCCGCTGGCGCTGAAGGCGAATCAGTGCCCGTGGTGGAGCAGACGCCCGAACGCTACGCAGCCGTCTTCGACAGCAATGTGCTCGGTACGCTGCTGTCCATGAAACACGAACTGCGCGTGATGAATGCGCAAGGCAGCGGCAGTATCGTCAACATATCGTCGACAATGGGCGCGCGTGGCGCGGCCGGCGCGTCCCTCTACGTGGCCAGCAAGCACGCGGTCGAGGGCCTCACGAAATCTGCGGCGCTTGAGGCCGCAGCGTTCGGTGTACGGGTCAATGCTGTCGCCCCGGGCCCCGTGGAGACGCCAATGCTGAATCGGCTGCTGGCGGATGCGGAACGCAAGGCGGCCTTTCTCGCGGCCGTCCCGCTTAAACGCGCTGGGACGCCCGAAGAAATCGCCGATGCCATTGTGTTTGTTTCGTCAGGCAAGTCGAGCTTCATGACCGGCGAAGTGCTCAGGATCAATGGCGGACGGACCGCGTCCTAACCCTTGTTATAAAAACCCGGGAGATAACTCATGCTTTACGAAATCCGAACCTATACCTTCAAACCGTTGCGCGGTGCTGAATGGCTTGCGTTGTACAAAAGCGAGGGGCTGCCGCTTCAGCAGGAATTCCTGGGCGAACTGGTTGGGTTCTTCACGACAGAGATTGGCGACATCAGTCAGATCGTTCATATCTGGGCATACAAGAGCCTGGACGACCGGCTTGAGCGCCGCGACAGGATGGCCGCCGACAGCCGCTGGCAGGCATTCGGCAGCAAGGTTAAAGCGCTGGATATTTTCGTCAGCATGGAGTCGCGGATCATGCGGCCCACGGACTTTTCGCCGCTTAAATAGCTTGGGCAATCTAATTAACACGCAGCCTTCAGATTCGTCATACGGACTGGCGTCGCCGGAAAGCATGAATGGCTGAACCGGATCATCGCCGTAGGTGCGGGACATTGGTTCCCGTATGGGCCGGTGTACAGCGTGTTTGAGGTCTTGTAAGCAGCACACTCGCGAGAGTCCGACCCAGCGGCGCACCGCTTCGCCGCTGGTCGAACGCCCCTCCCCGCGGCGCTAGCCGGCGTGCGGCCACAGCGTGCGGCCGAAGAAGGTCAGCGTCCGGTCCCACGCCAATTGCGACCAGACCGGGTCGAACTGGGTCCTGGCAATACGGCCCGGACCAACGGCTGTCTCATTGGCGAACGCATGACGCGCAAGGTAGCGATGAAACTCCACATCGACCTTGGCCTCACTCAGCTTGCTCTCCAGTGCGTCAACCGTTTCAGCCGGGAAGAACTCATCCTGCGTGGCCCAGTGACCGAGCACGGGCGCCGTGATCTTCGACGCATCGACGTATTCGAGCGGCGGGAAGCCATACCACACCGTCCCGGCGGATATGTCAGGGACATGACACAGGGCCAGAAGCGTGAGTGCGCCGCCCATGCAATAGCCGGTCACGCCGACCCGCTCCGAATGCGCCTTAAGGTATTTCACGGCGCCGGCGATGTCCTGGCCGGCCGCATCGGCGAAGTCCAGCTCGCCCAGCAGATGGTTTGCCTCTTGCTCTTCGACGGTGGTTTTTCCGCGAAAAAGATCGGGGACCAGCACCAGATAACCGGACTGCGCGAAGCGGTCCGCCACGCCGCGAATCTGGTCGTTCAAGCCCCACCACTCCTGAATCACGACAATGGCAGGCGCGCCCTCCAGTTTCTGCGGTTTGGCGAGGTAACCCTGGACGTCCTTCCCGTCAGGGCGTTGGTAGGTGATCATGGATCCTGGTGACTGTTTCATGACATTGGTCCTTGGTTGGGCGGAACCGGTAGCATAGCGCCAGTGCCGCGCGCCCGCTGATCCGCCTGCCGATTGCACCGTCCGTCACCCTGGCGAACCGGGCTGACCGATTGACCGGATCCGGCATCAAAATTCCGGGTAAACATGGGATTCATTTATTTTTATATACATTTTCACGGCGTCCGAGTCACCCACAATAAGTTATACGAACTATCTACTGTTCGATCGCGTGGCCCGCATGCTGGAGCCGATTGCACGCTATGCTACCGGACCGCAGGCTGGGCAGCTCGTCGCCCCGTTTGGCGGTCTGGTGGGCGAGCCGCTGATCAAGGTGCTCAAGGTGAATCTGGAATTGCGCAGAATGTATGGCGCACCGGCGTAGGGGTACGCGGTAACGCGTGAGCATAACCGCCCGCGCATACAACTACGGTTCACGAATTGTCACCCTCACCCTACGTTCATCGGCAACAGCACCATCTGCTTGCCCTGCTGATGCAGGCGCGTCTGGATTTCGACCGGCGTCTGGTTGTGCAACCATGCGGTCAGGAAATTGACGCGCTTGAAAATCAGCTTGCTGGCAAAACACACGCTGTCTGGAAACTCGTCCATCGTAGCCTCCGCGAGTTTCATGAATTCGCCTATGGGATGCGTGCCGAAGGCAATCCGGTAGTCAGCCGGAATGCCGTGCCGGCGGCAGTACGAAACATAATACTCAAGCGATGACTGGATCGTTTTCTGCAGCCGCTCCAAGTGCTCCGCGCCTTCGTAGCTTTGCGCGTCGACCTCGCCAACGGCGAGGAAGATAAAGTTCTTGAAGTGATCGGGAAACAGTCGGTTGACCCACAAAAGCGCATGCATGCTGGCCCCGCGATGCTTGCCGACCAGCAGGATCGCAGTATGCCGGGACGGGTCCGGCTTAGCGACGTCGGGTTCGCTGGCAGCGAGCTGCAGGTCCGAGAAAAGCGAATCTTCGCGAGCGAGCTGCGCACGCGTGTCGCTGTAATGGCGCTTGATCAGGAAACACGCGGCGATCACTGCGCTGGTCACCAGCACAGTCAGCCAGCCGCCTGCCGTGAACTTCTCGATCAGCGTGATGACCAGCACGGCACTCGTCACAGAGAGACCCAGCGCCGACAGCACGAACGGCCTCACCCAGCCCCGCCCGTCGTGGCGATGCTGCCACCAGTACGTGCACAAACCGAGCAGCGACAAGCTGAAGGTCAGGAACACGTTGATGCTGTACAGCACGACGAGGATGTCTACATTGCCTTTTGTCCACATCAGGATCACGAGGCTTGCTATGCCCATCACCACAATGCCGTTCTGCCTGACCAGGCGCGTGGACAGGTCGCGGAAATGGCGTGGCACCCATGAATCGGAAGCCATGTTCGACAACACCGCGGGGCCATCCAGAAAGCCCGTTTGCGCACCGACCAGCAGCAATCCCGCTTCAAGCGCCAGCACAACCGCCAGCAAGGCATGACGAGCGAACGCCGAGCCCAGTCCCAGGTGCTCGATCACGCTGCCGAACACCACCGCGTTGAGCGTCTGGCCTTCGACCGGCTGGGCATGCCACAACATGTAAAGCAGGATGATGCCGCCCGCCGTGAACGCCAGTGACGTGGCCATGTAGAACATGGTCACCTTGCCGTTCGGTACACGCGGATCGGCCAGCATGTTGACGTTGTTCGACACGGCTTCCAGCCCCGTGTAGGTCCCGCCGCCCAGCGAGAACGCCCGCATCAGCAGCGCCACGACCACGAGCGGCCCGAGCGTGTGCGACATGCTGTGCGCTTCCGCCACGGCGCCCGGCACGACGGCCGCCAGATGATCGCTGTGAACCGCTACGCCATAGATGATCAGTCCGAGATGCAGCACGACAAAGCCGAGGAAGATAGGCAACAGCACAAGGATCGATTCCTTCATGCCGCGGAAATTCAGGCCGGTCATCAGGACGATCAACGTCAGTTCGGTCGCGAGTTTGAATGCCTGCGCGCTGACCGGCAACAAACTGAAGAACGCGTCGACACCGCTCGCGAGCGATGTCGCGATTGTCAGCACATAGTCGACCAGCAGCGCGGCCCCCGAGACAAGCCCCGGGCTTGATCCCAGCAACGCAGTCGCCACCCGGTATCCGCCTCCGCCAGTCGGAAACAGCTCGATGACCTGGTTGTAGCCCAGCGCGATGATAAAGACGGTCGCCGCGGTCGCCAGGGCAAGGATCAACGCCAGCGGCGTGTGCTGACCGAGCGCCAGGAACGCTTCTTCGGGACCGTAGCAGGAGGAGGACAAACCGTCGGCACCCAGCCCGACCCAAGCAAGCAGAGGCGTGACGGCGATCACATGGCGCGTGCGCGGATCGAGAGGATCGAGCGGCTTGCCTACCAGTACACCCCAGATCTTTTGAACGGCTGTCACGGCGTCTCCCGGTTGATCGAGAAGCGGCAATACCATTAGCGGATAAGAACGTTGAGGCTCGGTTCCCTTTCTCCTGCCTTACTTTCCCTTCTTACCTTTCTTACTGTCTGAGCGACCGCGCGCACTGACTCACAGGTTCAACGAGAAGGATGTGGGGCCGGTTCATATGCTACGCCTGCCGGTAGTGCGGGGACGAGACATCTGACGCCAAAGACCCCACTAATTCAGCCGTGCCTTGATGAAGTCGATGAACAAACGGGTCCTTGCCGGCAAGAGTCGCGTGTCGGTAATCGCGTGTACCGGGACCGGCGCAAGACTCCACTCCGGCAGTACCCGCCGCAAACGTCCCGACGCCACATCCTCATGCGCGAGGTCGGTATCGAGCACGGCAATACCCACACCCGATACAGCCAGCTCACGGCTCAGGCCAACGCTGTTCATCCTGAAGCGCGATGCGATCATCACATTGACCTCCTCTTCCCCGCGATAAAAGGTTCTCCAGGCCTCCTCCTGGCTCGTCATTGCTTGTCCGATGCACAACACGTGTTTCGTCAGGTCGTCGGGATGAGTGAGCGGCGCGGCAGCCTTGAGATAACCGGGCGATGCATAGAGATAACGCGGCAACAGCGCGATCTGCCGTGCGACGAGCGTGGACGGAGTCGTCGGCGGCGCTCCGATGCGAATGGCGAGGTCGAACGGATCGCTCTGCAGATCCACGCGCCGCGGCGTCACGTCAAATTCAAAACTGATCAGCGGATAAGCCTTGGCGAAATCGCTCAGGATCGGCGCGAGATGACCGGTCGCGAGATCAACCGGCATCGATATCCGCAGCGTGCCGCTAGGCCGCTCCACCACATCAAGCAGGGATTCGTGCGCAATGCGCGCCTCTTCGACAATGCTCTGGCACCGCTTGAAATACACCTCGCCCGCGGCGGTGAGCTCGACCTTGCGTGTCGAGCGATGCAGCAACTGCAGGCCAATCGCCTTCTCCAGCTCCGATATATGCCGCGACAGCGTTGAGTTGGGCATGTCGAGCGCTTCGGCCGCGCCCCTGAAGCTTTTGGTCCGCGCCACTTCCACGAACAACCGCATATAGCTCAACAGTTCCACGATGATTGCTCCATTGGTGGATCACTGTTTTCAATTATAGCTATTTATCCCTTGAGTGGATCAATGCAACATGTCTCTACACCTCCTCAACCAAGGAACTGATATGAACCCGCTCTTCAGCAGCACCCGGATTGGCCGCTATACGCTTCGCAATCGCTTCGTGATGGCGCCGATGACCCGTTCACGCGCCGACGACACCACGGGCGTGCCCTCGCCCATGGCAGTGGACTACTACGGCCAGCGCGCCGACGCCGGCCTGATCATCACGGAAGGCGCCTATCCCGTGCCGATGGGCAAAGGCTACGTGCGCACGCCGGGCATTCACTCCGAAGCGCAGATCGAGGCTTGGAAGCACGTCACCGGCGAAGTTCACGCCAAGGGCGGCCTTATCTTCCTGCAACTCATGCATACCGGGCGCATCTCTCATCCGAGCCTTCTGCCGCACGGCGCAACGCCGGTTGCTCCGTCGGCTATCCGGGCCGCCGGGACGGTATTCACCGCAACGGGACCGCAGGAGTTCGTGCAACCGCGTGCCCTTGAGACCAGTGAGATAGCGGAGTTCGTCCAGGGGTATCGGCTTGCCACGCGCAACGCGTTGCTGGCCGGCTTCGACGGCGTTGAATTGCATGCAGCCTCGGGGTATCTGCCCGAGCAGTTTTTGTCATCGGGGACAAATCAACGAACCGATCTTTACGGCGGCTCGCTGGCGAATCGCGCGCGCTTCATTCTGGAAGTGCTGGGCGCGATGTCCCAGGAAGCGGGCAGCGACCGGGTAGGTATCAAGATCGCGCCTGAAATGGGCTTCAACGACGTGACCGATGCAACTCCGCAGGATACCTATCGATATCTCGTCGGGCAGCTCTCCGCACTCAAGCTGGCGTATCTGCATGTGCTCAGGACCGGCAGCGAATTCGATTACCGCGCATTCCTGCGCCCCTTGTTCGATGGCCCTTATCTGGCAGGCGGCGGGTTGACCAGCGAGACAGCGCAAGCACTGATCGAGCAGGACAACGCCGATGCAACCGTATTCGGCGGCCTGTATCTCGCCAATCCGGATTTGCCGCAACGCTTCCTTGACCGTGCATCGCTCAACACGCCTGACCGCGACACGTTCTATTCGCCCGGCCCGACCGGCTATATCGACTATCCCGCACTGGAGAAAGCTTAATGAACCGCGCTCTTCGTATTCACGCTTACGGCGTTCCTGACGCGCTGAAGATTGACAGCATCGCGATACCGGCCGCCGCCTCGGGTCAGGTGACTGTTCGCGTCAGGGCCGCGGGAGTTAACGCTGTCGACTGGAAGATTCGCGACGGCTGGTTGCAGAACGATTTCCCGTTGCCCCTCCCCGCAACGCTCGGCGTTGAACTTGCCGGCGAGGTGATTGAAGTCGGCCAGGACGTGAGCGGGTTCGCCATTGGCGACCGGGTCATGGGTCCCGTGAGCGGACTTGGCGCCTACGCCGATTATGTGGCGGTCGCCTCGAACACGCTGGTGAAGACGCCGGCCAGCCTGACCGACGAACGTGCCGCGGCCATCCCGGTCGGGGCGCTGACCGCATGGCAGGCTTTGTTCGAAGCGGGAGAACTGAAACGCGGCCAGACCGTATTGATTCATGGTGCAGCCGGCGGCGTGGGGAGTTTCGCCGTCCAGTTCGCGCGCCGTACCGGGGCGCGTGTCATCACGACCGCTCAGGGCATCAACGCGGGTTATCTGCGTGGGCTGGGTGCGGATGAGGTCATCGATTACCGCACTTCCTCTTTCTGGGAGCGAACCAGGGACATCGATCTGGTCCTCGATCTGGTGGGTGGCGCGGTGCTGGCCAACTCATGCCAAGTGTTGGCCGACGCGGGAAGAATCGTGAGCGCGGCTGCGCCGGATGTCACGGCACAGACGCCGCCGGGCAAGCACGGCATCTGGTTTCAGATGCGGCCCGACGCGGCGCAACTTGCGGAGATCGTGGGCATGATCGATCAAGGCGCGGTGAAGGTGGAAGTGTCTGAAGTCGCCGGATTAAGCGACGCTACCGCTGCAATCGAGCGCAACAAGACGGGTCATGGTCCGGGTAAAACCGTGATCCTGTTTTGATAACGGCTTCGCTGCGGGAAACCGCAGCGAAGCCGTTGTTAATGCCCGGGGTGATGATGTTTTCGCAGCTTGCTTTGCCGCTTATTTTGCCGCCGCATTCAGCACCGGCGAATCGGCCGGCGCGGCCCAGCTACCGCGGCGCAAGTGATGAATGATCAGCGGAACGCCGCCAAACACCACAATGCCAAGCGTCACCAGCCCTATGTACATACCCGGCGAACCCACAGGCAACTGGTCGGGCGGGAAAAACGACACCACGAAGCTGAACACCACGCCCGCGAGGCCCACGCCCGCAAAAATCCACATCCCCACGATCCCGCCGGGTACGGTGAACGGACGCTTGAGATCGGGCGAGGAATAGCGCAGTTTTATCGCTGCTGCGTACATCAGCATGTAGGCGATCAAATACAGCGCGATAGTCATGGCCGAGATCAGGAAAAACGCGACCGATACATCCTTGATGACGAAGTAGAAGCAAGACATCAGGGTAACAATCAAGCCTTGCACGAGCAGGATATGCGTAGGCATTCCTTGCTTGTTTTTCGCTTGCAGCAGCGGCGGCAGTTCGCCCTCATGAGCCGTTTCAAGCAGTCCGCGTGAAGGGCTGCCGAGCCACGCCAGTACACCGCTTATGGCGCCCACGCCCACCAGCAGCGACAGCACCGATACCAGCCACTGCATATGCCAGATGTCCGTGATGACCGCTGCGAATGTATCGAATACGCCGGACTGCAGCGAAATCCTTTCGTACGGAAGAATGCCTGCGATCGGCAACGCGCCAAGCGCAAAAATCAGGATCGAGATGATGGCGCCCAGACCGATTGCTGCCGGGTAACCCCGGCTCGGGTTGCGCATGTCCATCACATGTACGGCCTGGACTTCGACACCAGCAAACAGCAGCACAATACCGGCGAGAAACGCGATGGTGCCGAAGCCGTGAATCGCAGGCCAATAACGCGCATGGCCCGCTTCCGAAAGCGCCGGGTCCTTCAGATGCTGCCAGCCGAGCGCGTGCCCCGTATAGATCCAGTACGCCAGCAACGCGAGCAATACGAACCCGGGAACAATCGTGCCGATAATGAAAGTCCAGTTGGCGATCCGCGCAAACACTTCGACGCCTTGCAGCACCACCCAGGTAGCGAGCCAATAAGCAACAATACAAAACACGCCCACGTAGACGCCATTGGTCGCCAGTTCAGGACGGCCGATCGTGTAGGCGATAGCCGCTGCGCCGAACGTCAGCGCGACCGGGTACCACACCACGTTTTGGATCCATTGCAGCCAGATCGCGAGGAAACCCCATCGATTACCGAATGCCTCGCCCACCCATGTGTATATTCCGCCGCGCCGGTCGGCGAAAGCGCCGCCAAGTTCGGCGGAGATCAGTGACGCCGGGATCAGATAGAAGATCACGGTGAACGCGAGATAGACGAACATCGTCATCTCTTCCTTCGCCAGCAGCGGCAAGCCGCGCAAGCTGGTCACCACGGCGGCCGCCGTCATCAGGCCGATGGAGGTGGCACTCAGGTAAGTGCCTTTCTTCGCTGTCGCAGTCATATCAGAGCCTTGGTCGTTAAGTCGTCAACTAAGCTGTCAACTAAGCCATCAATGTCAGTCATGGTGAAAGCCCGGTCCCGCCTTCGAATTGGGCGTCGGGTTTTCCTGCAGGTGAGCGATTGCATGCTTGATGTCGTTCAGCAGCAGGCCCGCCATGTCGCGCGTGATGCCCCGGCGAATCAGGATGCGCTGGACGATCGTTTCCTCGCGATCAGCGGGAAGCTTGTAAGAGGCGATTTGCCAGCCCCGCATACGAACACGGTCCGACAAGTCGAAGAGCGAAAAACCGGCGGTATCGGGGTGGCGCAGCTTGTAGCAAACTGCGGGCAGCGCACCGCGGCCGTCGTACACCATTTCCAGGGTGCTGAGCTTGGCGAGACCGTCCGCCAGGAATTGCGCCGTATCGGCACATTCCTGCTGGATGCGCCTGTAGCCCTCGTGGCCTAGCCGGAGCAACAAGTAATACTGCGCGATGATCTGTCCCGCCGGCCGCGAAAAATTGAGCGCGAACGTGGGCATGTTGCCGCCAAGATAGTCGACCATGAAGATCAGCTCGTCCGGCAGGTCCTTCACGCTGCGCCATACAACCCAACCTACTCCGAGCGGCGCCAGACCGTATTTATGGCCCGAGGTGTTGATGGATTTCACCCGTTCAATGGCGAAGTCCCATTCCAGATCCGGCTGGATGAAAGGCGCGACAAATCCGCCGCTGGCCGCATCCACGTGGATGGGGATGTCCAGGCCAACATCTCGCTGCAACGCATCCAGGGCGCCGGCAAGGGCCTTCACGGGCTCATAAACGCATGTGAAGGTAATGCCTAGCGTTGCGACCACACCGATGGTGTTTTCATCGCAATAGGCAGCAAGCTGCTCCGGTTGCAGACCGAGCGAGTCCCCGCTCAGCGGAACCTGACGAAGCTCGACATCGAAATAACGGGCGAACTTGTCCCAGCACACCTGCACGGGCCCACACACAATATTGGGCTTGTCGACCGATTTTCCTTCAGCCAGGCGGCGCTTTTTCCATTGCCATTTGAGCGCGAGTCCTCCGAGCATGCAGGCTTCGCTCGAACCGGTTGTCGAGCATCCCGTTGTCTCCCACGAACGCGGCGCATGCCACAAGTCGGCAAGCATGTGGACGCAGCGTTTTTCAATCTCGGCGGTCTGCGGATATTCGTCCTTGTCGATCATGTTCTTGTCGATCGACAGATCCATCAGGCGGCGGACTTCGTCGTCCGCATAGGTCGTGCAGAAAGTGGCTACGTTCTGACGCGAATTGCCATCCATGAAAAGCTCGTCGCGAACCAGATCGAACACCGCACGAGGCTCCGAGGGCATTTGGGGAATGCGATATTTCGGCAATGACGCGCCGGAGATAGTGCTTGAATACTCGTCATTGTTCGCTTCGGCGCTGCTGAGCGCGGGCTTAAGAAATGTCATTGACCATTCCGGTGAGAAGATTGAGCGGAGATGCCGGACGTGCGGTGCTCGAAGCCAAGTGGTTGATTGCAACCACGTAAGGAATGAGTGTGTTGCGGCTATTTGAAGAGCCGGCCAGGTTCGATAGCGGTTCAGCTAATGGTTCAGCTAACAACCGCTTCGCTCGACCTGATACCGTTATATGCCGCAAACTCCAACGGTCGTTGACCTGTGTCACACGCATGGCGGGTAGGTCTTCAATTCGTGAAGCCGGCTTTGTTTATGGATGGCGTGCGGTCATGTGCGGTTGCATGGGGCTTTCAATCACGCTTATGCCCACCGCAATGCATCCGCCATGGCGCTGATTGCACCGGGTCGCGATGCGCGGATTGATCAACCATTACATCGCAACGATTACATCGCGGGAATCATCATTGGGGCATCGGTATGGTCTTCCACACCCTTGACACCCGGTACCTTTTCCACAGCGATGCACATGGCACGCGCCTGCTCAAGCGAGGTGACCACGCCCCATAGATGAACCGTGCCGTCATTCACAATGACGTTCTCGGCGGCCACGGCCCAGCGATGACCTTCCAGCTGCCGGAGAACCGCGTCGCGCAGCGTCTGGTCGGCGCTCGGCGTGCTCATGCCTGCGTCCTTCGGAACGCTTGCCAGGGCTTTTACCAGATTTGCCCGGCTGACAATTCCCAGCAACTCTCCGTCGTACAACACCGGAACGCGCTTGATCCGATGCCGCTCCAGAAGGTCGGCTATTTCCCTGACCGGCGTTGTTTCCTTGACCGTAATCACCTTGGGGGTCATCACGTCCTTCACCAAGCGCGCGTTCTCCTTGATGTACGTCGCGGCAAGATTCTGTGTCGATGCAAAAAATTCAAGCCACCACGACCGTCGCCGGGCTTGCGTGCCGATCTCGGTTCTATGGAGCAGGTCGCCTTCGGTAAGCATGCCGAGCAAGCGGCCCTCGTCATCCACTACCGGCGCACCACTGATGTGATTGTCGGCAAACAGGCGAGCAGCTTCTCGCACGGTCGTGCCGGGTCCTACGGTAATGACCTTCCGGGTCATGACATCGACTGCTCGCATCTTCCGCTCCTGAATGTGATCGGGCGAGTTCCCGAAGGAGGGTGAATCTCCTTCGACAGGACTCGCCTACATCAGGAATGCTAGTGAAGGATCGTGCCGCAGACTTGACTCAGGTCAACCGTACCGCCATCAGAAACGCATGCCTACGCCAACACCGACCACCAGCGGGTCGATCTTGAGCGATCCAAGCGAAGCACCGTCCGCGGACGCGCTGGTGCGCATCCAGATTTTCTTGATGTCGAAGTTGACGAACAGATTGCGGGCGACCTGCACGTCGACACCCGCTTGCAGGGCGGGTCCGAAGCTTGAACTTTTGATCGATACAGGCGTATCTCCGGCGTGAAGCCCGTTGTTATAGAACAGCGTGTAGTTCACGCCCGCGCCAACGTAAGGGCGCACCTTTCCGGCAGCATTGAAATAGTATTGAAGCAGGAGCGTGGGCGGCAGGACATTCACGCCGCCAAGCGCCCCGGCGCCCGACGTTACCTGATGACGCGACGTAGCAAGGATCAACTCAATGCCAATACTCCGGCGCACCATATAAACAAAATCGAGCTCGGGAACGATCGCGTTGTTGACACCCGTCCCGATGCTTCCCAGCGTACCCCCCGCCGAGACACTGGGCTGGATGCTGATTGCCCTGACGCGCGCAAGAATGTCGCCCTGATCGGCTTGTGCGGGCAGACATACCGCCGATAAAGCCGCGCTCAACAACGCCACTGCAAATACTGAATGCTTTCCCACGGTTTTCCCCTGTTTTTCCGGTCGCGAATGCGTTTTTCCGTAGGGGGATTTTCCGAATGCGGCCGCTATTGCGTTATGACGTGGATCAGAAAACCGGCATGACAGGGGTGCGGCGTATTGCGCTTTCCGCGTGAGCTGCACCGTCCGCTTCAATACCCGTATGCCGGGCCCATTCCGTGCTATCCAAACCGGCGTACCCCGCCGTATACAATCGATCCCAGGCAAACCTGCTCTCCGCCGGGCCCACGCTTCGCGCGCGGCAGCCCGGAGGATGACCGAACGACACGAGCAATTCGAGCCGGAGAACCACGTGCCAAGCGACCGATCCTCCTCACCTCAGCCCGGCAGCTCCCAGCCAGGCGACGAGCTCGCCAGCAGCGCATTCCCCCTTACCCTGAGCGATCCCCACTTCGGGGCGCTCATCGACGCGGTGCAGGACTACGCCATCTTCATGCTGGATCCGGACGGGCGTGTCGTGAGCTGGAACCGCGGGGCGCAAAATATCAAGGGCTACACGGCCCGCGAAATCATCGGGCAGCACTTTTCGGTTTTCTACACGCCGGAAGACAATGCCAGCGGCAAACCTCGCGCAGAACTGGCGCTTGCTGCATCGGAAGACCGCATTGAAGATGAAGGCTGGCGCGTGCGCCGCAACGGCTCACGCTTCTGGGCGAACGTAACAATCACCGCGATTCGTGCACCCGACGGCGCGCTTCGCGGCTTCGCCAAGGTAACGCGGGACATGACGGATCGCCTGCGGCTGATCGAGCTTCAGCATGCCAGCGCGTTGTCTTTACACGTTCAGAGTGCACGCGAGGAAGAAAGAACCCGGATCGCACGCGAGCTTCACGACGACCTCGGCCAGCAACTGGTCGCGCTCAAGATGGATGTCGCCTTGCTGAATCAGGTCCCGGCCGACGAAAGCCAAGCCGTATGTCGCGACTTATCGCAGACGCTCGCGTTGCAGAGCCAGATCGATTCGATCATTGCCTCGGTCCGGCGCATTGCGGGGGGACTGCGCCCACCCATGCTTGACGACCTGGGCCTGGGGGCCGCGCTCGAGTGGCTCGCGGCGGAGTTCCGCAATCGCTATGGCCTTGTCATCACCGTGCGGAACACGACGGATCAACTCGCGCTCTCGGCAACCGCGGCGACCGCCATGTTCCGGGTGGTCCAGGAAGCGCTGACCAATGTTACGCGTCACGCGGAAGCTACGCGGGTAAGCGTCGAGATGCACCTCTTGCAAAACGAATTCCGCCTGCACATAGAAGATGACGGCAAAGGAGTGAAGCTCGAAGGTAACCGGGACAAGCAAAGCTTCGGACTACTCGGCATGAAGGAGCGGGTACGCCAGTTAAACGGACGGATAGCGTTCGACAGCGCGCCCGGCGACGGATTTCGAATCGATATCCGTTTGCCCGCCGAGGCCGTCAAGGAAAACGAAGACGGCGACCCGAATCTCCCGCACCGCCCTACAGATGAATCGTCTCCGAACGCTTGAGGCTGATCCACACTACGCCCTCGCGCAAGCCGTCGAGCACCGTCTCGCACTCGGTGGGAAAGATCTTCGCGTGCCGGAACCCATGCTTGAATTCACCCGCCCCGCTGCCGTGAGCAACATGCACGTCACAGCAAAAACCGCCTTCGACTGGAATGCTATAGGTCGAAACGGTCCAGTCGTCCCCGCTCACTTGACCTGTGAGTGCCATGTCATGCCTCCCTCTTGCTTACTCGACCTTACTCGACGACCCGGCGGCCGTCCCGTGTCAGTGCCGCCACACTTGCGCCGCGCCTCATCCAGGCAAGGCGAAGCGCCTTCGCCTCCATTACGCTTCGATGATCACCTTCAGCGCATGCGTATCCGCAGCTTGGGCGAAGGTGTCATAGGCTTTCAAAACGTCGTTCAGCGCGAAGCGGTGCGTGATCAGCTTGCCCGCTTCCAGGCGCCCTGAACGTACCGTCTTCAGCAACACGGGCGTGCTGACGGTATCCACCAGCCGCGTGGTGATCGAGATGTTGCGGTCCCACAGGCATTCCATGTGCAGGTCGACTTTCACGCCGTGTACGCCCACATTCGCAATGGTGCCGCCGGGCGCAATGATCGATTCGCACAACTCGAAACTCGCCGGCACGCCAACCGCTTCGATCGCGCAATCCACGCCCACGCCGCCGGTCAGTTTCATGATTTCAGCCACCGGATCGCCACTCGCGTTGTTCACGCACGCGGTCGCGCCGAAGGTCCGCGCCACTTCCAGCCGGTTTGCATCGAGGTCGATCATGATGATCTGCGCCGGTGCGTAGAACTGCGCCGTGAGCAACGCGGCAAGCCCGATAGGACCCGAGCCGACGATAGCGACCGTACTGCCCGGCTGCACTTTGCCGTTCAGCACGCCGCACTCGAAGCCGGTGGGAAGAATGTCCGAGAGCATGACCAGCGCTTCTTCGTCAGCCCCGGCGGGGATCGGATACAAGCTGGTTTCCGCATGCGGAATACGCACATATTCGGCTTGCGTGCCGTCGATCCGGTTGCCCAGGATCCAGCCGCCGGTCGTGCAATGGGAGTACATGCCGCGACGGCAATAGTCACATTTTCCGCACGACGTGATGCAGGAAATAAGCACGTGGTCACCCGGCTTGAACGTCGAGACCGCAGCCCCGACCTCCTGGATAACGCCCACGCCTTCATGTCCCAGGATGCGGCCCGGTTCACAGGTCGGCACGTCGCCTTTCAGGATATGCAGGTCGGTTCCGCAAATGGTCGTGCGCGTGACCTTGACAATTGCGTCGGTCGCCGAAAGGAGCTTGGGCATCGGCCGTTCGTCGAGCGATTTACTGCCGGGCCCGTGATACACGAGTGCTTTCATCGTCAATCTCTCCTTATGCCTGGACATGCCTGGACACCAGGCTTCCGTGGCGAAACTCTAGGCTTGGCCGACGCGGACGCAGTTGACCTGTATCAACCCAGGGGGACATGAAGGCGGACGTGTCCGCCGCGGCCATGAGTACAGCCGCGCTCTGTTCAAGATGCGCCGGAGATGCCGGTTGTTGATCTGCATCAACGGAAAAAAGGCGCGAACTCATAGACTTTTTTGTAAGCGCCGCGCTCTGGACTGGTTCCGGAACAGCGCCGCCTGCTCGCTGTGTCACCGAGCCACCGACCCACTAACGGAGCCTCTGCGATGAGCTACAAAAGCATCGTCGTTCAACTCGACATGAGCGCGCACGCCCATTCACGCCTCGAATATGCAATACGTCTCGCCAGACAATTCGATGCCCACCTGACCGGTGTGTTCTCGTCGTTCACGCCGGACCCGCGTTCGTTCTATGTCATGGCCGGCGCGGCCGACTACTATGAAGTGCACCGCAAGTCCCGTCAGGAACGCCACGGTGCGCTCGAGCGGATCTTTCACGCAGAATTGCTGCGGGCGGGCGTCACGGGGCAATGGATCGATTACCCCGATTCCTCAGGCGAAGCGATTCCTCGCCATGCCCGTTACGCGGATCTGGTCGTGGCGGGGCAGGACGATCCGGACGACCCGGAATCTTTTATCGCCGATCACTTCCCCGAAACGCTCGTCATGAGCGCGGGCCGCCCTGTGCTGTTTATTCCGTACACCGGGGTGTTTCCGACGCTGGGCGCGAACATCATGGTTGCGTGGAACGGCAGCCGCGAGTCGACCCGCGCTGTCCACGATTCCATGCCGCTGCTGCAACGCGCCGAACGTGTCACCGTCGTCAGACTCAATGAATCGCAGGGCGAGCCGGGCGTCAACCGCATTCCGGGCGCCGACATCGCGCTCCTGCTGGCGCGGCACGGCGTCAAGGCGGAAGTGGCGGCAATTGACGGTGTCAACGACGTACCGATGGGCGACATGCTGATGTCGCGCGCGTCGGACCTGGACGCCGACCTCATCGTCATGGGCGCGTACGGCCACTCGCGCTGGCAGGAACTCGTGATGGGCGGTGCGACACACACCATGCTGCAATCCATGCCCGTACCCGTACTGATGTCGCATTGACGTTGTTGCTTTGTTGTTGCTTTAGAGCCAAGGAGATTCCTCATGTACACCCGCATTCTCGTTCCGATCGACGGCAGCGAAACGTCATCGCACGCCCTCGGCGCCGCCCTGGAACTCGCGCACGAACACGACGCGGAACTCAAGCCGCTCTACGTGGTGGACGTGCCGCAGCTGATGTATTCCGGGCCGGCGTGCGATCCGTCGCTCGTGCGGGACGCCTTCGTCAAGGAAGGCGCGCAAGTACTGACCGACGCTGCCGCCAGGATGCGGCGCGCGGGCGTCAAAGGCTCGACGCTGGTCGTTGAAGTCGATCCCTTGGGCGACGATATCGCTCAGCGGATCACGGCCGCTGCGAACGATTTCAGTGCCGACCTCGTCGTCATGGGCACACATGGGCGGCGCGGCTGGCGGCGGCTCGTGCTGGGCAGCGTGGCCGAGCGTTTCTTGCGGATCTCGACCCGGCCGGTGTTGCTGGTGCCGCTGAATTCCGCGGATAAAAAGGAGCCCCGCAGCATGAGCACGCCGGACATAGCCGGCGCTTCGTTATGAGCGTAGGGCCGGTTCTGCCCTACGCATGAGCGCCGTCCGGCCGGGAATGTACCGGAGCGGCGCTAAATCGCGAATGCTGCGTCGTGCTGTGCGTCACGAACGGTGAGGACGGGAACATGACTCGAACGCAAAACCGCTTCCGCAACGCTGCCGATCAAATGCCGGCGCACGTCACGCGGCCCGTGTGCACCCATCACGATGAGATCCGCTTCGAATGCCTGGGCCGCCTGCATGAGCGCGTCCGGGATGCTCGCGCCGTGCGCATCGATTATCTGGGTAATGCAGCGTACCTCGCCGTGCAACCCGCCGCCGGCGCACAAAGCGCGGACACGATCGAGTTGCCGGTGTGCACTGACATGACCGCCCGCGTCTCCCATACCTCCCGACACGGGATCGCAAATGCCGTGCGAGACAACGCACGCCACCATCAACATCGCGTCGACGGACCGCGCCAGCTTGAGCGCCTCTTCAAGCGCGAGGCTCGCGCTAAGGCTGCCGTCGAGTGCTACCAGAATTCGTTTGTACATGACCGTCCCCCAGATGTCCTTCATGCGTCAGTGTCCGCGCGCAGGCCCGCTGGCCGCTTGATCCACATCAATTCGCACCGTCGGCTCGCCGTCAGCCCGCAGTCAGCTGATACGCCGCGCGAACGACGTCCGGAGCAGCACGGTATGATCCGCACAACCTCAGCGGCACGCATTTCCCCCTTTCCTCGGAGACCCCATGTCCGGGCCACGGCGTAACACGGCATCGCAGACGGCATCGCAGCGCGGCACCGCTCGACAGACGCGCGTGACCGGCATGGCTGGCCTGGCCGGCGCGCTCCTGCTCACCGCGAGCGCCGCCTTCATGGCGCTCACGCGCAAGGCCACGAAGGCCGCGCACGCGGATCCCAAGCCTTCGTCACCGCTTGACGAAGCGCGACTGCTCGGCATCATCCGTTCGTCGATGGAAGCGATCATCACCATCGACGAAAACCAGCGGATCGTCATGTTCAACCCGGCGGCGGAACGCCTGTTCGGCTGCCCGGCGGCCGACGCGCTCGGCACTTCGCTAAGCCGCTTCCTACCCGAGCGTTTTCGCGCCGGCCACGCCGCACATGTCCGCCAGTTCGGCGTCACCGGCGTGTCCGACCGGCAAATGGGCGGCCGGCGCATACTGTACGGATTACGCGCGAACGGCGATGAATTCCCGTTCGAAGCATCGATCTCCCAATTCGAGGACGACCATGGCGGCGGCAAGCTTTACACGGTGATGCTGCGCGACATCAGCACGCAAGTCGACGCGGAACGCTTGCTGCAGCGCTCGCACGAAGAATTACGGGAGCTCTCCGCGAACCTGTTGAACGTCCGCGAAGAAGAAAAGTCCCGTATTGCAAGGGAATTGCACGACGACCTGGGCCAGCAATTGACCGCGCTGAAAATGGATATCTCTTCGCTGGAACTTCGCGCCGGAACGGACGCGGAGGCGCGCGCGCAATTGCGCGGCATGCAGCGCCTGATCGATACGACCGTGGCTTCCATGCGCCGGATCGCGGCCGACCTGCGCCCGGTGATGCTTGATGACCTGGGTCTGGTCCCGGCCATAGACTGGCTCGCGAACGACTTCACGAACCGCTACGGCATCGACGTCGAGCGGCGGATCGACGCGAGGCACACCATTTTCAGCCGCGACGGCGCGACCGCCGTGTTCCGGATCGTGCAGGAAGCGCTGACCAATGTGGCGCGCCATGCGCAAGCCAGCCGTGTCGACCTGGCGTTGTATCTGGAAGGTGACCGCTGCATCCTGCGGATTGCCGACGACGGTATCGGCGCGCATGAACGTGCCGATACCGGGCGCAAGTCCTTCGGTCTGATCGGCATCCGCGAGCGGGTGCACGGACTGGGCGGGTCGGTCTCGATCGAGTCGGGTATCGGACAGGGGTTCGCGGTGACCGTGACGTTCCCGCTGGCCACCTTGCAACAGGACGACGATTTCTTCGACAATCCGGAAAACACCGAGGAAGAACCGCTGCAATGACCCGAGTCTTGATCGCCGATGACCACGCCCTCGTACGCGACGGGCTACGCCATATCCTGCGCGGCGCGAGCGGCCTGGAAGTCGCTGGCGAAGCCAGCGACGGCGCGACCACCATGGCAATGATCCGCGCCACCCCGGCGGACGTGCTGGTTCTCGACCTGTCGATGCCGGGCAGGAACGGCGTCGAACTGCTCAAGCAGATCAAGGACGAGAAACCGGCGCTGCGCATCCTGGTCCTCACGATGCATGCTGAACAGCAATACGCGGTGCGTGCGTTCAAGGCGGGCGCATCGGGTTATCTGACGAAGGAAAGCGCGAGCGCCGAGCTGGTCACGGCGGTCAGCAAGGTGGCGGCAGGCGGCGTGTACGTCAGCCTGGCCATGGCGGAGCGGCTCGCACAAAGCCTGAACGAACCCGCCGACGACCTCCCGCACAGGCGGCTTTCCGACCGTGAGTTCGAGGTATTCCGGCGGATCGCGGCGGGCGAGACCATCACGCAGATCGCCCAGGCACTGTCGGTCAGCGCCAAGACCGTCAGCACGTACAAGACCCGCATCCTCGAAAAAATGCAGATGCCGCACGACACCGCGCTGGTCCGCTACGCCATGCGCCACAAGCTCTTCGACGACGACTGCGACGCCTGATACCTCATACCTGATAGCCCGCTGCGCATCACGCCTGTGCAAGGCGTGTAGTCCGATCCCTACAGCCCTTCCCAAACCCCTACACCATGTCTGGCCGCTCGCCGATTTTATTTTGAGATAGCCTCGACCATACTTCGAGGCATGAACTCAAACGGTTGCGGGCCATGCTGAAGATCTTCCTTGTCGACGACTCAAGCCTTGTGCGCCACCGCCTTTGCACGCTGATTGGTGCGCTGGCCGACGTGGTGATCGTGGGCGAGTCGGAAGAAGCGGATATGGCACTGGGATGCATCCGCATGACCCGTGCCGATCTCGTGATCGTTGACCCGCATCTGGCCGGCGGCAACGGCATGGAGATTGTTGAATCGCTGGCGCGGGCCACGCCGCCCGTCCTGACCATGGTGTTGACCAATCATTCCGGACCGGCGTTTCGTGCTGCGTGCCAGCGCGCGGGCGCCCGCTATTTCTTCGACAAGACCAGCGAGTACGAACTGGCTCGCGACACGATTGCGCAACTGGCCGGTGCTCCTCGTTCCGAGCCAGCATCCTGCGAACCGGCATGACCGCCCTGCACCTTGTCCGCACAGCTCGTCAGTCCATCCATTCACTGATCATCCGACTCTTCTGGAGACAGGCATGACCTCAGCTACCGCTTGCGCGCCCACCGCTTCGACCTCTTCGGCCGCTACGCCTTTGGCTTACAGGCCGCGATCCACCATCACGGAATCACCACCACCGGGCACCCGTGCGGTCACGAACTGCTCCGCGTGTTCGTTGCACCCCATCTGCATGCCGCCTCATCTGAGCACGGCCGAACTGGCCCGGCTCGACGCCGTTGTGTGTTCCACGCGGATCGTGCGACGCGGCGAAACGCTCTATCGCGCCGGCGATAAATTCAAAAGCATCTACGCCGTGCGTGTCGGCTGCTTCAAGACGGTCATCACTCATCGCGATGGTCACGAGCAGGTCACCGGGTTTCATATTGCGGGCGAACCGCTCGGACTCGACGGCGTGTGCTCCGATGAACAGAATTGCGATGCGATCGCGCTCGAGGACAGCAAGGTGTGTGTCATCCCGTTCGACTTGCTCGAGGACCTTTGCCACGACGTGAAGGCGATGCAGCAGCATGTGCATCGCATGATGAGCGGCGAGATCGTGCGTGAATCCGGGCTCATGATGATGCTCGGCACGATGACCGCGCAGCAGCGCGTGGCTGCATTCCTGCTCAACTTGTCGAAGAGGATGAAAACACGGGGATACTCCTCGGCGGAATTCAACCTGCGCATGACGCGCGAAGAGATTGGCAGCTATCTCGGGCTGAAACTCGAGACCGTCAGCCGCATGTTCTCAAAGCTGCAGCAAGCCGGTGTGATCGATACGAACGGCAAGCAGGTTCATATTCTCGACAGCGAAAAGCTCGCCGGGGTTTGATCAAAGCGAGCGGACATGCCTATCGAGTACCTGCGAGGTTTTGCGCGGCCGCAGCGCACCGACCAGAATAACCGGCGCCTCGGGCGCTGGCTTGCGTTCATCGCGGGCGCGGCGAACGCGGGCGGCTTCCTCGCTGTCGGGCAGTACACCTCGCATATGTCGGGGATCGTATCGGCACTCGCCGATAACCTCTCCATAGGCGACTTCGGCCTCGTCATCGCGGGATTGAGTTCACTCGTGGCGTTCATGACCGGCGCGGCCACCTCCGCGATCATGATCAACTGGGGCCGGCGGCGGCGGGCACAAAGCGAATACGCGCTGCCTCTGATGCTTGAAGCCGTGCTGCTGCTCGTGTTCGGTCTGCTCGGATCGAACCTGGAAAACAACCGCATCCTGTTCGTGCCCGCGACCGTGGCATTGCTGTGCTACGTGATGGGCCTGCAGAACGCGATCATCACGAAGATCTCCAAAGCCGAGATTCGCACCACGCATATGACCGGCATCGTCACGGATATCGGCATTGAACTCGGCAAGCTTTTTTATTTGAACGTGTCCGAGTCGGGGCCCGGCGTTGCCGCTGTGAAGGCGGACCGGTCGCGGCTCTGGCTGCTGGCGTCGCTGCTTGGGATGTTCTTTACCGGCGGCCTCGCGGGTGCGCTGGGTTTCAAGTATGTGGGTTTCATATCGACGCTGCCGCTGTCGGCCATGCTGGTCGTGCTGGCAGTCGTGCCGCTGATGGACGATCTGGTCGGCCAGCGGCGGTAGCGCCTGAAGCGCCGCCGCCTCCTTAGTCCGACCAATTGGGCTGACTCGATCTGATTGAGCTCAGGTGTCTACTTAGCCCACGAATTGCAGAGGGGAACAATCCCCTCTGCAATTCGATCGTTCACTTCAGGCTGCAAAATCCAGCACTATCCGGCCTTCGATATCGCCTTTGCTCATGCGCGAGAATACGTGATTGATGTTCTCGAGCTTATCGGTGGATACCGTGGCTTTGACCTTGCCCTCTTCGGCGAAGATCAGCGACTCCTGCAGATCGAGACGGGTGCCGACAATCGATCCGCGTACGGTGATCCCGCCCAACACCACGTTGAAGATGGGCAAGGGAAAATCACCGGGCGGCAAGCCGTTCAGGGAAACCGTGCCACCACGCCGCACCATGCCGAGCGCCTGTGAGAACGCCTGGGGCGAAACCGCGGTAACAAGCACCCCATGTGCCCCGCCAATTTCCTTCTTGATGAACGCGACAGGATCGGTCGTCTTTGCGTTGACAGTGACAGCAGCACCAAGACGCGTGGCGAGTTCGAGCTTTTTATCGTCGATATCGACGGCGGCCACGTTGAGACCCATTGCCTTTGCGTACTGCACTGCCATGTGCCCAAGGCCGCCGATCCCGGAAATGACGACCCAGTCTCCGGGTTTCGTATCCGTCATCTTCAGCCCCTTGTATACCGTCACACCGGCGCACAGGATTGGCGCGATCTCGATGAAGCCGATCCCCTTCGGCAAGTGACCCACGTAGTTCGCGTCGGCAAGGGCGTATTCAGCAAAGCCGCCGTTCACGGAATACCCCGTGTTCTGTTGCGATTCGCAAAGCGTTTCCCATCCGCCCAGGCAATGCTCGCAGTGTCCGCATGCGGAGTACAACCATGGAACACCCACGCGATCACCTTCCTTGACGTGACGCACGCCGGCCCCGACTTCAGTCACGTAACCGACACCCTCATGTCCCGGGATGAACGGTGGATTGGGTTTGACCGGCCAATCTCCGTGTGCGGCGTGCAGGTCCGTATGGCAAACACCACAGGCTTCTATCTTGACAAGCACCTGGCCCGCACCGGGCGTCGGCACCGTGACTTCCTCGATCTGCAGCGGCTGGCCAAACGCGCGCACTACAGCCGCTTTCATTGTCTTGCTCATCGTTCACCTCTCGTCAATGCATGGTTAAAGCAGTTGCGCCTCTCGGGAGGCGCAACTGTGGATGCAACTGGAATCTTCCGATCGCAGCAGGTAGTACCTGTGCCGCGATGAACTGCGCCGGCCGGCGCGCGGTCTTGATATCTGAAGCCGCTATTGCGTCTCACGGACCAGCAAGACAGGACAACATGAGGACCTCAGAAAACGCTCCGCGACGCTACCCATCGTGATCCGGCTCACGCCACGCCGTCCGTGCGTGCCCATGACCACGAGATCGGCGCCATTGCGCTGTGCGCAGCGCAGCAGGCAGTCCGCGACATCCTCCGAGATGTTGTCGGTTTCTGCCACTTCGACATCGCACTTGAGCCCATGCTCCGCCATGACGGCCTGCGCATCCGCCAGTACGCGCTCGCCGTCACGACGCAGCGTGTCGACAAACGCGAACTGATCGTAGTTCGCCGCATACATGAACATCGCGGACCGGTCGAGTACATAGACGGCCGTTATCTTTTCGTAGCCTGCATTCGCCATATGAACGGCCTGAAGCAATGCACGCCTGGAGCATTCGCTGCCATCCACCGCGATCAGGATGTTTCGATACATAGACATAGTCGTCTCCTCAATTCGCGGCCCGCGTGAGGGGGTTGGTGAACCCCGTTGCCAGAATCAGTTCCTCTTATGGATGAACAAGCACGCGATTTTTACCAAATGTCCACTTATCAATTTAGGCGTGAACCCAGGCTGGTCGTTGACCTATGTCAACCAGCCTGTTCCCGGCGAAACAACCCGAAGCGGGAATAACCTCGCTGTGCGAATTTGTCCATTCGTCTGCCCGGTCTGTTTGATTTGCATCAACAGGTCGTCTGGTGGAGATCCCATAGTTGACTTGCGGCAGTGCCTCGATTCGACCAGCGTCGACCATGCGAGAGGCGCATAACCCCTCACACGGGCAAAGCCCACTCGGGCCATCAAGAGCTCCCAGGCGACGGCTGCCGTTTGCCCGTCCATCTCACGACTCAAGCGAGGAGACTATGTCTACCATCGAATCGATTCCTCTCATCCCTGCGCAGGGTATTCCCTTGACACGTCATGCCGCGATTGACGGAATGGATGCGTACCGCGCGCTCGTGGCTGAAGCCGCGCAGGATCACGAAGCCTTCTGGGCGCGTCTGGCCCGCGAGCATCTGAACTGGCGTCGCCCGTTCACGCGGATTCTTAACGAAGAGAATGCTCCGTTCTACAGATGGTTCGAGGACGGGGAACTCAATGCATCGTATAACTGCCTTGACCGGAATCTCATCAACGGCAACGCGGACAAGACCGCGATCATCTTCGAATCGGACGACGGCCAGGTTTCTTCCGTCACGTATCAGGCGCTGTACCACAGGGTATGCCGGCTCGCCAACGCATTGCGGGCACGGGGCGTGAAGAAAGGCGACCGCGTGGTCATCTACCTGCCAATGTCGGTCGAAGGTGTCGTCGCCATGCAAGCGTGCGCGCGCATCGGCGCGCCGCACTCGGTTGTCTTCGGTGGCTTTTCCGCCAAATCGCTCCACGAGCGGATGGTGAACGTCGGCGCGGTAGCAGTCATTACCGCGGATGAACAGGTACGTGCCGGCAAGACTCTTCCCCTGAAGACGATCGTTGACGAGGCGCTCGCAATGGGGGGCACCGACGCCGTCAAGACCGTCGTCATTTATCGGCGCACGGGCGGACGGATTCCGTGGATCGTGGGCCGTGACGCCTGGCTGCATGAGCTTGAGAATGACCAGCCGGAAACCTGCGAGCCTGAATGGGTGGACGCCGAGCATCCGCTGTTCGTGTTGTATACGTCAGGATCCACGGGCACGCCGAAAGGCGTCCAGCATAGTACCGGGGGTTACCTGACATGGGCGGCCGTCACCATGCGATGGACCTTCGACATCAAGCCGGACGATGTATTTTGGTGTACTGCCGACATTGGCTGGATCACAGGGCACACGTACATCTGCTATGGACCGACTGCTGTCGGCGCGACCCAGGTCATTTTCGAGGGCGTGCCCACCTACCCGAACGCCGGCCGCTTCTGGGACATGATCCAGCGCCACAAGGTGTCGATCTTCTACACCGCGCCGACCGCCATCCGGTCGCTGATCAAGAGCGCTGACGCAGACCGGTCCGTACATCCTGCAAGCTACGACCTGAGCACGCTTCGCATTCTCGGTACGGTGGGCGAACCCATCAACCCGAGTGCGTGGAAGTGGTATGCGGAGCAAGTCGGCGGTGGCAGGTGCCCCGTACTCGACACCTTCTGGCAGACCGAGACAGGTGGTCACATGATCACGCCGCTGCCGGGTGTCACCCCGCTTGTTGCCGGATCCTGCACGCTGCCGCTGCCCGGCATAGATGCCGCGATCGTCGATGAAACCGGCAACGAGGTCCCGAACGGGCAAGGCGGAGTGCTGGTCATCAGAAAGCCGTGGCCTTCGATGATCCGCACCGTATGGGGCAACCCGGAGCGCTTTCGCAACGGTTATTACCCGCAGGAACTCGGCGGCAATCTGTATCTCGCCGGAGATGGTGCGATCCGTGATCCCGACACGGGTTATTTCACCATCACGGGCCGTGTCGACGATGTCCTGAATGTATCGGGTCACCGCATGGGCACGATGGAAATCGAGTCGGCTCTGGCGGCTTGTCCGTTGGTCGCGGAGGCAGCGGTGGTGGGTCGTCCCGACGAAACCTTCGGCGAAGCCATTGTCGCGTTCGTCGTGCTTAAAGGGCCGCGGCCCACGGGTGCCGACGTGAAACGCATAGCCGACGAGTTGCGTGCATGGGTCGGCAAGGAGATCGGTCCGATTGCTAAACCGAAGGAGATCCGCTTCGGCGACGCGATGCCAAAGACGCGCTCCGGGAAAGTCGTGCGCCGGTTGTTGCGCTCGGTCGCTAAGGGCGAAGCAGTCTCGCAAGACACGTCGACCGTTGAAAATCCTCAGGTGATCGCTCAGTTCGCCGACCCGACATGAAGATCGAAATACAGGAGGGTTGAACCGCGCGGGTTCGTCGCGCGGTCATTGATTCGTTGTGACTGCTGCGCGACAGCTTCCGTTTGCTTCAGGAGACACTCATCATGAACTTCAAGACACCTAACCCCGCATCGCTCGGGCTTGCCGGATTCGCTTTGACAACCTGGCTGCTCAGCATGATCAACGCTGGATGGTTCACAGGCGATGCCATGGGCATGGTGCTCGCCGTCGCCTTCGCTTACGGCGGTACCGCACAAGCATTGGCTGGACTGATGGAGATTCCGCGCGGCAACACGTTCGGCGCCACCGCTTTTCTTAGCTATGGGGCGTTCTGGTGGTCGCTCGCGCTTTTCGTGGTGTTCCTCCATGACAAAGTGCCGGCCGCCTTCGTCGGCTGGTACTTGTTCTTGTGGGGCGTGTTCACACTGTATATGTGGGTCGCGACATGGCGCTCGGCGCGCGCGCTGCAACTGGTGTTCTTCGTGCTGTGGATCACTTTCTTCGTGCTGGCTGCAAGCGAATGGACCGGCCTCGTGTGGCTGCATCACGCAGGCGGCTATTGCGGTCTTGTTACAGCGGTGCTTGCGTTCTATCTGTCGGCTGCGGAAATCATCAACGAGATGCATGGGCGCAACATTCTGCCTGTGGGGACAGGCGCGACGGCGATTGTCGTGTCGGTGCCGGTTGATTCAACCCACAACCTGCAACGAAGCTGATCGACAGTTGATGGGCGCGCCGCGGCCTTTTGCGGCATCGAAACTGCCGCAAATGCGACTCATGGGCGGTTGACCCAGATCAACGGTTTGCGCCAGTCGGACGATACAGTTGACTCCAGCATGCGCGGCGCACGCGTTCGTTCGCGGACCGCCATGCCGCCATGCGCTTGCGCCTCCCCTGTTTCGTTGCGGGGCCGCAGTCTGCCTGAAGGAGCCAAATTGAACCATCGCCAGCCGGTCGCCTCCATCGAAAACCACCCATTGACGGTTGGAGTCGAGAACACGAACGCGACGCCGGCCGAATCGCTTCCGGGGATCGATCAGACGGCCGTTAAGTCCGCCCCGCAGAAAAACTGTCCTTCGGGCGTGCTTTCCGACGACGGACGGGAAGGCCGCGTCGTCGCGGTGCGAGGCGCTATCGTGGACGTCGCGTTCGACCATGCTGCGTTGCCGCTCATTGAAGAATCGCTCTCCATCTTCACTGACCGCGGACCGCCGATCATCGCGGAAGTGCAAGCTCATCTGGACGAATCCACGGTGCGCGCGCTTGCGTTGCAGTCGACCAACGGGCTGAATCGCGGCACGGCGGTGCGTGCATCCGGCGGGCCGATCCTCGTGCCGGTAGGTGAAGCCACGCTCGGACGTCTGATCGATGTCACCGGTACGCCGGGAGACCGCGGCGCCGCCTTCGCCGACGACGTCCCGCGCCGCCCGATTCATCGTGCCCCGCCGCCGTTTGCATCACAGAGTGCGGCTACCGAGATCTTCTGGACCGGGATCAAGGTCATCGACTTGTTGACGCCGCTTGCGCAGGGCGGAAAGGCCGCGACCTTCGGCGGCGCAGGAGTGGGCAAGACCGTGCTCGTGATGGAGCTCATCCATGCGATGGTCGAACGCTATAAAGGCATCTCGGTCTTCGCCGGAGTCGGCGAGCGGTCGAGGGAAGGTCACGAGATGCTGCTCGACATGCGCAACTCCGGCGTGCTGCCGCGTACCGTGCTGGTCTACGGCCAGATGAACGAGCCGCCCGGCGCGCGCTGGCGGGTGCCGTTGACCGCGCTCACTGTCGCGGAATACTTTCGTGATGAACGCCACCAGAACGTGCTGCTGCTGATGGACAACGTCTTCCGGTTTGTCCAAGCAGGTGCCGAGGTCTCGGGCCTGCTTGGACGGCTCCCCTCGCGGGTTGGCTACCAGCCGACGCTCGCCAGTGAAGTAGCGGCGCTACAGGAGCGAATTGTGTCGGTCGGTGGTGTGTCGGTGACGGCGATCGAGGCTGTCTACGTTCCGGCGGACGACTTCACCGACCCGGCCGTGACGACCATCGCGGCCCATGTAGACAGCATGATCGTCCTGTCGCGTTCGATGGCTGCCGAGGGCATGTATCCCGCCATCGATCCAATCGCTTCGTCGTCCATCCTGCTCGATCCGGCTTTCGTGGGCGACGAACACGCCGCGGTCGCGATCGAGGTGCGCAAGACCATCGAACATTATCGGGAATTGCAGGACGTGATCTCGCTGCTGGGCGTCGAGGAACTCGGCGTGGACGATCGCCGGATCGTTGGGCGGGCCCGTCGCCTGCAGCGCTTCCTGAGCCAGCCATTCACGGTCACGGAGGCGTTTACGGGCGTGCCCGGCCGCTCCGTGGCGGTTGCCGACACCATCGCCGGCTGCAAGGCGATCCTCGCCGGCGAGTGCGACACCTGGCAGGAAAGCTCGCTGTACATGATCGGCACACTCGATGAAGCCCGCGCTCGCGAAGCGGCCTCGTCAACTGCGCCCGCGGCTGAAGCCAAGCCGACTGCGGAGCACGTCGAATCATGAGCGCGCTCCTGCATCTGACCATCGCCACGCCGGCGCGCGTGCTGTTCGACAGCACGGAGGTCGTTGCGCTGCGCGCCGAGGATGCCAGCGGCAGTTTCGGCATTCTGCCCGGCCACGCGGCGTTCCTGACCGTGCTTGCGCCGTCCGTGCTGCGCTGGCATGCGGCTGACGGTGTCGAACAATTCTGCGCCGTTAAGGAAGGTGTACTGCGGGTTTCAGGTGGCCACGAAGTATCGATAGCCTGCCGCGAAGGCGTGATGGCCGCGAGCGGCACATCGCTTGAAGTACTCGAGGCCCAAGTCGATGCCGCCCGCGCGGTGCAACTCGACGCGGTGCGGCGCGCCCGCGTAGATGAAACCCGTCTCCATGCGCAAGCCGTGCGCCAGTTGCTGCGCTATCTGCGGCCGAGCGCGAAACCAGCGGAAGAAGCCGGATCGTGACTCAGCCCCCACCGCATGAGGGAGAGCGCAAGCGCGACCCGAAGCGCAATGCCGAAGACAATGCCGACCGCATGGCCCTCGCCGCGCGGCAAGCCGTGGAGCGCGAACGCCAGGCGAAGGAAGAGCCGGAACCATCGCTTGGCGCCCGCCTCGGCCAGATCGGCATTCTTGGCTGGACCATCGTCGTCCCGACGCTGCTTGGGCTCGTGATTGGCCATTGGCTCGACCGGCACTTCAACACGGGCGTGTTCTTTTCCGCGCCGCTACTCATGGTTGGTGCGGCCATCGGACTGTGGTCCGCATGGAAATGGATGCATCGGCAAACCCGGAGAGACCGGCAATGATCTATCACTTTCCCCTCGCAGCCCGGATCGCGATTGGCTTGGGTGTCGGCCTCGCGGCCGGTGCGATCCACTTCGCGACCTTGCGCTGGAACGTCCGGCTGCTGATCGCGGGTACGCCGGTCAAAGCAATCGGGCTGCAACTCCTGCGCCTTGCGGGCGTGGCCATTTTGTTCGGCATCCTTGCGAAACTTGGCGCATGGCCGCTGTTATGCGGCGCGGCCGGGTTGCTGCTGGCACGCAGCGTCATCCTGCGACGCGTCCAGGTCACGCCATGATTGCCTCGCCTCTCGCTACCGCCACGCTGTTCCATATCGGACCGATTGAGATATCGGCGCCGGTGGTAGCAACGTGGGTCATCATGGCCCTCCTTGGCGGAGGCGCCGCCTGGTACACGCGCCGCTTGTCGCTCACGCCATCGAAAGTGCAGACGGTGCTCGAACTGCTGGTCAGCACCATGGACGACCAGATTCGCGACACGATGCAAGCCGAGCCCGAACGCTATCGTTCGCTTATCGGTACCCTCTTCCTGTTCATCCTCGTCAGCAACTGGTCGTCGCTGCTGCCGGGTGTCGAGCCCCCCACGGCGCATGTGGAAACCGACGCCGCCCTGGCCCTGATCGTGTTCTGCGCGACCATTTTCTACGGCGTGCGCACGCGCGGCCTGGGCCGTTACCTCGCTACCTTTGCCGAACCCACCTGGATCATGATCCCGCTCAACGTGGTCGAGCAGATCACGCGGACCTTTTCGCTGGTCGTGCGTCTGTTCGGCAACGGGATGAGCGGCGTCTTTGTAGTTGGCATCGTGCTGTCGCTCGCGGGGCTGCTGGTACCTATCCCACTGATGGCGCTCGACCTGCTGACCGGCGCGGTGCAGGCGTACATCTTCACGGTTCTCGCGATGGTCTTCATTGGCGCCGCGCTAGCCGAAAACTCCACAAAAACTTCCAGCAAAGAGGCAGGCCAGCCATGAACAATCTGATCCAGGTAGTGAGCATTCTCGCAGCAGCCCTTGCCGTCTCGTTCGGCGCTATCGGACCGGCGCTCGGCGAAGGCCGCGCGGTCGCGGCCGCCATGGACGCGCTCGCCCGACAGCCGGAATCCGCCGGCACGATCTCGCGCACGCTGTTCGTCGGCCTGGCGATGATCGAGACCATGGCGATCTACTGTCTCGTGATCGCCCTGCTCGTGTTGTTCGCCAACCCGTTCGTGAAGTGAGCCGGCGCTGATCATGCACATAGACTGGTGGACTCTTCTGCTGCAGACAATCAACGCGCTCGTGCTCGTCTGGTTGCTGGCGCGCTTTCTGTTTCGTCCGGTGGCGAAGATCGTGGCGGAGCGTCAGCACGCAGCCACAGCGCTAATGGTCGATGCAGCCGCCGCGAAAGCCGCGGCGCTCGACGAACAGCAGAAGGCCGCCGCGCAGAGTGCTGAACTTGCCGGGCAACGCGCGCATCTGCTCGAAGCGGCGACGGCCGAAGCCGCGCAACTGAAGGCATCGCTTGAGAATGCGGCACGCACCGAGACAGACCAGATGCGCACGGCCGCGCAAACCGCGATTGACGCCAGCCGGCGCGAGGCTGCCGCAGCGGACTCTGATCGCGCGTCGCAATTCGCACTCGATGTCACCGCGCGGCTACTCGATCGCCTGCCCGCCGAGGCCCGGATCGCGGGTTTCATCGACGGACTGGCCCATGAGCTGGCCGCCCTGCCCGAGGCGACCCGGACGCAACTCGCCGGCAACGACGAAACGGTCCACCTGATCGTGCCTCGCGCGCTCAGTGCCGATGAACTGGCCGCGTGTCAGGCGGCCATCACCCAGGCGCTCGGTCATCCGTTGCAGGTTCAGGTCACGGTCGATCCCGCCGTGATCGCGGGGCTTGAACTGGAAGCGCCGCACGCCGTGGTGCGCAATAGTTTTCGCCACGATCTCGCCGGCCTCAAAATGGAGCTTCTCGCCTGATGACACCCACCCGGCCCGACCTCGCTGCAGCAGACAACGACTGGCTCGCCAGCAGCCGCGCCGCCCTCGCCCGCGCTCCGTTTGCCGCGCAGGCTGAAACCGTCGGGCGCGTGGAGCATGTGTCCGACGGCATCGCCTCCGTCTCCGGCCTGCCCGATGTGCGCCTGAACGAGCTGCTGCGTTTCGAGGGCGGCCGGTTCGGCTTTGCGCTCACGCTGGACGCCGATGCTATCGGCGCGGTGCTTCTCGATGACGGCGACGCGATTTCCGCCGGGTCCCGCGTCACCGGCACCGGGCAGGTGGTGGAAGTGCCGGTCGGTCCCGGACTGCTCGGGCGAGTGGTCGATCCGCTCGGCCGGCCACTCGACAACGACGAACCCGTAGCGGCTGAAATGCACTTGCCGATCGAGCGGCCGGCGCCTTCCATCATCGACCGGGATCTGGTCGCGCAGCCGGTCGCCACCGGCATCCTGCTGATCGATGCGTTGTTTGCGATCGGGCGCGGCCAGCGCGAACTGATCATTGGCGACCGGGCGACCGGCAAGACCTCGATCGCGATTGACACGATCGTGAATCAGAAGCACTCCGACATGATCTGCGTGTATGTGGCGATCGGTCAGCGCGCGACCGCCGTACAACGCGTGATCGATGCCGTGCGCCGCCACGGTGCGCCCGAGCGATGCGTATTCGTGGTTGCCCCGGCGGCTTCCTCGCCGGGCTTGCAATGGATCGCGCCGTTCAGCGGATTCTCCATCGCGGAGTATTTTCGTGACCGTGGGCAACATGCGCTCATTGTGATCGACGACCTGAGCAAGCATGCCACCACGCATCGCGAACTCGCCCTGCTCACGCGCGAACCGCCCGGGCGCGAGGCATATCCCGGCGACATCTTCTATCTGCATGCGCGGCTGCTGGAGCGCGCGGCAAAACTGTCCAGGGAACTGGGTGGCGGGTCACTCACTGCACTGCCGATCGCGGAAACCGATGCCGGCAATTTGTCGGCCTATATCCCCACCAACCTGATCTCGATCACCGACGGACAGATCATGCTAGACGCAGCGTTATTCGCCGCCAACCAGCGCCCCGCAGTGGACGTTGGCTTGAGCGTGAGCCGGGTCGGTGGCAAGGCGCAGTTGCCCGCGCTGCGCAAGGTCTCCGGGCGTTTGCGGCTCGATTATTCGCAGTTTCTGGAACTTGAAATGTTCACGCGCTTCGGCGGGGCGGCGGAGCCAAGAGTGAAGGCGCAAGTGGTGCGCGGCGAGCGCATTCGCGCGTTGATCACGCAGCCGCGTTTTTCGCCGCTGCGCCCCGTCGATGAAATCGCGCTGCTGGCCGCGCTCGCCGACGGCGTGTTTGACTCGCTGCCGGTCGGCTGCATTGCGGCGGCTCGCACGCGTCTTGCCGCGCATCTGGATGCGCATGGCGGCCCTGCCGCGAGCGCCGCGCTGGTTGCCACAGGCACACTCGATGACCCCACGCTAACCGGGCTCGTCGCGACGGTACGCGATCTTGCAGTACAAGCTGGCACGGCGCCTGCGGCTGAAGTCACACAGGCAACCAACCCCGAGGCCACCTCGACATGAGCAATAAACTCAGCGAAGTTCAGGCGCGCATGAATGGCGTACACGGGCTCGAATCGGTGGTCGGGGCCATGCGTGGCATTGCGGCGGCCCGCTCGCGTGAAGCGCGCAGTCGTCTGGATGGCATTCGGGCCTGCGCGCAAATTGTTGGTGCGGCGATCGGCGACGCGCTGCTGCTGATCGACGATCACGCGTCGAACGAAACCGCAAAAGCCGGGCGCGATGCGGCCATGGTGATCGTCCTGTGCGCGGAACAGGGGTTTGTCGGGACGTTCAACGAGCATCTGATCGATGCAGCGTTTGCATCGAGTACAGGCACCGAGCGCGCTTCGTCGACGGAATACCTGATGCTCGGCGACCGCGGAATCGTGGCGGCGACGGAACGCGGGTTGAACATAAGCTGGTCCGCGCCGATGATCACCCATGCCGACGAAGTGCCCGCGCTCGCCGATCGCCTTACAGGCGTCCTGTTCCAACGCATGGTCGCCGGGCGGACGACTCGCGTGAGCGTGATCCACGCGACGCCGAACCCGACGGCTACCGTCGAGATCGTGGAGCAGGCGCTGCTGCCGTTTGACTATGGGCGCTTCTCCGCCACTTCATCGACCACCTCATCGGCAACCGTACGCGGCAACCCTCCACTCATTACGCTCGCACCGCGGCGCCTGTTATCGCAGCTTGCGGAGGAATACATCTTCGCGCAGCTTTGCGAGGCAATCATGCTGTCATTCGCGGCTGAAAACGAAGCGCGCATGCGGGCGATGATCGCCGCGCGCACGAACGTGCACGACAAACTTGAAGCATTGACCGGCGACTTTCGCCGGCTGAGGCAAGAGGAGATCACGTCGGAAATCGTGGAGCTTTCCGCAGGAAGCATCGCCGCCGGCAGACCTTCAAAAAAACCGCGCCCGCGCAATGGGCACGGCTCCACCCCCTCCTTCTGACATCACCACGCCATCATGGACGAGCCTTCCCAGGAATACGATGCAGAGGGCCGCGATCCAGTGATCGGCCCCACCAAACCGCATTTGCTCGGCGTCCTCGGGCCGGGCCTGATCACAGGCGCCTCCGACGACGACCCGAGCGGCATAGCCACCTACAGTCAGGTCGGCGCGGCTTTCGGCTACGGACTCTCCTGGACGCTCTTGTTCAGCTACCCGCTAATGGTCGCCATCCAGATGATCAGCGCACGCATCGGCCGCACAACGGGACACGGCATAGCAGGTGTGCTGCGCCTGCACTACTCTGCTTGGCTGCTGCAGTGGATCGTGGTGCTCCTGCTGATTGCGAATATCGTCAACCTGGGTGCGGATCTCGGCGCCATGGCCGACGCCCTTGCGCTGTTGCTGCCCGGCCCCAAGTGGCTCTATGTGCTGCTGTTCTCGGTGATCTGCGTCGCGATGCAGCTCCTGCTGCAATACACGCGCTACGTAGCGGTGCTGAAGTGGTTCACGCTGTCGCTGTTTGCGTATTTCGCCGTGCTGGCGGTGGCCCACGTCAACTGGGGCCAACTCGCCAGCAACCTGCTCCTGCCGCGGCCGGTGTGGACATCGGCGTATCTCACTGCCGTCGTGGCGGTGTTCGGCACCACGATCAGCCCCTACCTCTTCTTCTGGCAATCCGATGAGGAAGTCGAGGACATGCACGTGCACCCCCGGCGACTCGATCTATTCGATGCACCTGAACAGGGTCCCAAGGCGCTGCATCGTATCGAAGTCGATACGCTTGCCGGTATGGGATTATCCAACCTGGTTGCGCTTGCCATCCTGGCGACCACGGCCGCGACATTGCACGCAGGCGGTATTGTCGATATTGAAACATCTGCTCAGGCGGCACAGGCTTTGAGACCTGTCGCCGGCCCGTTCGCCGCGCTGCTTTTCACGGTCGGGCTGATCGGAACAGGCCTGCTGGCTGTACCCGTGCTCGCCGGATCGGCGGCGTATGCGATTGGTGAAGCGCGGGACTGGCCAGTGGGTTTCACGCGCAAAATGCAGGAAGCGAAGGCCTTTTACGCGACCATCGCGGTGGCTACGCTGATCGGCATGGTAATCAATTTCACCTCGATCAACCCGATCAAGGCGCTCTACTGGAGCGCCGTGCTCAACGGCGTGGTCGCCGTGCCGGTGATGTTCGTGATGATGAAAATAGTATGTCGTCCGGACATCATGGGAAAGTTTGCGGCGAAGGGCTGGTTGCGGGCGCTGGGCTGGATCGCGACGGCGGTCATGCTGGTGATTTCGGTGGGCATGGTGGTCACCTCGATCTGACGCAGCGCTGGCGTGTCGTCCTTGGCCTGCGAATTGCTGAAGAACACACGCAGTTGGCTCGTGGTCAGCGCCTTGTCAGCCACTTCCCGTCCTGCGCCGCATTGACCTACACTTCTAGCGATGTGATTGATCGAGGTAGCTGAGTGGCTTGACCACGCGGCGGCCACGCGGTGACCAGGCAAATGCGATACCCGCCGTCGCCACGCATCAGCTCAGACGAAAACTCCTTCCACTTTTATTTTAGGTTTCAAATGAAATTCAAGGACTATTACGAAGCCTTGGGAGTCGAGCGCACCGCGACACTGGCGGACATCAAGAAGGCGTACCGCAAGCTCGCTCACAAATATCACCCCGACGTCTCCGCCGAACCGGACAACGAAGCGAAGTTCAAGGACGTCGCCGAAGCGTATGCCACGCTGAAAGACCCGGAAAAACGCGAAGCCTACGACAACCTGGGCAAACATCCGGCCGGCGAATCGTTCACGCCGCCACCGGACTGGCAGCAACATTTCCATACAGGCGATGCCGGTCTTGACGACGTCGATCTCGCCGATCTTTTCTCAGCCTTCGGCCGGGGCGGTGGCGCCGGCAGTCAACGCAGACAAAGCTTTCCGGTTCCCGGGCAGGACTACGAGATCGCCGCGCCGGTGACGCTTGAGCAGATCCATCGCGGCGACGAGATCGAACTGAGCGCCGAGCTTCCCGAGTACGACGCCAATGGCCTCGCGCATCGTGTGCCGCGAACCTTTCGAATCACCATTCCCAAATCGGCGGCGAACGGTCAGCGCCTGCGGCTGGCCGGCAAGGGCGGCCCGGGTTTTAATGGCGGACGGCCCGGCGACCTGTATGTGTCGCTTGCATTACAGCCGCATCCGCTTTATCGGCCCGATGGCCACGACCTCTATATCGACCTGCCGCTCGCGCCCTGGGAGGCCGTGTTGGGCGCGAGCGTACACGTGCCCACTCTTGCCGGCACGGTGGAGCTCAACGTGAAACCGGGCACGACCGCCGGGCAAAAATTGCGGCTCGCCAAGCGCGGGCTGGCGTCAGCCGATGGCAACGTCGGGGCGTTGTATGCCGTGGTCAGGATAGAAGTGCCGAAGACGGTAAGCGCGCGTGAACACGAGTTACTGGAACAACTGGCAGCGGCGTCGACCTTCAACCCGCGCAAACATTTCGCGTAAGGAGCAAAGCCATGAGCACACCATTGAGCGAATCGGTCTGGCTTAACGACGTGGATGTTTGCCAGGTTGAGTATCTGGCGGAGGTGTCGGGTTTATCGATTGAAGAAATTGAAGACCTCATTGATACCGGCATCATCAAGCCGGTAGACACCGGCGCGCCGCCACGCGTGTTCCAGCTTCGTTATGTCGTCACCGTGAAAACAGCACGGCGGCTACGCGATGATTTCGAACTCGACCAGCGAGGGCTTGCGCTGGCGCTGTCCTTATTGCAGCGCATAGACGAACTGCAAGCCGAAATACACGCGACGAAGGCACGGCTGGGACACCCTCGCTGATCGCGTGGAGACGGACCGTCACCGGAAGTGAGTCCGGAAGTGAGTCCGGTTCATGGCGGATAGCGGATGTTATCGGCCATGAACCGGGAGGTATTTCCCAAACCTTCGCTGCTAGGAGAAGTTCTTCGGATTCTCTGTCGTCGTGACTCGATCGGCTTGCGCGGCGTCGACGACAGGTCCGGGCGAAGGTTCGCTGATCCACGCTTCCAGGAGCGTCGATGTCACCGCCAGAATGACCGGGCCGACGAACAAACCTACTATGCCGAACGCGAACATGCCGCCCAACACGCCGGCCAGGATCAATAGCATCGAAAGGTTCACGCCACGCCGGATCAGAATCGGCCGCAACAGACTGTCGAGCATGGCGACTGCAACTGACCAGACCAGCAGCACGATTGCGACGACGGTTGAGCCATGCACAAAAAGCCACACGACCCCGCCGAGCAAAGGCAGTGACGGGCCGATCTGGGCCAGGCACAACATCAGCATCACCGCGGTCAGTATGCCGGCAGCAGGAACACCGGCTATCCACAGACCGATCCCGCCCAGCGCGGACTGTGCCACCGCCGTCACGACAATCCCGAGCGCAACTGCGCGAACCGCCAGTCCCGCCAGCTTGACCGCCTCCGCGCCGCGCTGACCCGCCAGCCGGGATGCGAAGCGCGTGACGAAGCGGGCCGCTGCTTCACCCTGGCTGTAGAGAATGCCAGCGATGATGATCGTGACGAACATGTGAATCACGAACACGCCCACGGCCGCCGCATGACCTAGCATCCAGCGCGCGACAATCGTCAGATAGGGTTCCAGCTTCGCCAGCAGGCCGCCCGGCCCCGCGTCCGACAGGGTCTGCCATTCATGCGCAGCGCGCTGCCCGGCAAGCGGAATCTCGCCGACCCAGTCGGGCGGCGGCGCCAGTGCGTACTGGGGCAGGCCCTTGATGGCCCCCATGATGTCGCTCCCGTGCAAGGCCAGGGTTGAAATTGCCTCATAGAGCGGCAGCGCGATCACGACCAGCAGGATGATCAGCATGATCGCGGTGGCAATCCACCGGCGATTTCCGACGCGGCGCTGCACCGCCAGCATCACGGGCCAGGTCGCAACCACAATGGTAGTCGCCCAGATAAGACCGGGAATAAAAGGCCGCAGGACATAGAGGCTGCCGATCATCAACGCAGACAGGATGACAATGACAAACATGATGCGGGCAATATCGACTGGCTGACGCGGATTCATTTCGTGCTCCTGACAAGAATATCCTGGCTGTGCTTGAACGCGCGCGCCGAACACCCGACATGGGTTCCGGCCGCACGAGCCGCACAGCGAGCCCGATGCCTGATGGAGTTTACCGGCTATTGGTTTCCAATAGTGTGCCCGGACTGGGCACATAATGTCGAATGCTTCCGCGCAACGTCACCCTCAGCGCGTGGCGAAGCGACTTTGACAGGCAACGCCCCGGATGTCGATATATCCGAGGAGCTGAATGCGCTCACGCGGTCAATCTTCGTAGCATGGGCCGCGACGTACAACGCGTTCGAAAGCGGCTGACTAACACCGCGGCCGTGAGCCGACGCATCACACCTCAGCGCTCGACACCTTGTTCCGGCCAGTCGCCTTGGCGTTGTACAAGGCTTCATCGGCAGCCTTGATCACCGTCGTCAGATCGTCGTCCATCTGCGGCTCTCGGCTTACCGCGCCAATACTCGCGGTCACGCATCCATACTCGCTGCCTGCGTGCTCGATATGGCATGCGCAAATCGCGGACCGGATCTTCTCGGCGATCAGCGAGGCACCGTGCGCCGCGGTATCGGGAAGCACGACAATAAACTCCTCTCCTCCATAACGCGCAGCGCTGTCGGCCGGACGCCGGATGTTGTCGGCAATGCAGCGTGCGACAGCCGCCAGCGCGTCGTCGCCGGCCTGATGGCCGTAGGTGTCGTTGTAGGCCTTGAACCTGTCGATATCGACGAACAGCAGCGACAGCACACTTTGCGAGCGTTTCGCGCGACGCCACTCCAGTTCGAGTATTTCGCCAAGACTGCGGCGGTTGTTCAACCCGGTCAGGCCGTCCGTGCGCGCCAGCAATTCAAGCTCCGACTCGGCCCGCATGCGCCGCCGCAACTGCATCCCGAGCAACACGGAAAGCGCAATGAACGCCGCGCCGAATACACCCATCAGCGACCCGATCGTCAGCGCCCGGCGGCGCCATGGAGCGTAGATATCTTCCTCGGACGCCGCCACCATGATGATCAGGGGCGCATGCGGAAAGTTGGCGAACCAATACAAGCGGCGAATGCCATCGATGCTCGATTTTTCGATGAAGCTCCCCTCCGGCGCCAACAAAAACCGCTGGAAAGTGGCCGCGTCCTTGATGTTTCGCCCGATGACCGCGGGATCGTACGGCTGCCGCATCAGCATGGAGCCGTCTCTTCCGATCAGCGAAAGCGATCCGTGCGGACCCAGCGCCAGGCCGACGAACAAGTCATGGAAATACGCAATATTCACCGCCAGGAGCACGATCCCGGCAAACGATCCGTCGGGGTTGGACAGCCGTCTGCTCAGGCCAATGCTGGGCGCGGCGTTGCGCAGGCGAGACCGGTAGGGATCACTGATGTAGAGACCCGCATTGGGGTTGTCACGTTGAACCGTGAAATACGCCCTGTCGCTGAAATTGCCGGCTCTTGGGGTGTCGCCGGCGGAGTCGATAACGACGTCGCCGCGCGCGTCCATCACCAGCATGGAACCGAGATATTTCGCGCTGGCTGCGCGGTCGAACAGCACCTCCCGGCGCAAGCGCGGCGGCAAGGCCATCACGTCCGCTTCCTGAAGCCCGTCGACCACGGCTTGCAGCGACAGCGCGTAAAGTTCGAGATTACGTTCGATATCGCGCTGTGCGATGACGGCGACATCGCGCAAAGTGTCGCGGGTATGGTCCAGCGCATCCTGCCGGCTCTGGTACAGGACCACACCGCACAGGCCCATCATGACAACTGCAATAAAAGCGCCACACGAAGCGACAGCAACGGACGTTGACAGTCCGAGCTTGATACGGCTCACGATACCGGCGCAGCTCGCTTGCTCTGTTTTTGTCATTGTGGTTGCGGTCTTCCCTGCTAGATAGAGGACACGGTTCTCGTTCCTGGCCCCGCCGGATCAGCCTCGATGCAACCGCTGATCTGACGGTTAACTCATGTCTGACCGACATCCCGCCGCCGAACCTCCATTAGAAGAGCACTACTGCCCGCTTAGCTATCAACCGTCCCGGGGGTCATTTGCCATGCCGTTATGCACACGCCATTATTGGCGAGCGGGTTTCCAACGGAGAATGTGCCGCCCCAACCGCGGTTTCCCGCGTTACGAATCATATTCCATCAACCCCATGCCCGGCGTGTTCGTAGAAACCCAGGCCCAACCAGGTTCACAAGGAGGCGTCGATGTTCCAACGGCCCTATCAAGTCCATGAAGTGTCGCAAGAAACTCAAGAACTGGCGACCGCCCGCAAGATTGCGGCGATCGTCGCATCCCTTACCATTCCCACCATTTCACGTTCAGAGCTTGCTTACCAGACCCTCCCCGCCGACCTGGAGGCGAAACTTGTTGGTTATTTTCACGGATTTTGCATGCCGATCTGCGCGGCCTGGCAAATCGGTGGCACCGATGTTCCGGCCGAAGCCACCGGCCTCGTCGTCAGTTTGATTTTTCCCGAGAGCCGGGCATCGCTCAGTCATTCGGTCGACAGCGTGATGCTGAACTCCGAGGCTTTCGGCAAAGGCATGGAGGCTGGCCGCCGCGACGGCGAGCTTTATCGGACCACCGGACGGAAAGGCACTGCGTTATTGCAGATCCTGGTGAGCGATTTCCGGGGGTTTTGCGACTATTCAAAAGTTACCGCGGACACGACCGCGTAAGACGGCGTAATCCTTCGCGGTCATCTGGACTGGCACTCGGGGAAATCGAAGCTGAACAACGCTTCGAGGGACCGGTGTTGCCTGCCGTTTCGATGTTGATCGCCGGTCGATCATTCAGCACGCGCCTCCTGACGACGTGGTGCTGCCCTATTTTTGCTTGCGGCGCTATTGACCGCCGCATGACAAGTCGCCTTCCTCGCAGTGCAATTGCGCACCGAGCAGCTTCGTTTGCGCCTGCGTAAGTTTGTCCATGCATGACGCATAGACCATGGGATGAATGCTGCCATCAATCGTGCCCATGGTCTCGAACCGGCACTGCGCGTCGCGGTAAGCCAGCCATGCGCGCTGCGCGTTTTGCAGGCTCGCCTTCCCTTTCTGGCTGGTTTTCTCCGACAGCGCACGGTAGACCTCGTTCAGCTTCGCATCGGATGCCTTGAAGTCCTTGTCGGCGCATTGATTGAGCGTCGACTGATCGGAAGCGTTCTTGCAATCGAGCTTCTGGGCATAAGCGGCGCTGCTCGCTACCGACAGCGACAAGATGATCCCCACCAGATTCCCGCGGATAGTCATGCGTCTCCTCCTGAAGAAGTAAAAATCGCTGCAGGGTGCAACCGGATCCGGCGGCACGGCCGTTGGTCCGCGTTCGGCAAACGGCGTAGTCAGCCCGTTCCGTTCGAAGCAGGTTTTCTGCGCGACAAGCAGATTACACCAGGGATACGTGCGAACGCTGTCCGGGTGCACATGGCTTATCGACGGTCAGCCCGATCCCGGGCTTCGAGCTCCATCCACACAAGATGAAGCCCTGCGCGCAAGGCATTTGCCGCAGCGCGCTTATAATCTTGCGCGGTACCGGGCTGGGTGAAACGCCACAACTGCTTCAAAGTTTGCTCTAAAGGGTTGCTCCGAAGGTTTGCTCCGAAGCAGGCTCAATCACCTGCCCCAGGTATGTCCAAAGATAAAACAAACCGGCGCGGTATGGTTCGCACCGGCACCCCCACACTGACTGAATGAAAGAGTGACCATGACCATCTCCATGTACAGCACGTCCGTCCCGGTTTTCAAGCAAATGCTGACCGCCTTGTCCGATGTGCTCAAGAAAGCGGAAACGCACGCCACCGAGAAGAACATCGACCCGAACGCGCTGCTGCAAGCGCGTTTGTTCCCGGACATGTTCCCGCTGGTCCGCCAGGTACAGATCGCCGCTGACTTCAGCAAAGGCGTGACCTCGCGCCTGGCCGGCGTGGAAGTGCCGTCGTGGCCCGATACCGAAGTCACGTTTGCCGATCTGCAAGCGCTGGTGGCCAAGGCATTGGCTTACATCGGCACGTTCGAAGCCGCGCAATTCGAAGGCAGCGAGAATAAGGAAATCGTGCTGCGCCCGGGCACGCCGAAAGAGAAGAAGCTGGCGGGCAGCGCCTACCTGCAACACTACGGCCTGCCGCAGTTCTTCTTCCATGTGACAACCGCGTACGCGATCCTGCGCCACAACGGCGTCGAGATCGGCAAGCGCGACTACATGGGCGCTTACTAAGCTAGCTGCCGAGCCAGCTATTGATCTGGCGCAAATGCATCAAGCCGGCTGCAAGGGACTCGACACAGTCCGTTGCAGCCGGCTTGATTTCAAGCTTCAAATTTCAAACGGTCAGAACGTCTGCCATTCCGGATCCTTGCCCACGACCGGTGCGATCCGGGGCGCAGCCACCGCCCGTTTCGCGGGCTTGATCCTGCTTGCCGGACGGCTGACTGCCGGGGCGGTTTTCGCCGGCGTGAAGGCCTGTGCAACAGGATCGGAAGCACTGATCCGGAAGACCGACACAAGCTCGCGCAGCGTGCCCGACTGAGCCGCCATCGACTGCGCGGCGGCAGACGCTTCTTCAACCAACGCCGCGTTCTGCTGCGTCACCTCGTCCATCTGCATGACCGCCTGATTGACCTGCTCGATACCGGTGTGCTGTTCGCCCGATGCCGCGCTGATTTCGCCCATCAGGTCCGTCACGCGCTTGACCGACTGAACCACCTCGCCCATCGTGCGCCCTGCTTCGTCAACCAGCTCCGAGCCGGCGTTCACGCGCTGCACCGAAGCGCTGATCAAGTCCTTGATCTCCTTGGCAGCCGACGCGCTGCGTTGAGCCAGCGTCCGCACTTCGCCCGCCACCACCGCGAACCCGCGGCCCTGCTCACCCGCCCGTGCCGCTTCAACTGCCGCGTTCAGCGCAAGGATGTTCGTCTGGAACGCAATGCCTTCGATCACCGTGATGATCTGGGCCACCTGTGCCGAGCTACTGGAAATCTCGCTCATCGTCTGGACTACGCGATTGACGACGTCACCACCCCGCACGGCCGTCTCCGACGCGCTGGCAGCCAGCGAATTGCCTTGCAATGCATTCTCTGCGTTCTGCTTCACGGTCGCGGTGAGTTGCTCCATGCTCGCGGCGGTTTCTTCCAGCGAAGCCGCCTGCTCTTCCGTGCGCTGGCTGAGATCGGTATTGCCTGCCGCGATCTGCGCGGAGCCGGTGGCAATGCTGTCGCTGCTGTTGCGCACGCGGCCCACTACGTCGACCAGCCGTTCGTTCATGTGGCGCATGGCGGCCAGCAACTGGCTGGCTTCGTCCTTGCCCGTCACCTCGATCTTCGCGGTCAGGTCACCCCGGGCGACGGTCTCGGCAATCACGACGGCGCGTCCGATCGGGGCAGTAATGGAGCGCGTGATCAGCCAGCCGATCGCAATGCCCGCGAACACCGCGACAGCGATCAGCAAGCCCGTGCTCACTATGGCTGTGTCATAAGTCGATGCTGCGCGCGCGACTTGCCCTTCGGCGCCGGTGCGATTGAGTTCGATATCCGCTTCGATCAGCTTGAGCATGTCCGTGAACGCAGTGCCCGCCTCGCCGCTGGAGAGCGCACGAGCGTCGTTGAATCCGGCTTCACCCTTGTCGCCCAGGTCGAGCAGTTTCGCGTCGAGAACCGCATAACGGGCCCACGCGCTCTTGATGTTGTCGAAGAGTTGCTGCTCTTCAGGCGACGACACGAGCTTCTCGTATTTCGTGAAAACTTCCTGAAGCTTGAGCACGGAAGCGTCGTGCGACGCGCGCTGTTCCTGCTTTTCCTTCGGATCGACAGCGAGGATCGAGCGCAGCGATGTCCGGCGCGCGTTGTTGGCATAGGCCTGCATTCTGCCGGCAGCCTGCACGCTGGGTAGCCAGTCGTTGCCCAGTTCCAGCGTACCGGCGTAGATGTGCGACGCCTGCCAAAGCGTCAGCCCGCCCACCGTGCACAACAGCAGCAGAATTGCCGCGAAACCCGCGCCGAGCCGGGTGCCTATCTTGAAGTTACTCAGGTTCATCTAACGCTCCAGTGTGATAAACGATGAACACGATTACGGAGCATTCGCGACTTCCTGAAACAACCTTTCAATTTGGTGTTTAGCTTAAAACATATGAAGAATGCGACCCTTTTTGTAAGCCATTGAATTTAATCAGTAATTTTTAATAAGGACGACATGGGGTATCTACCGATACTTGAGTTTTCGGTAAAAATAACGTTTCCGATGCTGGCAATCGGCAAAAATTGGTAGTTCATACGCGAGAGTCGCACTTTTTGAGAGTTTTTTCCTTAATCGAGCGAAACACAAAATAATTCGATATCCCTTACAGGGGCACCTCATCTACAGCGTCGAAAACGCAATAACTCGCGTGATGTTGCGGCTGATCACCAATTGGCAGCCAATAGCGCTCGCGCAAGTGCACGTTCGTTCACGATTTGTCACTCTCCGGGGGTCCTTGGGCGAATAACTGCACGCACAGCTCGCGGCCCGCTTCGCTTAGTGCAGCCGTGGGTGGGGTCGTGGCATTTTCGCCGGTCTTTTCCGGATCATCCGGATTGGACGGAGCCAGCAACGCCGCGTCGGACAGCGCGGTCAGGTGGCGAATCAGGCTGCTCATAGGCACGCCCGATTGCTTCGATAACTTCGCGAGCGACCACGCCCGCCCGGATGTCTCCTGAGCCGCCCGCCACAACTGCGCGAGGATCGCGATCAGTGCCGGGTCGATCTCGTCTTCCGTGCTTTCGTTCATGTTTTGGTCCTCGTCTCTAGTCCCTGGTTTTCCCGCGCACCATGCCGGCGACGATTTCACCCAGCATCTTCAACGCGCTTTCCGTCTGTGCGCTCCAGGGACAACTGTAGTTGAGCCGGATGAAATGGCGGAAGGCATCGCGCGATGAAAACATCGTGCCTGGCCCGATCGTGATCCCAAGCGCCAGCGCGGTCTCATAGAGCTGCATCGAGTCGACATTACCCGGCAACTGAACCCACAGCACATAGCCCCCCATGGGCACGGACGTATGCGTGCCGGCGGGGAAGAAGCGCGTGACCATGGCAATCATGAGCCGCGCCTGCTGCCGGTACACCTTGCGCACATGCCGCAGATGACGGTCGTAACCGCCCTGGCGCAAATAGTCGGCCACCGCGATCTGCGGCACCGAAGGGGTGGTCAGCGTGTTCAGGAACTTGAGCTTTTCCACCTCGCGGCGGTAGCGCCCGGGCATGGCCCAGCCTATCCGGTAGGACGCGGTCAGGCTTTTCGAAAACGACGCACAGTGCAGCACCAAGCCCTTTTTATCGAAGTTCTTGAGCGCCGACGGCCGGGCCTCGCCGTAATACAGCTCCTGGTACACATCGTTTTCGATCACCGGGATTTCATGCGCGCCGAGCAGGCCGACAAGCCGCTCCTTGTTTGCATCGGACATCACGAAACCCAGGGGATTCTGGAAGTTCGGCATGACCATGCATGCCGCAATCCGGTGTTCGCGAATGATGAGCACGAGCGCGTCGATGTCGATGCCTTCAGCCGGATGCGTCGGCACTTCGATCGCCCGCATGCCGAGGCGCTCGATTGCGTGGAGCATCGCGTAATAGGTCGGTGATTCGACCGCGACGGTATCTCCCGGTTTCGCCACTGCCTGCAAGCTCAGGTTGATCGCCTCAGTGGCGCCGACGGTGATGATGATCTCGTCGGGGTCCACGGGCACGCCGTTCTCCGCGTAACGCCGCGCGATCTGGCGGATGAGTTCGGGGTTGCCCGGCGGCAGGTCGTCCATCAGGTTCCAGCTTGAATGCCGCCGCGCGATGGCGTTCGCCAACTGGTTGATGCGGCGCCACGGAAACAGCGACGGGTCCGGGTAAGGCGACCCCAGCGGTGTGGCGTCCTGCGATCGGATGGAGCGAAGCGTAGAGAGCACGAGGCGGCTGACATCGACTTTCGATGCAACCGGCGGCGGTTGCGAGGCGACCGGACTCGCCGCGTGCGCCGCAGGCAGTTCGCGTACGAAATAACCCGACTGCGGGCGGGTTTCCAGCACGCCGCGGCTTTCCAGCAGCGCGTACGCGTGCAGGACCGTCTTGATGCTGACGCCATGCTGGGCGCTTGCCTGACGCACCGACGGCACGCGCTCGCCCACGGCGAATACCCCGCGTCGTACGGCTTCCTCGATCTCGGCCGCCAATTTTTCGTAGAGCGTCACGTTGAGTGAATGAGCAAAAAGAGTGAGCCGGGCGGCCAGCCGGCCCGGCAAGTCGTCAACTGTACTCCTCGTCTATCTATTTTTCTGTATACCGAGTCATTTTCGGAACACAGTAGCCTTCGGTCACTGGTGAAAACCCTCATGAATCCGTGGCAGGCATTGTGAAAAAACCCGAACCTCGCATTGAACCGTACACACACCCCGCAGCCGGCTGGGGCGCGCTCAAATATGTCGCCATCAATCTCCTCAAGGAGAAGGTGTCGGGCGGGAATTACCGCACGCTGTTCGGCCAGAACCAGCCGGACGGCTTCGATTGCCCCGGTTGCGCATGGCCGGATCGCGAACATGCATCCACGTTCGAGTTCTGCGAAAACGGTGTGAAAGCCGTGGCGGCCGAGGCCACCAGCAAGCGCGTCACGCCTGCATTCTTCGAAGAACATACCGTCGAACAGTTGATGGAGCAGTCGGATTTCGAGCTTGAACAGCATGGCCGCCTGACCGATCCGCTTGTCTACGACGCAGAACGTGATCGTTACGTGCCCATTGCCTGGGACGACGCGTTTGCGCTAGTCGCGGACCACCTGAGTCGCCTTGATGATCCCGACCGCGCCGCGTTTTATACGTCGGGCCGCGCGAGCAACGAAGCCGCGTTCCTGTACCAGTTGTTCGTGCGCATGTACGGCACCAACAACTTCCCCGACTGCTCCAACATGTGCCACGAAGCCACCAGCCGGGGTCTGCCGGGAACCGTGGGCGTGGGCAAGGGAACCGTGACGCTCGAGGATTTCGAACACGCGGATACCCTGCTGCTCTTCGGCCAGAACCCGGCGACGAACCATCCGCGCATGCTCGGAGAACTGCGCGAGTGCGCGAAGCGCGGCGCCACGATCGTCTCGATCAACCCGCTGCGTGAACGCGGCCTCGAACGATTTGCAAGCCCCCAGCATCCGGTCGAGATGCTCACCGGCGGCAGCACGAAAATCAGTTCGGTGTTCATCCGCCCGAAGATCGGCGGGGATTTTGCGTTGATCAAAGGCGTGGCGAAACGCGTGGTCGAACTCGACGATGCAGCGCTCGCGAAAGGCGCGCCGCGCGTGCTCGATATTGAGTTCATCGCGGAGCATGCGGTTGGTTTCGACGCCTTCGCCGAGGACCTGCGCGCCGAAAGCTGGGATGAGATCGTCGCGGAATCGGGCGTGCCGATGGAGGACGTGTTGCAACTCGCCGATATCTACGCGCGCGGCCGTGCCGTCATATCGACGTGGGGCATGGGTCTTACGCAGCACAAGAACTCCGTGCCGACCGTGCAGCTCCTGTCGAACCTGATGATGATGCGCGGAAACATCGGCCGGCTGGGCGCGGGGCTGTGCCCGGTGCGCGGGCATTCTAATGTGCAGGGAGACCGCACGGTCGGTATTGAAGAGCAGCCGACGCAAGCATTCCTGGACCGCCTGGGCGCCGCGTACGACTTCGAGCCGCCGCGCGAACATGGCTACGACGTCGTCGGTTCGATTGAAGCGATGCTCGCCGGCAAGCTGAAAGTGTTCATCGGGCTGGGTGGCAATTTTTCGATCGCGACACCCGATACGCCGCGTGTATGGGAAGCAATGCGCTCATGCGATTTGACCGTGCATATCACGACCAAGCTTAATCGCAGCCACCTCATTCATGGCCGCGACGCGCTGATCCTGCCCACGCTCGGGCGCACTGAAATCGACCTGCAGAACGGCGTGGCTCAAGGCGTGAGCGTGGAAGACTCCATGAGCATGGTGCACATTTCGTATGGCATGAACCGCCCTGCTTCGGCGAATTTGTTGTCGGAGATTGCGATCGTTGCGCGGATGGCGCTAGCCACGCTCGGCAGCACGAAGGTGGACTGGCTCGCGCACGCGAACGACTATGCGCTGATTCGCGACGGTATCGAGAAAGTGATTCCCGGATTCGAGAATTACAACGAGCGGCTCAAGCATCCGGGCGGGTTTCATCTTGGCGTGGCATCGCGCGACCGTGTTTGGATCACGCCTAGCGGCAAGGCGCAATTCCTGGTGCACGGTATCCCGTTTGATACGCCGATTCATCGCGCCCGGTCGATTCATGGCGAGCGGTTGATGACGCTGATGACCACGCGTTCACACGATCAGTACAACACGACAATCTATGGTCTCGATGACCGTTATCGTGGGGTGTATGGCCAGCGGCGGGTGTTGTTCGCGAATCAGCTCGACATCGAGATGCTGGGTTTCGAAGCAGGTCAATGCGTGGATATCACGAGCGTTTGGGACGACGGCGTCAAACGGCGTGCGGACAGTTTCTTGCTTGTCGCTTATGACATTCCGCGTGGTTGTCTTGGCGCGTATTACCCGGAAACGAATCCGCTTGTGCCGTTATCAAGTGTTGCCGATGGCGCGGGGACACCTACGTCGAAATCTATTCCTGTGTTGTTGCATGCTTCTGCCGGGCAGGAGCTGGAAGCGGCTTGATCAAGGGTGGGTGCTCGCGCCGGTGGGCGGTTGGGGTCAATGCCGGGTTGCTGCTTTCAGCACTATTGAGTATTACGTAAATCATGACATCACCAAAGCTCGGCTTGCTTCCAGCAGGCAACGATGATCGATTTACGC
>NZ_FCOK02000012.1 GCF_001544555.2 Caballeronia udeis | reverse complement strand
AAGTCCGGCAACCGCGTTCCCATTCGTTAGCGAAGCCCGTAGCGGATGGGAACAGTGGTGGGCGAGGTCCATAGCTGTGTAACGCAGCTATGACCCTCGCCCAGTAGTCATGGACGGACATCCAGAGGGCCGCAGCAGCCGGAACAAAGCAGCGTCGCAAAGCAGTCAGCACTGACATCGATGAAACGTGCAGGAACATCCTCTCTCCTGACAGGTTCGACGACGTCGTTGTCATGCCCCGGGCTCAACCTCAATCGCTCGTTGGTATCTTCTGGCGCACAGGACGATCAGGCAAAGGAAGTATGCGCGGAAGAATGTTTTCCGATTTGAGTACCCGGTCCGCCAGCGTGCCCAGCACATGCAGAAAAACCAAAAAACCAAAAAGCCAAAAAGCCAAAAAACCAAAAAGCCAAAAAACCAAAAAGCCAAAAAACCAAAAAACCAAAAAACAAACCAACCATCACCCCCCCACGAGCGACTTCCCTTGCGAAAGAATCTTGTCACAAACCTGCTTGGTGACTTGCTGCTTCAACCCACCCCCACTCAAATCAACCTGCTGCCCATCACCACTTTTCAAAAGCCCCGCCGCCCCAGCGGTATACCCACTATCCGACGACGCAGCCGACGTTCCCCCCAGCTTGCTCATCAGCGAGTCTTTAACTGACGAAGCCCCATTCCCACTGAGATAGTTGTTCTTGATACAGAACTGCAGCACACCCGCGACATTACTTGTACTGCCTGATGTCAGCGATGACCCGGTCAACCCACTGGTCATCCCACCCATATTACCCAGGCTACTGAGCCCGCTGGACGATGACCCATCAGAGCTTCCACCTCCCTTCAGCAGATTGCCGAGTTGCGCATGAGCGGCCGAAATGGGTAACAACATTGCAATTGCGATGCCTGCAACGGTGCTGTGATACATGCGGATTTTCATACTCGAACTCCTTCTGTGGATAGATCATCCTCTAATATAGTTCGTTTCAAGCAAGACGTTGAATAAGAACGTTCCCGGCTTGCGCTAAGACAATTTAAATGGAGTGCTGATAATCAAACAAGATCAAAAAATGTCAATGAAAGTCCCGGCTCACGCTCGTCAATCCACCTAGCAGATACGACATATCCACCAGCCGTTGCGCGACAAGATGCTGAACCTCCCCCTCGCATTGCCACGTACCGTACACGGCCAGTAACGTCGAACCAAGCGCCTCGCGGCGCTGCTTCTCCAGCAGACTGGGCCATACAATCACGTTAACATTCCCAGTCTCATCCTCAATCGTGACAAACATCACGCCCTTCGCGGTACCAGGTCGCTGACGCACGGTCACGAGTCCACAACCGCGCGCCAATCGCCCGTTCCTGTAACTACGCAACGTAGCAGCCGACATCAACCGTTGCTCAAGCAACGCCGGACGCAGCAGTTCAAGTGGATGACGTCCGAGTGACAAACCCGTGGCCTTGTAGTCGCTGACAATATCGTCGGCCTCGGAAGGCGCGCCAAGCAGCGGCGTGACATCTTCCACACGTGCGTCGTTGAGCATGTCCTTGTCGGGCACTGCGGCCACGGACTGCCATAACGCTTCCCTCCGGTTACCAGCGAGCGAAGTCAACGCATTGGCAGCAGCCAATGCCTGCAGATCATGCCGATCAAGCTGCGCCCGTTGCGCAAGATCCCCCACGCTCTCGAACGGCCGCACACACCGCGCCGTTTCAATACGCTCCGCCGCACCATCACGCATCCCGCGAAGCAGCGATAACCCCAGCCGCACAGCAGGCCTGCTGTCATCGCCCCTGCGTTCATCCGGATACTCAAGCACCGAATCCCAGCCACTCACTGTCAGGTCGGCGGGAAACACCACTACGCCATGGCGCTTCGCATCCTGCACGAGTTGTGAGGGGGAGTAGAAACCCATCGGTTGCGAGTTCAGCATGGCCGTGAGAAACGCCGCCGGTTCATGTCGCTTCAACCAACTGCTGACATACACAAGCAGCGCGAAACTGGCCGCATGACTTTCAGGAAAACCATATTCACCGAAGCCCTTGATCTGCTCGAAGATGGCGTCGGCAAAGGCTTTTTTATAACCGTTCCTGGTCATGCCACTCACAATGCGATCGTAGTATTTCTCCAGGCCGCCTTTGCGTTTCCAGGCGGCCATCGCGCGGCGCAATTCGTCGGCTTCGCCGGCAGTGAAATCGGCGGCGATCATTGCAATCTGCATGACCTGTTCCTGAAAGATCGGCACACCCAAGGTTCTATCGAGCGCGACCTTCAGATCATCGTTTGGAAAACTCACTGGCTCCAAGCCCTGACGCCGCCGCAAATAAGGATGCACAGCACCACCCTGAATCGGACCCGGCCGCACGATCGCGACCTCGATCACCAGATCGTAAAACTTCTGCGGCCGCAGTCGCGGCAACATCGACATCTGCGCACGTGATTCAATCTGGAACACGCCGATAGTGTCCGCCTGCGAGATCATGTCGTAGGTCGGTTTATCGTCGGGAGGAATGTCCTGCATCTCGAGGCGCTCGCCGCGTTTCTCCGAGACAATATCGAGCGTGCGTCGAATGGCCGAGAGCATGCCGAGCGCGAGTACATCGACTTTTAAAAGCCCCAGCGCTTCCAGATCGTCCTTGTCCCACTGGATCACGCTGCGATCCACCATAGCCGCATTTTCGATAGGAACCAGCCGCGTCAGTTTCTCCCGGCTGATCACAAACCCCCCGGAATGCTGCGACAGATGCCGCGGAAAATTCAGCAATTGCGCGGCCAGCGAAGCCCACGACTGAATCAGCGTATTCTCCGGATCAAGCCCGGATTCAGCGAAGCGTTGCAGCAAGTCATGACCGTTGTCGAACCACTGATGCGACTTCGCAACGCGATCCACAATCTGCGCATCGACCCCAAGCGCCTTGCCCGTTTCACGCAATGCACCGCGCGGCCGATACGTCGACACCGCCGCCGCAATCGCGGTGCGATCACGCCCATATTTACGATAGATGTACTGGATGACTTCCTCGCGCCGCTGATGCTCGAAGTCGACATCAATATCCGGCGGCTCGCCACGCTCCTTGCTGATAAACCGCTCGAACAGCATGTTGCCGCGCGCCGGGTCCACCTCGGTTACGCCAAGGCAATAACACACGGCGGAGTTCGCCGCGGAACCACGCCCCTGGCAAAGAATGTTTTCGCCGCGGGCAAAGCGGACGAGATCGTAGACGGTCAGGAAATACGCCTCGTATTTCATATGCTCGATCAACTCGAGTTCATGTTCTATCTGTGCCTGCACCTTGTGCGGAATGCCGAGCGGAAAACGCCGATGCGCGCCAATATAGGTTTCCTGCCGCAAATAAGCGGCGTGGGTATAACCTGCCGGCACGATCTCGTCCGGATAGTCGTAACGCAGATCATCCAGTGAAAACGTGCAGCGCTTGAGCACATTGAGCGTTTCGCCAAGCGTGTATTCCGGATAGAGATTCGCGAGCCGCAACCTGGAACGCAGATGCTGCTCGGCATTCGGAGCGAGATCGTAACCACATTCCGATACCGGCTTGCCAATGCGAATGGCCGTCATGATGTCCTGCAGCGGCTTGCGCGACCGCACGTGCATCACCACGTTTCCGGTCGCCACCACGGGCACCTTATGAAACGCAGCCACGTGCTCGACGATCCCCCGGTGGATGTCATCGAGTGCGCGCTGGTGCAGCGTCAACCCAACCCACGCGCGTTGAGGAAACGTGGTGTCGAGCCATTCGATCTGGGCATCGAGCGCAGCCTGCTTCGCGGGGAAATCGGGCACCAGGATCGCGAGGCAATCCGGCATGCCGCGCAAGTGCGCAAACTCTTTATCGGGCCGTGCCAGATCGTTCGGCGTGAGCAGGTACGCGCCTTTTTTCGACCGCATGCGGGCAATGGTGATGAGCTCGGACAGATTGCCGTAACCATTGCGGTTCATCGCCAGCAAAATGAGTCCGAAGGCCGGCGAAAGATCCGCGTTGACGAGCTTGAAATACGAGCCAATCACAAGCGGAAAATTCAGTTTCTTCGCCTCCACATGCGCGCGTACGACACCCGCGAGCGAGCATTCATCGGTGATTGCCAGACCGGCATAAGCGAGTTGCGCCGCCCGTGCGACCAGCTCCTCTCCACGCGATGCCCCGTGAAGGAACGTGAAGTTGGAAAACGCGAAAAGCTCCGCATACGCGGGCAGCATGGAGAAGGTGGTATCCACGGCGCATCATCCAAACAGACCGTGGAGAAACCAGCGCGGATCTTCGGCCTCCGCACTGCCGGGCCGCTCGCGATAAATCCAGTAGCAACTTTGATCGCTGGCTTGCGCGACGAAATAATCGCGACTTGTCAAACCGCCGTCGAACCATCCCGCCTCAATGCGCTCAGCCGGCGACACCAGTTTCAGCGACGACCCATAGAACGGCCGATGGCTTTTCATCATCAGTTGCAACGGCTCTTCAAGCAGCCACGCCGGGCGCGGCAGATCGGACGGCACGGCTTCAAGCTTTTGAGGATGGGTGGTGTCGGTGACGGAGATCCATCGGTTCGCCTGCTCAGGCCGGTAATCCGATGAAGGCGCCGCACGCAACACGTTCTCGGCACCCAGCCGCGCAACCAGCAATTCCAGCAAGCGGTTATGGTCTTCAGGCGACCCGCCGGGTTCGGGAAAAAGCGTCTCGGTAGGCGGTTCGGCGGGCTGTATTTTTGCCGCGCTCAGACGCATTGCGATCACCGGAGCCACGAGTTCCGTGCGGCCAAGCCGCTCCTTGAACAAGCGCAGCAAATGTTCTTCGTGCCAGGTTGGTTCGGCGAGCGCAATCTGGATAACGGTGGGGTCAATGGCATCGCGGCCGCGCTCGTGCTCCAGCGTGAGCGTGGCGTGCGTGAGCGCCAGTTGCTGCGTGCTCAGCCAGCCGCACAGTTGCACGATCAGCCGGCGCGCGGAAAACAACATGGCTTCCGCATGTTCAATGCGATCGGGCAACTCGATGCGCGCGCTGAACGCGGGCGGCACGGCTAGCCATTCATACAGTTCGGGCGCGAGTCCATAAGCGTGGTCGAGCGAATCCAGCAGCGCGACGCCGCGGCGTTTTTTAAGCCCCGCACGCGGCAGGCGGCGGATGTCGTTCAGCGTCTTGCAGCCCAGCCCCGTGAACCAGTCTCCAAACGCCCGCACTTCCGGCGCGGCGTGGAACGGCAGCGTCCCGAGCTTGCGTTCGAGCGACGCCATTTTCAGCACGCGCCGCTTGCCGAGGTGAGCGCTGTGGGCGCTTTTGGCCAGCAGCCACGCGCCCTGGCCAGTCGGCGCTGTACTTAAACGCGCTGTCACGCCGATGGCATCGACAATGTCCCGCATCTGATGGCACAGCCGCACGATGCCGCCGAAGAGCCGCAAGCTCGCCGTGACGTCGATAACGATGGTTTCCTCATCGCAGAGCGCGACCATGGGGGAGAATTTCATCAGCGAAAAAGCTACCTCGCGCATCAAGTCGTTTTCCCGGCTCAGTTCGCGCTCGAACATGAGGGTGTCGGGCGAGAGCGTGAGGACGCCGCCGCGTTTCATGCCCACGCACACGCCGGCCTCGCGAGCCCCCGGGTCTGCGATAGAGACCGTGTCGCGGTCCAGGACCACGCAGCCGTGTTCAGGCCGGCGCGACCAGCGTGGACGGAACACTTCCAGCGACAACCGGGGTAGATGTATGCCGACGTACACGGGCATGGGGACTCAGCAGAACGGGAGAGGGTTGCAGGGTGACGGACAGTCTTTCGGCGCGGATCGGCCCTTTGCGCTTGATGATGTCGACAGCAATACCGTCGCCGGCCGGCCGCACGCACAGCCTCAACGTGGCCGGTGACGAGTCCGACGCGCTCGCGAGCGGGCGCACCATCAGGAACAGCGTTTCAGAGGATTGCGCGGCCATGTGCAGGCGCCGCAGCGACTCCGTGCGCGCGTATTGCTGCCAGAAGACAAGGGCGCCGCAACTGCCGGTCTTGAGGATTTGCTCGGCTGACCACAACGCGTCAGCCAGTTTCAATGCACGCACCTGGAGCAGCTTCTCGAGCGGCACACCCAGATACGCAAAAGCGAGAGAATTTGGATTATGAGGCGGTTGCACAAAGGCAATAGGACGCTTGCTCACCGCGGCGAGCGCCGGGCGTAACAGCCTGACTTCGCCCACGCCCGGCTGCTGCACCAGCAACTCGATCAGCGTTCCCAGGGGCCAGCCGCCGCCCGGCAGTTCGGCCGACAGCACGGCATAACCCGTGTCGACCGTCTGCCCCTGCGAGCGCGCGAGCTGCGACCCGCGCCACAAGGCGGGGTGGATGTCTTCGACGTTCTTGAGCAGGGCGGACATGGTAAATTTCACTGTATGGATGTACAGTATTTTACCTTGAATTTGATCGAGCCTGAACTGCCCCTTTTAAAAGACGGGGAGGAGAGCGGGGAAGTAAGCGGGGAAGTAAGCGGGGAGAAAAATATGTCGAATGAATGGTGTGGAAATGGTAGGGAGAATGCGCAGTGACCATCCTGGTTGGCACGGCTTCGTGGACGGATCCCACGCTGATCAAGTGCAAGCGTTTTTATCCGCCCGGCTGTTCGAGCGCGGAGGCGCGCTTGCGTTATTACGCGTCCGTGTTCCCTTTGGTGGAGGTCGATTCCAGTTATTACGGCATGCCCAACGCCGCGAATTCGGTGTTGTGGGCTGAACGGACACCGCCCGGATTCGTGTTCAACATCAAGGCGTTCCGCTTGTTCACGGGGCATCAGACCGCACGCGACACGTTCCCGCCGGACATCCAGCCGAACCTGCCGCAGAACGGCAAGACGAGCCTGTATTACAAGGATCTGCCGGACGAGTTGCAGCAGGAATTATGGTGCCGGTATTTCGAAGCTGTTGAGCCGCTTCGTGCCGCCGGCAAGCTCGGCGCCGTGCATTTCCAGTTCGCGCCATGGGTGATCTGCAATCCCCACGGCATCCGGCATGTCGAGCACTGCGCGGACGTCATGAGCGCAATGGACGGCTACACCATGGCGGTCGAGTTTCGCAACCAGACCTGGTTCGACGAAAAGCGCCGCGATTCCACACTGGCCATGGAGCGTGAGCGCGGGCTGGTGAATGTGGTGGTGGATGAACCGCAAGGGGCGAGTAACAGCATCCCTGCTGTTTGGGAAACAACGAATCCGCGGCTGGCGTTGATTCGCATGCATGGACGCAATCAGGACACGTGGAATATCAAAGGCGCGGTTGTATCGTCGTCGAGATTCAACTACGAGTACAACAACGACGAACTCGATTCAATCGCGAGCCAGATTATCGAGATTTCAAAAGCGGTCGAATTGACGCATGTGATTTTTAATACCAACTACGAGGACCAGGGGCAGAGGAATGCGCTGAAGCTGATGGGGGCGTTGGGTGTCGCGCATTCGGTCGATAGCTGACGAGTAGCGCCATGGTACCTGCCCAGCCATTGGAGACTTATGAAGACGTGAGGGTATCCAGGTTCGCACGTTGGATCGCGTCCTGCAGGTAATGACGCATAAGGCCCTCCAGTTCGTCCATGACAGCTTTACGACTGGCTATGGAGGTATCGCCATTAACTGCGACGGCCGCCTTCATGATCTGCTGGATCACGGCGGCACGGACGGCGATCTCTGCAGGTGCCAGATGCGGCGCCACTTCAGCCAGCACGGATTCGATCTCTCTACGCAGACTTTCGCGGATGCTCATGGTGCCCGGCAGAGCGTAACTGTAGGTCTCGACCAGGACCGCAAACGCCGGATGGGTCGCGCGGAACTTCACGAACGTTCTCGTCAACCGGCTCGCAAGCAGCGATACGTCCAGAGACGGCGCAGCCTCGCGCAGCTTGTGGAACGTCTCTGCGAGTATGTTCAGATAGCTTTCGAGCAACGCACCCGCGATCCGGTCCTTGGTGGGAAAAAATTGATACAGCGAGCCAATCGATGCGCCCGCGCGGGAGGCAATCGCCGTCATGGTTGCTGCGTCGTATCCCTTGTCTGCGAATTCGGTACCCGCTGCCTCGAGCAGCGCTGCGACCCGTGCGTGACCGCGTGCACGCTGTGGGGCTTTCGCTTGCCCGCTTTCGGCACGCAATGTTGCGGTTGACTTTTGTGAGGACATGCTCATAAAATAGATATGTGAGACGAGCCTCACAATACACCTTTGGCTCACTAACTTCAATGGAAGGCAAAAGATGTTGCAGAAACTTGACTCCAAAACTACGGCACTCGTTCTGATCGACCTCCAACAGGGCATCCTTGGTTTTGGGAAGGCCCCTCGTAGCGCCGAGTCCGTGCTGACGGCCTCAGCGAAGCTCGCGAAGCGCTTTCGGGAACTCAGTGCGCCAGTCGTGCTGGTACGCGTAGGCTGGAGCGACGATTTCGGCGACGCGCTGAAGCAACCCGTCGACCAGCCCGCGGCGCTTCCTGCCGGCGGACTTCCGTCGACGTGGTGGAACTTCCCCGAAGCGCTCGAAGCCGCCGAGCATGATCTCAAGATCACGAAGCGGCAGTGGAACGCATTTCACGGCACGGAACTCGATCTGCAATTGCGCCGCCGTGGCATCAAGACCATTGTGCTCGGCGGAATTTCGACGAATATCGGTGTGGAGTCGACGGCACGAGCTGCCTATGAACTTGGCTACACACTCGTGCTCGCCGAGGATGCGATGAGTTGCGCCACGGCTGAGCATCATCACGCGTCGGTTAATTACATTTTTCCGAGACTCGGCCTGGTGCGTCAGTCCGAGGACGTGATCCAGGCACTCGCGGACTGACACTGGTCCACGAAGGGGCATGAGGGCCCGAATGCGCAGCCGCAGACAGGCCGGAAAGTGCGTCGGTCGGTACGCCTTTCACCTGGAACGACCGATCGGATCGAGTCAACTCGCGGATTTGTACATCGACCTGTCCGCACACGCGAGAGGGCAGCAGCAGAGTACGAAGATTCAGTGCAGGAGTTCCGGGATGTCCAAATCAAGGTACGACGAACAATCAGTTGACCGTATAACCGACGCTTCGCCGACGCAAACAAATCGTTACGAGGTTGTCGGATCGGCCGTGTCGCGCATTGGGGCTGCTATCGATAGCAAGGCGCTTGTTCGCACGTTGACGGCCCTTTTCCCGTTAATCGTCCTCGCGCTGGTTTCCGGTCAGACAAAGTGGTTGCTCGTTTCGCTGGTGACGGTGTCGACCGCTATCGCAGTGGATCGCTCGCATCTCGCTCCGCTCGGGGTTATTTCCCACGGGATAACCATCGGAGCGGGCTTCCTGGTATTGATGGCCTCGCTTGCGTATCCACCACTGTTTGTCGTAGCCACTGCCCTAATGGCAATGGGGTCGATTTTGGTGACCGCACGGGGAAGCGAGTTGCGCTCACTCGGTAGCTATACGTTCATTCCGGTGCTTTACCTCGCCTGCGAGAGCGCCGAAGGAGTGAGGCAATCGGCACTTATTCATCGCGGGTTCGAGCTTCTTCCCTTCGTATTGACTGCTTTCTTGCCGGTTCTGCTGATTTCCTCGATTAATCACTACCGCGAACGCCGTCCAGAGGTTTCATATTTAGCGCACTATGCGAAATGGTCGAAGCGTTCAGAGCGTGGCGATCGTGTTCCGTACGTCGAAGCGATGATCGCAATAGCACTCGCCGTAGGCCTCGCAGCAGCACTCGTGGAGTGGAGGCATATCGAGCGCGGACAATGGATGATCTGGTCAGCGGCAAGCGTGGTGACGGGCAGTGCGGCGAGCGCCCGAGTCAAGTTCCGGAATCGTATCGCGGGGGCCATCGTAGGCGTGCCGGCCGGTATCTTCGTCGGGTTATTGGTCCCCCACGACTATTTCGTGCGAGACCTGGTTATTCTCGCTGCGTTGCTGACACTCGTCTGTATTCGGCCCTACGTTATGGCATTCGGCACGCGTTGCGCCTGCGCCGCGATGGCATTCGTGGTTGCCGGGCAGTCGTGGATTTTCGCTAGCGAGCGTCTGATCAACGTAGCGGCCGGCAGTGCGACCGGTCTCTTGATTACGCTGGCTGTGCACGTTATCGCGAGGCGCATCGAATGCTCGCGCAAACCGGTCTCATTTTGATGATCGGCAAGATTCCGGTCGCCCCTGTTGACGGGTCCGATGTTGCGTCGCGCGCGGAAGCGAACGGCCGTTGTTGAACCCGTCCTGAGACATTGGAGCATCCTTGCCGAGGGGACTATAGCGGGTCGTTAGTTACCCTTAAGGATTCTGATCGGCAGCCTGCAGAAATGGACCGGCGTCGGGCGCTCGATCCCGCGGTCTGATCGAACTGGAATCGAGCCGGCAATCGTGTGGATCTATCGCATGGATCTGTTTAGCCAGGGAAATCGGCGCTTATGGTCGTGGCTTCCCATGCGGCGATCTCGGCGCGTAGAGCGTCCAACTTGATTTTGACACGCTCCAGGCCGTTGCTGCCCAAGATCAGATGGCCCGGAGGGGTTGGCGACTGCACCGCGGCGATGATAGCCAGGGCCGCGCGCGCCGGGTCGCCTGGCTGCTTGCCACTACCGGCCGAGATCGTTGCGCGGCGCTTGCCGGCGCCCGCCTCGTAGGCTTCGATCGGCTTTTTAGCCTGCTTCAGCGAACGTCCTGCCCAATCGGTACGGAACGGCCCGGGTTCAACCGCCGTAACCTTGATCCCGAAATCGGCCGTCTCGGCAGCCAACGCTTCGCTCAGGCCTTCCACCGCGAATTTGCTGGCGGCATAGTAGCCGCTTCCCGGATTGCCGATCAGGCCGCCTACGGACGTGATGTTGACGATGTGCCCGGCGCGCTGTTCTCGCATCGCGGGTAACACGGCCTTGATGGTATTAGCGACGCCAAAGAAGTTGACCTCGAACATTTCGCGCACGTCCTGATCGTCGCCTTCCTCGATGGCGCTCAGGTAGCCATAGCCGGCATTGTTGACCAACACGTCAATACGAGCGAATTGCTGCAGGGCTTTTTCAACCGAGTGTTTGATCTGGCCGGGCTGGGTTACATCGAGTTCGAGTACCAGTGCACGGTCACCGTAGCGCTCGTCAAATTCTGCCAGGGAGCTGGGTTGACGAGCTGTCACGACAGCACGCCAGCCTTTATCAAGGACGGCGAGTGCGAGCTCTCGGCCGAATCCGGTCGAGCAGCCGGTAATAAACCAAACGGGTGCGGACGAGGGAGTGTGAGCGGATGGCATGACGTTCCTTTTGACGAGGGCCGCGCGGCAGTTGCACCACACGGTAGGGATAGCGGGATAAAAAGTATCGCATGTTGCGGCACACCGCGTGGCTGGCGGCTCACCTGCTCGCCATCGCTTCGATAAGCCGCCTCTTTACGCAACTTACGCTCGGCCATAACGGAACCGAGTTGCGCCGACCGTGTCAGGCAGACACCGGCCATGAAGCGTCATTCACCCGCACCGGTGCTCGGACATTGAGATGTCGGTTCTACCCGGGAATTTGCCGTTCAATTCGCGGTTATGAACGTTGCTTTTTCGGCCGGGGCGGCCATGCGCGGAGATCAATCGCGAGTCACGGCTGACGTCCGCTCCCGACTCGCTATTATCGATACTTGCCCTAAAGGAGAACAGCCGATGAGCCGGCCGGATTTCATTAAACACTGGACTGAACTCGAACAACCGGATGCGCATTCGTATCGCGGCGATACCGAGCCAATGGCGCTGGACACGCCGCTTTCCGAAGCACTCGGCATCACACGTATAGGCATTCATCACGTGAGGCTTCTGCCCGGACGGCGGACGTCATATCCGCACGCCGAAAGAACCGAGCAGGAGTTTGTGTACGTGCTCGAGGGCAAGCCCGACGTCTGGATCGACGGCGTGCTGCATCCCATTGCTGAAGGCGATTCCGTCGCGTTTCCGGCTGGCACCGGAATCTGCCACACCTTCATTAACAATACGAAGGATGAAGTGAGGCTGATGGTGATCGGCGAACGTCCGCGCGACGACAACCGTATCCGTTACCCGCTCAACGAAGCGCACGAACTTACCCGTGTGGACCGCTGGGTTGACTGGCCAGCCAGACCGCTAGGGGACCATAACGCGATGCCGGACTGAGCACGTGGATGACCGCAATGTGCTAGCCGGGCTGGTCGAGCCGCGTCATCCTGCGCAGCTGGCGCGGTAATACGATGTACATGCCCCAAGCCACGAGGCATAGCCCGCGAAGCATCTCGGCGACATGATGGGGAAACCAAATGGCCAGTTCGGCGATCAGCAGACCGCCCGGGATGGACCACGCATAGGTGGTCACGCCTAGCAACGTTGCTCGCCAGAGACCGAAGCGTTCAGTCTCGGAAATGGCGTGCGCAACGAGTCCGCTTCGTACCATGTATCCCGCAAGCGGCAGGCTCAGCAGAAGGTAGATCAGGATGGCCAGAACGACTGGTATCTCCATGAGCGCAAACGGCCATGCGGGCGATGTCCTCGTTGCGCCAGACGTGATCAGATGCGTTGTGAATCCCATGAGCGGCAGGGTTGCCTTTGCAACCAGGGAGTGGAACGCGATTACGCCGGTGAAGAAAAACAGCGTACTCGCGAACCATTGGCGCCAGGCGCAGGACCACCATACGTACAGGCGCTTGCCGAAGCCCATGACCGGGTTGAGCCTGAACAGAGACCCCCGGTCCGTGAGCGCCGCAAGGCCCGTGACGACGACAAGCAGTACGACCGCCACAACGAGCCCGTTGGTACTCCACACGAAGGTTCGCGCATAATCTCCGGCAGCAAAAGCGGACGGTCCGGACCCGGTGAAGTGCTGCAGATGTTGAGCGATATATTGCGAGGGATCGACCGCCCGCGTACCGTCGTTTGCTACCATTTTGTCCCCCTTGGCTCGCGGCGTGGGAATCAAAGTGTGTACACCGACCGGCGTGGGGAATGCGCCCGAAGCGCGATCGCGCGCACAGGCGCGCCAGCAACGCGCCCAGTACCGGAGAAACCTGCCTTGGGGGATTTATAGTACAAAAAGGCCCGGAAAGCGCACCTGTCTCACGATGCGCCCCCCCTCCTCTTGCGTCCCCTTCGCGATGTATCGAGCGGGGAATCGCCCCGCATCCGCTTTCCCCAAGCCTTTCCACACCAAGATAACAATTTGGTAATGCCGATGTCAGTGTTACGCAAAGCTTGCAGGCCAATACTGTTTGCAAGCCACCGGAATTGCACCTGTGGCCAGCCAGGAAGGTCGATCCCGGAATAGCAGCAATACCGATGTGTTTGCACTGCATGGACACAGAAATTTGGATTCAATCAAGTAAGGATGCCGAAACAAGGACGAGTCGATCGGCCGCACTTTCCAGGCTTGTCATCGCATTCCGGCAGCTACAGCTTCATCTGTTTCAGGGCAAGGTTGCCCGTTGATCAATCATACTCATTGAAGGAATAGCCATCATGAAAAAAGCTCTTGTTTGTCTCGCTCTCGCCGCTGCTTCGTTGACCGCTCCGGTCCTCAGCCTCGCACAATCGAATGCTCCCGTGACGCGCGCTGAAGTCCGTGCAGATCTCGTGCGTCTTGAACAGGCGGGCTACAACCCGGCGCGTAACGACATCAACTACCCGGACGATATCCAGGCTGCCGAAGCGAAGGTTGCGGCTCAGAACGGCCAGCAACAGGCGACGCAAGCCTACGGCGGCGTGGCGGAGAACGGCACTTCGTCGTCAGGCGTCTCGATGCACACGGCCATGGGCCCGACCTGCGCCGGTCCGGCCAGCTTCTGCAACACCTATTCCCATCACTAAGTGGTGTGGCTCAGGGCCTGTGCCGTCGCCGTCATCTCCATTGACGCGCACAGGACTGATTTCGTCCCGTACCGTGTGGCGCAGCTCAATGGAGCAGACCGGCGACAACATGGTCACCTATCAATTTTGTAATCAAATAATGGGGATCCAGTCATGTTGGTTGTTGCAACATGGGGTCTGGTTTCACTCGGATCGGATTCACCGCCCGCTCCATTGTTTGACAGCGACCAATGAAACACGCTTTCATGCGCGTTCACTGAAACATCGCGGAGTTTTAACGGTGGATCGAAATAAAATGGGGTGGCGTACTATTCTTTCGGGTAAATAAAACGTTGCAGCGAGGCGTCAACATGAGGGTTCTGGTCATTGAGGATGAGCAAAAGGCGCTCGCCTACATCAAGAAAGGTTTGGAAGAGGCCGGCTTTCTTGTCGATGTGGCGGCCGACGGCGCGGAAGGCCTGATCCTGGCAAGAGAGGATACGTATGACGTCATCGTGCTGGACGTGATGCTGCCGACCATGGACGGCTGGAGTGTCCTGAAGAATCTTCGAACCCTGAAAGCGACCCCCGTCCTGTTCCTTACCGCTCGTGACGACGTAAGCGACCGCGTGCATGGACTCGAACTGGGCGCGGATGACTATCTGGTCAAGCCGTTTGCGTTTGTCGAACTGCTCGCGCGGGTCCGCACACTGGCGCGCAGAGGACCGCCACGGGAGCACGATTCGCTGACGGTTGCGGATCTGGAAATCGACGTAACGCGCCGCAAGGTCCGCCGTGCAGGCAAGCGGATAGAGTTGACTCCTCGCGAGTTCGCGCTGCTGCAACTGCTTGCGCGCAAGCAGGGCGAGGTGATGAGCCGCACCCAGATTGCATCCTATGTCTGGGACATGAATTTCGACAGCGACACCAATGTGGTCGAGGTCGCCATTCGCCGGCTGCGAGCAAAAATAGACGATGACTTCGAAGTCAAACTCATCAAGACAGTACGTGGCGTGGGCTACGTCATAGATACCAAAGAGGACGACTGATGCGTTCGCGTTCGCGGTCGTTGACGGCGACATTGGCACTGGCCTTTGCCGGAACCACGCTGGCGGTATTCGCCCTGGTCGGAAGCTACGTTTATACGGTGCTGGCGCACGAGGTCAGTACGCAGGACGATCAGGACATTGTGCTGGCGGCGCGGCACATGCGCCGCCTGACGGAGGAGCTGGCCAACGCGCGTGACCTGACGGAGCATCGGGAGCGGTTGGAAACCCAGGTGCTGGGCAACGGGGCTTTATCGGCGGAAATGATCGATTCGTCCGGCCAGGTTCTCATGCAACATAACTTGTCCAAGGCGGCTCTCGGCATTGCGTGGCCGGCGGTCCAGCTGGATCCCACGGAGCAGATTACAGCGGCGTCGATCACGGCCTTGACCGCAAGCGACGGCACGCCATTCCGGCAAGTTGCCACCGGGGCGCGACTCACTGATGGTTCGACCGTGAAGATAGTCGTGATGCGCGACGTGGCCGACCGATGGCTGCTGTTAAAGAGGTATCGCGATCGACTTTTCCTCGCAAGCGGCGCAGGCGCATTGCTGGCGTTTTTGATGAGTTACCTGCTTGTTCGCCAGTCCCTCAGGCCCCTGCGTGAGATCTCGCGCAGCGCCACCGACTTTACGACTGAAAATCTCAGCGCCCGCATCACGGTGCGCAAGGTGCCGCGAGAACTCGAAACGCTGATTGCCTCGCTCAACGGCATGTTTTCCGGCTTTGAGCATGGCTTCAACCGGCTCTCGCGATTTACGGCAGACCTGGCCCATGACATGCGCACGCCCTTGGCCAACTTGCGCGGCTCAACCGAGGTTGCGCTTGCGCGACCCCGTTCCAGTGAGGAATACCAGGCGCTGCTGGCATCGAATCTTGAAGAGTGCGACCGCCTTTCGAGAATGATCGAAAATGTCCTCTTTCTCGCCCGCGCCGAGCATCCGAATTTTTCCCGGCACTTGCTCGAGTTTGATGTCGACGAAGAGCTCTTGAAGATAGCGGATTATTTCGAGGGGATAGCAGAGGACGCCGGTATTCGAATCCGCGTGACGGGGCACGCGAGATTGAAGGCGGATATTGAACTTTTCCGGCGTGCGGTCAGCAATCTGCTGGCGAACGCGGTGCGCTTCACGCCGCGTAACGCCGAGATCATATTGTCCGTTGCCGAACGCGACGGCGCGGTGTGCGTTGAAGTGGCGAATGAAGGCGTTCCACTGGACGCAAACCTGCTCGAGCGCGTTTTCGACCGGTTTTATCGTGCTGATCCGTCGAGGACCAACGGTGCGTCAACGAGCGGATCGACCGGGCTGGGACTGGCGATAGTGCGGACGATCATGGAGCTGCATGGCGGCAGGGCACACGCAGAAAGCGACCCGCAAGGAACACGATTCATCCTGACTTTCCCGCTGGCTCACTGAGTTCCTGACCTTGCCCCGCGTAGCGGTGTTGTGCCGCCAAGTCATATCACGCATGAGCCTCCGAGACACCCCAACTCACTACGCTTGCTCTGTTTCCATCGTCGTATTCCAGTCCGACCCGCGTGCGAGTTCAACAAAGGCGCTCAGATAATCGATAGATGTATCCGTTTCGCGCACGCCCAGGAAAATCTGCTTGGCAATGCCTTGTTTGCCCAGCCGAACTGCACTCACCGCGACCTTATCCGCGTACTCTTCAACGAGCCAGCGCGGCAGCGCGGCAACGCCCCGTCCGCTTGCGACCATCTGCAACATGATGTCGGTGGTTTCTATGACCTTGTGCCGCTTCGGCATGACGTTCGCCGGCATGAGGAACTGGTTGTAGATGTCCAGCCGGTCAATCTCGACCGGATACGTGATCAGGACCTCATCGGCCAGTTCAACGGGCAGGATAAAGGGTTTGTGCGCCAGCCGATGCTGCCGGCCCACCACCAGCACCTGCTCGTAGTCGAACACCGGCTCGAAGCGCAGGCCGGGTTTTCTCAACGGATCCGGCGTAACCAATATATCGATGTCATAGCCGAACAACGCGCCAATGCCGCCAAACTGGAATTTTTGTTTGACGTCGACATCCACGTCGGGCCAGCGGGCGAGGTAGGGCGACACCACCTTGAGCAGCCATTGATAACAAGGGTGGCATTCCATGCCAATACGCAGCGTGCCACGCTGCCCCAGCGCGAATTGCCTCATGCGTTCTTCCGCATGTTCCATTTGCGGCAGCACGCGGTTGGCGAGCGCCAGCAAATACTGCCCCGCCTGGGTCAGGCGAAGGCTGCGCCCGTCGCGGCTCCACACGGCGGTCCCGAGCTGCAGTTCCATCTTCTTGACGGTATGGCTAAGCGCCGACTGCGTCAGGCACAGCACGTTCGCTGCCGCAGTCAGTGAACCGTGACGGTCGACTTCCCGAATTATGGCCAGATGGGTTCGTTCGAGCATGTGGCGTCCATGAAAGAAACTAATCGATCAATGAGAAAAGACCATTATATTTCATAAACCACGCAACCTATTATCGAGCCGTTCACTTCAGGAGCGGCACATCGATGGTCACGACGCACAATTTGGGTTTCCCCCGTATCGGCGCAAAACGCGAACTGAAATTCGCACAGGAAAGTTATTGGAAAGGCCAGTCGTCGCGCGACGAACTGACCGGCTTGGGCGCACAACTGCGCGAGCGGCATTGGGAAAACCAGGCCGGGCTCGACCATGTGCCTGTCGGCGATTTCTCGTTCTACGACCAGGTGCTCGACACGAGCTTCATGCTGGGTAACATCCCGGAACGCGTCCGCGGTTTCGATGGCGACGCGCTGGACAATTACTTTCGCGTCGCGCGTGGCCGCTCCGCGCATGATTCGGCTTGCAGCTGCGGCGTGCAGGCTGGCGAGATGACCAAGTGGTTCGATACGAACTATCACTACATCGTGCCGGAATTCAGTGCCTCGACTGAGTTCGCACTCGATGCGTCGCGCCTGCTGGATCAACTGGCGCAGGCTCGCAAGCTCGGCGTGAAGGCCAGGCCGGTCATCATTGGCCCGGTGACGTATCTGTGGCTCGGCAAGGCCAAGGGCGACTCCGACAAGCTCGCATTGCTGCCGCGCCTGCTGCCGGTCTATGCAGCACTGCTCGAACAACTGGCGGCGCAAGGTGTCGAGTGGGTGCAGATCGACGAGCCGGCCCTGGTCACGGAGCTCGACGCCACATGGCAGCAAGCGTTCGTGACGGCATACGACGCGTTGAAGGGTTCGAAGGCCAAGCTGCTGCTGACCACCTACTTTGGACAGTTGCAGGACAACCTGGCCATCGCGTGCAAGCTGCCGGTCCAAGGGCTGCATATCGACGCGATCAACGCGCGTGCCGAAGTCGAGCAAGTGCTCGCGCAGTTGCCGGCGGACAAGGTGCTGTCGCTTGGCGTGATCAATGGCCGGAACATCTGGAAAAGCGACCTGAGCGCCGTGCTAGACTGGCTGGAACCCATTCATCAGAGATTAGGGGACCGCTTGTGGATCGCGCCGTCGTGCTCGTTGTTGCATGTGCCGGTCGATCTGGCGAGCGAGTACAAGCTCGATCACGGAATCCAGTCCTGGCTCGCTTTCGCATTGCAGAAGCTCGACGAACTGAAGGTCCTGGCCCACGCGCTAAACGGCGGACGCCAGTCGGTGCAAGCCGCGCTTGCTGACAATGGCGCCGCGATTCAGAGCCGCCGTTCGTCGCCGCGCGTGCACAACCCGGCCGTCAAGGCAGCGGTTGCGAAAATCGATGCGGCACTCGGCCGTCGCTTGAGCGCTTACCCGCAACGCGCCACGAAGCAGTCGGCCCTGTTGAAGCTGCCGGCGTACCCGACAACGACTATTGGCTCGTTCCCGCAGACCGCCGGGATTCGCCAGGCTCGCAGCCAGCTCAAGAGCGGCGAACTGGACGACGCCGGCTACAAGGCCGCCATGCATAGCGAGATCACGCGCAGCGTGCGTGAACAGGAGGCGCTCGGCCTTGACGTACTGGTGCACGGCGAAGCCGAGCGCAACGACATGGTCGAGTACTTCGGCGAGCAGCTCGACGGCTACGCGTTCAGCCAGTTTGGCTGGGTGCAGTCCTACGGTTCGCGCTGCGTGAAGCCGCCTATCCTGTTCGGCGACATCAGCCGCCCGAAGGCGATGACCGTGGAGTGGATCAAGTACGCACAATCGCAGACCGCGAAGCCCATGAAGGGCATGCTGACGGGCCCGGTCACGATCCTGAACTGGTCTTTCGTCCGCGACGACCAGCCACGTTCGGTGTCGTGCCATCAGTTGGCGCTGGCTATCCGCGAAGAGGTGCTGGACCTGGAAAAAGCCGGCGTGCGTGTGATTCAGATCGACGAGGCAGCACTGCGCGAAGGTTTGCCGTTGCGCAAGTCGCACTGGAACGAATACCTGCAGTGGGCTATTGAATCGTTCCGCATCACGGCGAATGGTGTGCAGGACGAAACGCAGATTCACACGCATATGTGCTATTCGGAGTTCAACGACATCATTGCGTCGATCGCCGACATGGATGCCGACGTGATCACGATCGAGACATCGCGTTCGGACATGGAGTTGCTGGATGCCTTCGATAACTTCAATTACCCGAACGAGATCGGACCGGGCGTGTATGACATCCACTCGCCGAATATCCCGAGCCAGGAGCACATTGTTCAGTTGATGCGCAAGGCGGCTGAGCGTATTCCGGCGGAGCGGTTGTGGGTCAATCCGGATTGCGGTTTGAAGACGCGTCAGTGGGATGAAGTGATCCCCGCGCTCAAGAACATGGTTGCCGCGGCGAAGACCTTGCGCGCCGGAGCGTGATCCAGGGCGATCCGGCATCGCGCCTGCATGCCGGGTCGGGTATGTGCGTTACTGGAACGCCAAACGCAAGGACTCCGAAGGCCGCTTGCCGAATAGCTTGCGATAGTCTGTCGCAAACTGGCTCAAATGCCAGAACCCCCAATCGGCGGCAACGCTTTGCACGGTTCTCGGCAGCTTGGCCTGTCGTGCCGAACTCAAATCGCGCCGCGCGCCATTGAGCCGGATTGCCCGCAGATACGACATGGGTGTCATGCCCAAGGTCTCTTCGAAACAGTATTGCAGGGTGCGCCGGCTCACATGAAACTGGCGGCACAACTCAGGCACTGCAACCGGGCGATCACGATGGGCGAGGATATAGTCACGCACCTGCATGACGATCCAATAGCGATCCGACTTTGACCGGTTTTCAGGCAGATCATCGGCTCGCAACGAAACGCCCAGATCGAACAACATGGCCAGGACACACGACTGTACGTTGCTGCCTGCAACGGCCGAAAGCGGTTGGGGACCTGCCTGTGCGGTAAGCAAAAGCATCGACAACCCATCACACAAGCTGGCCTTGCGCGATGCGCCGACATTCAGGATCTGCCGGCTCAGCACCTCGTCGGAGAAATCGATCCGCTCGACCTCGCGGGCATAGGTGCGCAATTCGGCATCTTCAATCACCACGCCCAGGATCCGATATCCGCTCGCCGTCACCAGCTCGAATTCGTCCCGGCCGCGCATGACTGCCAGCGCATCATCGGCAATCAAATGGCCGTCGATCAATCCCGGGCCGTCATTTTTCAATGGAATGCCAAACAAGTAGGAATCCGAACCAACCTCGCAGCTTTGGCGCAACACCTGACTGGTCGTTTCACAAAATACCGTCATATGCTCCAGGCATAACTCACTCACGCTGCCGGAAAAAACACCGGGTGTCAGCTGATCGTAAGTTTGCCGCCAGCCCGAGAGGTTTCTCGCCTGCTCGTCGGCATCGCTCGCGACTCGTGTATTCACGCAAAGGCCGTTTGGGAGGTGCGGCGGCACGGCGCCCGAAATAGACGGTCCATAAGCCGCGTTAGGAACTGAGGCAGCAGACAACACAGTCATATGCGCATTTATCCGGTTTATCGTCGCTTTTTACACCACTGCTGACAGCGGTTACACTACGCCGAGATGTGAAAAAATTAATCCGCTCCCCAGCCAATTTCCGCCGTGGCTACTCAGCTGGTCTTATGCAAAATGGCATTTATTTCGATCTGAAGGCGCTTGAAGTCTTCGTGCTCGTCGTCGAATCCGGCGGCATGACAGCGGCCGGTCAACGACTCAACATCACGCAATCCTCAGTCTCCCAAACGCTGTCGAACCTGGAACAAGCACTCAAGCTGCAATTGCTGGATCGCTCGCAGCGGCCCCCCATGCTGACTCCCGTGGGGCGCCAGTTCTACAACCGGGCCTGTACGCTGCTGGATGACGCCAGGCATTTGAGCCAGGAGTTCTGCAAACCTCACGGCGAACCGCTCAAACATATTCGCATTGCGCTGGTCGATTCCATGGCCACCAGCATTGGCGCCGACTTGCTGACAGCAATACGGCAGCGCACCGCCAACTGGTCAATGGTGACCGGTCAATCACATCAGCATGCCGAAGCATTGCTGTCCAGGCGGGTAGACATCATCATCTCCGATGACGTCGTGTTAAAGAACCCCTTGCTATACCGCCAGCGCATCTTGCGTGAACCCTTTGTGCTGGTTCTGCCCGGGGACTTCAAAGGACCCGTTCCCTCGCTGCGCAACCTCCTGGTCAGAGGCGATTTCATTCGCTACAGCAATACAACCGTCATTGGCCGCAGTATTGAAACCCAGTTGGAGAAATGGGGGATTCAACCACCACTGCGCCTGCAACTCGACAATACGTTCGCAATCATGTCCCTGGTGATGGCCAATGCCGGCTGGACCATCACCACGCCGTTGTGCCTGCTGCAGTCGGGACTGACACCCGACAAGAAATTTTCCCAGGCGTTTCGCCTGTTCCCGATTCCCGCCGAGGAGTTCTTCCGCGAACTCATCATGGTCGCCCGTCAGGACGATCTTGGTTTGCTGCCGCAGCAGCTCGCCCAGGACAGCGTGGAGTTGCTGAAGAGTCGTTTTCTGCCGATTATTGAGGCGAATGCGCCGTGGCTGCTGCCCTCTATCGTGTTGGGCTAGATTCAAAGCAGCGTGACGCCGGGCCTCAATTTCTCGTAACGCAACTGACGCAGATCCGCGACATTAATGCCGGGCGCGGCCACCACCAGAATCTCGTCAGCCAACGCGGCAAAGTCGGCGCGGAAATGCACCGAACTCTTTAGAACCAGGATGCGGTAATCGGCGGGACTGGCGCCGACATGGCGGAACATGGCCTGATCGGCAGCTTGCTGTTTGCGGCTCGACACCACGATCTCGATGCCGGGCGGGCTGCCGCATCGCACCCGTGCCATAGCGCCAAGATCCATCTGACAGCCAAGGTAGAACGGCCCCGTGCCGGTGAAACGGCCGGTCCCCAGCGCAAGCACCTCAAAGGATCCTTGAAGCGGCCGCGCCCCCAAACCGCCAATCCCGCCCAGCGGGACATTGATAACGGCACCGATGCCCGCGTGGATCGCCGCTTCGACAAATCGGGCATCGCACAACACGCCGGCGCACACCCGCTGCGCTTCTTGCCGCAGCAGTTCGTGCAGGATATCGGTCGTATCGCCACCGCCTCCACCGCCAGGATTGTCCTGAGTATCGGCGAGGATGATCGTGCCGCTCCCCGGTCGTCGGCTCCGCTCAAGCGCATGCGCAACCGCTTCTGCCGGTGCATAGAGACGTCCGCCGAAATCTCCCTGCCTGGCGAGAACGGCCTGAGCCAAAGATTCGACCGCTGCTTCAACTGCGGTCCGGTCGGAGCCATAGGCAATCACGCTTGGCCCGCTATCGTGGATATCGGCAAGTGGAAAACCCGGCACGAAGTCGACCGCAAAAACCTGTTCCGACGCCAGCGATTCACCGAGCGCCACCAAACCATGCATCGGTTCGGTCAACGTGCTTTGCCAAGGCATGGGAATCAGAAAAGGCAACTGGCGATAGCCCTTGTGCAACGCTGCGCCGGCAAGCAAACGGTCCATCAACACACATGCACGCTGTCCCGTCTGCGCCATGTCGACATGCGGATAGCTGCGGTACGCCAGCAGGCCGCTCGCATGTTCGATCATGGACGGCGTGATATTGGCGTGGAAATCCAGCGCCGCGACTATCGGCATCGTGCTGCCGACTCGTTGCCGCAGGCGCCTGAGCAACTCTCCCTCACCGTCCTCCAGATGCTCACTGACCATTGCGCCGTGCAGATCGAGAAACAGCGCGTCCAGCGGACCCGCATCACGGATCATGCGGTCGAGCATGAAGGCAATCGCTTCGAATGCATCCTGCGTCACCGGACCGCTCGGGTTGGCCGAAGCCCACAATAGCGGAACCAGTTGATGCGACGGCCGCGCCGCTTTTACAAAACCGTCTATGGCCAGATTGACGCCCGAGACCGCGCCGAAGATCTCCTCGCCAACCAGCAAGCCCGGCCACGCGTCCGCCTCGACGAACGTAGCAAAACTTGCCCGGCTGGCGGCGAAGGTATTCGTCTCATGCAAAAAGCCGGCGATCCCGATTCTTGCCACACCATCCCCTCATCAATTCCAATGGGTGCTACAACAAGCCCTCTACCGCCGTCACGAAAATGCGGCTGTACTCGGGGGCGCTGAACTGAATCGGGTTGGTTCCGGCTGATCCGTCGGCCACGGCCATTTCGCCGACCTTCGCCGCGTCATGGGCATCGATGCCGATCTCACTCAGCGTATGCGGAATGCCCAGTGTGTCGCGCATCATCAGGACCCAGTCGAGGAAGGAGGTGAACGACGGCTGCGCCAGTTCAAGGTAGCGCGCCAACAGTTCGATCCGCTCCGAGATGGCCGATTCGTTGGCCTTGAGCACATACGGCATCAGGATGGCGTTGAGCATGCCGTGGTGGGCGTCATACAGCGCGCCCAGAGGATGAGCCAGCGCATGCATTGCGCCCAGGCCGCGCTGAAACGCGGTCGCACCCATGCTGGATGCCACCAGCATTTGCAGGCGCGCGTCGAGGTCCTGACCGTCCTTCACCGCACGCGGCAGGAACTGCTTGATGAGGCGAATACCCTCGACCGCAATGCCTGTTGCCATCGGATGATAAAACGGCGAACAATAGGCTTCGAGGTTATGCGAGAGGGCGTCCATGCCGGTCGCCGCCGTCAGCTTTGCCGGCAGGCCCACGGTCAACTCGGGGTCGAGGATCACGACCGCGGGCAACATCTTCGCGTGGAAGATGATGCGCTTCACATGGGCGTGGTCGTCGGTGATCACCGACGCGCGCCCGACTTCCGAGCCGGTCCCGGCCGTGGTCGGCACCGCCACCACGGGGGCCATGCCGGCCACATTGACACGCAGATAGTTGTCGCCGATATCTTCGAAGTCCCACAGCGGACGATCCTGCCCAACCATCAGCGCCACGGCTTTGGCCGCGTCGAGGGCCGAGCCGCCGCCGAAGGCGATCACGCCGTCATGACCACCGGCCTTGAAGATCGCCACACCGTCGTCGACATTCTTGCCGGTCGGGTTGCCCTTGATATCGTGAAACAGGCCGCACGCGAGGTCGGCGGACCGGCAGTGATCCAGCACGCTGCCTATCAGCGGCAATGCCGCCAGACCCGGGTCGGTAATCAGAAGCGGCCGGCGAAGCCCCAAGCTCTTGCACCATTGCGGCAATTCGCTGATCCGGCCTGCGCCGACCTTGACTGCGGTCGGATAATTCCAGTTTGCGGAGGGAAGTGACATACGAAATTCCTTTGAAGATCCGTTCAGAGACGGGTTTTCAGATGAAAAGATTTGGGTCGCGTCAGGTGCTCATAACCAATCGCCGACAAGGTCGCACCTCGGCCGGTATTCTTCACCCCGGTCCAGGCGAGGGCTGGGTCGAGATAGTCGCAGCGGTTCATGAAGAAGGTGCCGGTTTCAATACGGCGGCCGATCGACAGCGCGGCTTCTTCGTCGCTCGTAAATACACTCGCCGTCAAGCCGTAGGGGCTGTCGTTCATCAGTTCGATTGCCTGTTCATCTCCGGGCACCGGCATGATGCCGACCACCGGTCCAAAGCATTCATCGTTCATCAGCGTCATGCCGTGATCGACATCCACGAACACGCCCGGCGCCACATAAGGCGTGCCGGCGCGTGACAGTTCGAACCGGCTTTCATCGATCAGGTTCTTGGCGCCCTTGGCCAATGCCTCGGCGATTACCTCACGCACTCCATCGGCTGCCGCGGTACGGACCACCGGCCCCAGAGTGGTCTGCGCATCAAGCGGATTGCCCAATACATACTGATTCGTCAGCGCCACGGCACGCTCGACAAAGTCCTTGTACAGAGGCTGGGCCACATAAATTCTTTGGATACCGCAGCATGACTGGCCCGAATTGAAGAAGGCGCCGTCGACCAGCGTCTCTACGGCGTAGTCGAGATTGGCATCGCTTCGCACATAGGCCGGATCATTACCGCCCAATTCCAGCCCAACCCCGATAAAACGCCCGGCCGCGGCTTCCTCGACAATGCGGCCTCCACCCACCGAACCGGTGAAACAGACAAAACCGATCTCGTTCGCGTGTATCAATCGACGCACACGTTCATGATCCACATGCAGATACTGGAACACGCCCTCGGGCAACTCGGCCTGGACGAAGGCCTGGTGAACGAGTTCGGCGCACAACGGTGTTTGATCGGAGTGCTTGAGAATCACCGCATTGCCTGCCAGCAAAGCGGGGACGATACTGTTGACGGCCGTCAGCAAGGGGTAATTCCACGGTGCGATGGTGAGCACCACGCCAACCGGTTCACGCGAAATAAACCGCGTAAAGCCGGCTTGCGGTTCCACCTGAATGGGCTTCAATGCATCTTCTGCAATCGCCATCATATGGCGAGCCCGTGAGGCAAAGCCGTCCACTTCTCCGCCGGTGTAGCGCAGCGGGCGTCCCATCTGGCGCGTGATCGCTTCGGCGATGGCTGGCTTGTTCTGGACAAAGTATTCGACGGCACGGCCAACCAGGGCCAGCCGCTCCGACAGCGGTCGCGCGGCCCACGCCTTCTGCGCAGTTTGTGCGCGCCGTAACGTCTGCTCGATCTGCGACTCGCTCGCATAAGGGCGGCGCACGAATTCGCTGCCGTCAATCGGGCTAATGGTGATCAGTTCTTTTTTCATCATATTGGCTTGGATGTTTGGACTCAGATGATTTCGAAATAGCGGGCCAATTCCCAATCGGTCACATGCCGACGGAACTGCCGCTCTTCCCATTCGCGGGTCGCGGCGAAATGCTCGACAAACGCTTCGCCAAACAAGGTCTTCGCCGCTTCGGACTGGCGCAGCCGCTGTGCGGACTCCCACAGGGTGCAAGGCAATTTCAGGTGGGCGGGAAATTCCTGCGTATAGGCGTTGCCCTGGACGATCTCCCCCGGATCGAGGCCCTGGTCAATGCCATGCAAGCCGGCGCCCAATGCGGCCGCCAATGCAATGTAGGGATTCGCGTCGGCCGAACCAATGCGGACTTCAACGCGCTGGGATTTTTCCGATCCCGGGATCAGGCGCAAGGCCGTGGTCCGATTCTCAACGCCCCAGGTTGCATCGAGCGGCGCCCAGTAGCCCGGCACCAAGCGCGAATAGCTATTGACGGTCTGCGCGAACATCGACATGAATTCGGGCAGGTAGCGTTGCACGCCCGCCATGAAACTGGCTTGCTTGGCGCTCATGTTGTAAGGACGGCTTTCGTCGTAAAACGCCGACTTGCCGGTGCTCGCCTCGCGCAAGGACAAGTGGATATGACCGCTTTGCCCGGGGTGGTCATGCGACCATTTCGCCATGAAAGTCGCCATCAGATTATTCTTCTGAGCGAGCGCCTTGGTGAAGGTCTTGAACAATATGGCCTTGTCCGCCATGTCGGCGGCGCCGTCCACCGCAAGTGCGGCCTCCAGCACGCCCGGACCGGTTTCGGTATGCAGGCCCTCGATAGGCATGTCCATCTGCTCGCACATGTCGAGCAATTGCCGGTAGAAATCACCTTCAACCGTACTGCGCAGCACCGAATAGCCGAAATTTCCCGGCGTCCAGTTCTTCAGGTCACGGTAATTTTTTTCACGCACCGAATGCGGCGTTTCCTCGAACATGAAGAATTCATATTCGAGTGCGGCAGACGCCTCGAATCCCATATCGCTTGCACGCTTCAACACGCGTTGCAGCAAACCACGAGGGCAAATTGCTTCGGCATCCCCAACAAATTCTGCGAGGAAGAAAAGCATGTCTTCGCCGTTGCCCTGTTCCAGCGGCAGGCGCCGGCAGGTCTCAGGAACGATGCGCACCATGGCGTCCGGATACGCGGTGTGCCAGCCGGTGTATTTGGTGTTGTCGTACATCTGGTCGTCTGCGTCCCAGCCCAGTACGACATTGCAGAAGGCGAATCCTGAACGCAGTGCCCCGAGGAATTTATCCTTGCGCAGATATTTTCCGCGCAGAATGCCATCGATATCGGACAGGCCCACTTTGATATGCGTCAGTCCGCTTGCCTCCACCAGGCGAATCGCATCTTCTACTGTCTTGATTACCCGTTCGGGCTTTGTATGCGCATCCATATTCTGTGTCTCCGCTTCACCGCTTTGTGCGGTTAATCCATCTTAGGAACGGGAATGTTCCAGATCAACAACAATCGATATTCGTTATGGTGACGATCGGCTGGGGTAATACTCAGTGCCTTGTGCCTTTGTGGTCGAAAACGCCTGAGCGGCATCGCACCCGTTACAGCACTATTCGCGGAGCGGCGCGACGCAATTTGAACAGCGCCAGCACGCTGATGATGTACATCACAATCGCGCCGAATACCGACATGGTCACAATATTGGCGGTCAGCGTCTGGCCGCCAACCTGGATCAGCTCGTCAGGCCGGTTGTTCGATTCTCGTTCCATTCAACTCTCCGGAAGTTGGCAGCCGTTCCTGTACTGCGGCTAGGCGCTGTATGGGCGACGGGTCCAAACGATAATAGGAGGACGAAAAAATTGAGCGTTATCGAAAATCGGCAATATCCGAACTACGAACGACAAAGCAGCATGGAGCCGGATCTGATTGATCGAGTATCTATGGGTCAACCCTGATTGCGGTTTGAAAAGGTGCTAGATCCTGGCAGCGTGTGTTGTGCGAGAGACGCTTGGCACCATGACCTGATCGCTTGTAAGAACCGTCTTGAAGCGACGTTCCGCCATACCGTCACCTGTCCGTGCTAAGGTATTCGGCTTGGCTTCACTGATATTGCACTTTATTCACAACACCCCACTTTGGGGACGCTCTGGACGCTTTATGAAAAAAGTATCGCTGCTGCTCACTTTTGCTTTGATTGCTTCGTCATCGGCTTACGCCGCTACGGGCGCGACTGAAACGCTTCCTTCCGGCGTCACCGTGACGCAGATCAAGGAAGGCACGGGCGCGCAGCCTACCGCTGCCGACACCGTGACCGTCAACTATCGCGGCACGCTCGCGAACGGCACCGAATTCGACTCCTCGTACAAGCGCGGGCAGCCGGCATCGTTCCCGCTCGGCCAGGTGGTGCCGTGCTGGACGCAAGGTCTTCAGAAGATGAAGGTCGGCGGCAAGGCCAAGCTCGTGTGCCCGCCGGCAACCGCATACGGTGACCGCGGCGTAGGCCCCATTCCTCCAAACAGCACGCTGACATTCGAAGTCGAGTTGCTGAAGATCGGCAACTAAAGCCGGTACAACGCGCGCTCGCTCCCACGCAATCACGCGAATCGCGGGTCTTGCGCTATTGCAATAACCTTTGTTCTTGCAATAGCGCTTTGCGCACCCTTTGTGGACTCTGTCTTGCACCTGTCATCCAATAGATAGAACATATCAGTGGACGTTTAATTCCATTCCGCTAGAAGTGCCTTTACCCGAGTGGTTTTACCTATATGGTTTGATATTGCCCCAGTCAACCTGTTTAAACAGAGGATTGGTAGAGCGCGGAATTAAAATTACTATCGCGTACGGTGCACACAAAGCTGTCACTTGCGCGAAGTAGCGACCACCAGGAACAGCTTAGCCTGGGGTTGGATATTGCCTCCCCTGCCTAAGCCTGATGCCAAGGCCTTGTGCTGCCGGTCGGGTACGAAAAGTTCACTACGGTATGACTCGCAAACGATTCCCCTCGGTTGCAGTTTTAATAAGCGTCCGGTAACATTAATTCGCAGGCGTTGCCATTTTTTTACTAAACCGGTCATATGCCGGGATAGCCCGATTAAGCAATTTACTGTCGTTTTTCCGAACGATAGGCAGAAAAGGCTGACAAAAAGGCATCTTGCAAAAAGTCTCCCCGCATAACCCGTTGTTGAGGTGTCAAAATCACTAAACAAGCCCTCGTGACCGGCGTTAATAAAAAGAGGGCTGTTTCTAGTTACTTCCACCACCATGGCGACGCTGTGATCCGACACACTCTGGGCGGCTTGCTACTGGTGATGTTATGCGTCGGCCGTGCGGTTGCGGCGGGTCCTGATTGTTCACGTCTCTTTACGCTTGCGCTGCATGACCACGGCCTGCTTTATTCCGCTGATACCGACACAGGTATCGACAAGGATTTCGCCGACGAACTGATTCGCCGCAGCGGCTGCCGGATCAGCGTCAGCCTTATGTCACGTGCGCGCATCTGGCAGTTGATCGAATCCGGCGGGCTCGACTTCAGTTTGTCCGGCATTGCCAACGCCGAGCGCAACCGCTTCGCTTCCTTCGCCTGGTACTTCAGCAACAAATACTATTTGCTGGTGCGCAAGGACGCGGGCATGGGTCAGTTGGCCGATTTCGAGCGCAGCGACAAGTTTCAACTGGGCGTGATCCGCAGCTTCCGCTACAGCGACTCGGCCAACCGCCTGGTCGACACGCTCGCGGCTGAAAACCGCGTCAGCCAGGCCGGCGGCCTGGAGCCGCTGTATGAGGCGCTGATTCACCGGCGCATCCAGGGCATGATCATGGAGCCGTTCGATTACCCCGCGCTGGATGAAAAGAAGATCCGCGATGTCACGACCATCATCGAGTTCAACGATCCGGCCATCCCCCATGGCCTGATCATGTCGAAGAAGGCGCTCTCGCCGGCCGAGCAGGACAAGTGGCGCGCGCTGGTGAACGAGATGCGCGCGGATGGAACCGTGCTGCATATTTTCGAGAAGTACTTCAAACCCGATCTGGCGAAATCCATGGTCGATTTCCAGGCACCCCCGTGACCTGGGCTCGCCTGGTATTGCTGCCCCTGTTGATCTTGTCCGCCGCCCTCGGCGTCACCTGGATCGTCTGGGATCATGAGCGGCGAGCTTCCCACAACGAATTGCTCTCCCAGTTCAATTCTTCCCTGGGCGACGTGGTCAGCCGTGTCGAACAGCGCATGTCGACTTACGAGCAGATGCTGCGCGGTGTGCAAGGTCTCTTCGCCGCCACCGGCCACATGGATCGCGACAACTTCCGCGACTACGTCGGCGCGCTCAATCTCGACGCCAACTTTTCCGGCATCCAGACTATAGGGGTCATCGAGTGGGTACCGGCTGCGCGCAGGGACGCGCATATTGCCGCGATGCATCAGTTGGGTTTTACCGGCTATACCATCCAGCCGCAGGGCTTGCGTGAAAACTACGCGCCGATCATCCAGCGCGAACCGTCCGTTGCCAGCAACCGCGCCCCGCTCGGCGTGGATCCCTGGGCCGACCCTGTGCGGCGGCAGGCCATGGAGAAGGCGCGCGATTCCGGCATGGTGGCGGTCTCCGGGAAAGTCCGGCTGCGCGTGGACCATGGGCCGGACGCGAAACCCGCTTTCATCATGTACCTGCCGATCTACGACCGGGGCCAGCCGCACGACAGCGTCGCAGAACGCCGGGCGCATCTTGCCGGCTGGGTGTACGCGTCGTTTCGCATGCACGACGTCATCGCCAGTCTTTACGGCGACCCTCTGCCTGGCCTCGCGTTGGCTATCTACGACGGCGTGGATCCGTCCGTCGCGACCTTGCTTTACCGCTCCCCTGACGCAGGGAAGCAGCACTGGCCTGCGCTCATTTCAGCCAATGAGTACCTGGTCGTCGCAGGGCACGACTGGACGCTCTCGATGACCACCCTGGACGATTTCAAGGGTCGCTTCGGCCGCAACGCCGAAGCGCTGATCGCCGTCGCCGGCACGGGCCTGAGCCTGCTGCTGGCGCTGCTCGCCTGGTTGATGGTGACCGGCCGCGGCCGCGCGATGCGGCTGGCTTCCACCATGACCCGCGAGCTGCGCGAGAGCGAGGAGAAGTTCCGCGCTATTGCGGACTGCACGGTGAACTGGGAGGTCTGGTGGGGACCGGATGGCAAACCACGCTGGATCAATCCATCGGTCGAGGAATACACCGGCTACACCGTCGACGAATGCATGGCGATGAAGGACTTCGCCGGCACGCTGATCTATCCGGACGACATGGCCCGCGTCGCCCCTGAGTTCCTGAGGGGGCTCAAGGGCTCTCGCGGCGATGACCTCGAATTCCGCTGCGTCCGCAAGGACGGCTCGCTGGTCTGGCTGTCTGTTTCCTGGGTTCCAATCACCGACGCCAAGGGCGTTTTCACGGGCTTCCGGACCAGCGGGCGCGACATCACCGACCGCAAGCAGGTCGAGGCCGAATTGCGTATTGCGGCGGTCGCCTTCGACTCGCTCGAAGCCATGATGGTCACCGACGCCAACAACACCATCCTGCGCGTCAACTCCGCGTTCACCGAGTGCACCGGGTACACCGCTGAGGAAGCCGTGGGCCAGACCCCGCGGATGCTCCGCTCGCACCATCACGACCAAGCTTTTTTCGGCGAGATGTGGGAAACGATCCATCGCATGGGCGGCTGGCAGGGCGAGATCTGGGGGCGTCGCAAGAATGGCGAGGTCTATCCGAAATGGCTGACGATCTCGGCGGTGACGGGCGAGGGCGGCGTTGTCAGTCACTATGTGGGTACGCACCACGACATCACCGAACGCAAGATCGCGGAGGAACGCATCAAGGAGCTGGCTTTCTTCGATGCCCTCACGCGTTTGCCCAACCGCACCCTGCTGCTTGACCGCCTGACGCAGGCCATTACCGTCAGCGCGCGAAGCGGGGCGTGCGGTGCATTGCTATTCATCGACCTGGATCACTTCAAGACGCTCAACGACACCCTGGGTCACGACATGGGCGACCTGCTGCTGCAACAAGTGGCACAGCGTCTGGCCGCCAGCGTACGCGACGGCGATACCGTGGCGCGGGTAGGTGGCGACGAATTCGTGGTGGTGCTCGGAAGCCTTGACCAAACCTGGCAGGAAGCGGCGGCCCAGACCGAAGCCATGGGCGAAATGATCCTGAGTGTTCTCGGCGAGTCGTATCAGCTTGAGGACATCGATTACCGCAGCACGGCCAGCATTGGCGCCACGGTGTTCAGGGGCTATCAGACATCCATGGACGAACTGCTGAAGCAGGCCGACCTTGCCATGTACAAGTCGAAGGACCTTGGGCGCAACGCGCTGTCTTTCTTCGATCCGGCCATGCAGACCGTGGTGGTGGAACGGGCAGCGCTCGAGGCGGACTTGCGAAGGGCAATAGAGGGTAATCAGTTCCTCGTGCATTACCAGGCGCAGGTGCTCGACGGCAACCGGGTTATCGGGGCCGAAGCGCTCGTGCGTTGGCAGCATCCAGAGCGCGGCATCGTGTCGCCCGCCGACTTCATTCACCTCGCCGAAGAGACCGGGATGATCGTGGCGCTGGGCAACTGGGTGCTGGAAACCGCGTGTGCCCAGCTGGCGTTGTGGGCCATGCGGCCGGACATGTCCCACCTGACGATCGCGGTCAATGTCAGCGTGCAGCAGTTCCGCGAGCCTGATTTCGTGGCCAAGGTGTTGAACGTGATCCGTCGAACGGGCGCTAACCCGAACCGGCTCAAGCTGGAACTGACCGAGAGCGTGCTGGTGGACAACGTGCAGGACATCATTGAAAAAATGTACGCGCTCAAGGCGCGCGGCGTGGTCTTTTCGCTGGACGATTTCGGTATCGGCTATTCATCGCTTTCATACTTGAAGCGGCTACCTTTGGATCAGTTGAAAATCGATCAGTCATTCGTGCGCGACGTGCTGATCGATCCAAACGACGCGGCCATTGCGCGGACTATCGTGGCGCTGGCGCAGAGCCTTGGCTTGGGGGTGATTGCCGAAGGCGTGGAGACGGAAGAGCAACGCGACTTCCTGGCTGACGCAGGTTGTCATGCCTACCAGGGTTTCTATTTTTGCCGGCCGTTGCCTGTTGAAGGGTTTGAGGAGTTTGCGAGCAAGGGTCGAATGAAGCCGGAAGCGGCCAGCGCACAATAGCTCGACCGTCTGACCACATTAGCTCGCACGGGCTCAGATTCGCAGGTCCGCCAGGATCTGTTCCGCCAGGAAATCACACGGCGGCCGGTTCGATCCCGCGCTGCGCGCGAGCACGATTTCCAGGTCCGGCAACGCCGGCAAGCCGTCCGCGCTGCCAAGTTGGACGAACCGTTCCGGGATGCTGCACCGGGACAGCGGCGCGATTGCGAGCCCCGCCTCCACCATGCTGAAAAGGCCCAGCAGGCTGGGGCTTTCGTAAGACGTGCGATAGCTGATCTTCGCCCGTTCGAGCGCGTGGATCGCCTTGGACCGCGCGACGCTGCCCGGCGCGAAGACGGCAATGGGCAGCGGGCGTTCCTTCCAGACCTCGTTGCCGACAGCGTAACCGGCCCAGACCATGGGTTCCAGGCGGATAAAGTCGCCGCTCAATCCCTTCATGCGCGTCATGCAGGCGAGATCGATCTTGCCTTCCTTGATAAGCGGCGCCAGTGCGTTGCTCGGCATGCCGATGACCTGGATCTCGACCTTCGGGTAAGTCGCGGAAAATTTTCTCAGCACGGAGGGCAGGAGAGACGACGCGTAGTCGTCCGGTACCCCGATCGCCACCCGCCCCCTGACGTCCGGTCGAACAATCGAGGCCCAGGCTTCGTCGCGCAGGGCAAGCAAACGCCGCGCGTAGGCGAGCAGCACATGGCCGTCCTGGGTCAGCGTGATGTTGCGCGGCTTGCGCGAAAACAAGGGCTTCCCCAAAGACGCCTCGAGCGACTTGATCTGCATGCTCACGGCGGATTGCGAGCGATGCACGAGAGCGGCGCCGCGCAGGAAGCTGCCTGTGTCGGCGACGGCGACAAACATGGAGAGCGCATCGAGATCGAAGGTTTTCATCGGTATCAGAAAAGCTGAACGAAGTCTTCAATATAACTCGCTTTTCTGAATGCTGACGGCCTTGCATACTGGGCGTCCCTCAACGCGAATGGCCGGAAAAGAAACGATGCCGATGACTTACGATGACTTCAGGAAGCTCGGACTCACAATCGATATGACTCGCGGAAAGCCGTCTTCGGAACAACTCGACCTGTGCTCGGACGCACTGGCCAACGCGCTGAAGGCGGGCGAATTCACGTCGCGCGATGGCATTGATTGCCGTAATTATGGTCATGCCCTGGGTCTGCCCGAGGCACGTGAGCTCGGTGCCGATCTGCTTGGGGTTGCCGCGGAACAGGTCGTGGCGGCGGGCAATTCCAGCCTTGAGCTGATGCATGACGCCATTGCGTTTGCCATCCTGCACGGCATGGCTGACGGCAGGCCGTGGCGCAACGCGGGGGATGTCGCGTTCCTCTGCCCCGTGCCGGGATACGACCGCCATTTCTCGATCTGCGCGGCGCTTGGCGTGCGCATGATCCCGGTGCCGCTGACCGGCAATGGCCCCGATATGGATTTTGTCGAAGCGCAGGTCGCTGCCGATCCGGCCATCAAGGGCATGTGGTGCGTGCCGCTGTACAGCAATCCAACCGGTGAAATCTACTCGGCCGATACCATCCGCCGTCTCGCCTCCATGGAGACCGCCGCCTCCGACTTCCGCCTGTTCTGGGATGACGCTTACCGGTTCCATCACTTGACCGAGCAGAAGCACACCACGTTGAACATGATCGATGCTTGCGCGGAAGCGGGTCATCCGGACCGGGCGCTGATGTTCGCGTCGCTGTCCAAGATCACGATAGCGGGGGCCGCGTTGGCGTTCGTTGCATCGTCGCGGCGTAACGTCGACTGGTGGCAGCGCTGCTCGTTTATCAGGACCATCGGGCCGGACAAGCTCAATCAACTCCGCCACGTCCGGGTGCTGCGCGGCCGGCAGACATTGGAGGACTTGATGGAGCGGCACCGGGCGCTGTTACGGCCCAAGTTCGACGCCATGACCACGACCTTCAGCGAGATCCTTGCCGATCTGCCTGGCGTGTCGTGGACCATACCCCAAGGGGGTTATTTCATCAGTCTCTATACGCCCGACGGTCTCGCCAAACGCACGGTCGCACTGGCCGCCGAAGCGGGCATTGCAATGACGCCGGCCGGCGCTGCGTTCCCTCATGGTCTTGATCCGCGCGACCGGCATCTGCGCGTTGCGCCGACCTTTCCTGCGCTCGATGAAGTGAAGCGCGCGGCGCAAGGTATTGCGTTGTCGTTGCGCCGCGCGTTTGAGGAGCGGGCTTGAGCGTTTAAGTTCTGCGGAGAAGCGGTCTCGTCTGATATGCGGTTACTGCAAATCAGCGAGGCTGCTTCTGCAAACCGGCGTTGCGCGCCGTGTGTTCGGTACAAGGAAAGTCAGTCCGACAAGCAGCAGGGAGGCCGCCGATGCCAACCCGTACACCGGCTGAAAAGAACCGAATACCGTCTTGCATAACCCGCCCACTACGTTTCCCAACCCGCCGCCTACGCCGAACGCCGCCTCGCAGATTCCGCACACCATTGCCGCGATAGCCGGCGTGCTCGTCTTGCCGACATATGCGTGCAGAAGGCCGAAGATCGGGAAGAACGAAAAACCTATCGCGATCGCTGCAACCATCAGCGCGTAAGCGCCCGGACGCATTGTCGCGATCACGGAGGCGCACAGAAGCAGTGCGCTGGCGCTGACCAAAGCCGTACGCATGCCGTCTCTTTGCGTGCGTCCGTTTTTTTCAGGACTACCATTCATATCGGCAATCACGCCAAGCACCAGTCCGCTCACCACACCGACCAGCCCCACGAGCGCCCATGCGTGTGCGGTGACGTCGAGGCCCAGATGCAGGTCGTCGTGCGCATAAGCCGAGAAGTAGGTGATGAACGGCACGCCGGAAAAACCGCATAACAACGCAATGGCGTACACCAGCAGGAATCGCCGGCCAAGCGTTTGCCGCAGCCCCGGTCGCTCGCGGGGGTGCGTAGCCTTACGCGTTGATGCGGGAGGCGGCTGCGTTTTCGACATACGCGGAAGGCGTGCGAACACAAGCGCGATAACGGCGCTCAACACAACGGTCAGCAGAGCGGTCACGAGCCATACCGAGCGCCAGCCCCACAACGCCAGCAACGCGGGCACCATCAAGCCGTTCAGCAAGACGCCGTAGTTCGTGCCGCTGCCAATCACCCCGATGGCTTTCGCCTGATGGCGCTGGTCGATCAACGGTGCGATCAGCGCCATCATGGGCACCCAGGTCGCAGCGGCGCACGCGTTGAGTGTCACGACAGCGGCGCTCACCATCCATGTGTGATTGGCGAACGCGAGACTCGCGAGGTCGATGGCCGACAGCGCGGTTGCCGCGAGTACCACCCTGGCTGCGCCCAAACGCGCGGCGACGAAGCCGGACAACAACGCCATGGCGACATTGGCCAGTTGCCGTGCAGCCGTGATGTATCCGGCCTGTGCATAGTCGAAGCCGATGTCCTGTTTCATCTGCGGCAAGACAACGGGAAACAGGTAGACGCCGAACCCGTAGGTCGCGGCGATCACGGCGGTCAGCAGCAGCGTGACGGCCAGTTGATTTGGAGCGCGAGGTGGAACATCCATGGCAGGCTACCGGAAGAAGTCGTTGGATTGATTCTCGGCCGCCTTGCGCTATGACGGAAATGATTTAATTTACTATCATTGATTAAGCACCATCATCATTGATTTGGACCAGTCGCGACCATGAACCTCGACCTTGCACTCCTGCGCGCGTTTGTCGCTGTAACGGAAGCCGGTGGTTTTACCCGGGCGGCGCGACGGCTGAACCTGACGCAATCCGCGATCAGTCACCAGATACGGCGGCTTGAAGAGGAGGTGGGCCGGCCGCTTTTATATCGGACCACGCGCAGTCTGACTCTGACCGAAGACGGCGAGGATTTTTTGCGTTACGCCATGCAAATCCTCAACGCGATGGATGCGGTCACTCAGCGTTTTCAATCCTCCCCGGCTTCCGGTGTCGTGCGTTTTGGAGCGCCGGATATTTTCATGGGAGAACGGCTACCCGTTTTGCTGACGCAATTTTCGCGAGCGTTTCCGAACGTGCGGCTGGACGTGAGCGTGGGCATGAGTCTTGACTCGCAGGCGATGGTCGCCGCGCACGAACTGGATCTTGCCGTGGTGCTATGCGAGTGCGGGGAAGCGGATCGGGGTGCAGAGGGCATTGTGTTGCGGCGAACGCGGTTTGTCTGGGCGGCGGCCGAATCGTTCGACGCGCGTGCGGGGGCGCCGTTGCCGCTCGCGTTCTTTCCGGCGCCGTGTGTGAACCGGCGAGTGGCGCTGGAGGCGCTCGATGGCCTGCCGGTCGACTGGCACGTTGCGTTTACGTCGTCGAGTCAGTCGGGTATCCGCGCGGCTGTGTTGGCGGGGCTCGCGATCACGCCGCTGACACGCGATGACCTGGAGCCGGGGATTGTGGTTGTCGACGGGCAGTACGGTTTGCCACCCCTGCCGGAAGCGGAATTCAGGCTGCTATGGGGCAAGGGCGAACCCACGCTGGCCGCGCAGGAATTCGGCCGTCTTGTGCTCGACGCGCCGGTCGAGCGTTCACTGAGGGCGAGTGCTACGCGGTGAGTTTCGCTCGCTCTATCACATAGACCGCACGAACTATTACGCGCTTCAAAAGGCAGGCGAAGGTCCAGCCGAACTACGCGCCGGGCCGCGCAAGGTGTTGATGGCGGTACGCAGTGCGCAAGAGTGGGAACGGCGATGTGAGAAGCGCGCCGCGAACGACCATATCGCTAGCGATGCGGCATAAACCCGGCCACGTCGCCACTGATCCACAAAGGCCCGCAAGTGTGCGGGCCGATGCTTCAAGCGCTTGGCGGGCCTTCGGGGTCTCTTTCTGTCGTAATCGAAAGGTGGTCTTTTAGAAACTGCGATCTGGACGCGAGAGTAAGCAATACCATTCCCCCCAAACGTCTAGCAAAATCATCATCAACTCGATTGTGAAAGTCATCCAGCGGCACGTCAAAGCTCGCGTGTTCCGCGAGCGCCCCGGCAATGGCATCCACTGGCACATGATATGTGGAGATTGTGTTTGTTCCCTCGTTATAGACGGACACGCTGCACGTCTGACGTTTTGATTGCATTAATAGCCCCTGCACCGCTGATAGTTGGCGAAAGCGCGCGCTTTGCATGCCATATCTTCAGGTTGAGACGCCCAATCTCTCTCGTTCCGATCCGCAAACAGTTTCGCTCCTGCTGCGAGTGCGTCAAGCTCGGTTTCGTAGCGCTCACGGGGCGACAAATCACTCGGACCACACAGCATGTATCAGTGACGTCCGTAGTTGAACAGTTCCACGCGCATCCCGTTTGTCTCCTGATTTTTTAACGGCAAACGCGAAACCGTAACGCACCTTTCCGCACGTCCATCTCAATAAAGAGACGAGCGCGCGGGCGGTATCGTTCAAGGGTTTTGGGTCAGGGACTTTGCAACAACGCGCGGATCACATCGACGCGCCAGAAGACAGACAGAGCGGAAAAGCGAATGCCCGGCGCGAGCGAAAAACCACCGCCCTACATGCGCTCCGCAATGCTGTGCGCCGTCGCAGCAGACAGCGTCCATCCCAGGTGCCCATGCCCGGTGTTGTAGAACACGCCGCGACGCTTGCCGCTCCCGACCTTCGGCAACATGCTTGGCAGCATCGGCCGCAAGCCCGCCCACGGGATTACGCGCGATGTTGCAACATCCGGAAAATAGCGGCGCGTCCAGTCGACGAGCGGTGCGATCCGGTCCGAGCGAATGTCGCGATTAAAGCCGTTGATTTCAGCCGTACCCGCAACGCGAAAGCGGTCGGCGCCAAGCCGGCTCGTGACAATCTTCGCGCTGTCGTCGAGCAGACTGACCCACGGCGCACCCTCGCGACTCGCGGCGTCATCCAGGCACACGGTGATCGAATAACCCTTCACCGGATAGATATTCACGTGATCGCCGAGCATGGACGCTATCTGGCGGCTTGCCACGCCCGCGCACACCACGATGCGGTCGAAGCCATGTTGTTGCTCGTCATCCGCGCTGCCGCCGTGCAGCACACGCATGGCGAACGGCCCGTCGCCGCGCTGCTCGATATCCGCGATCTGCGTGTCGTAATGAAAGCGCACGCCGCGCCGCTCGCAGGCTTCGGCAAGACCCCGCGTGAATTTGTGGATGTCGCCGGTCGAGTCGGACGGCGTGAAAAATCCACCGTGGAAATCGCCTTGCAGCGTGGGTTCGATCGCGCGCATCTCGTCGCTTGTCACCGCGCGCCGGTCAAGGCCGCCCGACTGCAAAAGCACGTTCACTTTCGCGGCGGTATCGAAGTCCTTTTTCTGCTGGTACATATGCAGGATGCCGTGCTGCTCGAGGTCGAAGTCAATGCCTTCGCGCTCGGCAATCCCGAACAGATGCTCGCGGGCGGCAATGGCAAGGCGCACTGTCTCGACGGTATTCGCCCGGTAGTTCGGGATCTGGCGCAGGAACTCGCCCATCCATGAATACTTGTGCCAGGTGGGCGCCGGGTTCAGCAGCAGCGGTGCATCGCGCGTGAACATCCACCGCAAGCCCTTGAGCACGGTGGCCATGCTGTTCCAGACCTCGGCGTTGCTCGCGGAAAGCTGGCCGCCGTTGGCGAACGATGTTTCCATTGCCGCGTATCGATGACGCTCGAAAACGGTGACGTCGTGGCCGCGTTCAGCGAGGGCGTAAGCAGTCGTGACGCCGGTGATACCGGCGCCAATGATGGCGATTCGTGACATGACAAGGTCCAGATGAAAGTTGGGCATCGCCGGGATTTCCGGCGTCTATGCCCCATCTGTCCGTTTACCTGAGAGTTTCAGTCGTGGCGTTGCACGCACGACATCCCCGTCGGTGGGCGCATTAAAGCGCCGCTCTCCAGATGTTCCTGCTACGCGGTCCTTTGGCCTGAGAGTTTCCGGGGCGGTTGCTCCGTCGGCGCCGTCACCATGCTTCCGTGACAGTCTCTCCCGCGCTAGCGATTAGAACCCCGCCAAGATACCGCCTAAAAATAAGATAGGCAAGGGGGCTGTAGGTTTGGATTGACTCGGGGAAGGGTGCTTGCGGCAAACCGACGGGTCATTTGAGAGCGCCGCAAGCCGGCTTCGTCTTTTCCTTGTCGAGAAATAATCAGGATACCTAATGATTTTTCGCGAATTATCCTCAACAAAGCCTCCACCGGCGACGCCCGATTTCTTAATCTTTCATTTAATACAATTATTTCTTTTAGCTTTCATTTCAATATAAAATGCGCTTCCCTTTACAGATTTGGAGGCCGGCATGAACCCTTTTGCGAAGGCAGCAGCCACTCTGGCGGCCTGCATTGGCGCTTTTACGGTTGTGGTATGCATTGTCGAGGGATTGACGGGGTAACCGGGCGGCGACTGCGTTTGCGACTACGTTTACCCCAACGCCGCTAGCGCTTTTGCCAGACGCGCAATTCGAACAGCGGCAGGATGCCATAGACGTGGTCGAACATATCCGACTGGATCTGTTCGTATGACTCCCAGCTTGTTTCGTTCACGAACAGGAACACTTCCAGCGGCAGACCCTGGCTGGAGGATTGCAACTGGCGAACCACCAGCGGCATGTCGCTTCGGATACCCGGATAGTGGCGAAAGTACCCCACCAGATACAGGCGAAACATGCCGAGATTGGTCAGGCGTTGCGCGTCGTCGGGCAGGGTGAACGGCACCCGAAAGGCGGTGCTCGCCCTTAGTTTGGCAAGCAGTTCATCGTCGCAAAACCGGATGCTCTCAAAGTCCAGGTGAATGGCATGCTTGACTCGCCGGCCGCCGGATTCAACCATGCCGCGCCAGTTCTTGACGCTGTTGGTCAGCAATACATAGCTCGGCAGCATGACAATCGAGTTGTCGAAATTGCGCACCTTGATCGTGTTCAGCGCGATATCAATGACCGTGCCGTCGGCCACGAATCCAGGTACCTCGATCCAGTCGCCCACGCGCAGCATGTCGTAGGCGGCCAGTTGAATGCTGGCGACAAACCCCAGCAGCGAATCCCGGAAGACGATGATCAGCAACGCGGTCATCGCGCTCACGCCAGTGAGGAAATTGGCCGGTGAACGATGCAACAGCAGTGACACTGCGGCAATCAGCGCAAGCACGTACAGGACGATAGCGGCTATCTGAAGAAAGCTTTTGATCGGTCTCTGGCTTGCAAAATGAAAATGACTATAGCGATCCTCAATGCTGCTCAGGAACGCGAATGCGGCGCGCAGGACGGTCACCACCATGAAGCATGCCGACAACGTCTCCACCGGACGACCCAGCATGGAAATGACCGGAAACGTGACTCCGGTCAGCAGCGGCGCTGAAATATAGATGATGGCCGCGGGCACCAGCGGCGCCAGCCGATGAAACACCTTGCGGCGCTCCGCGGCACGCAGCCACTTGCGGCGCTCGCCGCGCGCAAGGTAGCCAACGATCTTCAGCAAGATGAAGCGGGTGATGTAGTAGCAGAGCGCGCTGGCCAACGCGATAGCCAGGAACAACACAATGACGAGAAGAATCGCCACGGGAAGGCTGTCGGTGTGGACATAGAAATGACGTCCATCCGGTCCATTCACTACGCGGAACATGTCATTGAACATAGATCCTCTCAGTGCCGGCCAGCCTGTTTTTCTGGAGATGATCCGGGCGTGCGCAGCACCGGCATTCCCCAATCCGGCTACGCAGCTTCGCTAAACGTTGCTGCAGTCCGGCCAATGAACCTGCCAAAGGCATTGTAACGGCCTCCTGATCTTTCCGGCGAGGCTATCGCTCCCTTATCCACGCGTCACGCCGCTTAAGTTTTACTTATACCCAACCCATTTTGGCTGATTGGACCGGGCTAATTCGGCTACCGACCATCTAGTCAATGCCGGGTGTTTCACATCAGGTGAAACACGCGCATTCAAGTAGTTGGAGACCAGACATGCTAGCCGATGAGGCAATTGCGGGCGATGCTGAAATCGCTCACACGCGCAGTGCGCTTGGCGGAGCCGTCGCACAATCCAGTCACGAGATCGTTGCCCTCGCGCGCGCCCTGGTGGCTGTTCCCAGCGCTTATCCGCCGGGCAGCACGCACGCCATGGCAGATGCGATCGAGGCGATGTTCGACGGTTTCGACGTTAGCGTCGAACGCTACGGCACCCTCCCGCATGTGATGAATCTCGTGGTCCGCGTCCGCGGTGCCACCCCGGGCCGACGACTCGTTTTCAACGGGCACCTCGACACGTTCCCCCTTGTCAGCGCGAAGCAATGGTCTGCTGATTTCAACGGCGAGGAGCGCGGCGGAAAGTTATTTGGGCTAGGGGTGTCCGACATGAAGGGGGGTCTCGCGGCCATCATCTTCGCATTGCGCCATCTCGCCAGACTGCGTGATTCGTTTGCTGGCGAGGTGGTCGCGACGTTTGCCGGTGACGAAGAAAGCATGGGCACCGAGGGCAGCGGGTATCTGCTCGATCATGTCCCGCATGCAGCCGGCGACGCGATGATCAGCGCCGACACCGGGTCGCCCCATGTGCTGCGATTCGGCGAAAAGGGAATGATCTGGCTGCGCCTCGATGCAACCGGCAAGTCGGCTCACGCGGCACACGTCCACAAGGGCGACAGCGCGATTGAAAAATTGCTGGATGCCATTCAGGAGCTCAAGAGCGTACGTGACTATACGGTTGCCGCTCCACCCGAAGTGCTCGCCGCGATCGAGCGTTCAGCCGCTGTGTCCGAGGCAATCTCGGGCTTGGGCGAAAGCGATGTTCTTCGCTGTCCCACCATTACATTCGGCACGATCAGCGGCGGCCGGTTATCGAATCTGATTGCGGATCACGCGAGCGCAACGGCCGATATCCGGCTTCCCGTCGGCGTATCGGTGGCTCAGATGACAGCCAGGATAAACGCGATCGTCGCTCGTCATCCTGGGGTTTCTCTGGAGATTGTCCGCGAATACGAACCGAGCTGGACCGATCCCGACCACGAGGTCATTCAAACACTCAAACGCAATTGTGCAGCGAAGCTTGGCACCGAACCGGTCGTCAACATGCGCGTGGGTGCGTCCGACGCGCGGTTGTATCGCCGGCACGGCGTACCGACGGTCGTATGCGGCCTGACTTCCTACAACATGGGTGCGGCGGATGAATACGTGCACGTCGACGAACTGCGCGCGCTAGGCGAAATCTTCGCGCTAACCGCATTTGATTACCTGAATGCGCCGGCCGGCGTTGAAGCGCGGCTGCCCCCCTGAAAGATCGTCAGTGCGTCCGCTGTCACGCGGCCCACTGAGACCTCACGCATCGGAAAAGGAAACGCCCATGTCCACCGATAACGTTCTAACCCCCGCGCAGCGCAGTAAGTTCCGGCGCATCCTGGCGTCGGCGCTGGTCGGCAATATGCTCGAGTTCTACGACCTGTTTGTGTATGGTTTTCTGGCGGTGGTTATTGCCAAAGCCTTCTTTCCGACCGGTGACGCCTACACGTCGATGCTGGCCGCCGCCGCGACCTTCGGCGTCAGCTATTTCATCCGGCCTCTGGGGGCGATGGTGCTGGGTGCCTATAGCGACAAGCGCGGCCGCAAGGCGGGCATGATGCTCACGATCTGGCTCATGGGTGCCGGTACCCTGGTGATCGCGTGCGCGCCGACCTATGCCATGTTCGGAGTTGCCGGTACGTTGATCCTGGTCCTGGGCAAGATCTTGCAGGGCTTCTCGGCGGGCGGTGAATTCGGGTCGACGGTATCCTTCGTGACCGAACATGCGCCCGCGCGCATGAAGGGTTATTTCGCCAGCTACCAGGTGGTCGGGATTGGTCTTGCGACCGGTCTGGCAAGCCTCGTGGGACTAGGCACGAACAAGCTGATGACGCCCGATACCCTGCTATCGTGGGGTTGGCGCATACCGTTCCTGATCGGGCTTGCGATCGTGCCGTTTGGTTACTGGATCCGCCGCCGTGTTGATGAAACCCCTGAATTCAAAGCGGCCAGCCACGAACGCAACCCGATCCGCAACACCTTTGCAACCGCGAAGATGCGCATCATGGCGGCGGTCGGTTTGTACTCGCTGGCGGCATCGACAAATTATCTGCTCGGTGTATTCATCCCCCTATATGCACAGAAAGTGCTGGGCATGAGCGCGGCGGACTCCATGTGGGGCGCCATCGGATATTCTGTTGCGCAGATCGTCTTGCCGCCGGTCTTCGGCGCTCTTTCGGACCGGGTGGGCCGCCTTCCGCTGATCGCGACAGGCACCTCGCTGACGGCCATCCTGACTATCCCCGCGTTTCATCTGATGGTCGCGTCGCCGACGGTTACGACGTACGTGTTCTGCGTCACCGGATTGACCGCGTGCGTGATGGTGTTTCAAGGCGCGATGCCCGCGTTCGTGGCCGAACTCTTTCCTCACGACACCCGCACGACCAGCATCGCGATCGTTCATAACTTGACCTTTGCGGTGTTCGGCGGATTGTCGCTGATGATCTGCACGTGGATCGCCAACGCGACCGGCAGCAAGTTCATTCCCGCTTATTACGTCATGGTCACGGCGGTGCTTGCGCTGTTGTGTATCCTGTACTTTCGCAAGCGGGTGGACCCCGTCGCGGCCAGCGCGAGCGTGTTGACCAACGCATGAACAGACGGCCGGCCGCTCGCCCGGGTCCACTGCGAAATTGAACCCAACCGGACTCCCCATTCGATGCGGCTCAGGCATATAGAGGTAGTGAACGCTATCCGCGTCACAGGAACGCTTAAAGCAGCTGCCGCACTGCTGTCTCTCACGCAGCCGGCAATCACGCAAATCCTGCAAAGTGCGGAGCGCCAGTTAGGTTATCCGCTCTTCGACCGGGTTCGCGGCAAGCTGATACCGACCCGGGAGGCACAGTTGCTGTTCCCCGAGATACTGCGGCTCGACGAACAGCTTCAGGCCGTTCAGCGGCTCGCGCAGAATCTGCGCGGCGGCACCGGCGATTCGTCCATACGCATTCTCGCCGCGCCCGCACTGGCCCAGACCATGGTGGCAGATGCCGCGCTGGCGTTTCGAGCGAAGCATCCGGGCGTGAAGCTGTCGATTCGTTCAGATTACTCGGCGACCGCCGTTGCCAGCATCGCGCTCATGGAGGCGGACGTCGGCATCCTGTATCACAGCGTGTCCCACCCTGCCATCAAGGAGATCGAACTGGCTGCCAGCCGGCTTGTTTGCGTGGGGCATCCTTCCATGTTGCCGGACACGCCGTCCATTGAACTCGGTGTGCTGGAGGGCCGCGAGATTGCCGGGCCGGATCCTGCGGACCCGCTGGGAAGGCTGCTCGCCAAGCGTCTGGAGGAGCTCTCGGTGACCTTCGATGTCGCCGTCACCGCGCAGTCCTATCACTCGCTGGTTGCGCTGGCGGCGCGCTCGAAGCTGATCACCATAGTCGATGAAGTCGCGGCGCTCTCGGCTCGCGCGCAAGGGCTTCGCGTGGTGCCGCTGTCGCCGGTTATAGCAATTCCGGTTGTAGCCAGCGTCGCGATCAATGGCGAAAGATCGGCGCTCGTCGAACAATTCGTCGAGACATGCCGGGAGACCCTGCATTCGCTGAAGTGATATTTCCGAAGTAAATGATGCTTGTTTCAAGGCACATTCGATGCAAACCGGACGCTGACCACCAGCCCGCCGCCGGGTGCGTCGCCCAGCTTGATCTGCGCATGATGTACCCGGGCGATCTCGCGCACGATCGCGAGTCCGAGTCCGCTGCCTTCCACGTATTGTTCCGTCTGGCTCCGGTAGAAACGCTCGAACACTGCATCGCGCTCATGCGGCGCAATGCCCGGACCATTGTCGACAACCTGCAGCAACGGGTCTTCTTCCACCCGCGCAACGCGAACCGTGATGATGGAACCGTCGCCTGCATAACGGACGGCGTTGTCGATAAGATTGCCGCACAATTCCGCCAGCAATTCCCGGTTCCCCATGACTTCGACATCCGCTTCATGCTCGAAACCGAGGTCGATATTGCGGGCCCGAGCCACGGGCGACCAGTCGAGCGTCACGCTGCGCGCGAGCTTGTCGAGGCGCAGCGGCGCGAGCATGCCGATCTCGCTGCTGTCGTTGTCAAGGCGGGATAGCGACAGCAATTGCTGCACGCCTTTCGCTGCTTGTCTGACGGCGCCGTTCAGGCGTGTCAGATGCAAACGCGCGGGCTCATTCAAGGTTTCTCGCAAGGCGAGTTCCGACTCGGCCTGAATGATGGCGAGCGGTGTCTTCAACTGATGCGCCGCGTCGGTGAAAAAGCGCCGACGTGATTCCTGCATGCGCCGTAATCGTCCGATGTACTGATTGATTGACTCCACCAGCGGCTCCACTTCGTTCGGCAGACCCGCTTTATCGAGCGGTGCGGGGTCATCTTCCGTGCGTGCGGCGACCTTGGCCGAGAGCAGATGCAGCGGCCTCAGTCCGCGTCCCACGCCGAGCCAGACGATCGCCAGCGCCAGCACGACCAGGAGGCACTCCTGCAGCAGCGAGCCCATCAGGATCTGGCGAGCGAGCGCCTGACGCGGCTCGATTGTTTCGCCGACCATGATCCACACTACGCGCGTCTGGGCACCCGGTACGTCGTGCACCGGCAGGCGCAGCACGCCCATGCGCAACTCTTCACCGCGAAAAGCGGCGTCGTAGAAACTCGTTTGATAAGACTCGGGTGCGGCGCGCGGCGACGGCATTGGCAAGTCCGGATAGCCGGTTACCGCGCGGCCGCCTTCCTCGCGGATCAGGTAATAGATCTTGCCCCCCGCGTTCGATTCGAACATTTCCAGCGCGAGATACGGCAGGTCCACTTCCACGGTGCCATTGACCAGGCGCGTGCCTTCGCGAATCGACTTCAGCGAGTACTCGAGCGAGCGGTCGAACGCAACGTGCGCGGCGCTCATCGCGCGTTGATACGTCAGCCACGCATCGAGCGCGAGCAGGGCGAGCAGCGGCAGCAGCAGCCAGAGCGCGACTTGCCGCCGGAGATTGGGCTTCTTCATCAGACGCCGGCCGCAGCAGGCTCCTGTTTCGCTTCCAGCAGATACCCCAGCCCGCGCAGCGTAACAATGGCAACGCTGGTGCGTTCGAGCTTCTTCCTGAGCCGGTACACGTAGATCTCGATCGCATCCGGATTCACGGATTCATCAATACCGAAGATCTTCTCCGACAGCGTTTCCTTATTGATCGCGCGGCCGTTGCGCAGGATCAGCACTTCCAGCACCGCGCGCTCGCGCGGCGTCAGCGCAAGCTGCTCGCCGTCGAGACGAAAGCTGTGGTCGACGCTGTCGTATTCGAGCGGCCCGCACGCGGTTTTCGTCTGCTCATGACCGTGGCTGCGCCGGATCAGCGCGCGGGCCCGCGCTTCGAGTTCGCTCAGTTCGAACGGCTTGGCGAGGTAGTCGTCGGCGCCGAGATCCAGACCCTTCACCCGATCCTCCACCGACCCGTGCGCGGTCAGGATCATCACCGGCACCGCGTTACGACGTTGCCGCAGGCGTCGCAACACTTCGAGCCCGTCGAGCTTGGGCAGTCCGAGATCGAGGATCACGAGCGCGTAGTCCTGCGTGCGCAAAACGTGGTCGGCGGCCTCGCCGTCATGCATGCAGTCCACGGTGAACCGGGCCTGCGCGAGCGCGTCGGTCAGCGACTTGGCGAGGGTGGGATTGTCTTCGACTAGGAGTACGCGCATGAGGGGAATCAGGGAAATCCATGAGGCCGAAACAGGGGTTAGCGGCGCTTTTCGACAAGAAATGAAAGCGGGCTGAAAGTACCCGTAACTTACTATGCGCCCACTCAAACATGACAAACATACAACAAATATTTTTGGAGGAAGACATGAAGAAGTTGAACCACAAGTTGCGCCTGCCGGCGGCCCTGGCGTTGTTTTTTGCAATGCAGGCGGCGTACGCGCAGGTACCCGAGGGTTATCCCGGGAGCTATCAGCCGGTGATCGACGGCGCGAAGAAGGAAGGCAAGCTGCTGATTTATTCGGTCACGGATACGGCGCTCGTGCGGCCGCTGATCAAGGACTTCGAGTCCATGTACGGGATCAAGGTCGAATACAACGACATGAACAGCACGGAGCTCTACAACCGCTTTATCAGCGAGAACGCCGCGAACAGCACGAGCGCGGACGTGCTGTGGAGTTCGGCCATGGACCTGCAGGTCAAGCTGGTTAACGACGGTTTGATGGCAAGCTACGAGTCCCCTGAAGCCTCGCACGTGCCGCAGTGGGCGCAGTACCAGAAGCAAGCCTACGGCACGACCTACGAGCCGCTGGCGATCGTCTACAACAAGCGCCTGCTGCCCGCCAACGAAGTGCCGCAAACGCGCGCCGAGCTGATCAAGCTGCTCACCACGCACGCCGACAAATTCAGGGGCAAGGTCACCACGTACGACATAGAGAAGTCGGGTGTCGGCTTCAACTACCTGACGCAGGATGCCCGCGTGAATCCCCAGGTCACGTGGCAACTGGTCGAAGCCATGGGCGCGCTGAATCCCAAGCTGCAGTCGAGCACGGGGGCGATGATGGAACGTATCTCGTCCGGTGAAAACCTGATCGGCTACAACATTCTGGGTTCGTACGCGTTTGCGAAGGCGAAGAAGGATCCGTCCATCGGCTATGTCTATCCGAAGGATTACACGCAAGTGGTGAGCCGCCTTGTGACCATTTCGAAGAAGGCGAAGAACCCCGACGCGGCGAAACTCTGGGTGGACTACCTGTTGTCCAAACGAGGCCAGACGCTGCTCGCAAACCAGGCCAACCTGTTCTCCATTCGTGCCGACGTGGATGGTGAAACTTCCATGGCGGGGCTCACCAAGCAACTGGGCGACTCCCTCAAGCCGATCCCTATCGGTGCAGGTTTGCTCGTCTATCTCGACCAGTCCAAGCGCCTCGAATTCCTGAAGCAGTGGCAGCAGGCCATCAAGCGCTAAGCCCTTCGTCGGCTTGAGCCGGCGGATCCCCCGACAACTTCTCGCATGCGCCACACAAGGCGCAGGGAAACACGCATGCTGACTCAAAGCTCGAACGATGCGCCGGGCGTCCTCACGACGAACGGCGCCGGCAAAGTGCCGGCCCTGCACGACGGCGGATGGCGCGGTCTCGCCGCGACCTTCCGCTGGATCGTGATAGCGGTACTGACCGTGGCGGTGCTGTTGCCGCTGTCGTTTATCGTGATCCAGAGTTTCCTGAATGCACCGTTTTTTGATGCCAACCGGACCTTCGGCATTGCGGGTTACCGGTTCATTTTCGAAGATCCCGACTTCTGGTCGGCGCTGAAGAACTCATTCATCATCGCCGGCGGGATGCTGTTCATCTCGATCCCGCTCGGCGGCATTCTCGCGTTCCTGATGGTGCGCACCGACTTGCCCGGACGCCGCTGGCTCGAACCGCTGCTGCTCACACCCGTCTTCGTTTCCCCGATGGTGCTCGCGTTCGGCTACGTGGTCGCAGCCGGACCGGTCGGCTTCTATTCCGTGTGGTTCAAGCAGTTGACCGGCCTCGGGAACGCGCCATGGTCGATCTATTCGATCTTCGCAATCACGATCATTGTCGGCCTCACGCATGTGCCGCACGTGTATCTGTATTCGTCCGCGGCGCTCCGCAATCTGGGCTCCGATGTAGAAGAAGCCGCTCGCGTGGCCGGTGCACGGCCGTTTCGCGTCGCGCTCGATGTCAGCCTGCCAATGACCATGCCCGCGTTGTTATTCGCCGGCGTACTGGTGTTTTTCCTGGGCTTCGAAGTGTTCGGCCTGCCGCTGGTTCTCGGCGATCCTGAAGGGCACCTCGTACTCGCGACCTACCTCTACAAGCTCACCAACAAGCTTGGCGTGCCGTCGTATCACCTGATGGCGGCGGTCGCCATGTGCATCGTCGCGATCACTTTCCCGCTCGTGCTGCTGCAACGGCGTTTGCTCAAGAGCGCGAGCAAGTTTGTCACGGTCAAGGGCAAGACGGGTCGTCAGACCGTGCTGCCGCTGGGCACATGGCGCTGGATTGCGTTGGGTATCGTCGTGCTGTGGTTGTTCCTCACGGTGTTCGTGCCGCTCTCGGGCATCGTGCTGCGTTCCTTCGTCACCAACTGGGGTGAAGGCGTTGCACTCTCGGAAGTGTTGACGCTCGCCAACTTCACCGAACTCTTCGAGCAGGACAACCTCGTCCGCGCGATTTTCAACACACTCGGCATTGGCGTGATTGGCGGCGCGGTTGCGGTGGGTTTCTATTCGTTCGTTGCATTCGCGGGACATCGGCGCAACGACTGGGGCGCAAAGCTGCTCGACTATCTCGTGCTGTTGCCGCGTGCCGTACCGGGGCTGCTCGCCGGTCTTGCGTTCCTCTGGATCTTCCTCTTCGTGCCCGGCATCAAGGAGCTGAAGAACTCGATGTGGAGCATCTGGATTGCGTACACGGTCGTATGGCTCGCGTATGGCATGCGCCTGATTCAAAGCGCCTTGCTGCAGGTTGGACCTGAACTTGAAGAGGCCGGGCGCAGTGTCGGCGCAACCCGTTCACGCGTGAGTCTCGACGTCACGCTGCCGCTCGTGCGCTTCGGTTTGCTTGCCGCGTGGCTGCTGATCTTCATGATTTTCGAGCGTGAGTATTCGACGGCTGTTTATCTGCTGTCTCCCGGCACTGAAGTGATTGGCGCGTTGCTCGTGTCGCTGTGGGCGACGGGCGCGGTCGACCAGGTAGCGGCGCTTTCTGTCATCAACATTGCGATGGTCGGCGCCGGGCTCGGCGTGGCATTGCGCTTCAGAGTGAAACTTCATGGATAAGCTGATCGTCGACAACCTGTTCCTGAGCTACGGCGCGAATCCGATCCTGAAGGGCGTGTCGTTCGAACTGAAGGCGGGCGAGGTGGTGTGTTTGCTCGGTGCATCGGGCAGCGGCAAGACCACGTTGCTGCGTGCCGTGGCGGGTCTTGAACAGCCGTCGGAAGGGCGCATTGCACTCGACAAACAAGTCTTCTTCGACGGCGCCGCCAGGATCGATTGCCCGGTCGAACAGCGTTCGCTTGGTCTCGTGTTCCAGTCGTATGCGCTGTGGCCGCATCGCACGGTTGCGGACAACGTGGGGTACGGGCTGAAACTGCGCAAGGTGTTGACAGCGGAGAGAAAACGCCGCGTGCAAAGCGCGCTCGATCAGCTCGGCCTCGGTCATCTCGCTGAACGTTTTCCGTATCAGCTATCCGGTGGTCAGCAGCAACGCGTGGCGATTGCGCGTGCGCTCGTCTACAACCCGCCGGTCATCCTGCTCGATGAACCCCTCTCCAACCTCGACGCCAAGTTGCGAGAAGAAGCACGTGCGTGGCTGCGGGAACTGATTGTGTCGCTGGGACTATCCGCCCTTTGCGTGACGCACGACCAGACCGAAGCAATGGCGATGTCCGACCGCATCCTGCTGTTGCGCAACGGACGCATTGAACAGGAAGGCACGCCTGCGGAACTCTACGGCTCGCCGCGCTCGCTTTACACGGCGGAGTTCATGGGCAGCAACAATCGCATCGATGCAAAAGTGGCATCGGTCAGCGGTTCGCGTGTGGTGCTCGCCGGCGATGGTTTCCAGTTGCATGCCCATGCTCGCGACACCCTGCAGGCCGGCCAGAACGCGCAGGCGGTGATCCGTCTCGAGCGTGTGCAAGTGGCGGACGGTCCCGGTCAGAACCGCTTGCAGGCGAATCTTGTCACGTCGATGTATCTGGGCGACCGCTGGGAATACCTCTTCCATTGTGGTGAATTGCGCTTCCGCGCATTCGGCCATACGCCGCGGAACCCGGGCAAGCACTGGGTCGAATTTCCGGCCAACGATTGCTGGGCGTTCGCACAAGCGAGCTAACCGCCCATCAACAGGAACGCAGGACACCCGCGCGCTTTTCACGGCCGCGCGAGACCCCGTTCGCGCATCACAAACCATAACCACAACACGGAGAAGACAGATGAAGCGCAGCAGTATTGGAGCAGCATCCCTGGCGGCATTCGCGCTGAGCGGTGCGGCGCACGCACAGTCGAGCGTGACGCTTTACGGCATTGTCGACGCGGGCATTGAATACGTGAATCACGCGAGTAACGACGGTGGAATGGCGCGCCTGGTATCGGGTGGTAAAAACACGTCGCGGTTCGGCTTCAAGGGATCGGAAGAACTCGGTGGCGGACTGAAGGCCATATTCCAGTTGGAGAGCGGTATCAACATTGCGAACGGTCAGCTCGATGACGGTCCCAACGCATTATTCGACCGGCGTGCAACCGTGGGCCTGAAGAGCAAGAAGTGGGGGCAAGTGATCCTTGGCCGCACCTTCACCACTACCTACGACTACATGCTGCCGTTCGACCCGATGGGTTACGCGCCCAACTATTCGTGGGCGACGAGCGCAACCGCAACCGGCGGGCGCAAGGACGGTCTGTTCTCGCGCTCGGCGAACGCCGTGCGTTACGACGGTGAATACAGCGGGGTGAAGTTCGGTGCAATGTACGGCTTTGGCAACGTACCGGGCAGCGTGAAGTCAAGTTCGAAATATGACTTCGGGCTTGGCTACGAGTGTGGTGCGTTTGCTGCGGTCGCCACATTCGATCGCCAGAATGGCGCCGGCGATAGCGTGACGCCTGCGGATTCCACGAACTACATCCAGGGCATCCATGCGGGCGCGAGCTATGACTTTGGCGCGGCGAAGGTGATGGCGGGTTATCGGAATTATCGGCGCGCGTTCAACACGGCCGCTGCTGCGCTGCGCAGCGATACGTACTGGCTGGGGGGGTCGTATGAATTCACACCGGCTTTCACGTTGATTGGCGCGGTGTATCACCAGGACATCAAGGACGCAAGCGACGGAGACCCGACGTTGTTCTCGGTGCGGGGCAACTATTCGTTGTCCAAGCGCACGACGCTTTATGTGTCAGGCGGTTATGCGATGGCGAAGCACGATCAGAAGGTCAGCCTGTCGCGTGATCTGGTCGGCGCCGCCGATACGCAGGCGGGCGTGACAGCAGGGATTCAACATCGTTTTTGATGCATGAAGTCCTTTGAGGTTTGCCGCAGCGCGTACTGACATGCGCTGCGGCGAACATCGACTCCCGCTTTAAACCGCCACTTCCGGCGGCGGCTGGCGGAACAAACGCGTGATCCAGCACAGGTACACGAGCCCGATCACGAACCAGATGGCGCCTAACACAAGCGCGGTCTTCTCAAGGCTCGCCAGCAGCCAGACATCCGCGACCGCACCAATCAGCGGAAACACCAGCCCGCCGATCACGCCAATTTTCTTGTCGCCATGATTGCCCGAGAAATAAATCCTGATCACGCAAAGATTGACGGCGGTGAACGCGAGGAATGCGCCGAAGTTGATGAACGACGTTGAAGTCGCGACGTCGAGTTTCAATGCGATCAAACCCACAATACCCGCAATCGCGATGTTGATCGCCGGCGTCTTGAACTTCGGATGGATGAAGCCAAACACACGCTTGGGCAGGATTTCATCGCGGCCCATGGCATATAGCAGACGCCCGACGCTGGCTTGTGCAGAGATGCCCGATGCAAACTGCGCGAGGATCAGGCCGGCCAAAAAGACGGTCACGAAGATATCACCGCCAATCATCTTGGCGACTTCGAACGCGGCCGAATCGGTGTCCTTGAATTCCACACCGGGGTGCGCAAGCTGCATCGTGTAAGCGGCCACGACAAAAATCGCACCGCCTATCAACGCGATCCACAAGATGGCGCGCGGCATGTTCTTCTTCGGGTCGATGGTCTCTTCGGTGAGCGTGGACACCGCGTCGAAGCCGAGGTACGAATACGCGGCAATGGCGGCGCCGGCCATGGTCGAGGCGAACGGCACGTGTCCTTTGAAGAACGGTTCCGCCAACGCAATACCACCAGGACCTGCCGCAGCCGATGCATAGTGCCAGCACAGCGCGACAAACAAACCGACAATGGCCAGTTGCACGACCATCAACACAATGTTGAAGCGCGCGGCCAGTTCAATCCCCACAATATTCAGCGCACTCGTCAGGACGATGAACGCGACGATCCAGATCCAGGTGGGCACGGTCGGGAACGCGGCGTTCAGGTAAGCCGCGCCGATCAGCCAGATCACCATGGGCAGGAAGAAGTAGTCGAGCAGCGTCGCCCAGCCGACCAGGAAGCCCAGGTGCGCACTGAAGGTCTTGCGTGTGTAGGTATAAGCGGAGCCGGCCACCGGGTAGAGCCTGGCAAGCTTGCCGTAGCTCAGCGCCGTGAAGGCGATGGCAACCAGGGCCAGCAAATAAGCGAGGGCGGCGGTGTCGTCGCTTGCCTTGGCGAGCACGCCATAGGTGCCATATACGATCAGCGGCGCCATATAAGCGAGGCCGAACAACAATACGGACGGCAAGCCGAGTGTACGTTTCAGATGCGACTGCGCGGCTACGGATGAGTCTTGCATGATGTCTCCGGGACTTTCGACAGGCGTGGGCGGGCGCGTCCGGAGCGCGGGCTCCGGACGATTCATGTGCTACGGAACTGCTGAAAACTTCAGTCGATACGACGTCGGCGTTCTTCGATCACAAGCGCGCGTGATCCGTTTGCGTTGTCGACCGGCGTGAGGCCGAGCGGCACGCGTGCATCGTTCAGGTAACGATAGTGCTCACGGCTGGCCTCCAGCCGCTTGAGGTCGATATCCACGCCTAGCAGCGTTTCCTGCGCGCCAGCCGCATCGACAATCTCTCCGAAGGGGTCGACCAGCGCGGATTCGCCGGGGAAGGTGAGGTTGTCGTCACCTGTGCCGCAGCGGTTCACCATGAGCGCGAACATCTGGTTCTCCATTGCGCGTGCGGTAATGGCTCGCCGATGCACCGGGCCGAACGGATCCATGTTGCCGTTGGTGACGATCAGCAGGTCGGCATCGAGGGCGGCGACTGCACGGGCGGTCTCGGGGAACTCGATGTCGTAGCAGATCAGCAGTCCGACCGTGAGGCCGTTCCACAAGCAGGTTTCGAACCGGTCGCCCGGCGTGAATACACCCACGTCCGACGCCCACAGGTGCGTTTTCCTATAACGCAGCGCAATTTCGCCTTTGTCATCGACCAATACGGTCGTGTTGTAAAATCGCGCGCCTTCGCGTTCGGCCAGCCCCACCGCGACCGATACGCCGGCGCGCCGTGCAGCCTCGCGCACGGCCGTTAGTGCGGGACCATCGATCGGCTGCGCGACGTCCGGGATGTTTTCGCGCGTTGGAAAACCGGACAGCGTTGCTTCGGGGAACACGATCAGCTTCGTTCCCCCGGCAACATCGGCGTGGCCGATTGTTTCGATGACCTTGCGCGTGTTGTGCCCGACATCACCGTCGATCAGCGCAAGTTGTGCGAGTTCTGCATGCATTAAATCCGTCTCCTTCCAGATACCTTTCAGTGCCACTATTCGGTGGCCTACGTTTTCGTCCGGACTATTATCGAGGCATTATTTTTGTCCAGGAATTACCCACCAGGGTTACCCTTACCGGAGGAGACGATGGAGTTTCAATGGCATGATCTCGCATTTCATCGGGAGATCGGTTCAGCCATCGACGCACTGGACGGGCCGCATTTCTGGGCTCGCCTCACGCGGGTGCTCGAGCGGCATATCAGCTTCGACAGTTGGGTCGCGCTGCGTTTTGCCCGCAATGGACCGCCGCTGGTCTGCGCTGAACAGGCATTGCCTGACGGCAAGACCGACCTGTTGTTCCAGGACTATCTGGCGGCGCTTTATCAGCTCGATCCGTTTTATCTGGCAGCGTTTGAGCAGCGTGTCTCGGGTTTCTACACGCTTGCCGATGTCGCGCCCGACAACTTCAAGATGACCGAGTACTACCAGCGCTACTTCAGGAAAAACATTGTCGGCGACGAAGTGCACTTCAATGTTGTGATCGACGCCAATCACACCATGGGATTTTCACTCGGCAATATGCGCCGTTACGACGAGCGTGAAGTGGCGTTGCTCACGTTGTTCTCACCGTGGGTTCTTGCGTTGATGCAGCAGCGCTTGCGATATGAAAATTTTGGCGTGGCGGCGGGGGCGTCCGAGACTGCGGAGGGTGGACAGCATGATCTGCCTGCGCGGTTCGGTGCGCTTACTGAAAAGAGTGGGCGCGGTGCATTGACAGCGCGTGAGATTGAAGTCGCCATGTTGTCGCTGAGCGGGTTCTCATCGCGTGCGATTGCGGAGAAGCTGACCATTTCGTTCGAGACGGTCCGCGCGCACAAGAAGCATATTTATTCGAAGCTCGGCATTGGTTCGCAATCGGAGTTGTTTGCGCTGTTCTACGAACCGGGTTCGCACCCGTTTGCCGACGGTTCGGAGGGCGATGTGACGACGCCCGCGGGACATGGGTGATCTTCGCTCGCGCCGGCGGGACCAGCGGTCCGCCGGTGCGAGTAAAAGCTCAATGATGGTAGCGGTATTCCTGCGTGCGCCCGCCGTACCCATACGAAGCTGCCCGGACATCTTCAACGTGGATATAGCTCTCTTCATGCAGATCGCCCAGGATCCTGCCGAAGCCTTCATAAACGGCCGCAATATACCGCGCCTTCTCGTCCTTCGTATTCGTTTCGTCGGTGATCTTTATGTCGAAATAGAAGCTTGATTTGTGCTGCTCGCTTAGCAGCCGGCCACCGATCACCCAGCTATCCGGATCAATGAACTGAATGGCGATAGCCGTCACCTCGCGCTTTTTGCCCAGAATGCCGGAGGTCAGTTCAAGCAACATGTCCGAAATGGCCGTAACTGCTTCGGGCGATTTTTTGATGCTTACCTTCACGTTCAAAATCGGCATTTCACACCTCCAATTAGTTCGCTATACAACTATTTAGGAAAAAAATCAGTCGAGGCTCGTCCGTGCATCTTTCACGCTTGCGACCGTGGTCGCAAAGCGTTCCTCACCCAACTCAGCCTTCAAACGCTTGGTGACCGCGGCACTTGCAGCGTTCAACGAGTCCTTGATTCGTAACGCCTCCCCAGTGGGATGAATCGCGGTCTCACGTCCGTCGGATGCGGTAAGCCGGCGTTCGATGAACATCAACTTCTGCAAACCGTCCAGCGTTCGCGTTGCAGTGGATCGTGAAATGGCGAGTTCAGAGGCCAACTCGCTTTGCACGATGCCAGGCTTCGCCAGCACCGCGCGCAGCATGAATCCCTGCGGCGGAGTCAGGCCAAATGCCTTGTACGCGTTCGCCCACTCGCGCTCGAGACTTCGCGCAAGTGCCGTTGTGTTGAAGTAAATGCAGTGATCGAACATGGACATACTGTAAGAGAAAGTAATTCGCTATGCAACTAGTTCATGATTTCCCAATATGCAGGATGTAAGCTAATCGACAGGTTTTCGGGCCTCGCGATATCTCACCGAGCCTTACCAGATATTTCACGAAACTTTCTTGAAGCGTCTTCAGACTAGCGTCCGCGATGCAACGAAAACGTTTGCGCGTACCTTCGGACCAAGCGGAGAAGCGGAGACATCATGAGACGAACCGCGATATTGGCACTAGCAACGCTGGCGCTCGCCGCCTGCGGACCAGACGATCAGGCGAGCGTCAGTGCCACCCAGGCTTCTGCCAATGCCTCGTTGCCGGCCAGCGCCGTCGAGCCGCTGGTGCTGGCCGCACCCACCGAAAGCGAGGCCGCGAGCAGTCCCGTCGCTGTCGCGCAAGCCAGCCTCGCGGCGGATGCGCAGCAGGTCACACCCGTCCTTCACTCCGCGCCTGACGCGTCCGAGTGACGCTGAGAAACCAGGCTAAGAAGCAACGCTCTCCAGTGAATCAGATCCCCATCCTGATCGAGTCCTTCGACCGGGACGGCATTGCCGCATTTATCATGACGCAACGAGGTGAATCAAAATGACATTGAATAGCCGCCGCCGTTTCCTGCAGACTGTTGCTACTTCAGCCGGCGCCGCCGCCGCGCTGACGGTGTTCCCTGAGTCGATTCGTAAAGCGCTCGCCATTCCGGCGTCGCGGCGCACCGGATCGATCAACGACATTGAACACATTGTCGTGTTCATGCAGGAGAACCGTTCATTCGATCACTACTTCGGCCACATGCGGGGCGTACGCGGATACAACGACCGCTTCCCGATCCCGCTGCCCAGCGGCCAGCCGGTATGGTTCCAGCCGTCGAAGGAAGATGCGACGAAACCGGTGCTGCCGTTCCATCTGAATACGGCGACCACCAGCGCGCAGTGCGTTGGCGATCTGGATCATTCGTGGTACCCGACGCACTACGCGATCAACAACGGCCGTTATGACCAGTGGCCCGCGTACAAGACGGACATGACGATGGGTTATTACCTGCGCCGCGACATTCCGTTTCATTACGCGCTCGCCGATGCTTTCACCGTCTGCGACGCCTACTTCTGCTCGCTGCCCGGCCCGACGCATCCGAACCGCGCGTACCTGATGACGGGGATGGTCGACCCGACCGGCACGCAAGGCGGCCCGCTGCTCGACAACAACGACTTTGTGGACGGCGACGGTCCGCCGCAATATCAGTTGCTCTCGTGGACAACTTATCCGGAACGTCTGGAAGCTGCCGGTATCTCGTGGCAGATCTACCAGCAAGGGCTGACCGGCGCAGACCCGCTGAACGGCAACTACGGCACCAACGTCCTGCAGAATTTCGCGAACATCATCAATGCGCCGCAAGGCTCTTCACTGCAGTTGCGCGCGAATGCAGTGCGCACGATCGATGACCTGAAGGCCGACGTGCTGGCGAACAACTTGCCGCAGGTATCGTGGTTGTGTCCGCCCGCTGCGTACTCGGAGCATCCGAAATACACGCCGGCTTACGGGGCCGAATACACGTCGCAGATCCTTGATGCGCTAACGTCCAACCCCGAGGTCTGGAGCAAGACGGTCCTGTTCATCATGTACGACGAGAACGACGGTTTCTTCGATCACCTCGTGCCGCCGCAGCCGCCCATGTCGCGGGCGCAAGGCTTGTCGACGGTGACCACCGACGGCGAACTCCATACGGTCGTCAATCCGGGACGGGGCGGCAGCTATACCGCCGACGGCCTGCCGTACGGCCTCGGCCCGCGCGTGCCCATGACGGTTGTTTCACCGTGGACCAAGGGCGGTTTCGTTTGCTCGCAAGTGTTCGACCACACGTCGGTGATTCGTTTTATCGAAACGCGCTTTGGGGTGATGGAGCCGAACATTACGCCGTGGCGTCGCGCGGTATGCGGCGACCTGACCACGGCCTTCGATTTCCGCACGCCCGATGCACAGATGCCGCCGCTGCCCGACACGAGCAACTACAAGACGATCGCGGACAATCAATGCGCGACGCAACCGGCGCCGACGGTGCCGGCCGTGCCCGGCCCGATTGTTCCGCAGGAACCCGGCACGCGCTTCGCTCGTGCGCTGCCCTATGAGTTGTATGTACAAAGCAGTCTTGACGCGAGCAACAAGCAACTGACGCTTTATTTCGCCAACACCGGGTCGCAGGGCGCGCACTTTTATGTCTATTCAACGAACCGCACCGACGGTCCGTGGGGCTATACGGTCGAAGCGGGCAAGACCTTGCGCGACAGCTTCGACATCAACGTGACGGCGGGCATCTATGCGTTCACGGTCTATGGTCCGAACGGATTCGTGCGCGAGTTTGCCGGTACGTTGACGCCCCCGGGCAGCGGCAGTGTGTCGAACCCGCCGGCTGTTCCCGAAGTGGCGGCGAAATACGATGTCGCAAACGGTAATGTGGTCCTGACGTTCACAAACCGGGGTCGCGGCATTGCGCGCTTGTCGGTGGTCGATAACGCCTACGGTGCACAGCCGCGTCCGGTGTTGGTGCCCGCGCTGGGATCCATTCAAGGGCAGTGGATTCTGGGTGCGAGCCATCACTGGTACGACCTGAGCGTCTCCAGCAACGATGACCCCACGTTCTCGCGCCGTCTTGCCGGCCACGTTGAAAATGGCCGGCCCAGCATCAGCGATCCGGCCGCGCTCGCGCCAGTGACGGTGCTGGCCTGAGGTAGCAGCAGAGGTAGCAGCGGACAGGCTTGGCAGATGAGCCATCGCGAACCCGGTACGTGTTTTTTACACGTCCGGGTTCGCTTCGCTTGGGTGATTGCTGTTCTTCAATAACCGCACGGCGAGACGCTGCGTCGCCGTTCAGCGTAGTGGTTTCGGGAGCCATCCCCCGGCTTGTGTGATCGCCTTCGCGAAGAAGGCCTTGGCGGCAGCGGCATCGCGCCTGGCGCCGATCCCGAAATCGACTGCCTTTCCTGCTCCATCAACTTTAATGACTTGACGTGAAGCCGGAGGGATTTCATTCCGCGCGCGATCATTTTTATTGTTGCTGAGGGCAAATATATATCGATATCCACGTATTTTTGTCGTCCATAAACTGATGTCCATAGCGCGAGTTCGCTCATGCAACAACACCTCGTCGCCCTCGCTGCCAAGAGGCGATGCTAGAGAATCCGACAGCTCGTTAAACGGAAAAGTGGCTGACTAAGCCGAGTAGGTGACGAACCGGAATCGACGGACGCACGCACGCGCAATTCCCTGACCCCTTGCAATCAGAAACGACCCCATTCGAGTCTGTCTGGCCAGACGCCGGATGAGGTCTATTCGCAATTCTGACAGCGATCCAGTCGGCAGCTTGACTGCTACAAGCGCTCCACTTAAAAATCCGGATTACCTGTCCGGACAAATGGTCCTTTGCATGCCGCTCCACGCCGTTCGAATTGAGTCAACACATCTTTAATTTAGCGATGCTATCAATTTTTTGCTTGTTAATGGCCATGCTACATTCCCTTGAATAGCACATGTCATGCAACGCAATGTCACGCGCACGCAACTTGAAAGGGAGTTAAAAATGGCAAGACTAGACTCGGCTTTGCGAATGGCGCTGCGAGCCCTGACAATGCTGGGTTTCGCAGCGATCGCAAACGTGGTGCTTGCTCAAAACAGCCCCGTTCAGATCGGCTTCGCTGGTCCTTTGACGGGTGCATCCGCGAACTTCGGCAAGGATCTGGAAATGGGCGCCCGTCTGGCTATCGACGAGGCCAATGCGGCCAACATCGTGATCGATGGCAAGCCGTTGCAACTCACGCTCGATTCCCAGGACGATCAGGCTGATCCTAAGATGGCGGTGCAAGTCGCACAACGGTTTGTCGATGCGAACGTCGCCGCCGTGGTCGGGCACTTCAATTCGGGCACCACGCTGGCGGCGTCCTCAGTCTACAACCGTGGCGGGATTCCGCAGATCATTCCGGCAGCGTCCAATCCGAGTGTCACCCACCAGGGTTTCAAGCTTATGTTTCGCCCCTACGGCACCGACAACACGGTTGCTGGAGCGGCGGCGGAGTATTCGGTTCAGACTCTCCACGCCAAGCGCATCGCCATCATCGATGATCGTACCGCCTACGGTTCGGGCCTGGCCGACGAATTTGAAGCAGCCGTCAAAGCGCAGGGCGCTGAGGTAATAGACCGCGAATACACCAACGACCAAGCCACCGATTTCAAGGCGATCCTCACCCACATCCGTGCGCAGAACGCCGACCTGGTGTTTGTCGCGTGCCTGGGTGGCGAAGGCGCGCTGGTCGTCAAGCAAGCTCGCCAGTTGGACTACCGGGGGGTGCTGTTGGCTGGGGCGACCTATGTCAACAAGAATTTCATCTCCCGCGCCGGCGATGCCTCTGAAGGCATGTACGCCTTCGAGCAGGGCGTCATGCTGAGTCAACTTCCGCAGGGCAAGGCATTCCTCTCACGCTTTCGCAGCAAGTACGGGACCGACCCAATCGGCTTTGCACCGTTTGCGTATAACGACGTCTGGGTCATCGTGAATGCCATCAAGGCGGCCGACTCTACCGACCCGAAGTTGTTCGGCCCCGCAATTGCCAAGCTGTCTTTCCAGGGTGTGCTGGGCACGGTCGAATTTAACGAGTTCGGCGATTTGAAGAACCCAAAAACCACGCTGTTCAAGGTTGAAAAAGGCAGCTGGGTGCCGGTGAAGACATTCGGCGGCTAATCAACCAGGCCGGACGACTTCATGGTCTCGGCACTTTACTTAGAGATCCACCAATGAAGGTGCGTGACCCGAGACCCGCAGTCTGCCGCACAACACTCGACTGGCAATTCACTGTTTTTCAATATCGATATTGACGGCGAGCCCTAAAGCCCTTTATTGTTTGCTGCATGAACTCACATTTCTTCGCCCTCACCACCGCCACCACCACGACCCCCTTCTCAGGCGGGTCGTCTGGAGGCCGTGCGCGATAAGGTATCGAGGTGCGTTTTTCAGAAGGCCCCGCCGGAAACGGACGGGGCCTTTTGTGTTTACGGCTCTCCCTGTCCGTCAAGGCCCTTGAATTTAACGGAGAGCATTGTGGGCAATATCGATCATCGGCAGTTGGGCAACAAGCTGAACCTGTTTCATCAGCAGGACGAAGGACCTGGAATGGTGTTCTGGCATCCGCGTGGGTGGGAGCTTTATCGCGTGGTGGAGGATTACATCCGGCGTCGAATGCGCGGCGCGGGGTTTCGCGAGGTGCGTACGCCGCAACTGCTGGCGCGTTCGCTCTGGGAGCGCAGCGGACATTGGGATAAATTTCAGGCTGCCATGTACTCGGTGAACGGCAGTCAGGATGAGGCTCGTGACGAAGCTCATGAAAGCCAGCCTTATTGCCTGAAACCCATGAGTTGTCCGTGTCATGTGCAGATTTTCAATCAACGGATTCGTTCTTATCGGGACTTGCCGATCCGATACAGCGAGTTTGGCGCGTGCCATCGCGACGAACCTTCCGGGTCACTCGAAGGATTGAAACGCACGCGCGCTTTCACGCAAGACGACGCTCATGTCTTCTGCACGGAAGATCAGGTGAAGGCCGAGTTAGGGCAGTTTTGCGACTTGCTTCGCGTGGTCTATGCCGACCTTGGCTTCTCGACGTTCCGTGTGCAACTGGCTACGCGTCCGGAGCAGCGAGCTGGCGACGACGCCGTCTGGGATCGCGCGGAAGAGGCGCTTGCGAAGGCCGCGGTTTCCGCCGGCCTGACGTTCGATGTACGTCCGGGGGAAGGGGCTTTCTACGGCCCGAAGCTTGAATTCCATCTCACGGATAGCCGCGACCGTAGCTGGCAGTGCGGGACGATCCAGCTTGATTTCGTCTTGCCGGATCGTCTTGATGCAAGCTTCGTTTCGTTCGAGAACGAGCATGTGCGGCCAGTGATGATTCACCACGCGGTCCTTGGCAGCATGGAACGGTTTATCGCGATGCTCCTCGAACATCATGAAGGTTGGCTGCCCCTGTGGCTTGCGCCGGATCAGGTGACGGTCGCAACGGTATCGGATGCCAGCGCGGCTTATGGACAACGCGTGATGGACCTGCTGGATGAAGCGGGGCTAAGGGCGGTGTTCGACGACAGGCCTGAACGGCTTGAACGAAAGATCGTCGATGCACGCGAACAGCGGATCCCCGTATTTATCACGGTGGGCGCGCGCGACCAGCGTGACGAGACGGTGTCCTTGCGGTTTCGGGACGGGACGCAAGACACCTTCCCGATACACGAGGGCGTTGCACACTTGCGTGAGAGGGGGCGCACGCCCGCTAAAGCCCGGTAATAAGAAAAAGGAAAGAGCCGCAAGAAAAAGGAAAGAGCCGCGACCGGCTCTTTCCTCACAACCCGCCCGCCCTGTGCCTTGCCTCGCCCCGTCCCCAAGGGTTTCCCCTCATCAATTCCCGCTTGACCATAGCAATATGACGCCTTAAATTCTGTACATGTTCCTACATGTACTTTTTAAAGGTTCATAAAAGGAACAAGCAGCCAGGGTTGAGGCCGTGCAGGCGCCCGAAGCTTTCAGTGAGGTTTCGTGCATCGCTTTTTCGAAAAACATGTGCATACTTGTGCTTTTGCAGAGACTGGACCTTCCAATTCTCATCGGCACAGGAGTCGCAGCATGGTTAAACGAGCAGTAAAAACCGCAGAGGTCGGGCGCTCGAAGGCACATATGGTTGCCGCCACGATCGAGCAGGAGATCCTCACCGGGCGTCTGCCGTTCGGGCAGCAACTGGAAAGCGAGAACGAGCTGGTCGAGCGTTTCGCGGTCAGCCGTAACACGGTTCGCAAGGGGCTCGACCTGCTCACCAGCGGCGGCTTGATCACGCGCAAGGGTGGTATCGGCTCGTTTGTGACGTTCAACGGCAAGGCGATTGACGGGACGCTCGGCTGGACCACGGCCATAGAAAAAGTGGGTGGCCACGCGCAGACCCGTTTGCTGCAGATTGCGCTGGTTGAAGACGAGACGCTTGCGCAAGAATTGAAGCTTGAGCGCGCGACGTTCGTGGCGATCGACCGGATGCGCGTGATCGGCGCTGACGCCGAAGCACAATGCATTTCGCTTGAACGCAGCCGCTTGCCGTTCAGCGACGACCTCGCCGCGTTGCCGCTGGAAGGGCTCGTAGGCGGCTCGCTGAACCGGACGCTGATCGAGCACGGCATGGTGCCGCATCACGGTGAGCAATGGGCCGAAGTGGTCGGCCTGGAAGCTGCCGATGCACGCCTGCTCAAGCGTCGCGCCGGCACCTCGTTCCTGCGTTCCCGGCGGCTCACGCGGGACCGGGAGGAGCGGATTATCGAGTACGTCGTGAGCTTGCTGGACCCGGCTTTTTTTGCACTACACCTGGAATTCTGATGTCTTCGTCTTTGCTTTCGAATCACCCCACGCTGGCGGATCGCGCACGCGGCGCCTTCTACGGTCTTGCACTCGGCGACGCGTTCGGCATGCCGACCCAGTCACTTAGCCGCGAGCGCATCGTCGAACAGTTCGGACGGATCGAGAAGCTGGAAAACGCATTTCCGGATCAACCAATCGCGCCGGGTCTCCGGGCTGGCTCCATCACCGACGACACGGAACAGGCGGTCCTCGTTGCGCATCTGCTCGCCGACGGCCACGGCAAGATCGAGCCAATGGCGTTTGCGCATGCGTTGATCGAATGGGAAGCGTCCATGAAGGCGCGCGGTTCGCTCGACTTGCTCGGACCCTCGACGAAACAGGCAATCGAGCGCATTGCCGCCGGTGAAGACCCGCTGCGCACAGGCCGTTTCGGTACGACCAACGGCGCGGCCATGCGCGTGACGCCGGTCGGGATTGCATTCGACCTGCGCCGCCGCGATGTGTTTATCGATGCCGTAGTGCAGTCGTGTGTCGTGACGCATAACACCACGCTCGGGATTTCGAGCGCGGCGGCGGTGGCGGCAGCGGTATCGGCCGGATTGAACGGCGCGAGCCTGATTGAAGCGCTGGAAGCTGGTATTGCGATGGCCGAGACCGCCGAAAGCCGCGGGTTCTGGGTCGCGGGCGGCCGCATTGCGCCGCGCATCCGCCATGCACGCGAACTGATGCGCAACTGCGCCGGGCACGAGGTGGCGGACACGATCTACGACGTGATCGGTACGTCGGTGGCATCGCAGGAATCGGTCGTGGCGACCTTCGCGCTGGCTTTCGATCTGCATGGTCGAGGCAGCTCGATCGAAGCCGCCCTGGGGGCTGCAGCAAGCCTGGGCGGGGACACCGACACGATCGCCGCCATGCTCGGCGCGATCCTCGGCGCGTGCGCGGGTTATGACGCGCTGCCGGCCGGCGCCGTCGAGACCATTCGGCGCGTGAATTCGCTTGATCTCGAGCCGCTGCTCGACCGTTTGCTTGGACTGCGCGCCGCCGCTTCCTGACGCGCTTAACGTATTTTCCGCATTTTCCGCAGTACCCCGTAGCACCCCTTAATCTGGAGATCGGACTCAGATGGCTTCGTCACGCACGTCAAACAGCGCTCGCCGAGTCGAGACGCGTGGTATCGAACCTGTACCGGAAGGCGAATGTCATGGGCATCCGCTGCAGCTTTTCTGGGTCTGGTTCGCCGCCAACATCAGCATCCTCGGATTGCCGCTCGGCGCGACGCTGGTGGCTTTCCAGCATCTCGCGTTCTGGCAGGCGGCGCTTGTCGCCGTAATCGGCGCGGCGGGATCGTTTGCGATCGTCGGCGTGATCTCGATCGCCGGGCGGCGCGGGCATGCGCCGAGTCTCACGTTGTCGCGTGCGATCTTCGGCGTACGCGGCAACATTGGGCCGACCATCGTCTCGCTGCTGTCGCGGCTCGGCTGGGAGACCGTCAACACGACCACGGCCGCGTACGTGCTGCTGTCGCTCGCAACCATTGTGTTCGGCACGCCCGCGGAAGCCAGGAACGCGCCGGTGCTGACGCTTGTGTTCATCGCCGTGTTCGTGGTGCTGACGTTGATCGTGTCGGGACTCGGCCACGCTACGCTGCTCGTGATCCAGAAATGGTCCACCTATGTCTTCGGCGTGCTCAACCTGCTGGTGGCCGGTTTTCTCGCGATGAAGATTGACTGGCATGCGGTTTTCAACACGGCGCCTGCGCCGTTGAGCGCCGTCATCATCGGCATTGGCACGATCGCAGCGGGGACGGGGATTGGCTGGGCTAACGCAGGCGCCGACATGTCGCGGTATCAGGCGCCTACGGTCAAGGGGCCGGCGCTGGTCGCATCCGCTGCCTTTGGCGCGGGCATTCCGCTGATTCTTCTCGTCACGCTTGGCGCGCTGCTCTCGGTTGGCAACGATCATCTCGCGTCGGCCACGGACCCGATCGCCGCGATCCGCGAAATGCTGCCTACGTGGATGGCTATTCCGTACCTGATCACAGCGTTCGGCGGTTTGCTGCTGTCCAACTACCTGTCCGTGTATTCGGCTGGTTTGACGACACTCACGCTTGGCCTGAAGGTGAAGCGGGTGCAGGCGGTGGTGGTCGACGTCGTGGTGATCTTTACGGGCTCGATCTACTTCATGTTGATCGCCGGCAGCTTCTACGGTCCGTTCATTGGCTTCATTTCGCTGCTGGCGGTGCCTATCACGGCGTGGGTTGGTATCTTCGTGGTGGATCTGATTCATCGCCAGGAATATTCCCCGGCCGACTTGCTCGATGTCTCCCCGCGCAGCGCGTACTGGTACAAAGGCGGCATTGAATGGCGGCCATTCGGCGCGTGGGCGCTGGCGATCGTGCTCGGTTTTTGCTTCCTCTCCACGGGCGCAATCCACGGCATATTCGCGGACTCCTGGTTAGGACACAATGGCCTTGGATGGATCGTGACGTTCGTCGTGGCAGCAGGCGTGTACGCAATATTGGGCGGGGCACGCGGTACGGCTAAACGTTGGAAGACAGCATGACGCAAAGAGACTCACAGCAGGCAGCAAGATTGATTCATACGGGGCAGGTGATTGTCGACCTGGTCATGCAGATCGATACGCTGCCCCCGCCCGGCGGCGACGCGCTCGCACACAACGCAAGCTTCCAGGTAGGCGGCGGTTTCAACGTGATGGCGGCGGCACGGCGCAGCGGCATGCGCGTGGTGTATCCGGGCGGTCATGGGCATGGGCGTTTCGGCGACATGGTGCGCGAGACGTTGACGCAGGAAGGCGTGGAGATAGCGGGGCCGGAAGTGGCGGACCGGGACACCGGCTTGTGCGTCGCCATGGTCGATGCTTCCGCCGAGCGCACGTTCGTCTCGTACATGGGCGCGGAAAGCGTGCTCGAGCGGCACGTACTTGACGCTCTCTCGCTGAACGCGAAAGACATTGTCTATGTAAGCGGGTATAGCCTGATGCTTCCGGAGAAGGGGGCGGTGCTCGTCGACTGGCTTGAACATCTGCCTTCCGGAACGCGCGTGGCCTTTGATCCGGGACCGCTTGTCGATGCTATCGACGCAACGTTGCTCGCGCGCATGCTGGCCGTTGTATCGATCTGGACGAGCAACCGTGTGGAAGCGTTACGTTTCGCCAATACCGACAATTTCGACGCAGCGTTCGACTCGATCATCGCGCGATTGAGAACCGGCGCACTTGCCATCGTGCGCGATAGCGCATCCGGTTGTCATCTGCGCGTGGGCGGAACACGCGACCGTGTGCCGGGTTTCGCGGTAAAAGCAGTCGACAGCAATGGTGCCGGCGATGCTCACGCCGGCGTATTCCTGGCCGCCCTTGCGACCGGCGCCGACGCACGAACGGCGGCTCGTCGCGCGAACGCGGCGGCGGCGATTGCCGTGACGCGCTACGGGCCTGCGACGTCGCCGGATACCGCGGAAATCGATGCTCTCATCGCGTCGCTGACGTAGGCGAATCAAGCGAATCAAGCGGAATCACCCGCGTCTGACCGGACGGCAAAGCGCGATTTCGCAAGCACGTATATGCTCAGTTTCCCCACGATGAATCCTGGAGAAACCACATGACCTCAGCTACCGCTCGACAAATCGTGTTGGCCTCGCGTCCCACCGGCGGCCGCGCCGCGCTCTCTGATTTTCGCCTTGAAGACGTGCCCATGCCGGTGCCCGGGGAAGGGCAGGTCTTGTTGCGCGTCGACTACCTGTCACTCGATCCGTACATGCGTGGCCGCATGAATGACGCGCGTTCGTACGCGAAACCCGCGCAGATCGGAGAGCCGATGCCCGGCGAGGGCGTGGCGACCGTAATCGAATCGAACAACACAACACTCCCGGCCGGCGCCCAGGTGCTCGTGAACGCGGGATGGGTCAGCCACGCCGCGGCGAATGCCAGCGACCTGAGCCCGCTATCCGCAGACGGTATTGCCACGCGCGCTTATCTGGGGGTGCTCGGCATGCCGGGCTTTACGGCTTATTCCGGCATGGCGGCGATCGGCAAACCGAAGCAAGGCGAGACGGTCGTGGTCGGTGCGGCGAGCGGCCCCGTGGGCTCGCTCGTCGGTCAGCTCGCCAAGATCGCGGGAGCGCGCGTGGTGGGCATTGCCGGCGGTGCGAAGAAGTGCGCTTATGTGGTGGACGAACTTGGCTTCGATGCCGCCATTGACCATCGCGCGCCCGACTTCGCCGATCAGTTGGCGAACGCGTGTCCCAAAGGTATCGACGTCTATTTCGAGAACATTGGCGGCGCGGTGTGGAAGGCTGTGCTGCCTTTGCTCAATCAGTACGGCCGCGTTCCCGTCTGCGGATTGATGGCGCAGACGTCGGGTAAAAATGCTGATGCCGACGATGGCCTCGCTGCGACCATGCGCGCGATTCTTACGCGCAGCCTGACGGTGCGCGGTTATATCAACTATGAGTTTTTGCCTGAGTATCGCGACGCTTTCCTGCGTGACGTCGGCGGGTTTTTGCGTGCGGGTCAGGTGAAGCACCTGGAGGATGTCACCGTGGGCCTGGAGAACGCGCCGCAGGCGTTCCTCGACATGATCGATGGCCGTAATTTCGGCAAGGTGCTGGTGCGGGTGTCCGGGGAAGCATAAACCTGAGGAGATGTTGTACACACGTGTATTTACATTGAAGGCTTTTGCGTCTATAGTACATCCAATGTACACACAAGGATGTCCGTTATGCCCACTACCAAGGTTTTCCGCAATGGAAATTCGCAGGCCGTGCGCATTCCAGCAGAACTGGCTTTCGACCGTATGGACATGGAGGTTGATATCGAACGTGTCGGTGACGAATTGAGGATTCGGCCGATACGTCGATCTCTGGCGGGCGTGCTGAAAACCTTTGCGAAATTCGGGCCGGATTTCACAGTAGACGGTCGTGATGAACACGAGCAGAGGGACCGCGAGGATTTGTAATGCCGCTTTATATGCTCGACACCAATATTTGCCTTTATCTGATGAAGAACCAACCCGAGCAAGTTGCTCGTCGTTTTGCAAAATGTTATTTCGGCGACGTGGTCATGTCTGCTATCACGTTTGCCGAACTCGAATACGGTGTGGCGATTTCAGCTAATCCAAAGCGCGAAAAGCGCAATCTTGCGGCGCTGACACAAGACATTCGAGTGATGCCGTTCGACGCTGCAGCAGCGACCGCCTACGGCCCTATCCGGGAAGCCACACGCGAACGGAAAAAAGATCATCTCGACAAGCTGATCGCGGCGCATGCCCGTGCGTTAGACGTAACTCTGGTTACCAACAACGAACGCAACTTCGCGCACTATCCTGGGGTTAAAGTTGAAAACTGGCTAAACGCATAATCCACCGGTGGTTTGCTCTACCGCCTTTCCACGCTCAATCTTTCGGGTTCACCAGCGAGGTCAGCACGTGATCCGCCCATTGCCCGTCGATCTTGAGATACGCCTTGGCCAGCCCTTCATGCTCGAATCCAAGCCGCGCCAGCAGACGCGCGCTGCGATCGTTCTCCGGCCGATAACTCGCCATGACGCGATGCAGCCCGTAGGCATCGAAGATAAAACCCAGCGCCGCGGCAAGCGCCTCGCGCATCAGCCCGCGTCCCTCGTAATGCTGATCGATGGAATAGCCGAGATGGCACGCCTGAAACGGCCCCCGCACGATGTTGGTGAAGTGGCAGTCGCCAATCAGCGTCTGGCGCCGTTCATTCGAGAAAATCAGCAAATGCAGCGCCGTGCCGGCAGCCATCGCGGTTTCCATTAACGCCATGCGTTCGTTCGCGGCTTGCATGGTGAAGAAAGCGTCTTCGCGCAGCGGCTCCCAGTGATCGAGGTGCGCGCGATTGGCGAGCCGGTAGATCAGCAGCGCGCCGGTGTATTGACTGCTCGCCGGGCGCAGCACGACACGCTCCGTTTTCAAGCCCTCCGGCGGGAATTGCGCCATGGCGCTGTGCCCGGCTTCGACTGCCATAAGCGGTAATTGCTCCTTCCTGATCCTGTTCAACTGCAATGCAGCGACGAAGACAATGACAATACAGCGACGAAATTAAGGCGGGCTTTTCATGTGATGAAAAGAGGCAATATTTTCGTAAGCGGTGCGTCTGACGGTGTCGTTTTCCGTCACCAGCGCCCAATTTTGGCTGGTAAAAGATAGGTGAAAACCCTTATAATTCTCAAAGTGAAAGACTCAAGGAACTTTGGAAATGTCCCGCCGCTTTATGATCGTCGAGCGCATCGCTTTCGCGCTGCTGACATTGTCCGCCGTTGCGGACGCTGGTTTTATCAGCTACGAAAAGAGTCCGAATTTCAGGGATAACATCCATGAAATCGTTCGCGTGAGCAAACAGGTTTCGCTCATGTATCCGGCGACCGGCAACGACCCGTGGATGCCCCTCGCGTCCAGCTAAGGTTCTGAGAATGCGCTCAGGCTGAAGTGTAAATCGCGCTCATGTTGCAACCGAACTTTGCAGCCGTGCGCTTCACGCAGAGCTTTTTTCACCGGGCGTCTCTTTTACGCAATCAAGAAAAAATCAAGAAAGACCCGCACTCGCGGCGACCAATGCCGTCGATTCGCTAACATCGCATATAGCTTGATTTCATCGCAGTGGTAGGGCGCAAGGCGCTCAATCAGCCTGCCCACGCGCAAATCATCCTCTACGTCCACGGCGCCTTCAACACAAGGCCGCGGCCTTTGATCGCCCAGTCGCGCAGCACTTCGCCGCTTGCGGTCGAGAGCGCAAGCGCACATGAATCTCCAGTCCATCTTTCCACCTGACGCAACGATTCCACGCAGGCGGATACCTTCTCGCCACGGCCGGACGCGGCAATAATGCGGACATGACAACGGAGCAGCCATCATGAAAGCACTGCGCTTTGAAGGTGGGCGGACGGCTGGTGGAGATATCGGGGGACAAAAGGCCGCGTGGTGCTGACACCGCAAGCGAAGCGGAGTTGACTCTGGCTTAGGCCACGTGGCGGAACCGAAGCCACTTCAACCTCGTCGCTTTGAACGCCGTGACGCGCGGATCGAGTGAGCGGCCACATCAATTGTCAAATAACGTTATGCAGCAACGCTGAATTTCACGCGGCGACATAAACGTGGTACAGGGTGTGGTTTTGTGCGTGAACCGCACGAATCCTTCACGGAAAAATTGTGTGGCCGTGATCGGTTTTTCTTTGAGTTCGTGTCAACACACTTGGGGATGAGACGTTAAACCGGTACACGCGACGTCGTCGCCGCGTAGTTGACATCAACCTCAAGGATCTCACTGCCATGAAAAAGCAACTCGTTGCCGCGACGCTCGTCGCTTTGTTCTCCGCTGGCGCATTCGCACAAGCTTCGGCACCTGTCGCGGCACCTGCTCCGGCTCCGGCCGCGACGGCTGCCGCCGCAACACCGGCTAGCGCCACGCACAAGGCCAAGAAGCATCACCATAAGAAGCATCACAAGCACGCCGCCGCAGCAGCTACGACGATCCCGTCATCGGCACCGAAGCCCTAAGCTTTTATCAAGCTTTAAGTTTTAGCGTTGTCGAGACGAGCCCCGATCAGTCGGGGCTTTTTTCGTTTCGTCCGGTTTGTGCAGGTGAGCCGGCCCCGGCGCGAGCAGACCCCCCTCGTGTATCATCCACACCACGCGGCTTTTTCGGGCCGTTCCCCGCCCGAATGCTCAACCCCCACAGCTCTCTCCAGTACTGATGTCACTCTCCGAACTCAAACGGCGCCGCACCTTCGCGGTCATCTCCCACCCTGACGCGGGCAAGACCACGCTGACCGAAAAACTGCTGCTGTTTTCGGGCGCGATCCAGATTGCAGGCACCGTGAAGGGGCGCAAAAGCAGCCGCTATGCGACGTCGGACTGGATGGAAATCGAAAAGCAGCGCGGCATTTCGGTCGCGAGCTCGGTCATGCAGTTCGAATACGGCGATTGCGTGATCAACCTGCTCGATACGCCGGGACACGAAGACTTCTCCGAAGATACCTACCGTGTGCTGACGGCGGTGGATGCCGCCGTGATGGTGATCGACGGCGCCAACGGCGTTGAAGCGCAGACGCTCAAGCTGCTTGAAGTCTGCCGCAGCCGTCGCACGCCCATCCTCACGTTCATCAACAAGCTTGACCGTGAAGTGCGTCAACCGCTCGACCTGCTTGATGAAATTGAACAGCACCTGGGTGTGGCGGCTGTGCCGTTCACCTGGCCTATTGGCATGGGCAAGGAATTCCAGGGCGTCTACGACATCGCACACGATCAGGTGCGAGTATTCCGCGCCGGGCAGGATACCGCCGGCGGCGCGGTCGAAACCGTGCGTGCGCTCGACGACGCTGACGGTGAGCGTCGCTTCGGCCCGAGCTGGACGCGCGCGAAAGAAGAAATCGATTTGATCACGGGCGCCACGCCCGCGTTTGATCGTGCTGCGTTTCTCGCAGGCGAGCAGTCGCCGGTTTTGTTCGGATCGGCGATCAACAACTTCGGCGTGAAGGAAATTCTCGACGCGCTTGTCGACCTCGCGCCGCCGCCGTCCATGCGCATGTCGGTACAACGTCCGGTGTTACCGGAAGAGCCGCGTTTCACCGGCGTGGTCTTCAAGGTGCAGGCGAACATGGACCTGGCGCACCGCGACCGCGTGGCGTTCATTCGCGTGTGCTCGGGGCACTTCGAGCGCGGCATGGCGCTGAAGGTGACGCGCACTGCCAAGACCTTCCGCGCGAATAACGTGGTGACGTTCCTGTCGCAACGCCGTGAGACAGTGAGTGAAGCGTTCCCGGGCGATATCATCGGCATTCCGAATCATGGCACGCTGAGTCTCGGCGATACCTTGACCGAGGGTGAACTGCTGCAGTTCGTCGGTTTGCCGTTCTTTGCGCCTGAAATTTTCCAGACGGTGGAAGTGGTCGATCCGATCCGGGCGAAGCAGCTGGGTGAAGCGCTGCGGCAACTCGGCGATGAAGGTGCGATCCAGGTCTTCCGTCCTGTGCTTGGCGGGTCGACCATTCTGGGCGCGGTCGGGCAGCTTCAGTTCGAGGTGGTGTCGCACCGGTTATCGGCGGAATACAAGGTGGACGTGCGGATCATGCCGGCGCGGTATCGCATGTCGCGGTGGGTGACGTGTGACGATGCCGCCGAATTGCGCCGCTTCACCGACGCGTATGCGGCTCGCATTGCACTCGACGCGTCAAATGCGCCGACGTATCTCGCTTCGCATGTTTCCGAAATCGATGTCGCGAAGAAGGCCTGGCCGAAGATAGTTTTTAATGAGCTGCGCGAGCATTCCGGCGCGCCGTTTCAGAAGTCGATTTGAGGGGTAGGTGGACGCTGAACTGATCCCGCAAAGTTGGACATCGATCCAACTTTGCGGGGTGTTTTCATGGTGCAGACCTTTGTTTCAAACGCTGGCCGGGCCACCCTTCGACTCTGGGTCTTCGGTTACCGTGATTAGGCTCGCCAGCCCTTGCTGGCGAGTCGCCAACAGCTTAAAAGCGACCCCGCCAATCATCCGCGCGAACTCGTCGTTGAGTTCATAGCCGATTTCGCTTAACGGCCAATCCATAACGAGCGCACGATCGATAAGCGATTGCACCGCCGCGCGATCCACGGTGCAAGTCGTGATTTTTTGCCCGTCCTCGTCGTAAGCAATCAGCACGCATACTTTCTTTGCATCCATTACATAGTCCCCTTTCCGGTTACACAGCGCGCCAAGCGTTGCGACGCTCGATCAGAGCACATGCCCCAAGATGATTTTTGCATCGAGCAATAGGCGCTGCACTCTGCCATGTCCAGGTTGTATTGAAACATGCATTCAGCTTCCTCGGCGGGTGTGAGAAAGATCCCTGCAACAGTATCAGTAACCTCAGATGCCGCGCGCTCGATGTACTCAAACGGCGCGGCATTGCCTAGCGGCGTTCGGCCTGCGCCAAGCTCGGACACGTCGCCAAGGTCTGGAATGCCTTCGTCATTGGGTGAGACATTGATAGATGGGAGCGACGACACGACAGCGGAAGCGATTGCCCCAACGGATGACGCAAGCGCCGCCAACCCCTCACTTGCAGCCCGCGCGGCACGGTTTCGCGCACCTGCTTCGGCAATTGTTTCGATGTGTCGGATCGGGGTAAGCGCAATCTTCGACGCTCGCACGCGTTCATCGACTGCTCGCGTATAGCTCGCAAAGTCGGCGACGTGCGCTGCGGACCTTTCCGCGTAGGCTTTGCCACGCTGTGCTAAGTCGTCGTCGTAGTCATCGGCATATTTACGCGTCGGAACGAAGCCGCTATGCGCGAGGTATGCGGGTTCCGCGCGGAGAATCACGACCGACCCGTCGAGAACACAGCGGCACAAACACGTGGCGACTTCACGCGCGCTATCTTCCCATTGCCCGGAAAGATGCCACGGCATGGATTTCTGTAAAAACGTTCGAATCCTGGCCACTACTCAGGTTGCGACGCCCAATGTCTTTCGTTGCGATCCGCAAACAGTTTCGCCCCTGCTTTGAGTGCATCAAGCTCCGTTTCGTATCGCTCATCTGGCGACAAATCTCCGGGCCCGCACAGCATGTATCGGTAACGTCCGTAGTTGAACAGTTCTACGCGCATCCCTTTTGTCTCCTGTTTTTTTAACGGTAAACGCGAGACGCTAACGCACTCTTTCGCACCCGCATCTCAAAAATGGCGGGCGTGCATGCGCATCGATTCGGGCTATGACGAATGGAGTAACGCGCGGATAGCGTCGACGCGCCAGAAGACGGACCTAGCGGACAAGCGGACACCGGGCGGGAATCGCGCGCTTCGAACACCACGTCTGCAGGTGGATATGGAAATGGGGATCAGCGTTAGTACCTGCTCGACCGTGAGCGATTGGCGAAGTAATTAAAATGAAAGCATAAAAACGAAGCAATTCCGGTGGATCGTTTCGATTAATCGCATCACGACTATCTGAAATCATCTATTCCCGCCGACAAAAACCCTTATCGAATTATTTTCTAATATTTTCTCGGCACAGCAACCCAAAGGGATATTTTTCTGCGTCCGGATTGCATTTTTTCCACCCTACACTGGGCGCTCGATAATGACGGTCCGCCACTATGAACGCCATAAAGTCCACCAGGTTCGATTTGCTTGACGGCTTGAGAGGTGTTGCTGCAATCGCCGTCATGCTTCACCACTACACGCAGCATACGGGCTGGGACTGGTTCGGCGGGGCATGGGTCGCGGTCGACCTGTTCTTCGTGCTGTCCGGCTTCGTGATCGCGCATAGTTACAGCAAGAAGATCCTGAACGGAATGTCGTTTCGCGAGTTTGCCTTCGTGCGGCTCGTCCGGCTAGCGCCGCTCTACCTGCTGGGACTGGCGCTCGGCGTGTGCGCCGTGTTGCTGTCGATGGCAAAAACCGGCACGCCGCAAATATCGGGCACGCAGCTCGCAACAGCCACCGTGCTGGGCGCGGCCTGGCTGCCGTACTTCAATAATATCGGCTGGCCTTTTGGCACGGACTCAATCGTAGGCGCAACCTTTCCGTTGAACGATCCATCGTGGTCGTTATTCTTCGAGTTATTCGTCAATGTTGTTTTTGCCGCTTACCTGTACAAATTCCGCAAACTGCCGAATGCCAAATATTCGCTGCTTGCATTCATTGCGTTCATTGCCTGCACGGTAATCTTTCGGCAAATCAATCCGGGCTGGCGGGCTGAAAGTTTCCTGCTCGGGTTCCCGCGTGTCATTGCCGAATTCTTTGCCGGCGTCTTCATCTTTTCGGCAGGGCTCCAGTTTAAAAAGCCGCATCTCTTGTTCACCGCGATGGTGACCATCGCGGCGATGGCGTGCTTCACCATCGGCAATCCCAAGGTGGCTTTCGTTAATTCGCTGACGCTCGTTCCGTTGTCGGTCGCGTTGCTGTGCTCCGTGTCCATAGAAGGCATCGGCCAGGGGATCTGCAAGGTGCTGGGCGAGCTCTCGTATCCGCTCTACGTGATCCATTTCCCGATCTATCGGCTGGTGTTCGAATCGTTCGAGATCCGGGCGCTCAACTCGGTGGTCCAGACGCTCGTGGTGGCCGGCATCTCGATCGTGCTGGCCTTATTGCTCGCGCGAGCTGACCAGGAACTCAGGAGGAAGCTGACGAGTTTCATCAAGACCAAGACGTCGGCCGCAGCGGTGTGACCGAGGTTTATTCCGCGGCATGGGGAAAACCGGCGGGTTATTCATAATCCGCTGAAAATGCGGCCCGGGCTAAACTTACGGTTTCCGCCCACGGCATCGCAAAGCCATGACCGCCTCCCGTTTCAGCAATTCCGCGCGCTATTGGCGCTCGCCGCTCGTGCCCGGCGCGGAAATGCTGACGGCCGAGTATTACGATCATTCCTTTGCGCCCCACTGGCACGACGCGTACACCGTTCCCGTCATTGAGGCGGGCGCGGAGCAGTACGACTATCGCGGATCGAATTTCGTGGCTGAAGCCGGCTCGGTGCCGGTCATCAATCCGGGTGAACTGCATACCGGCGCGCGGGCGGTGGATCTGGGCTGGCGGTATCGCGTGTTCTATCTGCCGGTCGACTTCGTGCAGTCCGTCGCCGACGAAGTGGCCGGCCGCACCCAGCCAATGCCATGGTTCTCCGCCGACGTCATCCGCGACGCCGATCTCGCCCATCGCGTGCAGATCGCGCATCAGGCCATGGAAGCCAACCTGGATCCGCTTGGAGCGGAGCACGCGTTGCTCGACGCGGTATCCACGCTGCTTGTGCGTCATGCCGGACAACAGCCGCCGGTACAGCGCATGCGTCAGGACACGGCGCGCGTGAACGCCATGAAAGCCCGCCTGACCGATGACCTGACCGAGCCGTTATCCCTTGCCGAACTCGCGCAGACAGTGGGACTTTCGACCTTCCACGCCGCGCGCCTGTTCACGCGCGAAACCGGACTTGCGCCTCACGCCTGGCGTAACCAGATGCGTGTCAATCGCGCGCTCGATGCATTGCGCGCGGGTGTGCCGGTGACGGACGTGGCGGCGGCGAGTGGCTTCACCGATCAGAGCCATTTCACGCGGCACTTCAAAAAGACCTTCGGCGTGTCGCCCGGACGCTGGCGCTAGCACATCACCCCTCGCCACCCACATCACCCTCTGTCGATGTAACCGGACCGCAAGAACGTACAAGCGCATGAGCGCGGTGCGTCCTATCCTCGCTATCAACGGAGGAGACATTGAACTCATCGCATCAGAACCATCAACCGGGCAATCTCGCCGAATTCGGCGCGGGCGCACGCGACACCATTCCCATGATGGTCGGCGCCGCGCCATTTGGCGTGATCTTCGGCACGCTCGCCGCCACCGGCCCGCTGCATGCGTGGTCGGTGCAGTTAATGTCGCTTGTCGTGTTTGCAGGCTCCGCGCAATTCATTGCGCTCGGGCTGATTGCCGGCCACGCGAGTTTCGCCGTGATCTGGGCAACTACGTTCATCGTCAATCTGCGCCATGTGCTGTACTCGGCGACGCTTGCGCCGTATGTCGCGCACTTGCCTGCACGCTGGCGCTGGACGCTTGGCGCTTTCATGACCGATGAAGTCTTTGCCGTCTCGTACGCGCATTACCAGCGTCGCGCACCGGGCGAAACCGGGCCGTATTACTTCCTGGGCTCGGGCGTGTCCATGTATGTGAACTGGCAGATATGGACCGTCGCCGGACTGCTGTTCGGCTCGGCGTTTCCAGGTCTCCAGTCGAAGGGACTCGACTTCGCGATGGTCGCCACGTTCATCGCGATCATCGTGCCGCAGCTTGTGGCGTTGCGTTTTGTGGCGGCTGCGCTGGCAGCGGGCGTGTTGTCGTTTGCGTGGAACGACTGGCCTTACAAGCTCGGTTTGCTTGCGGCAGTCGTGGTCGGGGTGGCGGTGGGCATGCTGCTGTCGACGCGTGCCAAGGACTCAACGCAACGCCCGGCACAACGTCCCACGCAACGCTCTGCGGAAATGGAGCGAGCCAAATGAAATACGCTCTTTTGATCCTGGGCATGGCGGTGATTACTTACGGCATCCGCTCGGCGGTTTTCGTGTTCGGCGAGCGCCTGAGCTTTCCGCCCGTTGTGCGCATGGCGCTTAATTTCGTGCCCGTGACGGTGTTGACGGCGATCATCGTGCCGATGACGTTTGCGCCGCACGGCGGCGCGGCCGAGCTTACCTGGCGTAACTCGCAATTGGTCGCGGCGGCGGTGGCCGTGGTCGTGTGTGCGCTTACGCGCAAGCCCTTGCTGACCATTGCGGTCTCGCTGGCGGTGTTCTTCGTCTGGCAAATGATTGTTTAGGTTTTCACTCGCGCCGCATTGGTAAAAGTCTCCGATGCGCACGCGAGCGAACACCCCTCACGCAATCGTGCCGCGTCTCACGCTGACTGAATCAACCCGGCATTGCGTGCTTAGTCTTCGATCGGCGACAACGCTTCGAGCGGCATCTTTTTCTCGTGGCCCAACGTGATCGTCGGGACGAAGAGGAGAAACGCAACAACGAAAATCGCGATCACGAAAATCGACAGGAACGTGAGGTGAAGCGACTGATGCAGCACCTGACGGATAGCGTCGCTGGTGCCGAGGTTCGTCACCTGATTCTGAAGCAGCGCCTTCAACTGGTCCGATGTAACCGCTGCCGCGCCGTTCGAATGACTAAGGCCGAAGTTGAGCACGGCGCCGAACAGGGTCGCACCAATCGTGCTGCCGAGATTCCTCGAGAACAGATTCGACGCAGTTGCGCTGCCGCGCTGCGCAATATCCACTATCTCCTGGATCAGCACGAGCGAACTGACGCTCGCCGTTCCCATGCCGAAGCCCATGATGAGTGAACCAAACGCCGCGATGAGCGGCGAACTGTCCGGCGACAACACGATCAGGAACACCGCGCCCAACGGGATAAATGCACTGCCGCCGATCAGGATGCGCCGCAGCCCGATGCGATGAAACGACTTCGCGGCCAGCGTCGCGCCAACGGGCCATCCGACCATCATCATGGTCAATGCGAGACCGGCGATAACCGGCGAACGATGCAGGACGCCCTGCACGTACATCGGTAAAAACGTGGTTGCGCCCATCAGGATCATGCCGGACAGGACGGTTGATCCATTGCACGCGGCAATTGGCCGGCGGCTCCATAGCGCGAACGAGATCATGGGTTCCGTGGCGCGTCTCTCCTGCATCAGGAAGAACAGCAGGCACACGATAAAGAACCCGCCCGCGATCAATGCCTTCGTGACGTCGTCATTGCCCGCATATGTCAGCGACATCATGAGCGCGGCGATCGACACCATGAAAAGCGCAGCTCCCGCAAAGTCGATGGACGGTCGCGCATGCCGCTCGGATTCCTTCAGGAACGCGATGAACCCGGCCGCCGACGCGAGGCCGATCGGCACGTTCATCCAGAAGATCCAGGCCCATGAAAAATCGTGGATGATGAACCCGCCTACCATTGGCCCGACCACCGCCGATATGGCCCATACACTCGCCAGATATCCCTGCACCTTGCCGCGTTCGCGCGCGGGGTAGAGGTCGGCGACAATCGTCAGCGTGACCGGCTGGATCGCGCCCGCGCCGACGCCCTGGATCAGCCGGAACACGATCATGGCCGGCATGGACCAGGCGAAGCCGGCAAGGATTGAGCCGACCAGAAAGATCGCAATGCCGGCAAGAATAATGGGCTTGCGGCCATACAGGTCCGCGAGCTTGCCGAAGATGACTGTCATGGCCGTTTGCGTCAGCAGGAACGACGAGAAGACCCAGCTATAGAGATGGAGGTCGCCGAGTTGCGAGACGATCTGCGGCATGGCGGTGGAAACGATGGTGGCTTCGATGGCGACCATTGCCATTGAAGCCATGACCGCTGCAATGACAAGAGGACGCGACGATTGCGGGCTGCGGGACATGGAGGTTGGTGTAATGAGGGAAGCAGGTAAGGTCGCAGGATCTTGGCGCTGCGACGCGTGAGGCGGCCGCGGCGGCGCGGCCATCGGAGAGTATGCACCTTGATGGAAATGTTCGCTGAACCCGACTCGCGTGCAAACCTGCTTGATCAAGCCGCGCGGGTGACCTCCTCCGAGGCGCATCCGTTGCTCAAGCGCTATGTAAGGCAGCGTTCGCCACGGGCATTTGTTTGCTCGGGATGTTGTGACACACTTGCAAGTTCGACGCGAACGCTTTCATTTTACCCGGAGACCGTCAATGACCTCTACGCCCGTTCCAGCCAATCCGGATTCGGCCGCCATGCGTCTTGAAGCGCTTGGGCTCGTCTTGCCGAAAGTGCCTGCGCCACGGGGTGCTTTCAAACCTTTCTCACGCACGGGCTCGCTGATTTTTCTTGCGGGACAGATTTGCGAATGGGAAGGCGAGGTTCGATACGCCGGTCCTGTCGGCACGGAGCAGGATCTAGAAGCGGGGCAACGGGCAGCACAAATTTGCGGACTCAACCTGCTCGCTGCACTTCACCTCGCGCTCGATGGCGACCTTGACCGAGTGGTCAGTTGTCATCGCATGGGCGGATTCGTGTACTGCACGCCGGGTTATCCTGATGTGCCGAAAGTCATCAACGGCGCCTCCGATCTCATGTTTGCCGTGTTCGGCGAACGAGGCCGTCACGCGCGGACCGCGGTCGGCGTTGCCACGCTTCCAGCGGGGGCGTCTGTAGAAGTGGACGCGATCTTCGAGGTCCGCTGATTGCCTTTTCTGTTTCCAGGAGCTCCAGTGCGCACCAGCTTGCTGATCACTAATGTCCGTCTGCCGGACGGCACCCCGGTGGATATTGCTGTCGACGGCGGACGGATAGAAGAAATCGGTCCGAACCTGCAGCGCAGCGCCGATGTAGTGCGCGAACACGGCCAGGGTGCGCTGGTCCTTCCGGGGTTTGTCGAAGGCCATACGCATCTCGACAAGACGAACTGGGGTTTGCCGTGGTATCGCAACGAAGTGGGTCCGAGGCTCATCGACAGGATCGAGAACGAACGATCGCGGCGCGCGAGCACGGGACACGACGCGGGTGCACAGTCGCTAGCGCTCGCGCGGGCTTTTCTTGCGGCAGGAACAACGCGGCTTAGAACGCATGTGGATATAGACACGGACGCCGGGCTCAGGCATTTGCACGGTGTGCTCGCAACGCGTGAAACGCTGGCCGATGTCATGGACATACAGGTCGTGGCGTTTCCGCAGTCAGGCATGCTGCGCCGTCCAGGGACCGACGCGCTGCTAAGCGACGCGCTGGCGGCCGGCGCCGATGTGCTGGGTGCGCTGGACCCCGCGCTGATTGACCAGGATCCGGTCGCCTCGCTTGATACCACGTTCGAGATTGCGGACCGCCATCAGAAGCCTGTCGATATCCATCTTCACGAGCCCGGCGAGGTAGGTGCGTTCACCTTCAACCTGCTGCTGGACCGTGTCAAGGCGTTGGGCATGCAGGGGCGTGTTGTTGTCAGTCACGCATTTTGTTTGGGGCAGCTGGCGGATCGCGAGCGCGATGCGTTGCTGGCGAGGATCGCGGACCTTGACGTTGCGTTGTTGACTACGGCGCCGCCTTCCGTGCCCGTGCCTGCAATGCGCGCTTGCATCGAAGCGGGCGTAACGCTGTTTGCCGGTAATGACGGAATACGCGATACATGGACGCCTTTTGGCAAGCCCGACATGCTTGAGCGGGCCATGTTCGTTGGCATGCGCTACGACCTTCGCCGCGATGAAGACCTTGCACTTGCGTTTGACTGCGTCAGTACATTGGGAGCGTGGGCGTGCGGGTTCAAGGACTATGGGCTGCACGAAGGCGCCCGGGCCGATCTTGTTCTGGTAGACGTTGAAACGGTGGCTCAAGCGGTTGTTTCGCGACCCGTCCGCAAGCTCGTTGTTGCACGCGGCAGGATTGTTGCGCGCGATGGTGTGGCATCCCTATGAAACTGATCGCACAGCGTCTTTATCTCAGGGATTTAGAGCCGTCCGATATCGACGCGGTGCACGAATATGCAAGCTCGCCGGAAGTCGTGTTGCATCAGGAATGGGGGCCTAACACGATCGAGCAGACGAGGGACTATGTAGCAGGCTGTGTGCTGGGAAATTCGATGCCCGACAGAACAACCCTGGAACTGGCAGCAGTACTGAACGACGGTAGCCTGATAGGCAGCTATCGCGCGACTTTGTCGGAAGACGGTACGGAAGCGGAGATCGGCTATTCGCTCAATCCCCGCTATTGGCATAAGGGTTACGCCACTGAAGCCGCGAAACGATTGGTCGACTATCTGGCACGCGACCTCCAGGTGCGGGAAATCTTCGCGACCAGCAGGCCGGAGAATATCGCGTCCATTCATGTCCTGGAGAAACTCGGGATGCAGCAGATCTACCTTTATCGCAAGAATGTGCTGATCAGAGGCGAGTGGCGCGACACGCTGGTATTTTCAGTGAAGGTTTAATGAATTGTATGTAGCGGACCGCCGGTATCCCCTTCGCGTTCACACCGCTCGGTGTTTCCCTGACTTCAGAATCCCCCCAGACGGCCGATAAGCACAGAACGGCGCGCGTACCGTGCGCCGGGTCATGAACTGTGCCTTGCATCGGAGAGTGGATTGGACCGTCTCAGTTTGAACACCAAATTATCGCTGGCACTGCTCATTACATGGCTCGGGCTGCTGTTCCTTGGCGGATGGGCCGCGTGGCAGTCGCGTGAAGCCATGACCGCGGATCGCAAGATCGGCGTTGAAAACGTGGTCGAATCGGCTTACGGCATTGTTGCAGACTATGCAAGCCAGGTGGACCGCCATGAGTTGACACTGGAGCAGGCTCAGCAGCAGGCGAAGGCGAAGCTTGCCGCGATGCGTTATCCGGGCAACGGGTACATGATGATTACGACCGCACACCCGGTGGTCATCATGCATCCGATACTTGCCGATCTGCGCATGAAGGACGTGAGCGACTACAAGGATACGGACGGCAAGCTTTTGTTCGTCGAGATGGTCAAGGTCGCTCAGGCAAACGGACAGGGTTTCGTGCCGTACATGGCACGCGTGCCGGGCAAAGAAGAGCACGTGCCGAAGATCAGCTTCGTCAAGCGGTTTGCGCCCTGGGACTGGTACCTGATCTCGGGCGTGTACGTGAACGATATCAACGACGCGTTCAAGGTCAGCCTGCTGCAATACCTGATCGTGATCCTGTTGACTGGAGGCGTGAGCTCGGCGGCGCTGGTATTGATCATTCGTAATGTGAAGCACAGTCTGGGTGGCGAACCGGCGTATGCTGCCACCGTCGCCGAGGGCATTGCGAACGGCGACCTGTCGCACGACGTCGCGCTTAGCGCATCGGACGAGAGCAGCATGTTGTCGGCCATGCAACGCATGCAGCAACGCCTGGCCGATACCGTCCGGAGCATTCGCGGCGGCACGGAAACCATTACCGTCGCTGCCCAGCAGATCGCGGCAGGCAACTACGATCTGTCCGCACGCACCGAGCAGCAGGCGTCATCGATCAGCGAAACGGCTGCGAGCATGGAGCAGCTCACTGCGACCGTTAAGCAGAACGCGGAGAACGCGCATCAGGCGAACAAGATGGCGGCGAATGCATCGCTGATCGCAAGCGAAGGCGGGACGGCGGTGCAGCAGGTTGTATTGACGATGCAAAGCATTGCTGTCAGTTCCACGCGCGTGGTCGACATCATCTCCGTGATCGAAGGCATCGCTTTCCAGACGAATATTCTCGCGCTCAACGCGGCGGTCGAGGCAGCGCGTGCGGGCGAGGAAGGGCGTGGTTTTGCGGTGGTGGCGGGCGAAGTGCGTAACCTGGCACGCCGCAGCGCGGACGCGGCCAAGGAGATCAAGAGCCTGATCGAAGAGTCGACCGGCAAGGTCGACGACGGCAAGGCGCTCGTGGAGCGCGCCGGCACGACCATGCACTCGCTGGTTCAGGCCGTGCAGCGCGTGACGGATATCATCGGCGAAATCTCGGTGGCGTCCGAGGAACAGAGCCGCGGCATCGAGCAGGTGAATATCGCCATTGCTCAAATGGACGAGACGACCCAGCAAAATGCCGCGATGGTCGAACAAGCCACGGCCGCCGCCCAGTCGATGCAGGAACAGGCCCAGTTGCTGCGCGACACCGTTAACGTATTCCGGTTGGCGAGCGTGTGAGAGCCGGCACGCGCTTTGGAAGTGGATCTTTGGCGCGGCGATTGTCAGACGTTCGCCTGCTCCGCGGCGAGTGACGTATCCGTTGTCTCCTCGGTTGTCCCGGCTATACTCTGGCGCGATTGACCCACTTAAGATCAGCCTATGCATTCGTCGTCAATTCGCGGGTCGGTGCTTCTGTTAATCGACCTTCAAAAAGCCATTGATCATCCGGACTGGGGCGTTCGCAACAACCCTTCGGCCGAAAGCGAAATCCGCCGTTTATTAGCGCGCTGGCGCGCCGAGAACTGGCCGGTCTGGCATGTGCGGCATGATTCGTCAGAACCCGCCTCTCACTATCGCCCGGGTCAACCGGGAAACGACTTCAAGCCTGAAGCTGCCCCTTTGCCAGGGGAGCCGGTTATCGCGAAACGCACGAATAATGCGTTCATTGGCACAGGGCTGGAAGAGCGGCTGCGCGAGGGCGGACATACAAGCCTTGTGGTGGCCGGCGTGATCACCAACAATTCTGTCGAGACGACCGTTCGCATGGCCGGCAATCTTGGTTTCAATACCTATCTTGCCGCGGATGGATGCTTTACGTTCGGGCGTCTGGATTGGAATGGCCGAGCGCGAAGCGCGGATGAGGTCCACGCCATGTCGCTGGCGAATCTGCACGGCGAATATTGCACGGTTGTTTCGACTGCGGAGTTGCTGGACGCATCCCTATAGCTGACGGGGCTCGGTTAATCCGATCACACGCTATGTGGATCGATCAGCCACGATCCTTACCGGAGCATTGGCCTCGAACTTGGCGCGATGCGTCGAAAAGAATGTGCGCACATTGCGGATGTTCGAAGACGTCTTGAACAGGCGGCGCGCGAGCTCATCGTATTCCGGCATGTCGACGACTTCGGCTACCACCAGGAAGTCCGGCCCGGGCGACACGCGATAGCACTGGGTCACCACGGCTTGCGCGCAGATATAAGTTTCGAAAGCGTCCAGGTCCTCGGCTGCTTGCCGGTCAAGACTGACTTCAATAATTGCGGTTAACGTCGGCCCGATTTTGGCGTAATCGAGAATGGCCACTTCGCGCTGGATGACCCCGGCTTCCTTGAGTTTGCTTACCCGGCGCAAGCAAGTAGGCGGTGACGCGTGCGCACGGCCGGCAAGCTCCACGTTTGACACAGACGAATCACTTTGCAGGATTGCAAGGATGCGAAGGTCGAGTTCGTCCAGATAAATTCCGGGCACTTCGGGCTCCGTTTTTAGCGCTAAGAGGGATCACTCGCGCATAGCTTAGCGTGAAATAAAATTTCATCAAATATTTTGATTAGTGCTTAATTTCAAATAACTTTCTATTATGAAGTTAAATTTCATCAGATCAACCTTAACATTCCCGCACCGGTTCCAAAGGGGAGCCGCCTAGGGAACAACATCATGTGTGGAATTGTCGGCGCGGTCGCGCAACGCAACATCCTGCCTAATCTGGTCGACGGACTTAAACGCCTCGAATATCGCGGCTACGACTCATGCGGCGTCGCGTTATATCGGGCGGGGAAATTGGTGCGGGCACGTAGCGTCGATCGCGTTGCACATTTGCAAGATGTGATCTCCAGCGAAGCCTTGTCCGGTTATACGGGGATTGCGCATACACGCTGGGCGACGCACGGCAAGCCGGTTACCGCGAATGCTCACCCGCACTTTTCGCCGAATGCGGACGTGCCGCGAATAGCGCTTTCGCATAACGGGATTATCGAAAATCACGAGGAGTTGCGAGTGGCGCTGGAGGAAAGCGGCTATGTCTTCGCGAGCCAGACCGATAGCGAGGTGATCGCGCATCTGATCGATCACTTGTATAACGGCGACTTGTTCGAGGCTGTCAAGGAAGCGGTCGCGCAACTGCGTGGAAGCTATGCCATTGCAGTGCTGTGCCGCGACGAGCCGCATCGGCTGGTTGGCGCGCGCGACGGCATGCCGCTGGTGGTGGGCATAGGCGATGGCGAGAACTTCCTGGCCTCGGACGCTATCGCATTGTCGGGCGTTACCGATCAGATCGCCTACCTGGAGAACGGCGATGTAGTCGATATCCAGCTTCATCGACATCGGATAGAAGACGCCGATGGGCGCCGTGTCGAGCGCCGGGTGCATACCGTCGCGGCGCATAGCGGGGCGGCCGACCTGGGGCTTTATCGCTATTACATGCAGAAGGAAATTTTCGAGCAGCCGCGGGCGGTCGCCGACACGCTTCAGGACGTTACATCGATCATGCCGGAGCTCTTTGGCGACAACGCGTGGCGCGTGCTGAATTCTGTAGATTCGGTGCTACTCCTCGCATGTGGCGGAAGCTATCACGCGGCGCTGACCGCCAAGTACTGGATAGAAAGTCTGGCGCAGTTGCCGGTGAGTGTGGAGATCGCGAGTGAATACCGGTATCGCGAAAGCGTGCCGAATCCAAAGACGCTGGTTGTAGCGGTGTCGCAAAGCGGGGAGACGGCGGATGTTCTGGGCGCGGTGCAGGTTGCGAGGCAGCAGGGCATGTTGAACACGCTTGCTATCTGCAACGTGCCGACCAGCGCATTGGCTCGCGAATGCGCGCTGACTTTCTTTACGCGGGCGGGGATAGAGATTGGGGTGGCATCGACGAAGGCCTTCACTACGCAACTCGTTGCGTTGTTCCTGCTGGCGTTGACGTTGGCTCAGGCGCGTCAGCGGTTATCAGAACAGGATGAGCAAACCCATCTTCGCGCGCTTCGCCATCTTCCGGACGCGATGACCAAAGTGCTTGCGCTGGAGCCGCAGATTATTGATTGGGCGGAGCAGCTTACGCGCAGGCAGAATATTCTGTTTCTTGGGCGCGGTATGCATTATCCGGTGGCGCTGGAAGGTGCTCTGAAGATGAAGGAGATCTCGTATATTCATGCGGAAGCCTACCCCGCCGGCGAGCTGAAACATGGCCCCCTTGCACTGGTGAGTGACGAGATGCCTGTGGTTGCGGTTGCGCCTAATGACCGCTTGCTCGAGAAACTCAAGTCGAACATGCATGAGGTCAGTGCACGCAGCGGCAAGCTTTTTGTATTCGCCGATGCCGACTGCGGCATCTCGCCAAGCCCGGGTATTGAAGTGATTCGGCTTACTGAATATTACGGTCTGCTATCGCCTATCCTGCATACGATTCCAATGCAACTGCTTGCGTTTCACGCAGCGCTCGCAAGGGGAACGGATATTGACAAGCCGCGAAACCTGGCTAAGTCGGTGACGGTGGAGTGAGTTTTCAGTGAAGCTTGGCGCTGATGTGAGGTTGGAACAGAACCGCATTTTCTCGTCTAAACAGCCAGCAGTCGCCTGAACAGTCTCTATATTGCTGTCTTCTTCCTTGGCGGCGCGCCAGGCTCTGCCCTGGTCTCACCCTTACTGCTGATCAACTGGCGTTATATTGCCGAGGTGGGTGCGCTGATCGCCGCATTAGCCGCGGTATTCGTTCCAGACAGGATGCAATGATCAGCGCGGCTATGCCATCAGTGAAACGTCGAGTTTGCATTTACGGCTTTGCCAACATGCCGAGGGCGGGAATCAAGGTTCGGGTGATCGCGTCACACATCCCATTGCGGTGCGAATGGCGGGTTCACAAACCGTTGATTCTTCGGTAGAGCCGCAATGGCTTTTCTGTCGGCATCATCCAGACGGACGTTGAGCGCATCCAAATTTGCTCTCTGAGTCTCTCGGCGTTGAGCTTTCGGAATAGCCACAACCCCTGGCTGGTCGAGCAACCATGCAATCGCGACCTGGGCCGCAGTGACACCGTGCTTTTCACCAATGAGCGCGAGAACAGGATCATTAGCCGCACGACCTTGTGCGAGCGGCGCGTATGCAACCAATGGTATGCCTTGGGCGCGCAGGTATCCAAGCATTGCTTCCTGTCCGAGGAACGGGTGATATTCCACCTGATGACAGGCAATTGGGGCTCCAATGTCCTCTAAGACGACTTTCAGAAGCTGCATATTAAAATTGCATACACCGATGGCCCGCGTGAGTCCCGCTTCGCGCAGTCCCTGAATGGTTTCAAGTACAGCCGGTAAATCCATGCTGCTTGACGGCCAGTGAACCATGTACAGGTCTACGAAATCGAGTCTTAGTTTCCTGAGACTTGTTTCGAGCGATCGTTCGATTGCATCGGGCGCCAGCTGGTCGTGCCACACCTTGGTTGTGACGTGAAGGGCGGAACGCGCTATTCCTGACGCCGCGATAGCCGCACCCACTGCCTCTTCGTTCTGGTACATTTCTGCGGTATCGATGTGGCGATAGCCGAGCTCCAATGCGCTCTCGACAACAGGTTGGCATTCGTTGCCAGCCATGCGGAATGTGCCGAATCCCAGGCGAGGCATCGTAAGACCTTGGGTTTGAACTGTAATCACAACTTTCTCCTTGTTGGTGGCGACGGTTAGCTGAGATCCAAAATATCTCAACTGATGTTGCTGGAGACAGAAGTCGCATTGCTGTCTGTCTACTTCGCCCAGTTACGCGACGAGCGTCTTCAGGACGTCATCGAGAGGAATCTGACCTTTGCGATGCTCAATGTCAGCACCGCCCTGGAAGTCAATCCAGCCCTCGTTGAAGCCATCGAGCATCCGTATGCGGGGCAACGGATATCGCATGCCTTGGGACCGAAAGAGCGTTTCCCACGTATCGCGCGGCACGGGAACCATGCGCACAGGAAGACCCAAGGCGATGCTGAACCCGGCGGCGATATCGTTTGCGCAATAGCGAACAGGCCCCTCCAGTTCGACAATTCGCACTCCGGTCCATTCTTCACGAATAATTTCCGCCGCGTTGCGCCCTATGTCATCAGTGGCCACCATTGGTATTGGATGGTCTCGCGGTTGCAGGAAGCAATGAATTACCCCGGTGCGCGCTGCATCTGCATCCCACCCAGCGTTTTCCATGAACCAGGCCGCACGGAGCACGCATACGGGGAGGTCCAGCGTGCGAAGCATCTCCTCGGTCATCCTGGAGTTATTGAGCAGGTTCGGCTCAGCGACATGTGCACCAACAGTCGAAAGAAACACTACCCGTTTTGGTTGCGCGGTTTCCAGCGCTTTCTTGACTGCAGCAGCATTGGCCTGCGTTTCCGGGAAACCTGGTTGAGGATCGTAGTTCGGTGGAGTCATCAAAAAAACTCCATCCGTGCCCTCAAAGGCCTTCGCAAGCGCCTCGGCGTTGCCGATTTCTGCAAGGGCGATCTCGCAACCGAGGTCTGCCCATGGCTTACCCTTGGTGATGTCTCGGACAACAGCGCGAACAGGCAGTCCTGCCTTCAAAAGCGATCGGGCGACGACACCACCGACTTTTCCTGTAATTCCTGTAATAGCGTACATATGGCTTAGTCCTTTAAACATTAGCAGACCTATCTGCACGGCAGATACAATCTGGCTTCGGCGATGGGCTTTGAAGCAAGGGAAGCTCACCGAACTTCAGGGAACGACGAGAACCGCTCGAATAGGTCACCCGATCTGACATTCAAACGATCGGTCGAGGTCGAATATTTCGACAGCGTGCTGCTTGATCGCATCGCCACCTTCCGATGAAACGTCTTGGAGCTTAAGCGGAACGACCTGGTGAGTGAATATCCCAAACGTCAGAAGTGATATGACAAAATGTCATTAAAGGGCACGGCAGAATCAAATTCTCAAGAGTCGTCTTGCAGCCAAGCGTCAGACCGGTCCATTTGGGGCCCAGCCTCTAAACGATCAAGGCTAGTCCGGAGTGTGTTCGGAATGGCATTCGGTAGGCCGTAAAGCACACGAGCAGTTCACTACAGGTAGTTCGGGCGGACGCTAGTGAAGTCCAGCCTGAAAGTGGCCGTCCGGGGCGGGCAGGGAGTGCAGATGCTTTCCGGCCGGACGGCAGATGCTTCAGGAATGCGCATAGAGTGAACCGAGGCCGGTCACGGCGGCAGGGCGGCCCGATGCGGAGGAGCCGTCCTGGACGCCGCCGATACTGCTTTCGACGTTGGCGGTGGTGTTGCGCTGTGCACTGATCCTGGCTTCGGCAGCCTGGACGTCGCCGGGGTAGTGGGGATCGTTATTACCCGGGCGGTAGCCGGCCTTTTCGATCTGTACGAGTTCGGCGCGGACCTGGGCGCGGGTCACGGTGGAGGGAGTTTCCTGGGCATGGCTGGCGATCGGAAAGGCGAGGGCGGCTGCGACGACCAGGGTGAGTTGGCGGAAGTTCATGGCAAATCTCCTTCGGGTTGGGTTAAGAGAAGAACGTATGGTTCGGAATGGATTCTGGACAAAAGGGGAAGAAACTGAAATAGCATCGCGGTCATCTCATTGATGCTTGATTGTCACGAATGAGAGCGCCGGGAAGCTGAGAGGATGCGTAGACTGGTGCTACCGCAACGTAATGCGGCTAACTTCTGCGCGCGCACTAGCCAAGCGGCCGGCAGGCATCTGGGTGGTCGGAGGACGGCCTGGGCTTAGGAGGTACCCGTTTTGCCTTGAGGTCGTGACGGACGACGGCTTAGCTGGAAGGCGACTACTGTCTACCGCGATATGGGCTTGCCTCGCGAAGGCCGTGGGCATCAACGACGCCTTGTTGGTCGATTCTTGGGTAGCTCGTTTAAGATTAGCAATCCTTATGAAATCAGCTAACGGCCTTGAATCATGTCGTTGCATGAGGTCGCTGAATGATTAAAACCCCGTAACGAGCCGTAGCACGGCGCGCCGGCCCGTTCGTTTCTTTCCAGGTTACAGGGAACGCCACGAGTCCCGGGCCGAGTTCTAATTCCTGGCAATCGGGGAGACTTCGTTGGATCCCTGAGAAAGCCCCGCGAGGCGTGCGGCCTTTGCCTTTGAGAATTAATGGGCGAGTCGAAGTCGCGACGAGACGGGCAATAACATGGGCCTGCACCGCACGGGTGAATCGGCCACCTGCTCGGAACAACCCTTTTGGGCTCAAAGATAGTTAACGGTCTGGCCGTTAGGGACGGCTAGCCTTGGTTTGTCTCTCGAGCGTCTTTTCTGGGGCTGCACTGAGCGACGCAATGAAATTGAGAAACATGCGCACCTTTGCCGGGACATGATGCCGGGACGGATAGAGCGCATAAAGTGGGAACCGTTCGTCGGGCCAGTCGGGGAACAGCTCCGTGAGCCTGCCGTCCGCGAGTAGATGTTCTACACCAAGTTCCATCACCTGAGCAATGGCGTGTCCGGCCACGCAGACGCTATGCATTGTGCCGACATCGTTGACAGTGAGTCGCCCGGCCACCTCAATGGTAATTTTCTTGCGCCCGCGGTGAAATTCCCAGTCGAACGGCCGCCCTGTTTCGGGATCCCGAAACCTTATGCATTGGTGAGTATCGCTTTCGAGCTCGGAGGGTTGTTCAGGGCGGCCCTTGCGCTTGAGGTAGGCCGGTGCTGCGACGGTCAGGATGCGCGTTTCGAGGAGCTTTCGTGCCACAAGGCTGGAAGGCCGAGGCTCGCCAAATCTGACCGCAAGGTCAAATCCGTCGGCGATCATATCCCCGAGATGATCTCTTGTGACCAATTCCAGTCGAAGCTCCGGATACTGATCGATAAATGACCCTAGCTTCGGAGCAAGGAGCAGGCGGGAAAAAAAAGGATCGACATTCACCCTTAGGCGGCCGCGTACGGCTGTCGCTCCTTCAGTGGCGGACGTCGCGGCCTCTTCAAGTGCCGCGAGCAGTGGCATCACCTGCTCGTAAAGGCGGCGGCCTTCATCCGTCAGCGTGACCGAGCGCGTCGTACGGTCCAGGAGACGGACCCCGAGGCGCGTTTCAAGCCGCGCTATGGAGCGGCTGACACCCGATTGGGACATGTCGAGCATGTCACCCGCACCAGCGAAACTGCCGGTGTCGACTATCGCGGACAGCACACTCATCCCATTCAGAATTCGTTCGTCGAAGCCAGGCATCAATGCGCTCGCGGCATATATCAAGTGCCACTGATGTTATCGCGAAAAGACGTTTCGGCGCACAAAATTGGGCCGTCTAACGGTGCGAATCAGGGAGAAGCAGATGTTTGCGGTTACCGGAGTTACCGGTGAAGTAAGAGGGGTTGTTGCACGCGTCCTGCTCGCGGCAGGCTTGGATGCGCGTGGAGTCGTCCGTGATCCGGTCGAAGGAGAGGACTCGGCAAACGGACCGTATCAATGCCCAAGCTTGTGGTTTACCCCCGTTCAAGGGGATCTCAATGTCGCATCGCTTGCAATTCTGATAATTATCGATTAATAATTAAGCGGCGACTCGATGGAGAAAACGGATCGCTCCAGTAGTGCGCAGAGTAGCGGCTGCACGAGGCTCTTACAGGGACGATGCGATTCGCAGGTGATATTGATGACAAATCGTCATTTGAAAAATGACATAGGCGCTATCGCGCCTTCAGGGTCGCGCGGGCAGACTAAACCCGGTCCCCACATTGGAAGTGTCTCGACTGGCTCTTGAGTGGTTGTCTTACATGGAATCGAAGCACGCCTTGTGTTTGTAATGTCATGCAGATATTAGGGAGTACATATGGAAGACGAGCGAGAAGCAAAAGCAGGCCTGGTCGAGGGCGATGAACACCAAGGGGTGGCGGGCGTTACGATGACTCGCCGCGGCCTATTCCGGTCAACTCTCGCCGCCGCGACGTCGGTGGCGCTAAATGGCGTTCACGCCGCACCCGCCCCTGCATCGGCGGAGAGCGGGTCTCACGCTCCGCGTGCAAACAATCTGGTTCGCATATCGGTCACGATCAATGGAGTTGCGCATCGTGTTGAAGTGCGCTCCGACGTGACGTTGCTCGATCTGCTGCGGGAGCAGTTGCACCTCACCGGTGCCAAGAAAGGTTGCAACCGCGGGGAGTGCGGCGCGTGTACGGTCATGCTGGACGGAAGACGAGTCAACTCCTGTTTCGTTCTCGCCGCGACCCTGGAGGGCCGGCGCGTGACGACGGTCGAGGGACTCGCGACTGGCGATTCGTTGCATCCGGTGCAGCGTGCCTTCATAAAATGCGATGCTTTCCAATGTGGGTTCTGCACGTCGGGGCAGATTATGTCTGCGGTCGGTTGTATTGAAGAGGGGCACACGGGTTCCAATGTGGAAATCCGGGAGTGGATGAGCGGAAACCTCTGTCGATGTTCGGCCTATCCGCAAATCGCCGAGGCAGTCGAGACAGCTTCGGCCGAAATGCACGGAGGCGTCCATGGAACCGTTTGAATACGAGCGGGTATCGTCGACAGGTGAAGCACTCGCACTTGGCAGTTCCAGTGGCTCAGCGTTCCTCGCAGGCGGTACCGAGCTACTAAACTGGATGCGCATTGGAATCGAGAGGCCAACGAAGATCATTGATATCGGTCGGATTGAGGGTCTGTCGGGGATCCACCCGACACCGTCAGGCGGGCTGACCATCGGTGCGTTGAGCAAGCTGAACGATATTGCCCAGCATCCACAGGTCATGCGTGACTATCCTGTCCTCTCGCAATCGATATTGAAGGCTGCATCGGCGCAAATCCGGAACCTGGCGACGATAGGTGGAAATCCGCTACAACGTGTGCGATGTCCATATTTCCGCGCGGATGAACCGACACCCTGCAATAAACGCGTTGCGGGTTCGGGCTGTGCTGCACTGCACGGTTTCAACGAGAAGCACGCCATTTTCGGCTGGACAGAGGACTGTGTGGCTGTACAGCCGTCTGACCCGGCGGTCTCGCTTGCAGCCCTCGATGCGGTATTCATAACCGACCGTCCAGAGGGTGGGCGGCGAATTGCGGCCCGTGACTTCCACGTGCTGCCGGGAGAAAGCCCGGCGGCGCACCACCGGCTCGGGAGCGGGGAGTTGATAACGGCGGTTGAACTACCGAGGGCTTGGCCAAAGTCTGCATACCTGAAGATTCGCGAACGCGAAAGCTACGAGTACGCGACCGTATCGACAGCCGTGGCGCTCGAACTTGACGGGGACGTCATCACCAACGCACGGATCGCGTTGGGTTCGGTGGCGATGCGACCATGGAGGTTGGATGAAACTGAACGCAGGCTGGTCGGTCAGCGTCTAGGCTCCGCGGGTATAAATGCAGCCGTCGACGCAGGTCTTGTCGACGCGCGCCCACTCTCGCGCAATGGCTATAAGGTTGTTATCGCACGCAACGCAGTATTGCGCACCATAGATACGGCAGCGAGGACATGATGAGCAATCTGGGTCAATCCATTCCCCGGCATGACGGCTTCATCAAGGTGACAGGTGCCGCACGCTACGCAGGCGACCGGAACCTGCCGTCCCAACTCTATGCGGTGTTCGTCAATGCGACGATTCCAGCAGGACGTGTCGTCTCGATAGAGACGACCGCCGCCCTGGCACGAGTCGGAGTAGTCAGAGTGTTGAGGGCGTCCGACATGCCGCGGGTACATGGAAAGCTGAACGAAATAAGTGTGCCGCCGCTTGCGACGCGATTCATCCCCATGCAATCGGACGACATCGTCTACGAGGGACAGCCAGTTGCCATGGTGTTGGCTGAGAGTCTGCAGGCAGCTGAAGCGGGCGCTGCTGTCGTACGCGTGCGCTATGAAAGGCGCCCGTTTGTCGTACCTGACACCGCGCCTGCCGTAGACGTTGCTCCGGAGAAAGGTAACTATTCGAAAGCGAATGCACTCGAATTCCACAAGGGTGATGCCGCTGGGGCGATTGCGGGTGCGGCTTTCCGCGCAGGCGGAGAGTATACGCAACCCTCTCGTCATGGCAATCCGATGGAGCCTTGCGCCATTCTCGCGACTTGGAAGGGCGGGAGGCTGACCGTGTACGACGCGGTGCAGCATCTTCCGGCGGTGCAGAGCACATTGGCGGCGGCATTCGGAATCGATAATTCCAAAGTCCGCGTTGTCGCCCCGCATACGGGCGGAGGGTTTGGCACCAAAGCCTTTGTATGGCCTCATGAAATCCTGGTAAGCATGGCTGCCCGTGTCGCGGGTCGGCCGGTCAAGATGGTACTGACCCGCCAGCAGCAATACGGGATGGTCGGCTATCAGCCTCAAATGACCCATGAAGTACACCTTGGCTCGGATTCGCAGGGCAGGCTTCTCGGTGTTAGCCATCGGTCCGTGAATGTGACAGGCACGACCGACGACTACGTAGAATTTGGTGCGGTACCAGCGAAGTCCTTCTATGCCTGCGAGAACATTTCCGCGACCCACCGGATCCGCCGCGGACACGTTGTATTGCCGACCTTTATGCGATCACCTTGGGATGGCCCAGGGTCCTGGGCATTGGGTTCGGCCATGGATGAACTGGCAAGATCGCTAACCGTAGATCCTCTCGATCTGAGATTGGCTAACTACACGGAGCTTGACCCGGAGAGCGGCAAACCGTGGTCGTCGAAAAAGCTTCGGGAGGCATACGATGAAGGTGCAAGACGCTTCGGGTGGCGTGAACGTCCGAAAGGCGGCGCGCTCGACGGTCATTGGCGGATCGGATGCGGGATGGCGGACTGCAGCCAGGGGCAGGCACGGTTTCACTCAACCGCGAAGGTGAGGCTACGCGCCGACGGGACGGCTCAACTTGAATCAAGCTTCTGCGACATTGGAACGGGGCCCGCCACGGTGTTTCCTCAGATCGTTGCCGCCGTGCTCGGGTTGGACCCGGTGCAGGTGACGGCGCTATCGGGCGACACGAACCTGCCGTATGCCGGGCCCACCTACGGCTCAAGCACCACGATAAGCACGGGGACAGCAGTGCAAAAGGCCGCACAGGATGTGCGGTCCAAACTGGCGAGACTTGCTGGTTGGCCCGCGGACCAGGTTTCGCTACAGGGCGGACGTATCGCTTACGGCGGTATGTCGCGCACCATCCAGGACGTACTGGGCGAAGCTGGCGTAGCTGAGCTCGCATCGGACGGCGCATTTGATTTACCTGGCAACGCGCCGGTAGATATGGGCTCTCCTGGATTTCCCACGCGGTCTTTCGGGGTCATCTTCGTGGAAGTCGGCGTTGATCCCGAACTGGGACTGTTGCGACTTCGCCGGGCAACAGGCGTCTATAGCGCGGGCCGAATCATCAACTCCATGACGTCCCGGTCACAAATGATTGGTGGCATTGTCTGGGGATGGGGTATGGCCGCCATGGAGGCCAGCCACTACGAGCCGACACTCGGGCGCTGGCTCGCAAAAGATCTCGCGGGCGTTCCCATTCCGGTGAACGCAGACATCCCACCTGACATAGAGGTGGCATTTGTCGACGAATTTGACGCTAACTCCGGTCCGCTCGGTGCCAAGGGGATCGGTGAACTCGGTGCGACAGGTGTTGCAGCGGCCGTAGCGAATGCTGTATTCGACGCAATCGGAGTACGTGTACGCGATCTGCCAATCACACCTGACAAGCTCGTCCAGACGTAAAGCGGTGTAAGGAGGTGCCTGACCTTTCGAGTGTACCGTGTGCCCGGTATCGTTCGGCCGGTCAGGCATCCATGATGCGTCCGCGGCGAGGCCGCCGGATGATGCATTCAGCCCCGCACGGTGGATCAGGAAATACCCCAAATTCTGCAAAAAGATTGGCTGGCGACCTATGAGTCCCCTTGACATTCGACTGGGCGGCTTATAATTTATCAAATAATAAACAAGGAGGCAGGAATGGTACATCGTTACGACGTAAAAAAATTCACCCTGGACCACGTGCGTGGCACCGCCGAGCGTTGCAAGAATTGGGGTAAGTGGGGCCCCGACGATGAAATCGGAACGCTTAACTACATCTCGGAAGAGGACATCCAGGGCGCCGCGAAGCTTGTCCGCAAAGGAAAGGTGTTTTCCCTCGGTTTGAACTTCGATCGAGACGGTCCGCAGAAGGGGCACTGGGGTAATCGCTTTAACCCGATCCACACGATGCTCGCCACCGGGACCGACGCGGTTGCCGGAAACCAGGACGCTGGCGGCCTTAGATATGCGGATGACGCCGTGTCGCTGCCATTGCAGTGCGGCACACAGTGGGACGCCCTCAGCCACATTTTTTTTGACGACAAGATGTGGAACGGCTACGACGCGCGACTTGTGGATAGCGATGGCGCTCAGAAGAACGGCATTGAGAAGACGAAGGCGAAGATGGTAGGTCGCGGTGTATTGCTCGACGTTGCGCGCTATCTTGGTGTTGATTCACTGCAGGACGGCGATGCAATTTCGATCGAGGATCTCGAGGCGACACAGCGAGCTCAGGGAGTGACCGTACGTCGCGGCGACTTTGTGATCGTGCGGACCGGTCACATGGAGCGCTGTCTTCACGAGGGGGGCTGGGGCGGATACGCTGGCGGCTCGGCTCCCGGTTTGGCCTTCGAGACGGCGAACTGGGTGCACGACAAACAGATCGCGGCAATCTGCACTGACACATGGGGATGTGAGGTGCGCCCGAACGAGACCGACGACTGCACGCAGCCGTGGCACTGGGTCGTGATTCCGATGATCGGAATCAGCATGGGCGAGATCTTCTACGTGAAGGAACTCGCCGAGGACTGTGCGAAGGATGGCGTGTACGAGTTCATGTTCACCGCGCCACCTTTGCCGATTACGAAAGCAGTTGGCTCGCCCCTCAATCCACTCGCCATCAAGTAGGTCCTCGGCGGATACATCGGGAAAGCATGATGCCGACGAAAATTCCAAGGGAACAATGATGCGGTCGCAGAAATCGACTCCAGATCTTGATGGCCTGGCAGCTCTCGTCACGGGAGCCGGGAGGGGGCTCGGCGCGGAGATCGCACGCGCGCTCGCTCAACGCGGCGCCAAGGTCTACGCGCTAAGTCGCAGTGCGAACGAACTTGAGGAGGTAGTCGCGAAAATCCACGACACCGGCGGTCAGGCCTCAGCACTTGTATGCGATGTCACAGATGTAGATGCGTTTTCTGCGGCGGTCGACCGCATGGATCGGCTGGACGTCCTGGTGAACAACGCGGGAACAAATTTCCCGACCGAATTCGTTGACGTTACTTTGCAGCAGCTCGACACCATGCTGATGCTCAACGTGCGATCAATGTTTACGGCAGCGCAGGCATGTGCGCGCAAGATGATTTCGAGCAGTACAGACAGAGGCTCGATTATCAACATATCGTCTCAGATGGGGCATGTGGGTGCCATCCGCCGGTCGGTGTACTGCATGACGAAGCATGCGATCGAGGGGCTTACCAAGGCCATGGCGTTGGAGCTCGCCGCTTACCGTATCTGCGTCAATACGGTAGCTCCAACATTCGTCGAGACTCCTATGACGAAATCTTTTTTCGAAGACGCCGAGTTTCATAGCTGGGTCATGGAGCGATTGCCGATGGGCCGGTTGTTGCCGGCAGAGGATGTTGCGCAGGCTGTTTGTTACCTGGCATCACCGGCCGCTGCCATGGTGACAGGAACGAGTCTGAGGATAGACGGAGGCTGGACCGCGCAGTGATGGAGGCAGCGCCGGTGGCGTGGACAGTCAGCCGGGCGATTTACCGGGCAAAGATCATGGACAGGACTTTGCACCAAAGAACCGGAGCGGTGGCGCGCTGCATGCCGTAACCGCTAGCAGTGACGTTATCGCTACACAGACTAAATTACAGATGGAGACAGCTCATGCAACCTTTCACGCAGCAGGGGGACTTGCTGAACCTATATGCGAGTTCGCGACCCACAAAGCGCTACTTTGGCGCGTTCTCCGTGTTTTGCCTTGGCTTTACACTCGACTTCTTCGACTTTTATCTCGTCGGCTTCCTGCTTGCCGTTCTCGGTCCGGGATGGCACCTGACGTACGGAGAATCGTCGCTAATTCTGCTTAGCGCCGGGGCTGGTGCGATCGTGGGTTCGCTATTCAGTGGCTCGCTGGCGGATGTGTTTGGCCGCAAGCGGGTGTTGTTGATCAGTACAACGATCTGTGGGATCGGTGCAGGCGCTGTTGCATTTCTACCGGAAGGGGCGTGGCTGGGGTTCGCCGCGTTGCGCTTTCTCGTCGGCTGCGGGCTCGCCGGCGCAGCGACGACACAGACGGTTTTGCTCGTCGAGCACACACCCGCGAGTTATCGCACGCGGCTGACGGGTTTTCCATTCATCGCTGCTTCGGTCGGCTCGCTGATTGCCTCGATTTCCGCCGCGACCCTTCTGCATGCGTTCGGTTGGCGAGGCGTCGCGGCCCTGGGTTTTGCGCCGCTACTCGTGACGTTGTCCGCCGCGCTGCTTGTCCCCGAATCTGGACAGTGGCTAATCAGCAAAGGGCGGCTTAACGAGGCACGCAAGGTGTTCGCGCGGTTACTTGGCATGGATGCTGTTGACCTACCTACGATGACCGCAGTGACGAGTGTTACAGCAGCGCCTGCGCCCAATGGGCGGATTAGCGAGCTGTTGTCGTTTCCGGGTCGCACACTACTGGTGGTTGTGACGTGGGCCGCATTGAGTACCGCTGGCTACGGAGTCTATCTCTGGGGGCCAACGATCGTCGCGTTGTTGCTGAAGATATCGCCTTCCGAGGCCGCAAAATACTTCATCGTCGTATCGCTCGCAGGAATTGCCGGCCGGCTGCTTCTCTCCTTGCTGCCTATGTGGGTGACGCGTAGGAGGGTGTGCGCGATATTCGGCTTTGGCATCGCCGTCTCGCTTGGTGTCGCCGGACTGGGCGCCCAACATACCGTCGCAGGATTCCCCCTTTTCGTGGCCATGGTTGCGGTTGGCGCTCTGTTTTTTGATGGTGGCTGGTGCGTGATCGGCCCCTATTCGGCAGAAATATTCCCCACACGGCTTGCAGCCCGCGCCATCGGGGTAGGCCAGGCTGCCAACGGCATCGGAAAAATTCTCGGGCCGTTGTGCCTCGCTGTTATTGCGGGAACGGGCAACGTCATCACACCGCGTGCAACAACAGATGCGGTTCTTCCCGCGTTTCTGTTTCTTGCGGGTTGTGGCCTCCTGATCGGCATTCTGTTTGCCGTGCTGGCTCCCGCTGACGCTTCTGAACGAGGCGAAACCGGCATGGAGACGCTATCAGATATACCAGGACAAGCGGTCAACGGTATCGCCCATTGAAGGCGGTCGGGATAGAGGGACGGCCGCGCCCGCGGCCATGGGATTAACCTGAAAGAGGAAGAGACGAAATGACTTCAACGAGACTTGAGCCCGATCATGCGCCGGTTGACGAATCACGGGCACTGAGGACCGAGACCCGGCTGGGTATGATCATCGAATGGGATGTGCCGGTCAGAATGAGCGACGGCATTGTCCTGAGGGCGGACATATTCCGGCCGGCCAAAGAGGGCCGCTTCCCGGTCCTGATGTCGCACGGACCCTATGGAAAGCTGCTGCATTTCGAAGACGGCTACAAGACGGCGTGGGACCGGATGGTGGACGAGCATCCCGACGTGGCAGCTGGCTCCTCCAACGCGTATCAGAGCTGGGAGGTAGCGGATCCGGAGAAATGGGTGCCGCACGATTACATCTGCATCCGCGTCGACAGCCGCGGCGCGGGTCGCTCGCCGGGGTACCTTGAAACCTGGTCGGCTCAGGAGATCAAGGACTTCGCGCGTTGCATTGACTGGGCGGGTGTCCAACCCTGGTGTAACGGAAAGGTCGGGTTAAGCGGCATCTCGTACTATGCAAACAATCAGTGGCAGGTTGCCGCGGAAAAGCCGAAGCACCTCGCTGCGATCTGTGTGTGGGAAGGCTTCCAGGATTACTACCGGGAGATGTTTTTCCACGGTGGAATCTATTGTACGTTCGCGCAGAACTGGTACGACATGCAGGTGAAAACCGTGCAACATGGCCTGGGCAAGCGCGGTCATCGAAGCCGCCTGAACGGCGAGTGGGTGTCGGGCCCGGCAACGCTGTCCGAGGAGGAGCTCGGTAGCAACAGGATCGACATGTGGGACGAGATCATCACGCATCCGTTGATCGACGAATTCCATACGTGCCGCACGCCCGACTGGAACGATATCGAAGTGCCGGTGCTGTCAGCGGCCAACTGGGGCGGCCAGGGGCTTCACCCGCGCGGCAATTTCGAGGGTTACATGCTCGCCGCCTCGAAGCAGAAGTGGCTCGAGGTTCACGGTATCGAGCACTGGACGCACTACTACACCGACTATGGCATCGCGATCCAGAAGCGCTTTTTCGATTACTTCCTGAAGGGTGAGAGCAACGGCTGGGATCGGGAACCGAAGGTGCGCTTACAGGTTCGCCACCCGGGGGAGACATTCGTCGAACGCTTCGAGGAGAACTGGCCGATTCCACGCACGCAGTGGACTCGCTATCACCTTCACATTGACGGTCACGTGCTGGGTACCTTGCCGCAGCAACAGGTTGCGAGACTGTCATTCGACGCGCTGGGTGACGGCCTTACGTTTGTTACGCCACCGCTCGAGGAGGAGATGGAGGTGACCGGGCCCATCGCAGCCCGACTTCACGTTTCGTCTACGACAAAGGACGCGGATCTGTTTCTGGTATTGCGGGTATTTTCTGCCGACTTCAATGAGGTGGTGTTCGCCGGGGCCTTGGACCCTCATACGCCGATCGCACAGGGGTGGCTGCGCGTGTCCCACCGGAAGCTCGACCAGGATAAATCGCTGCCTTTCCGGCCATATCACACTCACGATGAGATTCAGTCACTCACGCCAGGCCAGATCTACGAACTCGATATTGAGTTGTGGCCGACGTCAATCGTTGTGCCGCCGGGAGCACGCATCGCCTTGAGCGTGCGCGGCAAGGATTACGTCTACCCGGGCGGTAGCGGTGGCAAGTTGTCGAACATGAAAAATGAGTTCACCGGCTGTGGCCCGTTTCTCCACGACGATCCTCGTGACCGGCCAGCCGAAGTGTTCGGTGGTACAACGACACTGCACCTGGGCGGCGGACGTGAAAACTATGTGCTCTTGCCGATAGTGCCAAAGGTGAAATAGTCGCTCCGCCGTGTTCGGCAGGCTCGCGCGATCTGTCTTACCGGTCCCTGTTCCGGTGTGACGGACTGCGCGGCCCCGCAGCGTCACCTGGCAAATCGAGAGATTGACCGGGGGTTGCAGCATCGCGATCCATGCGTCGGCGGCGGCGTTGCTTGGGCACTCGTTGAAGGCTGAGCCGCTACCCAGAAACGAGCGGGAGGGGCGGTTTCGCTCCCAAGCTCAATTTACTATTGACACAGTAAGCTCAGACAGGCTTTCCCTCGCTCGATGCCCAGTTCGGCATCAACGCATTTGTCGGCAAGGTTTCATCGACCATTTTCTTCGCTGTCTGAATGCCCGCGACCGGCAAGCCCGTTGGATCGAGCACGCCGATCTGCACCAGCACCGAGGCCTGGTCCCAATAGATATGCTCGTTGTAGAGCTTGTCGCCGCGAAAGCAGATCACGGCGAGCATCGGCACTTCGAAGTATTTCCCGGTCGGTTGCAGCCCCGGCAATAACCAGTCGATCTCCCGATTGTGCGTGGCGCAGAATACGAATTCGTCAACCACGCGATCCGCGCCGATCGTCCGCGACACCGGGATCAAACGGGTATCGGTGGGATTTGAATCAACGAAATGGTATTTGTAGAAACGCTTGAGCTGGTCATGGCCTACGCCGCCGGTCATAGTCGGGACATGGTTCACGTAAGGCTGAGCCACCATGGTCGGCATGACGGCGTTCACATCGCGCGTACCGAACTCGTAGCAGCAGTGCATCTCCCACAACTGATTGAGGTCGTACACGGGCCCGAGCACCTTGCGCAGCATCGCCATGGTCCTCGAGTAGGCCATCACGGCTGCGGGTTTGTTGAAGTGTTCGCGTCCGGGCGTCGCGAATGCATGATCGCAATCTGGATACACGTAATGTTCGATTAGCGGGTTGGCCGCAAGAGCGGCCTGAATTTTCTCGCGTGTTTCGGGCAGGCTAAACGCGTCGTTCGCGGCAAACTGAAACACCATCGGGCACGTGATAGCGGGTATTTCATCGACGTACTTATCCAGGCCCACGCCGTAGTAACTCACCGCGCAATCCACGTCCGTGCGGGCCGCTGCCAGCATTGCGAGACGTCCGCCAAGGCAGTAACCGATCGTGCCGACCTTGCCCGCCTGCTCCGGCAACGTGCGGATTGCAGCAAGCGTCGCGGCGATATCGCCGAGCGCTTTGTCCTCGTCGAGTTTCTCGTTGTAACTGAGGGCCTCCTTGAAATCCGCCTCGCCGTAGCCAAGCACAACGCCCGGCTTCATACGCCAGAACAAGTCCGGAATCAGGACGACATAACCTTCCTCCGCATAGCGGTCGGCCATCGATTTCATATACGGGTTGATGCCAAAGATCTCTTGCAGCAACACGAGACCGGGTCCCGACCCCTGCGCCGGTTTCGCGAGATAAGCCGCAAACGTGCCGCCGTCGCGCGCGGCGACTTCAATGTACTGACCGCTCATGATGTCTCTGCTCCAATCGAATCCAACATTCAAAGAAAGCCGGAAAATCGCCTCTGAACCGCCAGCCGGTCCGTAGCCAGGCCAGCAGCAATACCCTGTGCCATCGCGCCGACGAGCACTTCGTCCGGACCACCCGTGAGTGCTGCATACACGGCATCGACGACCTCGTCCACCGACAGCTTGGGCGGCGGAAAGTCGCGGCTCATATCAGTATCGATAGCGCCGGGCAAGATGGCCAGCACGCGTACATCATGCGTCGCGAGTTCCGCGCGCAGGCATTCAGTCATTCGCAGCGCAGCCGCTTTCGACGCGCACAGCGACCCCATGGCCGGCAATGTCACGCGCGCGAGAATCGACAGCATGTTGACAACCGCGCCGCGGTTTCTCATCAACACCGGCGCGAATGCGCGGCACATGCTCAGCGTGCCGAAATAGTTCACCTCCATCTCGGCGCGCGCGGCGCTTGTCTCGCGTGGGTGGATGGCACGCTCGACATGGTCGATGCCAGCGTTATTGATCAGCAGCGTGACATCGCACGCCTGGTTTGCGGCTTGGGCGACCTGTTCGGAATCCGTAGTGTCGAGCGCGATCGGGACGATCCGCGAGTCGCCCTGAGCCAGTGCTGCGCAATCGCGCGCGGCGGCATACACTTTGTGCGCGCCGCGCGCGAGCAGGCTTGTGACAAAGCGCGCGCCTACGCCGCGATTGGCGCCCGATACGAAGGCGATCGAATTTTCAATCTGCATTGAGTTTTTCCGTTTTAGGCCGAGCGGGATCTTTCGATGTTTCCAAGTGCCGTTTTTTAATCTGGCGGTGCTGCGACCTGGATACGGAGCTTCTATAATCCCGCTTCACTGGCACCTCAATCAACCCACTATTCGCATCCGGCTTTTACTTCGGAAGCGCACGGGCCAGGCGTTCAATGCCACCATCCGAGGTGCTGAAGCCAGGGGACAGCCTTAGACTTCGCCCGCGCGAGTCGACAACAATCTGGTGCGCCGCCAGCGTTTTTACGACATGTTGTACGTCGAGGTGCGAAGGCACATCCGCCATAACGCATCCACCTCATTGCGTGTCGTCGCGCGGGGACACAAGCTGATAACCTTTCTCGTCGACGATTTCGATGATGCGGTGACAGAGTTTGAGATTCTGATTTCGTAGCGCTCCAGGAGGCTGCCCCATCACCCAATCGAAGCCCGGAGCCGAGGCGATAAAAGGGAGGACAGATGGCGTTCCAGTATCGAAACGACGCGCGTCGGGTGCGTACGAAAATTGTTCAATATCCCAGTTGAAGGGGTCCTCCTGGCTAAACCATCCGCGCACGGCGGGAGTCATACCACCACCGTTCAGGAGGGCGGGTGCCACATAGCCCAGTCCGGTACCTGGAACCCCACACAGCCATTTTAAGCTCGTTGAACATGCAAAGTCGCAGTTCGAAGTGCGAACGTCAAATGGAATAATCCCCGCGCCTTGCGTGATGTCGACAGCGACTAAGCTACCGACGCCACGGGCGTGAGCAGATAGTGTATTCAGGTCGGCCCGTTTAGATGTCAACGACGAGACCCAGGTGATCACGGCTAACGCCACATCTGCTCCCCGCCACGCAATGAAATCGTCGTCACGCACATACGCTTCTCCATCCCTCAACGGCACAGTTACAAGGGTGAAGCCATACCGGTCGGCAAGCCCGTTCAAAAGAAAATGCAAGCTCGGGAAACAATCGGCAGCGACTAGAACCTTCCGTCCGTTCAGGGTGCGTTCGCCGAGCCCGTCCACAAAGCGAGCGAACGCATCCGTCACGCTGGGCGCAGCTTCGCCCAATCAATCAGGCCGGGCCGGCATATCAGAGGATGCTTCAGATCAATTTGTGTAAGGAGCCACCCGCGAGTGGCTCCTTACGCGTAGCGACAACCAAGCCGTCTGAAAATTTTTCAGACAGCAGCTCCGCCGTATGGCACCTCCTTGTGTCCGTAGCGACGCACCCGCAGATTTGCCTGTTCGCCGTGCCCGGCGAACCCTTCCAGCGCGCACAGGCGGGAACAGTATTCACCGATCAGCGCGGACGCTTCGTCGGTGACAACTGTCTGATATGTGCAGGTCTTCAGGAATTTGCCCACCCAAAGCCCACCGGTATAGCGCGCCGCCTTCTTCGTGGGTAGCGTATGGTTCGTGCCGATGGTCTTGTCGCCGAACGCAACGTTTGTGCGCGGGCCGAGAAAGAGCGCACCGTAGTTGGTCATATTTTTCAGGAAATAGTCAACGTCGCGGGTCAACACCTGAACATGTTCGGAGGCGATGTCGTTGGCGATCTTGACCATCTCCTCGTCGCTGTCCGCCACAATGACTTCGCCGTATTTATCCCACGACTTGCGGGCAATGTCGGCGGTCGGGAGGATCTTAAGCAGCCGCTCGATCTCCGTCAGAGTCTCACGCGCGAGCTTTTCGGAGGTTGTCAGCAATACGGCGGGTGAGTCCGGACCGTGTTCTGCCTGTCCGAGCAGATCAGTCGCGCACATCTCACCGTCGACCGATTCGTCCGCGATTACGAGCGTCTCTGTCGGCCCCGCGAAGAGGTCAATGCCGACGCGGCCGAAAAGCTGCCGCTTGGCTTCTGCGACGAACGCGTTACCCGGGCCGACCAGTATGTCTACCGGTGCAATCTTCCCTGTCCCGATTGCCATGGCACCAATCGCCTGGATGCCTCCGAGGCAATAGATCTCGTTCGCACCGGCCATATGTTGTGCGGCGACGATGGCGGGGGCTGGCTTGCCGTGGAAGGGCGGCGCGCAGGTAATGATGCGTGGCACACCGGCAACACGAGCGGTGATTACCGACATGTGCGCGGAAGCCAGTAGCGGGTATTTACCGCCCGGCACATAACAACCTGCGGCGTTGATTGGAATGTTCTTGTGCCCGAGGATTACGCCGGGAAGCGTTTCCACTTCGATGTCTCGGATTGATTCCCGTTGGTGCCGCGCGAAGTTTTCCACCTGCTTCTGCGCGAATTCGATATCCGTGATGTCCCGCTTGGTCAACTGGGAAAGGCAATCGTCGATTTCACGTTGCGACAGCCGGTAATCCTCACGATCCAGCTTGTCGAACCGGATCGACAGTTCGCGCACTGCCTCATCCCCACGCGTCTCGATGTCCGCGAGTGTTGCTTCCACGGTGTCACGTACTTCTTTCGCTGCAGACTTGATCACTTCGGCTTCTGCGCCGTGCTTGAGCCATTTGGCCATTTGGAGTGCTCCTTCATGTTTAAGTTGATGTTTGCATTCGTATGCAATAATGCTTGCATGCGAATGCAAACACGTCCTAAGAGTAGATCCTCCTCGGAAGAATTTCAAGTTATCAATCGATAAATTTTGATTGGATGTGAACCCGGACGCTGCTCATCGCGATGTGTCCGGGCGTTTCCGCGAGCGCCAGATCCAGTGGTCTGCGGACGGCACCACTCCGGTCCGTGGTGTGCGTGCGGATCCTCGCACGATCAATTCTCCGTCGATGATGTGCTGCACAGCGGGCGCTACGACTGTGGAAAGCTGACGCTCCACAACCTGGACCACTCGCCGGACCATTAGCTCAACGGGCTGCGAGTAGGTGGTCAGCCCGAAGATGGGCCATCGCGCCATCTCAATGTCGTCAAACCCGACGATGGAAACGTCGGTACCAACCTGGAGTCCGAATTCCGCCCGGGCAAGATTGATAGCCACAAGTGCCATGTAATCGTTGGCGCAGAAAATGGCGTCTGGCGGCGCCGCGGACGACAGCAGCGTGCGTACGGCCGACTCTGTGTCAGCAGTCGAATAGTTTCCGACCACGCGTTCAACATGACGGACCTTGCGTTCGGCCAGACCTTCCAGGAATCCGGCTTCCCGGTCCCGGCTGGTTGATGAATGTTCAAGTCCAGCGACGTACGCGAAACGCCGATGTTTGCCGGCGAGCAGGAAGGCGGCGAGTTCCTTTGCGCCCCGCCGGTTATCGCCAGTGACACTGGAAACAGAATCGCTGTCGGTCTTGCGGTTTAGCATGACCACCGGAAGGCCCAGTTGCAGGCACTCGTCCGCGAAATGGGATGAAAGGCTTGTCGATATAAGAACGAGCGCATCCACCCGGTACCGCAGTACCTCGTCAAGGATCGGGTCGGAGCCTGCCATGGGATCGGAGGTGAATAGCAACACCCGGTAGCCGATTCTGGCAAAGGAGGCGGACAGCGCGTCAAGGGCTGCCTGGTAGAAAGGGTTGGCGGTGGAAGGTACCGCGACGCCAATGAGACTCGAGCGCCTGGTAATCAGCGAGCGGGCAACCAGGTTGGGACGATAGCCAAGTTGCTGTGCTGCCTCCAGGACTTTCGCGCGCATGGTCTCCGACACGCTGGCGCCAGGAGTGAAGACGCGGGATACCGCGGACTGGGATACGCCCGCGAGTTCAGCGACCTCATAGGCCGTAGCGGGGCGCCGTTCGGGTTCCACTTCCATATTGGCCGGACCGGGATTCATCAGTGCTTTCCATTGAATCGTTGCTGCGTATCGCCGGCGTGCAGCGACTCGGGATGCAGTAAACCCAGATCATATCCTGATGGGGAAAGCCCTAACCGGGCAAGCTTGACTTCATGCATTCAAATCTATAAATTATCGAATAATAAATCAAATAGGATCGATGTTTTTGGCAGGTGGTTCCGCGACGTTCCATGAGCACTACTGCGGTGGTATCAACAGACGTTACTTCTGCATCATGGAACAACGGTTCTTGCGACCGCTTTGGGTGGAAGTGCGGGCGGAATTCGGCTTGATCGGACCTGAAGCACTTCCGATTACCAACGACGAACTTGACTACATCTGGTCATTCCACGGGGGCACCTGCTATCACGGCATCCGGCAATACGCATTCGGGAACGAGAAGCCGGGAGCTGCCGTATCAGGAAAGGATCTGCCGCGTGTTCTGATTGGTGCATTCGTCGAAGCAGCGCCTCGGGTCGTGGCTTACCTTCTTGAGGTAAAGGGCCGCAAGCGACATCGACATGCCGTCGGCAAAGCGGGCGGATCTTCGAGCACGGGCCTCTTGATACGCAATGGAACGTGATGGATCTCCAGAGCATCACGGGTGTCTGGGAAAGGTCATCTGCGGACGAGCAAACAGAGCGGGAGGGGGCGGTGAACTTTAACTGGGGCGTAATGCGTGGTGTATGGCGACGGATTTCTGCAGGATCGCGCCGCTGGATTGACGAGTCGATCCGGCTGCGCGGCCAGGCGGAGACAGTCTATTTTTGCGATGACGGAGACGGGAAATGGCCACCGACGAGTAACGACCGCAGGCTGTTTTGAGTGACATGCCAATACCGGGTCTACTCCGCACATTGTCGATATAATGCACAAGCATCCTATATCGACGATGCACCATACGTGAGCTACCAGGGATTTCAATACATTGGGTTGCTCGCCATGAACGGGCAGCTAGTCCTGGCTACGGGCAGTAGTTTTGAAAAACGCGCCGGCACTTTACCCGAAGAAGTTGGCAGCCAGTTCCTTTGTTGGCAACGGGCAGGCGACTACCGCCCAAGGTCCAAGTTACGGTAACGGTCCAGAAAATGGCAACTGACTTTCGAGAGGGCGCAACGTAACGTGAACGGCAGAGCGAAATCGACCCGCACCAGCGCTGTTGTCTCTGCGGTGCCAGAAAAGCGGCGCCGGCAATCGCCAGACGAGCGGCGGGCGCAGATAATCCGGGAGAGCATCAATTTCTTTTCCGAACATGGCTTTGCTGGCTCAACCCATGACCTGGCGAAACAGATTGGCGTCACCCAGCCGCTCATGTTTCGTTACTTCGAATCGAAAGATGATCTGATTGACGCAGTGTTCAACGCCGTGTTCACCCAGCGTTGGGACAGTCAGTGGCCCAAACTGATCCGTGACCGGTCACTTCCGCTTCGGGAACGGCTTGTCCGGTTTTATAACTCCTACCTGAAGGTGGTCTTCAATCGCGATTGGATGAGACTTTATGTCTTCGCGGGGCTCTCGGGTGTGGAAATCAATCGGCGGTATTTCCGTATCCTTGAGCAGCGTATTCTGATACCGCTATGCGAGGAATTACGCGCCGAATACAGGATGGCGTCCGGGGTCGAGATTCCCATTACGGAAGGCGAACTTGACTACGTATGGTCTTTTCACGGTGGGATTTTCTATCACGGGATCCGGCGTTGCGCCTTCGGCACTTCAACGGACCACGAGCTAAGCCAAACGGTACTCGATGTGACAATTGACGCCTTCATCGGCGCGGCTCCGCACGCGATCGCCCGGTTTACAGACGAGGCTCACCGTCCCTGATATTTCCCGCAATCAGGCGGTTGCTACACTGCAGCGCCGGGCGGGAGACATGGATACAGATCCTTGCTGTTAGAGCGGGCGATATCCGTGTACCGCGTCAGACGGATTCGTGGCAAGCGATCTTCCGAGTCTTCAGTACATTTACTTCGTAGTGCAAAAACTATAAATTAAGGAGACAAACGTCCGTAGAGGGCTCTAACTTCGCGAAGCATGGGGGCGCTCGACGGCGCAAAGTGTGGCGGCATAAGAGACTATGCGTTTTCGTTTTTCGAAAGAAATGTGCTTCTGTTCGAACGGCACACGGAAATATCGTCCTTGGTCTCCAGGGCTGCTGTTACACAGCGAGCATTCATCGACTAAGCAGTAGGAACTTTATAGTTAGAAGCGGCCGGAGGGTTTTCCTCGCTTCCGACCTTCGCGTGCTCACTTCTGGCAATAGACAGGGCGGCCAGGTAACCGAACGTCAACGCGGGCCCGAGTGTAATCCCGGCGCCAATGTAGCGCCCGCCCACGGGCGAGTTCATGTCGTTGCCGCAAGCATAGAGCCCGGGAATGGGACGGTTATCGTGATCGAGAACCTCGCCGTGACCTCCGGTCACCAAGCCACGGCTTGTACCAATGTCGCCCGGCATCAGCTTGACAGCGTAAAAGGGTCCTCGCTTAATGGGTCCGAGGCAGGGGTTGGGTGAGTGTGCGGGATCGCCCTTGTAAATGTTGTAGGCGGACGATCCCTTCCCGAAATCTGCGTCCACGCCGGTGGTTGCAAACTGGTTGTTGCGCACGACGCTACGTTCCAGTCCAACCGGGTCAACGCCGATCTTGCCGGCAAGCTCAGCCAGCGTCCGGCCGCTGAAGAGGTATCCCGCCTTCTCATAGCGCCGCAGCGACAAACTGCCGGGAAGGATGACGCCAATGCCGTACTTTTTTACAGCCGCTGCATCGGCAATCAGATAGGCCGGGATGGCGCCGGCATCGAACATTCCGAGGGTGAAGTCGTGGTACGACGCCGCCTCGTTGGTGAAGCGGTTCCCGTCCTTGCCCACTGCAATGAACCCGGGCTTGGGACGGTCAAGCATGAAGTGTCCCCACAAGACCTTATCGCCCGTTTCGTTCGAAAGCACTGACATGGGCACATAGAAACCCGTGTCTTCGGAGTTGTGGTCAAGTCGCCCCCCGGCCGATAAACCTAGACGAATACCTTCGCCAACGTTGTCAGGCAGTCCGAGTCCCAACTCGACCGTGGGCTTGCGTGAGTGTTCCCGGCGCATTTCCTGGTTGCCCGTATATCCCCCGGTCGCAATGACCACGCCCCGGCGAGCCCGAATTCGAATGATTTGGCCGTCCCGAACCGCTTCTGCACCCACGACGGTACCGTCATCGATGATCAGCCTGGTGGCGGACGACTTCAGCAAGACTTCAATTTCCCGATCCAGCATGGTCTTGTACAGGCGGGCAATAAGCGCATTTCCGCCCACAAGCCGGGTGCCACGGTGATAGCTCAGCCGATCCACGCCATAGCGCAAAAAGCGCTTTAGCACGTGGAAGAACGAACGCGGCGATCTTGTAAAGGACAGGAAGTGGAGCAAGTCAACAAGGTCAAGCATCATTCCGCCGAAGGGTGCAAACGCCGGTAGCGGAGCACGTAGATTCTTGAAGCTTGGCCCAAGCTTGCGAGCGTCGAATTCCAGCGGGGCGTGAGCGCGACCGAACATGCCTCCTTCCAGCTCGGGCTGGTAGTCGGGGTAGTCGACTGCCACCACCTCCAGCGCGGAGTTGCGCAACATATAGTCGAGAGCGGCTCGTCCTTCGCGGATGTAGGCTTCCTGCAATGAGCGCTCGACACTCGTACCGACAGTATTGGCGAAGTATTTCCGCGCCTTATCAAACGAATCTTTGAAGCCCGCGGCTTGCATTGGCGTGCTGTCGACGAACCACATCATTCCCACTGACCACGCCGAAGTTCCGCCGACCTGATCAGTCTTCTCGAGAACGAGCGGTACAAGCCCCTCGTTCTTCGACACGATCGCCGCCGTCATTCCCGCGGCGCCGGCGCCCATGATGATGACGTCGACCTCGCGGTCCCAGTTCTCCGTCGTTGTGGTGCCCATGGCGTTTGTCCTGTGTTTAAGCGTTTCTGACAGATCCCCGGTGCGCACGCGCGTGGCTGAAAAGCGGTCGCGCCACACTAGCGTAGTACCCATTGTGCTTCGGTCATATTATTCGATATAGCATCATGCCGATAAATATCGATCTATATCAAATGATGTGTCTAAGAACGAACAATGTCAAGAAATTCCACGAAATCCACTGGCGCATCTGGTCGGTTTCCCTTGCTGCGGGTGCACATGGTTCTCGCCGAAGAGCTCGCAGAATTTCTTGACAGAAATCGTTCCATGAAAGATGATTCGATATAAATCGAATAGACAGCTTTGCATAGGACCGGAGTAAGCGCTAAGGCGCTAACTCCGGTCGATATTGGAGGAAACAATGAGCAAGCTTCAGTTGTCCATCGCAGTAGGCAACTACGACCGGATCAGGCCTTTGGTTGACGGTGAAATTCAGATCGAGGGTGTGGACCCGGTCTTCATGTTGCAGGATCCCGAAGAGATCTTCTTCCGCGCTTTCAGACACGCGGACTTCGATATTTGCGAACTCTCGCTCAGCAGCTACTCAGTAAAAACTGCTGTCGGGACTTCACCCTACATCGCGGTGCCGGTCTTTCCATCGAGAGCCTTTCGACACACGTCCATTTACGTGCGCACGGATCGGGGCATCAACAGCCCGGAAGATCTGAAGGGCAAGCGCATCGGCGTGCCGGAATATCAGCTGACGGCGAACGTCTGGGTACGTCTTCTTCTCGAGGAGGAGTACGGTGTCAAGCCTTCCGATGTGACCTGGGTACGCGGCGGATACGAAGATCCAACAAGGGTGGAGAAAATCACGCTGAACCTGCCTTCGGATGTCAGGCTGGAGAACGCGCCTGAAGGCAAGACGATCTCAAGCCTGCTGGCGGATGGGGAGATAGATGCCGTCATTGGACCGCGAGCGCCTTCATGTTTTGACCGTGGCCATCCCCAGGTCAAGTATCTGTTCGATGATCCGCACCAAGCTGCAGCAGACTGGTACGCGCGTACGAAGCTGTTCCCGATCATGCATACGCTTGGAGTCAGGAGGACGCTGGCAGAGAGTCATCCCTGGCTCCCAGGTGCATTGACGAAGGCATTTGAGAAGTCTAAAGCCCTCGCGTTGGCACGCTTGAGCGATACGGCGGCTACCAAAGTGACCCTGCCGTTCGTTGAGGATCATTTACGTGCCGCTCGAAAACTGATGGGTACGGACTTCTGGTCATACGGTTTTTCGGCGAATGAGCATGCTATTGATCGTTTTCTCGACCGTCATTTTGCAGAGGGGCTGTCAAGCCGCCGGCTTGAAGCGCGTGAGCTGTTTCATCCGGCGACCCTGGAAAGCTTTGCCATCTGAACGAGAGTCGCGGGGCTCTAGCGCCCCGCGATGAATGCAAACTCCACAACTCAAGCGCGATATGCGGGAGCGCCCTGTGGGGCACGGGACGCGCCGCCATCAATAACGATTTCCGCTGCCTGCATGCTGCTTGAGTGGTCCGAAGCAAGGAAGAGCGCGGCTTGGGCTACCTCCTCGGCACTGTTGAAACGGCCAATCGGAATACTTCTGACCAGGCTTTTTTCAAGCTCCTGCAATTCCCTCTCCGTATGAGCGATAGTGCTCCAGATTGGAGTTCTAGTGGGACCAGGAACCAGCGTGTTCACGCGAATGCCTTTAGGCGTGAGTTCCGAGGCTAACGCACGCGCCATGCCCGATAGTCCGGCTTTGCTCGCAGCGTACGCCCCGAATCCTGCAATTCCCATTGTTGCGACCACGGATCCAATCAGGATAACTGATGATCCGGAACGCAAGAATGGCAGCGCCGCCTGAACTGTATAGAAGCTTCCGGCGACGTTGATCCTGAGTATGCGTTCAAAGAGCTCACTGGACGTGCCTTCCAGAGGTGTGGGAGATACAACGCCGGCACTTGCAAACAGAACGTCGATATGACCAAACCGGCGACCCACTTCCGAGAACGCCACGCCGAGGGCCTTGGTGTCAGTGACATCAGCCTCAATCGTCATGACCTTGGCGCCAAGCTGACTGCGAGTGGCACCAAGTGTTTCCGGATTGTTGCTTAGGATAACCACGTCCGCACCCGCTTCCAGGAACAGCCGTGCCGAAGCGAATCCGATTCCACTGTCCCCGCCTGTGATAACCGCCACCTTGTCGTTCAACTCCATGCTTTAGTCTCCTGCGATTGTTGGAAAATGGACAAGACATCAACACAGCAGCGTGCCAAGGTTGACGCTCCCTGTGCGCTCTCTTGTTGCGATGATTTTTTCATTGCCGTCCTTTCGGACTCGCAGTTCGATTGTCGACGTCTGCTCAGTCAGACCTGAGAACCGGAAATCCCCGAAATGATCGGTGGTTGTCGTGCGTTCGTCGCCGCCGGCGGAGTCGTGCAGCACAACCTCGACTCCCTCCAGGTTTCGGAGCTGACCGTCGCCAGTGGCTTCGCAGACGTTGCCTGCCACCAGATGGCTTAGCGCGTCATCCAGATTGCGGTAGAAGACGCGAGGCCTTGTGCCGAGCTCCGGGCGAATGACCGTCAGGTGTTCGGTCTTTACCATTTGTTCCAGTTCACTGTCCGGCATGTTTAGTGCACGTATTGCCTTGGTCGGGCAGGCTTGTGCGCAACGCGGTTCTTTCCATCCGGCGTCGAGCAGGTGCGCGTCAAAATTCCAGTTCTGCGGTACCTGTTCCTGTTCGTTCCATTCAATCATGCCGTAGGGGCAGGTCTTCACCAGATCCCGTCGGCCGCGTGACTTCTCCGGGTCAATGACGACCACGCCGTCCGGGCGTTTATAGATTGCCCCATCGGCCGCTGCCTTGACGCATGGCGCGTTGTCGCAGTGATTGCACATCTTCGGGATATAAGTCACGTCCACCAGCGATCCCTCTCCCCGGACGTGGCGTTCGACACGAATCGTATCGAGACCCTCCGGAGGGTGCGGTGCCGAATAGCCCGGGAATGTGTTGCCCGTGTACTCGTCTTTTGTCGAGATCACGCAGTTTCTGCAATTGATGCAGAGAGAAACGTCGACTACCAGTGCCCAACCGGTCATGCTGCCTTCTCCAGTGTTGTGTCCCATTTCTCTACCTCCACCCAGCAACTGTTCGGAACAATCCCGTCCGCGGTCGCGCTCATCTTTTGCCCCGGCGTCAGGAGGTTGAGACAACCTCCGCGATCAACCATGCCTATGGAAGTCTGGATCAGATCGAGTTCACCGCATGACTCGTTGCCGCGCGCCACGCCATCCTTGACGAGCTGCGAAACGTCTATCGCGCAGATGACCGACGCCTGCGCGTTGTAGACCCTGACCAGATCGCCCGAGCGCACGCCGCGCGCCGAAGCATCGTTGGGACCCATTCGCAGGACCCAGTATCGATAGCCTCCCACGTTCATCCGGTGCTCATTGATCGTGCTGATGTGACTATTCTTCCCATCAGCCTGGGTATGGAAGCTGTAGACCGGGTGATTGGTGACGAGTTGTAGCGGGAACCTTTGTTTCACACCGCTTTGACTGTTGATGTACCGATTGACCGCCGGACGCGCGGGATCGATCTGCTCGATACGGCGCAGGCTGGATGGAACAAACTCGAACTTGCCCGATTGCGTTGGCAGTCCCTGGCTGAAGCCAGTCGAATACACGCCCGGAAGAGGATTCGCCTCCGGCAAGTCCTTGGTGCGGCCCTCGGCGAACCAGCGCATGTCCACCGGCTGCTTGTCGTCGTCCTTGGGGGGCGGCACGACGTGGTAGCCCTTCTGCAGGAATTTCTTCCAGGTGGTTTGTTTGGGCAAGTCCGTCGAGTTGAAGATCCGCTCGCACCAGGTCAACTCCGATCCGCCGCCTTCGGAGTACATGCCGCCGTAGCCGAGTCTTGTCATGATCTCCAGGAAGATCTGATAGTCGGATTTGGATTCACCAAGAGGCTCGATGCATTTGTGCTGCATGATCATCATGCGGTGATTGAGTTGGCTCTGTGCATGCTGGATATAGCCGCCACTGTTTGCCCATTCGGAAATATCGTCACGCTCAAGGGCGGTACAGGCGGGCAGGATGATGTCTGCAAACTGCGCTTCGTTCTCCATCCATACCGACTGATTGACGACGAACTCGAGGGATGGATGACGATACGCTTCGACCAGTCTGTTCGAGCCCGGGACCGTGCCGAAAGAAGACGATCCGTAGCGGTACAGCATGTGAACCCGCGAATGGCCCAGCTTGGGATACGAGTATTGACCGAATTGCCCTTCAACCGAGAAGCCGTCCCACAAGTAGCCGTCCGCATGTCCCTGCGTAATCGCCTCGGCAAGCCGTTGGCGAGGGATGGACTGTTTCACCGGATTGATCGTGATGATGTGAGGCATGCGGCAATAGTTGTTGGCCGCGCTCGCCGTGTAGTTCAGGTCGCCCGAGATTCCTCCCTCGGCGTAGCCCGGAAAGTAAAAATTCAGGTCCTGGGGCGCGCCGATCTGCAGATTGCCAAAGTTGATCCCGGGCTTTCCCCATCCCTGCATGGCCATCATCATGACGAGGCTTCGCGTCCATTGGGCCCCGGCCTCGGTGCGGCATGCTCCGCCAAAGCCTGCGCCGAGGCCTCCTGCAGCGAGGTAGGTCTTCTTTGACGCCCACAACGTCGCGAGACTGCGGACATCTTTCGCAGGAATGCCGGTTTCAGACTCTTGCCATTCCGGCGTCTTCGGCGTGCCGTCCTCTTCACCGAGAACATAAGCACGCCATTCGTCGAAGCCGGTCGTCTTGGATGATACGTATTCCTTATCGTATCTTCCGCTGACCATCCATTCATGCATGATGGCGATCGCTAGCGCCGAGTCGGTGCCGGGTTTGATGGGTAGCCATTTTCCGCCGAGGAACTGGGCGGATTGCGTCAGGTACGGGTCAATGTGAACGAACTGGATTCCGAGCTGCTTGGCCCACAAGCGACGCTCAGTGCCTTCGAATCCGGCATAGACCCCGCTGGTCGACTCGGGATCGCTCGACCAGAAAACGATCACCTCCGCGTGTTCAAGGCAATCCTCCGTTGTGCCGTAAAAGCTCGGTGTGCCCAGACGCAGACTGTTGCCGTAGTGATGCATGGCGCCCCAGTACCAGCCTTCCCAGCTGATCGGGCTCATTTCGACGCGGGTGTAGCCAATCAGGTTGCCGAAGCGCTGCATGGCGCTCAGGTAGTAGTTGATGTTCCCCCACTGGTGGTGCGCACCCGTGGCCATCGCAATAGCACCGGGACCATGCTCCTGCTTCATGCGGCGGATTTCGCCGGCGACAATGTCGAGCGCTTCGTCCCAACTGATTCGCTCGTAGCCTGAAACTCCCCTGTTCTGCAGATTGCGTTCACCCTTCGGGTTGAAATCAACCCGCTTCATCGGATAAAGAATTCGCTTGTCGGAATAAACGAGCGATTTGAGCGAGAGCGCGTGCGGGCTGACGGTTGCACGCCGTGCAGGCGAAAACCGGCGACCGCGTGCGGTGATGGTCCAGCTTGGTCCGTCCTCATCCGCCAGATCAATGGGCGTTGTCCGGATGATCTTGTCGTCCTTGACGAAGACAAAGACTGGCCCCCCATTGGTGAGCGTGACATAACGGGTGGTCCCATCTTTCATCCGGGTGCCCTTGCGCCAGGACCCCGTCTTCATGGTGTTCACCAGTTGACCGAACCAGACGAGCGCTTCATCGCTGCCGCCCTGTGTGATCTTGAAGTTCTTGAGTGCATCGATCAGGAACGCGTGATCGGTCGTGGGCGCAAGCATTTGGCGTGCGGTGGCCACGTCCATGAAGACAAGCTCGGCATCAGGCTTGCTGTTCACGCCCCACTGCGCGGACACCGTGCCGTTTCTGAAATGAAGTTGCCTCGCGAGACTGTTGTCCCGCAGCCGGAGCTGGATGACCCAGTGTCCTGATCCGAGATGTTCGCGTACGGATGGAAACCTTCGCGCCGCCATCCGTAAAGCGAACGGCATCAGCCAGAGTATGAGTACGAGGATATGTCTTTGCATGTGAGTCGTGAACCTGAGCTGAAATACATCTGCGCGTGGCGCAGCGGCTGACCCTAAGTTTTTCCCACGAAGCGGTCGCAAATTTGGCCGTATGTTGTATGATCTTTCTTGTGACGGATGATCTGTAAAAAGATGATTCCGGCTAAGATCGATTTATATCGAATGATGTGTTTTAGAATGAATAAAGTCAAGGACCCTAGGGAATGCCCTTGGTCCGACGCTGTTAGCTGCCGTCTTTTTTCTCCAATCGGATTCATGTCCGGGCTGGAGATCCCAACGTCGAGGAATGAGCGAATGGCTAAGTCGAACACTGCTGCGGTCAAAGCAATTAAAGAAGCTGCCGTGTCACTGGTCCCTGCGGCGAAACAACCGTCTGAGGTTTTTGATGATCGCGGCAGAACCGTTCCGTGGATGGCCAGAACGGTGCACCGGCTCTACGACTCCCAGGCGCAGAAGATTCTGGACCGGGAGAACATCGCCATTGCGTACTGGTACTACTTACGGGTATTGGCGGAACGGGGCGAATTGAATCAGCTTGAACTGAGCAAACGCGTGGGGATTGCGTCGACTACCGCGGTGCCCGCCCTGGACAACCTTGAGAAACGCGGCCTCGTGCAAAGAACTCGCGACCCAAACGACAGACGAAAGTACTTCGTCAATCTGAAGCCGGAGGGGAAACGTCTGGTCGACGAGCTTTTGCCGGAGTTGACCGACATGATCTCCGCGTCGCTCGACGGTATTACCCAGAAAGATATGCGCATTTTCTGGAAGGTCATGCATCAGATCGAAGCAAACCTTACGCAGAAAGCTCAGGGCGATACGGTCGTGGATTGAGCCTTGCAGCGTGTTTGAAGCCTTAAACGGTGTGCCATTCCTTCATGTGCGGGTCCGCGAACGTGCGAAGACTCTCTAATGCCATGGCCACCGCAATGCGATTGACGTTTTCCGCGTGCCAGTAGACCGAGACGGATCCAAAGCCCTCGAGTTGAATTGGCAGAATGCGAAGCGCGTTCAATTGTTCGAATCGAAGCGCGGCCCGATGCGACGCGACGCCCACCAGTTCCGTGTTGTTCAGCAATGTCAGGTTGAGAATCGATGAATTGGATTCGACACAATGGCCCGGCAGTGCGCGTCCCACCGTCGCAAGCGCCGCCTCCAGTGCGGTTCGCACAGGCGTGCCTTGCGGCCAGACGATCCACGAATAGGAGAGGACGTCATCCCAGGTGAGCGTTGAGTTCCCGGCGAGCGGATGCTGCGGTCCTGCGACGAAGTTGATCGGTTCCGTGTAGAGCGTCTCCGTTTGCAACTGCGGATCATCGTACTGCTGACCCGACCGCCCGACCACAATATCCAGTTCGCCGCGCGCAAGTTGCGGCATGAGCTGGTTCATCGTGCTCTCCACGAGCCGCACCTGTGCGCGAGGCATGCGCTCCAGAAGCCGGGCTACGGCTAGGGGCACTGTATCGGCCGCCGATACACCCGATGTTCCAATGTTCACGACGCCGCTGCCGCCTTCACGCATGGCCTGCATGTCGTCGCGCGCCACATCGAGATGTGCTTCGATGCGGCGCGCATGTTCGATCAGCGCCTCGCCATACGATGTGGGCCGTAAGCCGCGCGCGTGTCGCTCGAATAGCGGCACGCCGACGTCTTCCTCCAGTTCCTTGAGCCATTTCGACAACGCCGGTTGCGTCGTGTTGAGCGCCGCCGCCGACTGACTCAAATTGCCTGTGCTCGCGAGGCTCAGCAGCACCTGCAGATGCCTCAGACGAAGACGGTAAGTCCAGTCCATCGCGCAATCCTCCAGTCCCCTGCAACATGTTGTTGCTCACACTCTCCGCTACGGCTGCGGAGATATACCCGAAACCATATGGATCAGATGTTTTTGCCATTTTACGCGGTATGGCTTTGTCGCATATAAATCAAGTACGGGGCCGATGAGCAGACGCGTGATTAGCCGACGCGCGGCCTAAGAGACATCAGCGTAAGCATCTTGCATGGGGCTGGAGTAAGCGCTGAAGCGCTAACACAGCCGCTTTGCATGGGACCGGAGTAAGCGCTGAAGCGCTAACACCAGCCGACAGGAGACACGAATGACGAACAACAATCCAGGCGCCGCGCGCGCAGCCTATTACGAGCAAATCGCGCAGCAGCGCATGGCGCCGCTGTGGGAGTCGCTTCACAACCTCGTGCCGAAAGCGCCGCAACCGAAAGCCCAGCCGGCCATCTGGAAATACCGCCAGGTGCGTGATCTCGTGATGCAGGCCGGTTCCGTCATCAGCGCCGAAGAAGCCGTGCGCCGTGTCCTGGTGCTCGAAAACCCCGGTTTGCCCGGCAAGTCGAGCATGACGCCGAACCTCTATGCCGGACTTCAACTGATCCTGCCTGGCGAGATCGCGCCAAGTCACCGGCATACGCAGTCGGCGCTGCGTTTCATCGTCGAAGGCAAGGGCGCGTGGACGGCCGTGAACGGCGAGCGCACGACCATGCATCCGGGTGACTTCATCATCACGCCGTCGTGGACTTGGCACGACCACGGCAACCCGTCGGTGGAAGACGGCGGCGAGCCCGTGGTGTGGCTCGATGGCCTCGACATTCCCCTCGTTGCCCAGATGGACGCCGGTTTCGCCGAGAACTACCCCGAGGCCACGCAGCCAGTGTCGCGCCCCGAAGGCGACAGCTTCGCGCGCTTCGGTCACAACATGGTGCCCGTGCGGCATCGCGTGTCCGATCCGACCTCGCCGATTTTCAGCTACCCCTATGAGCGCAGCCGCGAAGCGCTCGACGCACTGTATCGCAACGGCGAACTCGACGATTGGGACGGCGTAAAGCTGCGCTACGTGAACCCGGCGACAGGCGGCTGGCCGATGCCGACCATCGCGACGTTCATGCAATACCTGCCCGCGGGTTTCAAGGGCCGCACGTACCGCAGCACCGACGCGACCGTCTATTGCGTCGTCGAAGGCACGGGCACGGTGAAGATCGGCACCGACGAATTCACGTTCGAGCCGCACGACGTGTTCGTCGCGCCGTCGTGGGCGCCCGTGCAACTGGCGGCATCGGCGGAAAGCGTGGTGTTCAGCTACTCGGATCGCCCCGTGCTCGCCGCGCTGAATCTGCTGCGCGAAGAACGCAGCTAGACGTATCTGCTTCCTTTCCATGCGCCGCATCGGCGGTGCATGATTAAACCTTTATCTATCGAGTCGAACTCATCATGTCTTTTGTATTCCCGCCCGAAGCGCCCGTCGCTGTTCCCGTTGCCGGTAGCGACGCTCAATTCGCAGTGCGCCGCGTCTATTGCGTAGGCCGCAACTACGCGGCGCATGCGCGCGAAATGGGCTTCGATCCCGATCGCGAACCGCCGTTCTTCTTCTGCAAGCCGGCCGATGCGGTCGTGCCTGTCGCCTACGGGGACACGCTTGAACTGGCTTACCCGTCGCAGACGGAGAACTACCACTACGAAGCGGAACTCGTCGCTGTGATCGGCAAGAGCGGTTCGGATATCCCGGTCGAACGAGCGCTCGATCATGTATGGGGCTATGCAGTCGGTCTCGACATGACGCGCCGCGACCTGCAGATGAAGATGCGCGAGATGGGCCGTCCGTGGGAGATTGGCAAGGCGTTTGACGACTCGGCGCCTATCGGACCGATTCATCCGGCAAGCGAGGTCGGTCACTTCGAGAACGCCGGCCTGTGGCTCACGGTCAACGGCGAGACCAGGCAGAAGAGCGATGTGTCGCATCTGATCTGGTCGGTCGCGGAGACGGTTGCGTATCTGTCGAAGTTCTTCCGCCTTGAACCGGGCGACGTGATTTTCACGGGTACGCCTGAAGGCGTCGGAGCGGTTAAGAAGGGCGACACGATGAAGGTCGGCATCGAGCGTCTTGGCGAAGTCACGGTGCGTGTGGCTTGAGATATTTCGCTTGAGACGCGTAACCTGCATTGACCGGAGATTTACCCGTGCAACTTCATAGCTTCTTCAACAGCTCGACGTCGTACCGCGTACGCATTGCGCTCACGCTCAAGGGCATCGCGTATGAGACGCTGCCCGTCAATATCCGCGTTGGTGAACATCGCGCAGCGGACTATGTGGCGAACGTGAATCCATCCGCGTCGGTGCCTGCGTTGATCGATGACGATTTCAGACTCGGCCAGTCGCTCGCGATCATCGACTACCTCGACCAGAAGGTTCCCGAGCCACGCCTGATTCCGTCTGAACCGGTAATGCGTGCGCGCGTGCTCGAGTTCGCTGCGCTGATTTCTTGCGATATCCATCCCCTCAATAACCTGCGGGTGTTGCGATATCTGGAAAGCGAACTCAAGGTTACGCCACAGCAGAAGAGCGCGTGGTATCGGCACTGGATCGGGGAGGGCATGGCAAGCGTCGAGCGTCTCCTCGAACGCAGCAACGCGGGTCCGTGGTGCTTTGGTGCGCGATTGACACTCGCCGACGTGTGCCTTGTGCCACAGATCGCCAACGCGCTGCGCATGGACTGCGATCTGAGTCCGTATCCGCGCAGTCTCGCGGTCTATGAACACGCACTGAAACACCCGGCATTCGACGCCGCGCAGCCGCAGCGCCAGCCCGATTACATCGCTTGATTGCAGGGGGTGCGACGGTGTTGCATGGGACGGGAGTAAGTGCTCTGCATGGGAACAGAGTAACGCGCTGAAGCGCGAACTCTGATCGACAGCTGAAGCGCCAACTCTGGTCGACAATGGAGACAGACATGAGTGAGACAAACAACAAAGGCCGGCGCGTGCTCGTCATCGGCGGTGGCATTGGAGGCCTCGCCACCGCATTGGCGCTGGCGCGTCAAGACATTCGCGTGCAACTGCTTGAGCAGGCCCCTGAGATCGGGGAAATCGGCGCGGGAATCCAGTTGGCCGCAAACGCGTTCAACGCACTCGATGCGCTAGGCGTCGGCGAGGCAGCGCGTAGCCGCGCCGTATTCACCGACTACCTGAAATTAATGGATGCGCTTGACGCAAGGGAGGTGGCGCGGATCGACGTAGGCGCCCCGTACCGCGCGCGCTTCGGCAATCCGTATGCGGTGATTCATCGTGCCGACATTCACCTGTCGATTCTCGAAGCCGTGAAAGATCATCCGTTGATCCAGTTCCGCACCAACACGCAGGTCTGCGAGCTCGACCAGAACGCCGACGGTGTGACTGTCATTGATCAGAACGGCGAGCGATACCACGCGGATGCCGTGATCGGCTGCGATGGCGTGAAGTCGGCAATACGCAAGGCATTGATCGGCGACGAACATCGCGTGACAGGGCATGTTGTGTATCGCGCCGTCGTTGAAGTCGAAAACATGCCGGAGGATCTGCAGATCAATGCACCTGTGGTGTGGGCCGGTCCGCATTGCCATCTCGTGCACTATCCGCTGCGCGGCGGCCGCCAATACAACCTCGTCGTCACGTTCCACAGTCGCGAGAAGGAGGAATGGGGGGTGCGCGAAGGCAGCAAGCAGGAAGTGCTGTCCTACTTCGAAGGCATTCATCCGTTGCCTCACCAGATGCTCGACCGGCCGACTTCATGGAAACGCTGGGCGACGGCGGACCGGGACCCCGTCGAGCACTGGAGCTATGGACGCGCGACGGTGCTCGGTGACGCCGCGCATCCGATGACGCAATACCTGGCGCAAGGCGCCTGCCAGGCGCTCGAAGATGCGGTTACGCTCGGCGCCGCTGTCGCTGCCACAGATAACGATTTCGAAGCCGCGTTCAAGCTATACGAGACCGCACGTATTCCACGCACGGCGCGCGTTCTGTATTCGGCACGTGAGATGGGCCGTATCTATCACGCGAAGGGCGTCGAGCGACAAGTTCGGAATTCGCTTTGGGTCGGCCGCACGCAGGAGCAGTTCTACGACGCACTGCAATGGCTGCACGGCTGGCGTGCGGAGGAATGTCTGAAGGGCGCAATCTGAGGCGCGGCGGGGTAAGCACAGCCTGTTCAATGCCCGGCGATGACGGTGACTTGAATCATCGTCATCGCCGGGCATCGAACCACAGCCCCGAGGACGCGAAGCGAGCAAGGTGATATTCCAACGCGGCGTGCGCGACTGCAGGCGATGGCGTACAGGTATCTGTACGCCATCAAGCCATCGCTTAGAAGTAGTGCATGATGCCGAAGTAGCCACCTTGCTGGTTGTGGCCCGGCAGTGGTTGGGAGTCGGCTGTCTCAACCGGGAACGCTGAGTTCTTGCCGTTGAACATCGCTCCGAGGGTCAGGTAGAGGAAGGTCCGTTTTGACAGGTTGTAGGTGGTGGCGATAGCGCCGAGATTTCCCTCTCCGCCGCCATGATTGACGTTACCGTGATACCAGCCGGCCTGGACGGCGAGGGCAGGGGAAACCTGATACGAAGCGCCTATCCACTCCTGCTGGCTGCGTGTGGCGGCGGAAGGATTGAACGAAGTAGCGACTGTGTCCTTCCCGGATGAGGCCAGTTGCTGATAGCCGGTGTAGAACTTGACCGGGCCTACTGTATAGGTGGCGCCGGCCATGTATTCTCGTGACGCCGCGAACAGATCTGAAAAGGTACCGTTGGCGTCGCGGATTTCTTCATACACTCCGTACCCGGCGAAGCTGGTGCCTACATACTGTGCGCTCACACTGAATTGACGTCCGGCCTGGAAGTTTCCTGCGACATTGCCAAATCCGTTCTGCACGTGGAAAGAGAAGCCGGCCCACTCGGGTGAGTTGTAAGTGACCACGTTTGACCGCGGCCCCCACGCTCGCCCGTAGGCGAAGTTGCCAACACCTATCCCCACCTGCTCGCCCAGAGGGTCAATGTACCAGCCGGTTGTGTCGGTCAGGCTCATGGCCTCTCCGAACCAGATACTTCCGAATTTGTCGTGGGACAAACCCACATAGGCGTCGCGGGTGAAGATCGTGTTGGGTGGAGTCTGCCCGGTTCCTGAGGTGAAAAGGCTTTCGAGTTTAAAGACAGCGTGTACGCCCGCCCCGAGGTCTTCATTGCCTGTCAGGCCAAACCAGCTGTACCCGTACTGGTCGCTGCCCAACCTGAAATTTGTCTTCGACTGGCCGTTTGGCGTTGCGACGTTGGTGACGAAATCGAGACCCGATGCGACGCGTCCATACAGGGTCACCGTGCTCTGCGCGTAGGTGTTGCAGGCGCAGAAAGCCATCAACGACGCACAATAAATGATCTTTCTCATTTCGTCATCCTTAATATATAGAAGAATATCCAGTGGTTGTTTGACGACCTCTTCCGGGTCGTTGCAATCCGCTTGAAAAATCAGGTCCTCAGCCAGAAATTCCCGTCTTTCGAGTCAATACAACGCCAGGGCCCGGAAGAGAATGGCGCGGACCTCACCTACTACTTTCCACTACGTGCTCTTGCGAAACGTATCGCCGCCGGCAGATAGCGAACCGTCGTTGCGAGCAGAATCGCGCAGGCCTGGACCAGCAACTGAACTGCCGGCCCTGCACCCAGTGCCAGCACAAGTTGGCTGAGCTGTGCCATGAACAGCGCCGCGACCGCGCTGGCAATCACGCTGCCTTTTCCGCCAGTGAACGGCGTGCCGCCGACAACGACAGCCGCAATGGCCGGAAGCAGATAGTCATTGCCCGACGTCTGCGACGCGCTGCCAATGAACCCGGCCAGGAGCATTCCGGCGGCAGAGAAGCAGACCGCGGACGCGACGTAAGCACCAATCCTGTACTGCAGGACTCTCACCCCGGCAGCTTCTGCCGCACGCGGATTGACACCCACGGCCACAAAGCGGCGTCCGATCGCGGTTTTCCGGGTAATGAACCACGCCGTTATCACGAACGCGAAGGCGAACAGCACATTGGCGGGCAAACCGATGAACTGGGCGTGGGAGATCGTCTGCATGACGGTCGGGACGTTGACTGGCACAGCGCCGGTCAACGAGCGCACGCCGCCAATGAGAAGCGCGTTGACCGCCAACGTTGCAACCAGCGGTGTGATAGCAAACTGCGAGACCAGGGTTCCATTGACGATTCCGACAATCGCACCCACGCACACGGTGAAGATCACGGCAAGGACGATGGAATCGAGACCAAATCCGGTGCGCGCCATCACCACGCCCGCCAGCGAGACCATGCCGATTGCCGACATGTCGAGCCCGCGCTGCTGGATAACCAGGGTCTGTCCTGTTGCGACAATGGCGAGGATGCCTGCGAACGGAAGCATGGCCAGGATCGAACCACGGGTCATGGTGCCAGGCGCGACCACCGAACTGACGGAGAAGAGAATGATCAATCCGACCCAGATCCACGAGAACTCACTGAATGCTGGAATTCGAGCTGACTTCGACTCCGCGGAGGGTGACCGCAAGAGATCCGACACCGCATCTGGCTGATTGCTCATGATCTTTCTCATTTTGCCACCGCCATTTCGCGGCTCTTGGAATAGAGGGCGACAGATACGAGGATCATTCCGCCCAACAGATAGGACTGCCATGAATCACCAATGTCCAGAAATGACGTGACCACATTGACCTGGATAATGAGGAGGGCACCCAGCAGGGAACCGATAAAGGACCCGCGTCCGCCAAACAGGCTTGCCCCGCCAATGACGACGGCTGCGATGCTCGCCAGCGTGTAGTTGATGCCTGCGCTCGGGTCGCCGGATCCTACCTGCGCCATCATCGGCACTGCGGCGACTCCCGCGAGGAGCGAGCAACCCACATAAGCTGAAAGCAAGGTCAGTTGCGGGCGAACACCGGCCATGCGGGCGGCCTCGCTCCGTGAGCCCACGCCGCGAAACGCGAGACCTGGCCGGGTCTTGAACAGGGCAAACTCAAGCGCGACGGCGAGAATGACAGCAACGATCGCGATGATCGGTATAAAGCCGGCCTGCGCACTAATTGTCTCGACCACCGAATCAGCAATCAGCCCGCCCGGAACAGGGCGTAAAAGCAGGGAAACCGCTTGCAGGGCCATATAGGTCGCTAGCGTTGCAACCATTGGATGCAGCCGGAAGGGCCCGACCAATACCCAGTTCACCAGCCCGACTGCCATGGCGACGAGAAACACGATGACCCAGCCCGACAACTGATGGCCCAAAGGGGACCCGTCGTTCAGGAAGAAGGACTGTATGACGACCATCAGGCCCATCAGCGGACCGACAGACAGGTCGATGCCTCCGACCAGCATAAGCGCCTGCTGCCCATAGGCGACGATAGCCAGCGTCGCCACCAGCGCCAGCATGCCACTCAGGTTTCGCGTGGACAGGTAAGTCTCGTTGACATGCGCTGCATAGATGCCCAGAGTGCAGACTGCCAGTGCAAGCATGACAAGAGGGGCCCAGTCTCCGGCTGCCCACTTCCAGAATCCCGAAATGCTTGCCGAGCCCCTCTCACGCTCAGTGGTCGCAGTAAGCACCGCAGACGTGATGTTGCTCTCGCTGACGGCTGCGTCGCGCAGTTCCTTTACGATGTGCCCGCGAGAGAAAATCAACACGCGGTCGCACAGACCCGCCACTTCCATCGCGTCCGAGGAAACGACGATGACAGCGGTGCCGGTTGCGGCGGCCTGACGAAGCACCTTGTAAATTTCCATCCGGGCGCCAACGTCGACGCCTTGCGTCGGTTCGTCGACGAGGAGCACCTCGGGTTTGCTCGCGAGGACGCTCGCCAGGACGAGCTTTTGCTGATTGCCGCCCGACAGGGAGCGGATTGGCGTCTCAACGGACGGCGTCTTGACTGCGAAACCTGCTACCGCGAGCTTGGTGCGTGTGGCTTCACTCCTTTGGCTGACCCAGCCCTTGAAGGAGTCGAACGGAAGACTGCGGATAGAGAAGTTCTCGCGCACGGAGAGGTCACCGAAGATGCCTTCCCTGTGCCGGTCGCCCGGAAGGTAGCGAATGCCTGAAGCGGCCGCTGCCTGCGAACTGCGCAGTTTCGCCGGCTTCCCGTTCACGTTGACGCCCCCACGGCTTCGGGCCAGACCGGCAAGGCCGCGCATGAATTCGCGCTGTCCGTTGCCGTCTATGCCGGCCAGGCCCACGATTTCACCCTTGCGGACCTGAAGCGATACATCGGTGAAGCCTGCACCGCGTAGCGACACCACATCGAGGACCGTGCTGGTCTGGCCATCTCCCGCTTTGGCGGGAAATTCGCGGTCGAGCGCGCCACCCACGATGAGTTCGACAATCCGCTGCTCACTGAGGCCGGCTGCGTCGTAGGTCCCTTGCCCTTGTCCATCGCGGAGCACGGTAAGACGATTGGCGATTTCCTGTACTTCACGAATGCGGTGCGAGATATAGACGACTGAACAGCCTGACGCAGTCACTTGACGAATGCGTTCAAAGAGGCGATCGACGTCTTCCGCCAGCAGATGTTCGGTCGGTTCATCCAGGACCAGGACCTTAGGTTTGGCGGCGAGTGCTTTTACGATCTCGACAATGAAGCGTTGTTCAGGGTTCAAGCTCAAAACGCGCTCGCTCACGTCAATCGCAACCTTGTCACTCCACTGCCCGAGGAGTTGCTGTGCCCACTCCCTTGTTCGCATGAGAGCCGGACGTTGGTCCGCGGGTACGCCGAGATAAAGATTCTCCGCGACGCTCAGGTCGGGCATGAGAGCCGGTTCCTGTCGCACGATCGCCAACCCCAGTCGCCGCGCCTCGTCGGTGTTTCCCCTGGCTTCCACGCCATTGATCACGACACGCCCTTGCTCGGGGATGAGTGCGCCGGACGCGACAGCCATGAGCGTGGACTTACCCGCGCCGTTCTCGCCGACGAGCCCGTGCACTTCTCCCGCCAGCACTGAGAATGTGACGTTATCGAGTGCGCGCACACCAGGGAAGATCTTGGTGACGCCGTCAATCTGCAGCAATGTGTTCTGGTCGTTCATGATTTATCCCGGGCTATTACTATTACTGCTCAAACACTGCCTTGAGCTTTTCTGGGGGAAGCGCTGAGGAAAGGTCGGCATCGGGCGGTACGCTCGGATCGCACTTGGGATCGAGACCCTTGGCGCTGTCTGCGTATGCGGACGGAAGAACCGCGGGCGACTCGTTGTCTGTCGTGCCCTGATAGGCCGCTACCCCATGTCGCACTGCAAAGCGCACGTAGGTCGTGGTGCCATCGAGCGTGTAGTAGGGAAAGGCGGTTCCAGCCTTCCTGGCCGACAGGTAATGGCAGTTCAGCTCGTTGTCGCTCGCGATCGTTACGATGGCCGGTACCGAAAGATGTGCCTGTTCGAACGCCTTCGCTGCTGCGAGCGCAGTCACGCCATAGTCCGTGACGATCGCGTTAATTTGCGGGTACTGTGCGATGAGACCCGCCGCGGCCTTTTGCGCGTCCACCGGGTTCCAGTTCGTTACAACGAACTGTTCGTTCAACAGCTTCAGGTTCGGGTACTTCTTGAGACCACCCCTCAGGCCATCCATGAAATTTTGCGACGGTGCCGCGCCAGGCGATCCACCCATGAACACCACGTTGCCTCTCTTGACGTTTGCTCCGAGCCAGTCAGCCCAAAGAATGCCGATCTGCTTCGAGTCTCCGACAACGTTCACGACATAGTCGCGCCCGGGAACTCCCGCTATCTGGGCTGAATACGGCACAACCTCCACTCCGGCTTTCATGGCCGCTCGCATGGCCGGGAGTTGCACGGCGCCAAAATCCGGCAGCATGATCAGGACGTTGACGCCTTGGGCGACCATGCTGTTGATGTCCGAGTTTGCCTTCTGCGGGTCACCGTTGGCATTGCTGTAGATGATTCGCTTGACGTTCTTGCAGTGGCTTAGCTCATCCTTGACTTCGGCAAGACCTGTTTTGCGCCAGGTATTGCCGCCGTATCCGTCAGACACGCCGACGATCATCGGCTTTGACCCGCAGAGCGGGGTGATGTCGCCCTGGCGGTTCGTGAGGGAGTCTTCTGCCGCGTGGGCTGCGGTGCAGATCAGACCTGCCGAAACCAGCAGACCGATCTTGCGAAGAGCGTTCTTGACTCCTTTCGCAACAAGCCGGTTTTGCATTTTTTTCGGCGCTGCAGCTTGCCAGACTCGGAACTTATCGAACATGACGATCCTCGAATTGAGTGATGAATATGGATTCAATGCTGGTTGAGACTGATAACGGAGCAGAAGACCGTGACCTCGGGTTTTTCATGTCGTCCACTTCGCTTCCATTAATTAGGTAGTCCTTTATTATTTGCGTAGCCTGATCAAAACGCGCGGACTCGTCGGACGCGGGACAGGTAAGATCGCCCTGGTCCTCACGTCATCTATTTATTTGATATCATATGATTCTGTAACGAATCGATTTATATCGAATAATGTGTTTCGGGGCGACCAAAGTCAAGAATCCTAGGGAATCTCCCTAGCGATCGACGGCGCGTGTGTGAGATTTCAGGCAGACCAGCTTTGACGCGAGCTACAGTGGGTGCCGGTCAGTGGCGACCGGATCTCTGCCACATGCCGCGTTGAGGACAGCCGTAGGGTAGGTGAAACAGGCAGTTCAGCCGCTCTGGTTTGGGTCTTGCCAAGAACGGATCCACAAGGTCTGGCAAGCGCCTTGCTGCCTTAAAGCGTCATGATTGAGTTTTATTGCGGCGCGACGTCCCGCAGCCGGCCATGCCGTCTTGCACTTATACGTGCCTTGTTCAAGGCGCTGATGCGTCGACCACAGACGTTAGCCTGCTAGTCGACGACTGTATTTTCGTTGGACTTTTCCGAGAGGTTTTGCGCGATCTGATGCAAAACCTTCCAGAAGGTGAGCGTCTCCTCAGGGTCCACGCCGTCAAAAGAGCCGGAGATCATGTGAATGATCTCCGGCATCATTTTATCGACCAGACGTTTGCCGTCGTCAGTGAGGCTGACGTAATACTTGCGCCGGTCCTTCGGATCACGAGTCCTCTTCAATAGACCACGCTTTTCCATGCTGTCCAAAGCGGGCACAGCGGTTGTCGAGGCAATTCCAACGCGCTTGCTCAGTTCCAGCTGATTCAGTTCGCCGCGTTGAGCCAGCACCCGCAGGTAGTACCAATGCGCAATGGACACTTTTTCCCGGTCAAGGATCCTCTGCGCTTGCATGTCATAGAGCCGATTCAAAGTTCGGGTCATCCACGGAACTGTTCTGCCCCGGTCGTCGAGGGTCTCGGGAATTTCCCCTCCCGCTGAACCGCACAATGGCTCGATGGAATCCAGGGTCGTATCGACTGAGGTGGAGTAGGGCTTGGCCATTCGCTCATTCCTCGACATGTAGATGCGACTCGGCGGTTAGCCGGGACGCTCAAACAAGGGCTGCAGTCAAAGCACTCCCCCTAGGGAATTCCCTACTGCACTTGACTTTATTTATTCCGAGTCACATCATTCGATATAAATCGATGTTGCTTGGAATCATTTTAACACAAATGATCCGGTTGGGAGAGGCGGTAGGCCGGTGGCGTGTCATTACTCGGTTCCGGGGTTGCGGGCAGCGTCGACGTTGTTTTGTATTGAAATAGGAATGCTAACAAATGGATCGTGCTGACAATAATATGCAAGTGAAATCGCCGCTGATGGGTATTGCGCCCGCCCACGCGTCGAATAACAAATCGAGTCGTCAGCGATGCACAACTGCTCCATGAGTTAGCAGCCCTGTCGGGACGCTTATTGCAAATCTGATTGCCGTTGGTTCGGAACAGTTCGAACCCTTACTTCACCACTTATGTCGAGGATTACCATGACTGAAAAACTGCCCCTTTGGGAAGCCGCCAAGCGCGAAATGGAGGAATACCAGTTCCTCGCCGGGCCCGAACTGCAGCCCAAATGGGATGTTCCGCAGAAGATTGCCATCAACGCAGCTGTGTCTGGGCGTTTTGAAAAGACCACGTCGCTTGAGGAATACGTGGATGCAGCGTCCAGCGTGATCGAAGCTGGCGCATGCGGCGTTCACATCGACTTTTCATGGATGACAGACAAACAGGGCCGACGCATGGACCGGGACATTCCGCCAGTCGAAGCCTATTCTGCGGTTCTGGAACCGCTTAGGAAGCGCTTTGGCAACGACTTCGTCCCGAACCTGAACGTGCTGCACGGAACGACCTTCGATATCTGCATGAGTCCGGCGCGTGCGGGATTGACCGAGGTAGCCCCGTGCGCCCCGGGCCACCCGGAAGCCTTCATGGTGCCGGCAATCGAAGCGCTGGAGGCGGCAGGCGTCAAGCCGGAATTGGCCGTCCATAGCTCGGGAGAGATTGAGCTTGCGAAGCGAAAGCTCATTGACACAGGCATTTTGAAGAAACCGTACAACTGGCTGCTTCTGTACGGGCTGCCGTTCAACGTGGGCCGCACCCTGGTTTCCGGCACCTCGGTCACCGATGCGCAGGACATGGCCCAACACATGTTCCTGATGGTCGACCAGATTCGCAAGATTGACCCGACCTCCGTCATCAGTGTTTGTGCGGCTGGACGCGCGACTTTGTACATGACGACGCTTGCCACGATGATGGGCTTGCACATCCGCATTGGCACGGAAGACACGCCCTGGAAGTATCCGAACAGCGACGAGCATCTCAAGGACAACCTTGAAATGTTCAACATGGCGCGTGACATCGCCGGCTTGCTCGGACGCACTCCGGCGACCGCGAACGAGTATCGGGCGCTGGTTGGAAAGCCGGCCCGCTAGTCACACCTGCCGGCGGCGCTGCGAAAGCGGCGCCACTTGCACACGCGACTGTTCGTCCGGCTTTTGCATAAGATAGATCGCAGGGAGGACTCGCTTGCAGGCAGGGTGAGCAGTGCCTCCGTGCGGCGGCAACGTATACCTGGACGGTCCAACGAGGCACGGCTGTTGTGTGTTTGAAAACGAAGGGGATAGACAAATGAGTGATCAGACAAATGGCGGAGCACCTCCCGTACAACTGTGGACGCGGGATGGATTCATGGGCGCAATTTCTGTCGTCACCCGCTCGACATACGCACCAGACTACCTTTCCGTGGAAGGTCCGCATGCGCCACGACGAGCCGTTCTTGAGCGCTTGATTCCTGAAGATCATGACGATGCGCAAGCCCTTCCGACAACGGTGGCTACCTCCAGACTGGGTGTCAAGTTGCTTGTGTCCGGCCGTCGCAAGCCAATGCCGTATGTGGTTCGAAATGTCGAAGCAGACGAAATTCATTTCATTCAGTCGGGCACGGTCAAATTCGAAACTGACGTTGGCTCTCTTACGGCTGAGGAAGGTGACTTTGTTTGCATCCCGCGCTCGATAGCGTATCGATACGCGCCGACCGGCGACGCCATGCGCAGCGTCATTGTTGAAAGCCCGTCAGCCTTGAAACTCTCGCCTCCGGCGCCGACCGGAATGCTTAACGTCGCGCGGGACCTGAAGTACGCCAAGGTCGATTCCGGGATTCCCGCGGGTGGACCGACGAAACTGATATTGAAGACCTTGGACGGCGAGAACACGGTGTTCACCATGCCGCACGACCCGCTTTCCCTGGGTCTGCAATTGTCGGAGTCCGTTCCCGTGTGGAAGCTGAATCTGAACAAGATTCAGGTTCTTACCTATTTGCCCGAAGGAGGACCTCCGAGTCCGTTTCTGTCGTCGGGCGCGGGAGACATCCTGATGTTCAACCTCAGTTCGCGCATCTCGAGTCGGCCGCCGATTCATATCAATGCGGACTTTGATGAGGTGATCTGTTATGTGCGAGGACCGGGAGTCTGGGGAGGGTGCTCGGAGCCTGGCACGTTGACCTGGGTGCCAAAGGGTGTCATTCACCACGGTCCGGCCGAGGACGTTCCCGAGACTTATCAGGCGTGGCTGCTGGAAACGCGTGCGACGCTGCGATGGACGCCCAAGGCAATTGAGGCTTCGCAGTTGATGGAAACAGGCGAATACGGACCGCATCCGAGCGTGGGCAAGTGACTCTGGGGTTTGTGCGGATCTGCATCAGCGTTCACAAAACATAGGGAGACTACCTTGGAATCGCGACTTCAACAGTTTCTCGACGAGGCAGAGATCAAGCGCGTTCATATCCGCTACTGCCGGGGCATTGACCGGATGGACTGGGATCTCGTGCGCTCGTGTATCACCCGGATGCGATTGACCGTCACGGGGCCTATAACGGCGGAGTGGAAGGGTTCATTAAATGGGCCGAGGAGTTGTTGCCGGCCTTTGAAAGCACGCAACACTTTACCGGCAACCAGTACGTACAAGTCGATGGCGATGTGGCGCGCGCGGAGCACTACGCGCACGCATTCCACCGGACCAGGCCGGACGGCGACAAGCCCGCGATGGACTGGGTCGTGAACGTCCGGTACGTCGACCGGATGGAACGGCGAAATGGTGAGTGGCGTATCGCAGACCGGGTTGTGGTGCTGGATTCGCAGCGTTCGGACCCGGTCCCTGCCGGCCTCGCGCCACTCGAGAACTCCAACGTTGGGCGGCGCGATAAGGATGATCCGTCGTACAAGTACGGGTTCGTCTGAAAGTTACTTAATGGTTTTGAGGAAGCAATGGAAAAACGTTCTCGTGTAGGTATTGTCGGCCTGAGTGCCGAGCGCGGTTGGGCCACCATGGCTCATATTCCAGCACTGCGCGCGTTAGCGGATGTGTTTGAAATCGCCGGCGTGGCAAACACCAGTCTGGCGAGTGCGCAGGCCGCTGCGGCCGCGTTTGACATTCCACGCGCCTTTGCAAACGTGGCTGAACTCGTCGCGTCCCCGGACATTGATGTCGTGGTTGTAACGGTAAAGGTCCCATATCACCGGGAAGTAGTCGCGGCCGCGCTTGCGGCAGGGAAAAATGTCTACTGTGAATGGCCGCTCGGAAATGGACTCGCCGAAGCCACTGAGCTCGCTAGTCTGGCGAATGAAACGAAGACGCGAGCGGTGGTTGGAACTCAAGCGATTGCGTCGCCTGAAGTGCAATTCATTCGCAAGCTCGTGGCCGACGGATATGTTGGAGAGGTGTTGTCGTCGACCTATATCAGTGCCGGGGTCAGCTGGGGCGAACACATACCGCGCGGTGACGCTTATGCCATGGACTCAAAAAACGGCGCGACCCTGCTTTCGGTTATTGGCGGGCATGCCATCGTGGCGGTGCAAAGTGTACTGGGGCCCATCCGCGAGGTTGATGCGGTGTTGTCCCAGCGCCGGCAAACAGTGAGCGCCATCGAAACGGGGGAGAGCATCCCGATGAAGACGCCCGATCACGTGATGATCAACGCAGTGCTTGAGTCTGGCGCGCCTCTGTCTTTGCAGCTTCGTGGTGGCCTGCCGCGTGGGATCAAGTTGTTATGGGAGATCAATGGAACCGAAGGGGATCTGCGCATCACCGCGGCGATCGAACAGGCCCCTGTGGTGAACATCTCGCCGCTGCGCGTAGAGGCAGGTCGTAAAGGCGAGGACGGCTACGTCGAGCTTGAGATACCGCAATCGTATGACTTCGGTCTTGAGGATGCTGTAGCTGCCCGGAACGTAGCAGGAATCTACCGGCTAATGGCGGACGATCTGCGTCTCGGAACCCACGTGGCTCCGAGTTTTGATGACGCGCTCGGAATTCACAAGGTTCTGTCGGCGATAGAACAGTCTGATGAGACCGGTCGACGGGTGCGAGTCGGCTGATTGGCGACGGCTTTCATGCGACACGTGCGCCACGCGCTGCGTCTCGCACGCGGCGCTGGCGTCGTGCATTCGCTCTGATGTTCAAACTGCGAGATCCATGCGGCCATTGCATCTCTTAATAGATTTGGATGACTAACGATGAAACATGATTCGGTCGTCGATATCCAGGGCTTCATCGACGAGCACCCGTTCGGCCGCTTTCAACGACTCATTTTTTTCATGTGCTTCGTGATTGTCCTGCTGGATGGTTTCGACACTGCCGCAATCGGTTTCATCGCACCGTCGTTACTTACCGAGTGGCATCTCGCGAAGCCCGACCTCGCCCCGGTCCTGAGCGCCGCGCTGTTCGGCCTCGCGTTCGGTGCACTTGCGTCAGGCCCCTTGTCCGATCGTGTGGGACGACGGTCCCTGATAGTCGGGGCCGTGTGCCTCTTCGGGGTTGCCTGCGTCGCATCCGCATTCTCGAAGAACATTGCTCAACTGACCGCGCTGCGCTTCATGACGGGCATCGGACTGGGCGCAGCGATGGCTAACGCCGTGACCATGATGAACGAGTTCTGCTCCACCGGGCGCCGCGCCACGGTGACCAGCCTGATGTGCTGCGGATTCCCGCTCGGGGCCGCTTTGGGCGGATTGCTTGCGGCATGGCTGGTTCCGCATGCCGGCTGGCGAAGCGTCCTGATACTAGGCGGCCTCACACCGGTACTCCACAGTGCGCTGCTATTGCTCAAGATGCCGGAATCGGTGCGCTTCATGGTTGCCAATGGCAAACCAGTAGAGCGCATTCGGGGAGTTCTTGCGCGCATCTCCCATGAGGCAATCAACGTGCGCGGCTTCGCACTGACCGAGAGCGTGCCGGGAACGGGCAGCAACGGGCTCGGCGTCGTGCTGTCGCGTTCATACATCATCGGTTCATTAATGTTATGGCTCGCGGCATTCATGGGTCTCCTGATTATCTACGCTCTCTTCAACTGGATGCCAATCCTGCTCAAAGATGCAGGCCTTAGCCTGAAGAATGCGACGCTGATCTCTGCACTCTTCCCGCTTGGTGGTGTCGGCGCGGTGCTGTGCGGCGCGCTGATGGATCGCTTCAATGCAAATCTCGTGATTGCCGCGTGTTACGCATTCGCTGCGATCAGCCTCTTTTGCATTGGAGTGACGGCGGGGAATGTAGCCCTGCTCGTGCCAATCGTAATGGTGTCGGGCGTACTGATGAACACCGCACAAGCCTCAATGAATGCTCTTGCTGCGGAGTTTTATCCGACTGAAGGGCGCGGTACCGGTGTTGCGTGGATGCTTGGCATGGGCCGCTTTGGCGGCATCGCAGGCTCGTTTCTCGTGGCGGAACTCGTACGCCGGCATTTTACGTTTGTAGGTGTCTTTGCGACGATCGCCGTTGCCGGTGCGCTTTCGTGTATTGCTTTGCTAGTCAAACAACTTGCGCCGCCACAGGTCTTCAGAACGGCGCCCGACACAGTTGAATCGCTGAGTCATTGACCGCCTGGAAGAGCTTCCTGAAACATCAAAATCGATCCTTATTTTAGTAGGATTACTAATTATGAGTAACTTTTCACCAAAAACAGCATTCGACTATGCATCAGAAGTGTACGAGGCGGTTGATTCAAGGGACGAGCAGCGCTTGGTACCCTTCTTGACGGAAGGCTGCACGTTTGTCTATGCCAATAACGACCCTGTCATTGGCCGCGCAAATATTGCGGAGTCTTCGAAGCAGTTCATGTCATCCATTAACGGTATCAAGCACCGGTTGCTTGATGTCTGGTCATTCGACGACGTCATTGTCTCGCGGCTCGAAGTGACCTACACCCGCAAGGACGGATCGACACTGACTGTGCCGGCCGTGACGATCTGGCGGATGCACATCAGGCAAATCGACGACTACCGTATCTACATCGACGTTGCGCCGCTGTTCGCGCATTGATTGCAAGGGAGCGTAGGCGCATGAACCGGGCTCTTGAAGGGAATACGATCATTGTCACGGGCGGCGGCTCGGGTATCGGGCGGGCGGCGGCCATCGCTTGCGCTGCCGCAGGAGCGCGCGTGGTGGTAGCCGACATTGGCGTGGCTCATGGGGAAGACACCGTATCGACAATCCGGCAACAGGACGGCGAGGCTATTTTCGTGGCAACCGATGTTGCCGACGAAGCCCAGGTCGAAGCACTCGTGGCGGCAGCGGTAAACACGTTCGGACGGCTCGACGGCGCGTTCAACAACGCCGGTCTCGCTCAAACGAACGTCTTGCTGCACGATTTGACCGTTACACAATGGCGTCGTATTCAAAGCGTCAACTACGACGGTGTGTTCTTCTGCATGAAACATGAGATACGTGCGATGCTGCAAACCGGCGGGGGTGCGACTGTCAACACGTCGTCCACTCTTGGACGAGTGGCAGTGCCGCTCTCCGCCGATTATTGCGGGTCGAAAGGTGGGGTATTGGGTTTGACAAAAGGCGCCGCCGTCGACTATGGCCGGCAGCATATTCGCGTCAACGCCATTCTTCCCGGTGCGGTGGATACGCCCATGGTTCAAGCGCTTACTTCCGACCCTAAATTTGGCGGCTTGCTCGAGAAAATTCGGACATCTCACCCTGTCGGTCGTATAGGCTTACCCGAGGAAATTGCTGCCGCTGCGGTATGGCTCTTGTCCGATAAGTCTTCCTTTGTTACGGGCGCTGAGCTGGCCGTGGACGGTGGCTTTCTCGCAACTTGACGAGTCTAAGATGCGTGGTTGTGCACTTCCCGAATCGCAGGCGGGGCGCGAATGCGACGATTGCACTTCGATCTCTGTAGGTTCTTATCGTTCTGCCATAAGCAACGATGTGTTGCGATCGTGGAGATAGGCTCATGGTCATTGCAGGCATAGCATCTGGGTGCAGGAGATTTTCCACCGCAGTATCACCGCAGATATAGAAAGGAGATCGCAATGTCGAAAGTTCTGGTTCTGTACTATTCCTCATATGGTCATGTCGAAGCGCTGGCAGACGCGGTCGCCGAAGGTGCCCGCTCGACGGGCGCCACGGTCGACATCAAGCGCGTGCCGGAGACTGCGCCGGAGGAAGTGGCCAAGGCGGCATACTTCAAGCTGGACCAGAAGGCGCCGGTTGCCACGGTCGCCGAGCTGGCCTACTACGACGCTATTGTTGTCGGCACCCCGACCCGATTCGGGCGCATCTCGTCGCAGATGGCGGCATTCCTGGATCAGGCGGGTGGCTTGTGGATGAGCGGCGCGCTGGTCGGCAAGGTAGGCGGCGCCTTCACTTCGACCGCGAGCCAGCACGGCGGACAAGAGGCGACGTTGTTTTCGATTATCACCAACCTGCTGCACTTCGGCATGACTATCGTCGGCCTGCCTTACAGTCACCAGGGGCAAATGACGCTGGACGAAATTGTCGGCGGCTCCCCGTACGGTGCAACGACAATCGCGGGTGGGCAAGGCCAGCGCCAGCCGAGCGCGATCGAACTCGCCGGCGCTCGCCATCAGGGCGAACTGATCGCCCGGACGGCAAGCAAGCTGTTTGGCTGAGCGTTAGTCAAATCGTCAGACAAAATCTCACCGTCAACGTGCGGACGAGACGGTCAGGAGGATCGTCCTCCTGACCGATATTAATTCGGATACCGAACTGACTGGCGCGGATCTCGAGCGGCCGTTCTAACGTTGCCGGTTCGGACCTTCGCATCCTGCAACGAGTGCATCCAGCAAGTGACGGACGGCCGGAACCATGCCTCGGCGTGTCGGGAAAATCGCATGGACAAGCCCCGGCGTGCCGGCCAGACCTGGCAGCAGGTGCTGCAGGCGGCCGGCCTGAATGTCGGCTTCGACCAGTTCCTTCGGCAGCATTGCCACACCAACGCCAGCTATTGCCGCAACCCGGAGGCTCGCCAGGTCGTCAGTCGCGAGGCGCGGTCGATGCGCCCATGACGTCAAGCGTCCTTCAACGTCGACCAGGTTCCAGACAAATCGCTCGCTGTTGCTGGCCATGGAGAGAGTAGGCCATTCCTTCACGGATTCGATCGAACTGGGTGAGGTGAGTGCCGGATGGCGCGCGGTCAATTCGGGACTGGCAACCAGAATGTGGATCGACAAGCCCAACTGGCGGACGGCGAGATCGGTATTCTCCAGCGGCGGAAGCCTGACCCGGATGGCAAAGTCCAGACCTTCCTCGACCACGTCCACGCGGCGGTTGGTTGCATCCAGCAGGACCTGGACATCAGGGTTGTCCTGAACGTATCGCGCGATGATGGTGGAGATGCCGGACTCCAGCAAGGCCACGGGGCAGGCGATGCGAACAGTGCCCTGCGGCTTGGAATGCGTGCGGTCCACGATATCTTTGGCGGCCTTCGCTTCCGCCACCAGCGCAAGGCAATGCTGGTGGAACTGCCGCCCGGTTTCCGTCAAGGAAAGGCTTCGGCTGGTGCGATTAAGCAGGCGCACGCCAAGTTCTTCTTCCAGCGCGCGAATGCGCCGGCTGAGTTTGGACGTCTGCAGTCCGAGGCTGCGCGCGGCCGCCGTATAGCTTCCATGGTCGACCACTTCCGCGAATAGCCGAAGATCATTGAGGTCAGTGATTGCGTTCATAGGCAAACTTCGGCTCCTTCTGATCGTTCTATCTGAAACAACGATGCTTTCCAATTCAGCATCTATGCACAGGTTCATTGCAAATATAGCATTCGTCTCATGGGATGCACCAGCGGCGGATTCGGCGAGTGGCGCAGGTGACAAGCACCGCATATGCGATGGCGGAAAACGGAGGCGGACATGCTCACACACAGACGTTGGAAATCATTGGACAGGGCGGAACTCAGCTGGCTGCGGGCGAAATACCATTTCGCGGTCAGCGCAGACGGCAACCCCGCACACGCTGCCTTGGGTCCCCTGATTGTCTGGAACGACGACGAGATCGCTGTTGGCGGTGGTTTTCCGATGCACGGGCACCGTGACATGGAGATCATCACCTATGTGCGCCAGGGCCTGCTCGGGCATCGAGACACTTTGGGATCTGAGGGGGTGATACCCGCTGGCGATGTGCAGGTCATGAGCGCCGGCAAGGGCATACGCCACGCCGAGTTCAACCGGGGCGAGGTGCCGCTCAAGCTTTACCAGATCTGGCTAGTACCTCGTGAAGCGGGTGGCGAACCCGCTTGGGATACCAAGCCCTTTCCAAAGGGTGACCGGTCTGGACGCTTCGTAGTCCTTGCCAGCGGATTCACCAATGATGAAGGCGCACTGCCTATTCGTGCCGATGCACGTGTGCTTGGCGCAATGCTGAAGGCAGGCGAAAGCGTTCGATATGAATTGAGTCGCGCGCGCCGTGCGTATCTCGTGGTGGCATCAGGACGCATCGAAGTAAACGGCGAGCCCGTTGGGCCGCTGGACGGCGTGGCGATCACGAATTACGCCGTGGCGCAGATTTCCGCTCTTGAAGATTCTGAGCTGGTGATGGTGGACGCCGGCTAAGTCCCTCTCTTGTACTCCACCTACGTAAACTCATTTAGGAGATCGTCATGGACCGTTTTAAATTTCTTCCGCTGTTAGGCCGCATTCTGATCGGTGCACCGTTTGTCATGAGCGGGCTGGGCAAGCTCGCGGCATACAGTGCGACGGTTGGCTATATTGCTGCGATGGGCCTGCCCGTGCCGCCACTCGCATTCCTTGTTTCCGTGCTGATCGAGTTGGGCGGCGGCCTGCTGCTGCTGTCGGGCTACCGGGTTCGCTTGGTGTCGGTGGTGATGGCGGTGTTCTGTGTGGTCACTGCGCTTGTCTTTCACCACAACTTCGCAGATCAAAACCAGATGATCAACTTCCTTAAGAACGTGATGATGGCCGGTGGCCTCTTGCAGATCACCTGGTTCGGCGCCGGCGCGTTCAGCCTGGACGCGCGCTCCGGGCGGATAGTCCTGCGTGCTTCGTCTTTGAAGGCCGGCTAAGAAGACGGACTCATGGTGGCGATCGCTTGCCCGATCCGGTGTGCGATCGTCTCGTCGTGATGTTTCTCTGTTGCCTGAGTACCAGTGGGAACCAACACCATGTCTTTCGAAACGATTCCATCGCGTGTTCCATCGCAAAGTTCTCCGGAAGATGGAGCATTGCCCGATATGAAAACCAGTACCCAACCCTCCGGTTTACCGCGGGGCGCAAGAGTGATCGCCAAGCGGGCAGCGGGCCGGCAACACGGTCCTGTGAAGCGGCTGGTCAGCCCGTCCGATCTTGGAGAGGTGCTGAAACCTTTCGTCTTTCTCGACTATTTCGATAGCTCCGTGGAAGCCGATATGCGGTTTTCCATGCATCCCCACTCCGGCCTCGCCACGACGACCGTGCTGCTGGAAGGTGAGGTCGAATATGAGGACACGACAGGCGCATCAGGGATCATGCCGTCCGGCGGCGTTGAGTGGATGAATGCGGGTAGCGGTGTGTGGCACGACGGACGTGCCATCGGCAATGGGCCGGTGCGCGGCTATCAGCTATGGGTCGCGTTGCCGCCTGAGCTCGAACTGGGTGCACCCCAAAGCCGGTATTTATCTGCGAGCGAAGTGCCTCGCACCGGTCCGGCCCGCGTCATCCTGGGTCGTTATGGAAACGTTGAAAGCCCGGTGCCCGCACCCGCAGGCATCAACTATCTGCTCGTGCGGCTTTCGGCTGGAGAGCAGTGGCAGTACACGCCGCCGGCTGGCCACAACGTCGCCTGGCTAAGTATTCAACGCGGCGCGTTACGCATCGCCAATGAACCGGTCTCCAACGAGCTTGTCGTGTTTGGCGAGTCCGAAGACGTTTTGGCATTGACCGCCGACGAAGACTCGGAGTTCGTTCTCGGCTCTGCGGTCGCGCATCCGCACAATCTCGTGCTTGGCTATTACTCGGTTCATACGTCATCAGAGGCGTTGCACGCGGGGGAAGCCAGGATCAGGGAGGTTGGGGCGCAACTGCGCCGCCGCGGCCGCATTGGGTGATTTGCCACAAGAGCTGCTGCAAGAGTTGCCACAAGCGCTTTCGGCAGCACGCGAATACTCTATCGGGAAACCCTCATGCAAAACGTCCAGGTTGGTAACGCGGAGATTCCGGCCATCGGCTTCGGCACTTACGGAATGAATGCTGCGGACATCTATCGAATGATTCCCGCGGCGCTTAGTGCCGGCTTTCGTCATATCGACACCGCGCAAATTTACGGTAATGAGGGTGAAATCGGCGACAGTGTCTCCGCGTCCGGCATTCCAAGAAGCGAAATCTTTCTGACGACCAAGGTCTGGGTCAGCAACTACCCAGAGAGACGCTTCGAAGCGTCTGTCAACGAGAGCCTGCGAAAGCTCAGGACAGACTATATCGATCTGCTCCTGCTGCACTGGCCGGGGTCTGACGTGCCGCTCCCCGAACAGATCGCGGGACTCAACGCGGTCGTACGCGCCGGCAAGGTGCGGCACATCGGCGTCAGCAATTTCAACCGCGCACTGATGACCGAATCCGTCCGGCTCTCCGCGGCTCCTCTCGTGACGAATCAGTTCGAATACCATCCGTATCTGAACCAGTCCTTGCTCATTGAAAGCACGCGGCACGCAGGACTTGCCGTGACAGGCTATTGCGGCATGGCGATCGGCCGTGTCTTCTCGGACCCAACGCTCAAGGAGATCGCGGGCCGCCATGACAAAACCATCGCCCAGATCGTTTTGCGGTGGCTTGTTCAACCGGGCGGGGTTATTGCGCTTTCGAGGACCACCCGGGTTGATCGGCTGGCGCAGAACCTGGCGGTATTCGACTTCGAGCTGGATGGTGCGGACATGGCGGCAATTCACGCGCTGGCGACGGCAGACAGCCGAATTGTCAATCCGCACGGACTCGCCCCGCGGTGGGACAGTACCAGCGCTTGATACAGCGTAGCGGTTTCCCTAAAGCCGCCACAGGCGATGCGCCGGGCGCGGTGCCTCATGAGAAGAGCGGCAGGCGGCAGGGCCTGCGTGAAGCCCTTTCCGCGCGGTCAATTGAGCGAGCCTCGTTGCTGCTGGTCCTTCTCCTGCGATTCGAACAGGGCTTTGAAATTGCCTTCGCCGAATCCGTCTTCGCCAAGGCGTTCGATAATTTCGAAGAAGACCGGACCAATCTGGCGTTTCGTGAAACGCTGCAGCAGGATCTTCTGCGGACCTTTGCCGTCGACCAGGATGCCACGTTCAGCCAGGTGCCTGATGTCAAGGCCGTGCCCCGGAAGACGTCCTTCGATTCCGTCGTAATAGTTCTGTGACGGTGGTGCCATGAACTCGATGTCCGTAGCGCTGAGCTTTTGAATCGTGTCTTCTATGTCGGACGTCAGCAGTGCGATGTGCTGAATCCCTTCGCCACCGTAGTCACGGATGAATTCATCGTTCTGGTTGAGCACGCCAGGTTTGTCATGGGCGGCAGCGGCCACCGGAATTGACACGCGGCCGCATGGACTTACCATTGAACGCGCGCGCATTCCGGACATGTGACCCTTGACTTCGAGATACTGCTTCTCCGCAAAGCCGAACGTGTCACGGTAGAAGTTCGCCCAGAAATCGAGGTTCCTGGGGCGGACAATATTCGACGTGTGGTCGACGGCCAGAATATTGGCGTCGCCTTCCTGTTTGTTTCGAGCTTCAACCGGAAGCGAGAAGATTTCGAGGAAGTCGCTGTCAACGAAGTACACAAGACTATCTCCTATACCGAGAATGGTCGGCGTGTCGAGGACAAACTCCCCTTCCTTTTCGGCAGAGGCGCTAACCGCACCGCCGGCCAATGCCTGCTCGTGTGCGGCCTTCGCGTTGTTGACGCGAATGCCAATCGCACGCACCGAGGCACCATGTTGGGACTCGAACGCATTTGGATTCCCGTTGACGATGAACACGGCTGCGCCTTGCGTCATCAGGAGCATGTTGCTCCCGGACCTACCGCGGGGGCGGAAACCAAAGTGTTCGAAGAGCTCGACGAGTTCCATCGGGCGGGATGAGACGAATTCGACGAAAGCGAATCCGTCCGTTTTGACTTGGATGTTCATGGTATTAGGTAGTATTCCAAAGTATGTATTTCGGAATCGGCCGACGGAAGTGAAACCTAACTGCGGGTCGCCGCGACGACCTTGATTTCGACTATAAGCTCGGGGCGAGCCAGCGCGGCAATACCGAGAATGGTCCACGCGGGGAAGTCCGAACGAATGTATTGTTCCTTCACTTCGCGGAAAGTGGCGAGTTGCGAGCCGATATCGACGTGATAGGAAACGAGCTCGACGACATCCGTGAAGTCGAGGCCCATGTGGGTGAGCACAGCTTCGATACGCTTGAATGCCACGTCGATTTGTTCCTTCGGGTCCTCCGGAATCGACCCGTCGGCACGCAGGCCGATTTGCCCGGCGATGAACGCCAGCCCGTTAGCCGTCACCGCCGGCGAATACTGGAACAGGTCGAAAATGCGATTGCTTCCGAAGGTTGCGTCATCTTCAGGAAGACGCAGGCGCTCGATTTGGCTCATGGGAGTCCTTGAATCAACAGGTGCGGTACGGGGAAATTGATTCCAACGTGACCACTTTAAGTGACCGATCGAGCTGCCGTCTGTATAGCGAGTTACCAAATCAACCGAGAAGTTTGGACGAGTCGAGCACCCAGATGCGACGCTGCCGGAGTTCAATCGCGCCGAGCGTCGTCAAGCGCTTCAATGCACGTGTGACGGTGACCCGGGTCGCCCCCGTCATAGCGGCGATTTGCTCATGGGTCAGGGGGATACATATCAACGTCTCGTCCTCCCGCTTCTCGCCGTACAGCTCTGCCAGCCGTCCCAGTAGCTCCCCGATCCTCATCTCCGGTTTCGGAAGCGCCAGGTATTGGATGCGAGAAGCCAGAATCCGCTGTTTGAGCGCAACGATGCGCATGAGGGAAATGGCGAGTTCCGGGCAGGTCGGAATTGCCCCTGTGATAACCCTGATGTCAAACTCGATCAGTTCCGAATCCTCAGCTGCGATGGCTGTTGCGATTCGCGGAAAGCCGTCCATTGCAGGGGACTCGCCAAACATGGCCCATGGGCCCATCATTTCAAGCATGAACTCGGCGCCATCGCTCTGAAAAATCGAGACCTGGATACGACCTGAAAGCAGAAAATAAAAGGTGAAGCCGAGTTCGCCCTGACGATAAATCATCCTGCCTTTCTCGACCTTTATCTTCCGGCCGAGATGGGCTGCGCGAATCCACACGCCCGCAGTAGCGTCGTCCATATGCCACGTCTTGGTGGTCGCCGCTGCGCTCTTGCTCAAGCCTGTCTCCGTTCATATAGGGGTGCTGACGCGCGTATTGTGGCACGAACGTAAGGCGTGTCCGGCGCGACTCGCACCCAGACATTGTCGTTACAAACACGCCCTAGAGGTCTAGCCGTAAGCGCGGACCGACTTCCACAAAACCAATGGACAGGTAGAAATGTAGAGAACGTGTCCACTGCGGTTGATGCGGGGCACCAACATCCATTCGATGCCATCCGTGCGTCCTGCCCAGCGCGATTGCCTCATGAACCAGTCGCGCCGCCACCCCCGCCGACCGGTGCTCCGGCTTGACGTAGAGTTCGGTGATTTGCCCGAACCGACCCCCTGCGTACATTGCCATGCCCTCATTCACGAGGATGACACCCACCATCTCGTCGCGTTGATGCGCTACAAAACCAAAGACGCTCCTTTCCGCGGACAACACATGCTCCGCTATGTCGGTGCGGTCACACGGGTCTACCTTTCCCCCTCCAAGTTCAACGAAAAGAAGGTCGACAAGTTTGCCGACTGCCTTCGCATCTTTTCTGGTTGCACGCCTGATCTCACACACTGAAAACTCCCGACAATCACATGCTGCGTTGTAGTCGCATTTGGGATTTAGTCTGCCCTTCCCGGTGATGCCTATCTATAATGGTTGCTAGCCCGAATCGTTCAGGAACAACCACTTACGTATTTCACGCTCCATGTCCAAAACTCAAACGGATGACGCTGAAGACATCGCGGAAACTGGGCCCGCCGAGAAGCAACGTGACCCGGCTGTCGACAAGGTCTCTCAAGCCCTGGCCGCTCAGATTCACGCGTTTCGCACGGCCGCAGGCTTGACGTCGGGGGTTCTTGCAAAAATGGCCGGCATTTCTCATTCCATGCTTTCCCGGATTGAGAAAGGCACGGCAACCCCATCAATTGAGACGCTGACCCGAATCTCTCTAGCCTTGGGTAAGCCTGTATCGCGCTTTTTCGTTGACCAGAGCGAACGCCACGACTGCTCATTCGTGCCGGCGGGGGAGGGAGTCACCGTAGACCGCGAGGGCTCATCGTATGGCCACATCTACCGGTTGATTGGGCATGTCCTGTCGGGCAACTTGTCGGTCGAACCCTACGTCGTTACGCTCGACGAAAACTCGAAGCCCTGGTCGACTCACCAGACTACCGGCATCCAGTTCCTTCACGTGCTCGAGGGCAAGATGAAGTACCGGTACGCGAATCGGCTTTACGACGTGAAGCCTGGCGACAGCCTGCTGTTCGACCCGAACGCAGCTCACGGTCCGGAAGAGATCCTCACTACGCCTGTCAAATTCCTGGCGGTCTTTTTCAACATCCGGGACTTCAGTTAACGGGGCACGCACGGGTCGCGCGGCCCCCACGCGTATCGCTCAGTCGCGCTGCATTTGCGCGAACTGCTTCGATACCGCGCTATCCCGGGCAGCAACAATCTCCCCTTCGCCTACCCGCTGTTTTCCATACACGATCCAGGCGTCATCGGGCGAACCTATTGTTGCATCTACTCGCAACTCCTCCGGATTGGAATCGAAATAGTAGTGGTAGACCAAGGCAGAATCACACTCTCCCTTCATCAGCCGGTCGAAGGCCAGCGGAATTGAAACTGCAGGCATGAGCGTCGAGTACGCGCTCAGGTCCGCATAGTCGTCGGTGGCCGGTGACACGAGCGATATGGTTTCGGGTTTCACCACCTCTTTCCGCGTCAAAATAGCCAGGGCATGGCTCGGCGAGATGAACGTGTCGACAACAAAGCGCTCGCGAAAGTTACTGCCCATCACCCGTGGCGTGTCCGGATGAACCGCACACTGAATGAGGTAGTCAATCTCCTGACCGTCAAACGCAAGCAGTGCGTCGTCGAAATTGTCGAAAAGTCTTACGTCGGCATCGAGTTCGTGGAACTTGATGTAGCGACGCGCGACGTATTCATGATTCGTTCCCGAAGGCCCCAGAGTGCCGAACCTGATTTTGGACATACTTTGCTCCTGTCAAACTGTTTTTTCATGTTTGTTGGCAACCACCCGTGCACGAGAGGCCAGCGGTCACTTGTGAATCATTTGACTGAGAAATCTTTTGGCTCGATCAGTCTTTGGTTGTGCGAAGAAGTTGGCGGGTGCGTTGTCCTCGACAATCTCTCCCTGGTCCATAAACAAGATCCGGTCCGCCACGGCCTTCGCAAATCCCATCTCGTGTGTCACGCACAGCATTGTCATGCCGTCCTGGACGAGCAAGGTCAGTGTTTCGAGCACTTCCCTGACCATCTCCGGGTCAAGCGCCGAGGTCGGTTCGTCCAGCAGCATGATGGTCGGCGACATGCACAGCGCCCTCGCAATAGCCACGCGTTGCTGCTGACCACCGGAAAGCTGAGATGGATATTTGTGCGCGTGACCGGTGACGCGAACCCGTTCGAGCATCTCGGTGGCGCGCGCTTCCGCTTCCTTGCGCTTCAAACCGCGAACGCTGACCGGCGCCAGCGTGCAGTTTTCCAGCACGGTCATGTGTGGAAACAGGTTGAAGTGTTGAAAAACCATCCCTACGTCGGCTCGCACCATCCGGACATGCCTGGCGTCGTCGGTGAGTTCGATTCCGTCGACGCGGATGTCGCCTGAATCATGCTTCTCCAGGCGATTCACGCACCGGATGAGCGTCGATTTCCCGGACCCGGATGGCCCGCACAAGACAACCTTTTCCCCTCGCCGGACATCGAGCGAAATCGACTTGAGCACGTTGAACTCGCCATAGCTCTTCGAGAGCCGTGTGATGGAAATCGCGAGTTCATTGGTCGGCACGGTGTTCATGGCGTAAATCCTTTGCAATTCGTGCGGCTTAAATGTCAAGCCGCATAGGTGACTAAGCATGGAACGCACGTCCCGCAGGACTGTCCGTCCACGCAACCATGTTCCCATCAGCCAGCCGCTTCCGCCCGTAGACAATCCATGCGTCGTCAACGGTCCCGATTCGCTCGTCGATTCTGAATCGCGTGGGATTTTCGGTTGCAAGCGATGAGTACGTCAGGCCGCTTTCGTATTTCCCGGACAACAGCCCGTCTGCCACTGAACCCGTCGAGGTTTCAGGAATGAGTGTCAGGCCTTCAGTCTTTACATAGTCGCGCGTGGCCGGCTGCAGAGCGAGCGTTTGCGGTGCCTCCACATCAACTCTGGTAACTACCGACATGTCCTTGCTGGGAGACACGAACGCATCAATGACGAACAGTTGTTTGCGATACCTGGCCACGATGTCTGCGGTAGCGGGGTGGACCGCGACCTGCACGATGAAGTCTGCTTTGCCATCAATCACCATTTGTGCCGCGTCGTTAAAATCCAGCACCAGTTCCAACGAAGCCAATCCCTTGAGGCCGTGATGTTCAATGTAGCGGCCAGTCACGAATTCGTGATTACTGCCGCTCGGACCGAGCGTGATAAATCGAAGCAATTTGTGTTTCTCCGTCAATTGGGTCCAAAGGACTCGAACAGGTTTTTGCCTGCTCGCACAAGCTGTCCACTGCGACTAGGATGCGTGAGCACCACCAGAGTCTTTGGACTTAAGCACCGCATGTTGCTTCGGCTTTCGAGTCTTCGTTACACCGGGATTTTTTCCGGTACGGCGCGCGACAATCACCTCCAGGAAACGGAAGGTCTGCGAAACAATGAACGTCATCGCGAGGTAGAAAAGTCCGGCAGCCACAAAAATCTCGTACGGCGCATACGTCTCACTGACCAGCAACTTCGAGGTCCCGGTCAGCTCCATGATGGTCACGGTCGACGCTAGTGAAGTCGCTTTCAGGTTCAGGATTGTCTCGTTCGCGTACGCGGGAAGCGCGATGCGAACCGCAATCGGCGCCTTGATACGAGTCAGGATGGTCACCCGCCCCAATCCCAGCGCTTCAGCCGCTTCCACGATTCCTTTCGGCACTGCAGTCAATCCACCCATGAGAATGCGTGCCGTGTAGGCGCCGGAGTTCAGCCCTAGCAGGCTGCTGAAGTACACCGGAGTTAAAGAGGCCCCGCTCCGATTACGCGACTCTCGTCGCAAGATTTTTC
>NZ_FCOK02000011.1 GCF_001544555.2 Caballeronia udeis | reverse complement strand
CCCAGTAGCTATCCTGCGCTCGCACGCATAACAGCGTGAAATCAATGGCTTATGTTTGTGATCGAGTCAAAGTTCGGACTAGAGAACGCTCATCGCTTTCATGAGCCAGCTTAAGCATTGCTTAAGAAATAACGGTCGCTTCCCATGCGCGCGCAAGCCGGCTCCATCAATAGGGCAATCCGATTGGCGTAATTCAACAGTGGTAAGCAATCTTTAAGCTTCTTTGGAGAAAGATGGATGCGCTGCAACTTCGTGTTGCCTGACTACGGGAGTATCCATCATGCAAGGGATCAAGCGAAAGCTGATTTCACTGATTTTCGCGAGCTTGGTAATAACGCCGGCGTTCGCAACGTCACGTGCCAGCTACACCATCAACGTTCAACTGCGCGACGGCAAGCACGTCGAGTGCGCCGTCAACCAGTCCTTGCCCATCACGCCAAGCAGCCGGCCCGCACTTACCATGCGGGAGCGCAATGAAGCAGAAATTGATGCCACTGCCCGGTTGCGACGTATTTTTCGTGACAAGAATCAGTATCCGAGTCCGGGCACGGCTCCTCACGTGCAGTGCTCTTGAGGGTGTTGTTGCGGCAAGACTGTAGGAAGACATGAAATTGCTCGGGTACAACGAGGTTTTGTGGCGAGCGGATTGAATTGGTGGGCAGCGATCACCTATGAAAGAGCGCAGGAGGAGGGAGCCGTAAATGTGACTATGGCCATCGCACTGCACACCATCGTCAAAGCGATGGAGTCACCACCGCCGCCCACCGCGGCGCTAGTAAGGAGCTCCTGGCCTCTTTTCCGCTGTGCATTTGATAAATGCAGTTATAAGTGATTTCCCGTAAAGCTACGCACGTTCGCCAGTCTTTTCGCAATCCATAGCACGGGCCAATATTACAAAAAATATAACGTGATATTACATATCGCAAGGCATTATTTCCTTCAGAGCGATATTAATGACTATTTTGAATCAGTAGGAGCTGATTTATTTGGATGGTCTAGAAGTGTTATCGGCTCGTTGAGGCAATCCGCGAATGGATTGATCTTGTTCGTTTATTGCGCTCGCGACGCGTCGTACGATCGCCCGAAAGATCCGCGTGAGGAGGCGAGATGCCCATAGAAATCTGCGGGTTAACGTTGAGAAAATAACACCCCCGAACCTTACATCACGCATGAGAATTCCGACGCGTTCATACCCTGGCACATTACGATCATAAATGATTCAATATGATTGATATAAAATTATTTAACTGTTGATAATGGATTGTGCGGTCCACTCTTGTGATCAGGAATTCTTAAGAAATGCAAAGAATGCCCAGAGATACCGGCAGGAGACGAGGACGCATCGATAGCAACAAACTTAAACCTGCTTGATCCGGCACTCGGAAGCCGGAGCATTCGGCGAAGCGCACTCGTAAAACCAGATAACGATGTATTGGCTGTTGTCAGTGATAGCCATACCGGAAACGGCATTGAAACCGAGTGAATTTGATCGGAGTGGTGAAACCATTATGGTAATAATAGATTTAGCATGAAAATCTAGCGCTGCTTAATCAATCAAAACGTTTCTTGCCAGTCGATTTCATAAAAATTTGATATGGAATATTTAATTTCCGAACCAATCGAATATTTACATCCGAAACAAGACCATGCTTATCAATTTATGAGTCGCACCCGGTCGGATGCATGACTTAAAAATATTGATGCGAGCATGATGTCTTTCGATCAGCCGAGCCATCAATTATTTAAACATATAAAATCTGCCGATTTTTAAATCGAGATTAAATTGATTTTTCAAAAAATTAAAAACAGCATAATTTAATATCAGGATGACTTATGAAAAAAACAGCTTCTCTCGCCCTGACCGTGGTTCTATTGAGCACCGTGCCGGGTGTTCATGCGCAAAGCAGTGTGACTCTCTATGGCACGATCGACGAGGCCGTGGCGTATTACAACAACACGGGGCACGGCTCCGTATTCCAGATGCAGGGTGGCAATCTGGACTCTAACAAGTGGGGGTTGAAGGGTACCGAAGATCTTGGCGGTGGGCTCAAGACAGTCTTCAATCTCGAAAACGGTTTCGACATCAACACCGGCGCCCTTCAAAACGGTGGGAGCGAATTCGGCCGCCAGGCATATGTCGGGTTGGCGAGCGACTCACTGGGCACTCTGACTCTCGGTCGGCAATATGATCCAACCGTCGATCTGGTTCAGGGAATTACGGCCGACGGTTACGGCCCGGCGTTCACGACTCCAGGCGATGCCGACAACAACGACAATTCCATTCGTGTCAGTAATGCGATCAAGTATGCAAGTCCAACCTATGCAGGGTTTCAATACGAACTGCTGTACGCGCTCGGCGGCGTTGCGGGTAGCACGACATCCGGTCAGACATACTCTGCCGCTGCGCTATATGCCAACGGAGGCTTGAGTCTGGCTGCAGGCTATCTCTTTGCTAAAAATGACGAGGCTGGCGGGGCTGGCACGGCCGATCAGATTCAGAATAACTCGGTGACACCGCTTTTCGGCTCGGTAGCAATGGTCGGTTCACGTCAGATAGCACAGGCCGCGGCGCAATATGCAGTCGGTTTGTTCACCGCCAACTTGCGTTACAGCAATGCGCAATATAAGCCTTACGTCAACTACGGTGCCTTCAACCGCACAGAAACCTACAACGTTGGGGCCGCATCTCTTGCTTACCAGGTCACGCCTGCTGCACTGCTGGCGGTCGGCTATACCTACACCAAATCAAGCGGCGCGGCTTCTGCAACCTACAACTCCGTTGCGGCCAGTTCGCAATACAGCTTGTCCAAGCGAACTACCCTGTACGCCACCGCCGGATATACGCACGCGAGCGGCACGACCTTTAGCAGCGACGGCACGACGATCGTACCCGCCCAAGGCGCTGTGGGCGATTTGACCTCCAGTTCGAGTACCCCGACTCAGGTTGTATTGACGATCGGCATGGTTCACAAGTTCTGACGCTTGCCGAGCGGTTCGTGAATGGTTAGGAATCCATTTTGAATTGCTGTTAATAGTCGGTTTTTTTTGCATTAGCACAATCCGCACAAATTAAAACATTTAACTGGAGACACCATGTCGTCATTCCCGAAATTTCAGACCCTGGCCGTGAGCGCTGTAATGGCCTGCTTTTTTTCTTCCGCGGCAAGCGCCCAATCGCCGCATTATGCGTTGATCAAAACGATCGACTTGCCGGGCACGGTTGGCGGGCACGGCGACTGGGTGACCTATGATCCCCAGACCGAAACCGTCTGGCTTGCGCAATCCCCTGATCACAACGTTGTGGTCATTGATGCGAATGCGCTCACCGTCAAGAAGACGATAACGGGCGTGGATTCTGGAAACGGCATTGACCTCGACGACCGCTACGCTTTCATCACCGACGCCACGCCGAGCAAGTTGGTGGTCGTGGACAAGAGAACGTTCAAGAAAGTGGCTCGTGTCGATACCGGTGGCAAGACCCCTGACGGTGTCAACGTCGATAGCCATTCCGGCAAGATTTTTGTGGCTAACGACGACAGCAACAACGAGGCTGTATTCGAGAGCAAGCCCCCCTTCAAGCTCACGGATGTATTCAAGCTCAAACCCGAAGATTCCAAAGATGGCCCTGACGTTGCGCTTTATGTCCGTTCGCTCGATCGCCTGTATCAGCCAGTGGGGGGCAATATCGATGTGATCGATCCCAATACGAACCAGATTCTCGCGGTATGGGACTTCGGAGTCGCAAGTGCCGCCAAAGGCGGCATCTACGACAGCAAGACCAATCATCTGATTTTCGGTACCGGTGACAAGAAGATGCTGGTGGTCGACGCGGCAACCGGAAAATTGGTCACGACCATTCCTGTTGCCGGCGCCGTCGATCAGACCGCCGTGGACACTGCCAGGCGTCGGGCTTTTGTAGGTGACAAGACCGGTGATATCGAAGTCGTCGATCTTGATACCAACCAAGTGGTCGATCACATTGCTACGGAGAAAAATATGCATACCCTCACGGTGGACACAAAGACGCACCGCGTGCTCGTGTACCTCAACGCAAGCAACAAGGTAGGCGTCTTCGAGCAGAAATCGTAAAAGCCCGGCGGCGACCGGCACACGATAAATTCAATGCCGGTCGCCAGCGATCGCCCAAGAGGACTTACCGCGCCAATCGAATACGACTCAGCAGGTGGCGGTGCGCGGTCGTATGGGCTCTCGACTTCCGGATAACGCCTGTCATATCAGTTTATTTCGCATACCTACCGTTCTAATTTACTGAAATGAACGACTTGATAACGCAAGTAAAGCCCGCGAGCGGATGAATTTCTGGTGTTGCGCAGCGAGAACCTGACACCTTCCCACGGAAAGCCCGGATTGATACCCCTTTTATGCGAGGATAAAGAGTCATGACACCTGCCGGCTCATTCGTTCGTTTGAGACTGCAAGGCCGTTGGTTCCAACTGGTAATCGGCGTTATTTGCATGGCGCTGGTCGCGAACCTGCAGTACGCATGGACCCTATTTGTTGTCCCGATGGAGACGAAAAATCACTGGAGTGGAGCTGGGATTCAAACGGCATTTTCCATTTTCATCGTCGTCGAAACCTGGCTGGTGCCCATCGAAGGCTGGCTGGTCGACCGATTCGGTCCTCGCCCGGTAGTGCTGGGCGGTGCCATTTGCGTAGCGTTGGGTTGGGTCATCGATTCCTACGCTTCCTCGCTGTCCGAGCTCTACGCTGCAGCAATTGTCGCCGGCGTGGGTGCCGGGTGCGTCTATGGCACGTGCGTCGGTAATGCACTGAAGTGGTTTCCGGACAAGCGCGGCTTGGCGGCTGGTTTGACTGCAGCGGGGTTCGGCGCCGGTGCGGCGCTTACGGTGATCCCGATCGCCAACATGATCCAGTCTGCGGGCTATGCGCACACCTTCCTGTTCTTCGGCATGGTTCAGGGCATTCTGATTCTCTTGCTTGGCTTGCTGTTGGTCCGGCCGAAACCGCCGGCGGGTGCAGTTGCTATCAAGCGTGTCGTGTCGAGCAAAGTTGACTACACGCCGGGACAGATGATCAAGGCACCGGTGTTCTGGGTGCTCTATTTAATGTTTGTGTTTGTCGCAGCCGGCGGGATCATAGCGACCGCGCAGCTCGGGCCTATCGCCAAGGAGTATGGGTTCGCCAAGCTGCCGATCTCCGTCATGGGCTTTACGCTGCCGCTGCTAACCATGGCCCTGTCGATTGACAATCTGTTCAACGGCTTGACACGTCCGCTATGCGGGTTTATCTCGGACAAGATCGGCCGCGAAAACACCATGTTCCTGATTTTCGTCGGCGAGGGATTGGCTCTGCTCGGGATGAGAGAGTTTGGGCACGATCCGTATGCGTTCATTTGTTTCGCTGCGCTGATCTTCCTGTGCTGGGGCGAGATCTTCTCGATCTTCCCGGCAACTTGCGCGGATACCTTCGGCAGCAAGTACGCTGCGGCGAATGCCGGCACGCTCTACACGGCCAAAGGTACCGCCTCGCTGTTGGTGCCACTCGCTTCGGTGCTATCGGCCGGCGGCTCCTGGGACACGGTGTTTATCGCCGCCGCAGCAGTTGCAATCATCGCCGGTGTGTCGGCGAAACTCGTGCTGGCGCCGATGCGCGAGCGCTGGATTGCCAATGCGGTGTCCGAGAGCGGTCTGGCGGCTTAGAATTTTCCGGTAGATGCTGCCGCAGTCGAAGTAGTCGACGATGGACCAGGCATTGCGCCAAGCGAGCTGAAGCGCGTTCCAGATCGTTTTCATCGCACGACGAACACGACTGGGCAAGGAAGGAATGCTTCATGACCCACACACCTTGTTGAGGTTATCGAGTCGACTCCCCGATCGACTCGATAACCCTGGTTGCAGCGGCCGCACAGAGCGCCCGAGTTTCTACGCGTCGAAATCCTCTTCCCAATACTCATTCTCCCGCCGCACATCACCGCCTCGCGCTTCTTCAGTTTTCCTTAGTTCCACGCGACGGATCTTGCCCGAGATGGTCTTCGGTAATTCATAAAACTCGATGCGTCGAATGCGCTTGTAAGCGGCCAGTTTCTGCGCGGCGAACTTCAGGATTTCGCCGGCGGTTTCCTTCGTCGGTTCATAACCGTTGCGCAACGCGACAAACGCTTTCGGCACCGATAAACGCAGCGGATCCGGACTCGGCACTACGGCCGCTTCGCCCACCGCAGGATGTTCGATCAGCACGCTCTCCAGCTCGAACGGACTGATGCGGTAGTCCGATGCCTTGAAGACATCGTCGGCGCGGCCCACGTAGGTGAAGTAACCATCGTCGTCGATGGACGCTACATCGCCCGTACGATAGAGGCCGCCACGCATGGCCTCCTGCGTCTTCGACGGATCGTCCACGTAACCGTCCATCAAGCCGAGCGGCTTGGGGTCGAGGATCAGCGCGAGTTCGCCTTCCTGCGCGGGGTTGTCGTCGTGATCGAGCAGCGCGATGCGGTAGCCGGGCAATGGCCTGCCCATTGATCCCGGCTTCATCGGCTGCCCCGGCGAATTCGCGATCTCCGCAGTGGTTTCGGTTTGGCCGAAACCATCGCGTAACGTGAGGTTCCAGGCCTTTTTCACGCGCTCGATAATCTCCGGATTCAACGGTTCACCCGCGCCGACGACCTCGCGCAAATGCACCTTATATGCCGATAAATCTTCCTGGATCATCATGCGCCAGACAGTCGGCGGCGCGCAGAGCGTGGTGATCTGGTGCTTGACGAGCGCCTCCAGCGTGGCCTTCGCGCTGAAGCGCGACGTGTTGTGGATGAACACGGTCGCACCCGCGTTCCACGGGGCGAAGACGCAACTCCACGCGTGCTTTGCCCAGCCGGGCGAGCTGATGTTGAGATGGACATCGCCGGGTTTCAGGCCGATCCAGTACATGGTCGACAAGTGCCCGACCGGATAACTCTGATGGCTGTGCAACACGAGCTTCGGGCGACTTGTCGTGCCGCTCGTGAAATACAGCAGCAGCGGATCGGTCGCGAGCGTCCTGCCTTCGGGCTCGAACGAGGGGCTTTCGTCAAACGCATCGGCGAAGTTCAGCCAGCCTGCGGGCAACGCAGCGCTCTGCGGGATGGCTACGGCTATGCGGGTCCTCGTTTTATCGATGGAATCGAACTTCGCGGTTTCACTCGACGCCACGATTACATGCTTCACTTCACCGCGTGTCATGCGGTCGGCAATATCCGCCGGGGTCAGCAACATGGTCGCCGGAATGGTGACGGCGCCGAGCTTCATGGCGGCGAGCATGGTTTCCCAAAGTGCCGGCTGGTTCGGCAGCATCAGCAAGATCCGGTCGCCTCGCTGGACGCCTTGCTGCCTCAGCCAGTTGGCCAACTGATTCGATCTCGCCGATAACTCCGCAAACGAGAGCTTCGTCTCGTCGCCGTTCTCTTCGACTACCCACAGCGCCGGATCGAGATTGCTGCGTGCGTATTCATCGAACCAGTCGAGCGCCCAGTTGAACTCCGTCAGTTCGGGCCACGTGAAGTCTTTATACGCGGTGGCGTAGTCGTCGCGATGACGCAGCAGAAAGTCTCTTGCCTGCAAAAATGCTTGCGATGCCATGGTCTTGCGTCTCCTGGATTTTGTTCACTTTAGCTGTTGCTTGAGCCTGGATCTGGCTCTTGCATACGGGTCTTTGTGAAACCCGCTTGCTCGCGAATGTTTGTGGCGGCCACGGGTGCGTGGCCGGCGTTCCTCACTCGTTCCTCACTTGTTTATTTCTGCCGCAACTTCTCGCCTTGCTGCCTTACCTGATCCAACGTTGCAGCCGGGGTGCTCGCATCCTGCGGAATCCTGATTTCTATCACCGATGGCAATCCCGTCTTCACTGCGCGCTCGAATGCGGGCATGAATTGCGCGGTCGATTCAACCAGTTCTCCATGTGCTCCAAATGCACGCGCATAGGCTGCGAAGTCGGGGTTTGTGAGCGCGGTGCCATGCACGCGGTTCGGATAGTGGCGCTCCTGATGCATGCGGATCGTGCCGTATTGCTGGTTGTTCACCACCACGAATATCACCGCGAGCTTGTACTGCATTGCCGTGGCCAACTCCTGGCTCGACATCAGGAAACATCCGTCCCCTGCAAACGCCACCACGACCCGGTCCGGATACAGCGACTTCGCGGCGATCGCCGCGGGTACGCCATAACCCATCGCACCGCTCGTTGGCGCGACCTGCGACCGGAAATGCCGATACGCATAGTGCCTGTGCAACCACGTCGCATAATTCCCGGCACCGTTCGTCACGATGGCGTCGGCGGGAAGATGTTCGCTGAGTTGCTCCATGATCTCGCCGAGCTGGACATCGCCGAGCATTGGCCGCGGCTTGCGCCACGCGAGATACGCATCATGCGCCGCTTCAATCGCGCCGCTCCACGGGATGACTGCGGGCGGCTTGAGCGCCACGAGCGCCGACACCATCTCCGGCATGCCCGAAACAATCGGCAGATCCGCCGAATACACGCGCCCCAGTTCTTCGGCGCCTTGGTGCACGTGGATCAGCGTTTGTGTCGTCTTGGGTATGTCGAGGAGCGTGTAACCGCCGGTTGTCGACTCGCCCATCCGGGGGCCCAGGACCAGGAGCAAGTCGGCATCGCGAATGCGTCCGGCGAGGGCGGGATTGATCCCGAGGCCGACGTCGCCGGCATAGTTGGGGTGGTTGTTGTCCAGTGTGTCCTGGAACCGGAAGGCGCAACCGACCGGCAACCGCCACGCTTCCACGAAGCGTGCGAAATCCGCCGTGGCTTCGGGCGTCCAGCCGCTGCCGCCGGCAATGACAAAGGGTTTCTTCGATGCCGCGAGCATTTCGTTCAAACGGGCGATTTGCGCCGGCGCCGGCGAGGCCGCCACACGCTGATAACGCGGCGCGCCCGGCACGGCTTCACATGCGTCGCTCAGCACGTCTTCCGGCAAGGCGAGTACGACCGGCCCTGGCCGGCCGGAGGTCGCAATATGGAATGCATGGCTTAGATATTCGGGAATTCGACGCGGATCGTCGATCTGGGCGACCCACTTCGCCATTTGCCCGAACATGCGCCGGTAGTCGATTTCCTGAAATGCCTCGCGGTCCATGTGTTCGCGTGCGCATTGGCCGATCAGCAGGATCATCGGCGTGGAATCCTGGAATGCCGTGTGAACGCCGATCGATGCATGCGTGGCACCTGGGCCGCGGGTAACCAGCGCCACGCCGGGGCGGCCGGTCAGTTTGCCAACTGCTTCGGCCATGTTTGCCGCAGCGGCCTCGTGGCGGCACACGATGGTCTGAATCCGGCTGGTTTCGTCGTGGAGGGAATCCAGGATAGCGAGGAAGCTTTCGCCGGGTACGCAGAACACGCGTTCAACGCCGTGGGTAAGGAGTGCATCGACGACCAGGCGTGCGCCGGTCGTCGGAAGGGTGTTGGGGGACGAGACAGCAGATGTCATGCGATGAAATCTCCCAGAAGGTTTCGCGCTATCGGTGGGCAGGGGATTTCATAGCTTACGCTTGGGCGGGGCGCCGGCGCTAGGGAGGGGTTTTGCTGGTTCTGCTTGGTCTATTGGCTTTTCGAAGGGATTTAGACGGAGCGGAGCTGCTAATTCGTGGGCTGGTTGCCCGCATGCGGCATGGGATGCTCCTTGAGCTGTCTTAGTCGCAGGTGGCTCTTGTTTCCGACAATTAACGATTGTGCACTCGGCCGCTGCTCCGATTTGGGCGAAAAAAACAACTCTTCGAAAATCCAAGCTCACTTCATTTATCTGCACCATCGTCCGAATTCCTAGTCTTTTAACTTTTAACTTCAGACTCGTCCAATTGACCCTTAATCGCTGTTCTCGATAAAACCATCTTGAACGGTCAAAAAGGAATCGGGACGATGAGACGGTACAACATCAAGCTTCACGACAAAACGACGAGCGGCGCATTCGTCACCGAAGGTGAGCCAACAACAACCCATCACGGGACCCCTCTAGCCTTTATCGGCGCTGCAATTTATTGCCCGACATGCAAATCGACGGGAATCATCGTCGCGTCGGGGCCGCGTTTGCCTATGTCGTTCATGGGCAAACAGGCCGCGTTGGAAAACGATCTCGGCATGTGCAAGTGCCGGCCTACGCCGCGATTGATCGCATCTCAATCGACCATGTCTCAAAGCCTCGATGAGAATGCGCTCGCTGCGCAGGGATACACGCCGACGGGCGTTCCCCTACTGCGTCACCATGACGAACAAATTACGCTGCGCGACCGTAGCACGCGGCGCGCATTGGCGAACGTCCAGTATCGGTTGAAAGACAGTTCTGGCGTGATCGCAAGCGGAAAGACAGATTGGAACGGGCGCACCGAGCGAATCGCGACGGACATAGCGCAACGCCTCACTATCGAAATTGTTCATTCGCATTAATCCGAAAATTCGATACTGAGAGAGACACATGCCAGAAGAAAATTGGGTCGAAGTGGGAACGGCAACGACGAATCGCATCCCCGATTCGAATGTCGACATTTTCCTTGATCTCAACGCATCGCCCATATGCCCGAACATGACGGACGCTGAGTTTCGAAAGAGCGTGCTAAAGCTGACGGCTGACGCAAACGCCATGGTGCAACGGCGACTAAGTGAGTTGAGCCGATGGGCCGTGATCGATAAGGAACGCGTACAGACATGGTTCGGCGCTAGCGACGAATCAATCAAAGCCCGTTTAATCGATGGGTTGACGAAATTAAGCAAGGTTTTGGCAGAACTGGCCCCGAAGAATTTTATTCGATCGTCGCTTGATACAGATAGGGCGACAGGCTGTACCCCCAATCTGAAAAATCTTGCTGGTGAAGTCGCGCACGTCTGTGGACCAGACACGGCGACACACACCATTTCGATCAGTCCAAATTTTTGCGCGTTACCCGAACGCTCGGCCGGAAAACTAGACTCTAAACAACTTACGATTGTTCACGAGGCCACGCATTTCTATGACACTTTTGGATCGCTCGACCATGCCTATACTCAGTTCAACACGCGTCGGCTCGCTCAATCAAACCCGGAACTCGCCATTGCTAACGCGGACAGCCTCGCGTGGTATGTGCTATGCACTGACTAGCGCGGTGCTGTGCTTCACGTCGAGCTATGTTGTTGCGTGCAGCTTAGGGTTGCAGATGTCAGCAATGATGTCCAGGAACTCTGCTGAAATGACGAACGCCGATCGCATACGTTTGGCAAACCTGACTATCAACGTGCGCACCCTGCCAATGCGCAGCGATGCAATCATCTATGGCTATGCTTTTGCAGGGGAGCACGATCCCGCCGCACTAGCAAGCCGAAGGGCACAGACTGTTGCGCAATTCCTTACCCAAATGGGTGTCGCTACCGACCTGCTACACGTTGAGAGCAGCGTAGTCGCGTCGAATAGTTAAACGCGATCCATCCGAGCCGGTCGACATACAGTTTGCGCCGATTTGCCCAACTGGCGGATGCGGTTTTCTTTGCAACACTCCGACTCCGAAATGAAAAACAAAGCCCCTCGCCGATCGTGCGGCCGTGTGTTCCACACCATCCCGACCATGTTCGCATTGGTGACGTTCGCGCCCAAACCGGGTGCCCCCGATCACGCACGCGTGATGTGCTATCCGACACCCGAAGGCGACGCGATGCTTACGTATCTGTCGCCGTTCGATGCATGGATCGAAGCTGCTTATTCGTCCAAACCCGGCAAACCATATCGCGTCATTGACGCGTCGACGTTTGATCCCCGCGAGATGGTTTCCGACCTCGGAGGCCAACTCAACGTTGGGCTGCACATCGGCTGGGCCGCTAGCGACGGCAAGTTACTTGCTAAACCGAGCGGCGAATTGGTCGGGTATATGGCGCTGCAAACGCTCGCGGTCGCACCCGCCGACATGGAAGACATCGAATTCACCCTAAACGCCGAGAATCGGAAAAGCGTCGATACCTGCCATGAGAAAGCGGGACTGTTCGCCTATTCGGAATCGCTCGAAGCGAGCATGAAGTGGGGCGAGCATCGTCTTGACCAGGAGGTAGCGTTGGCCATGCAAAACGCGCCCGCAACGTGCGAAGCATCCAGTGCTGACATTAACCAAATCGCGGTCTATGACCTCGAAGGAAAACAATGGCATTTTGTGGCGCTGGTTGACCTGGTTGATAACCCCCCGGTTTGACCGACGAATAAGCTACGTGGCTACGGGAAGGGCCGGGTGAGTCGAGCCTTCGGCTATGACGCGCGTACGCTGTCCCAGGCGCTGCGTACGGGCGAGTTACATGAGGTACAGAGCAATGAGTGACAAACTCTTGAAGGCGCTGCACGAAACGGCGCAAGGGCTACACCAGGCTGGAACGATGGACGCGGTGACGTTGCGGGAGTTCGATGCGCTGTGCCTGAACACCAGCGCGTCGACCGTGCAGAAATGGGAACAGGGTCAGAAGCGCCCTAACGGTCCGTCGCAGAAGCTGCTTGATCTGGTTGACCGTAAAGGCTTGGAAGCGATGTTTTGAAGGTTCTTCCCAAAGGGACCATCCAACCTCAACACTCAACAATATTCACCGCCAACCCGCCCCGTGACGTTTCCTTGTATTTGGTTTTCATATCGGCGCCGGTTTGCATCATGGTTTTGATCACGGAATCGAGCGACACATAATGGCTGCCATCTCCCCGCATGGCCATGCGCGCAGCATTCACCGCTTTCATCGACCCCATCGCATTGCGTTCGATGCATGGAATCTGCACCATCCCGCCAACCGGATCGCAAGTCAGCCCGAGGTTATGTTCCATCCCGATTTCGGCAGCGTTTTCAACCTGCGTCGGCGTCCCGCCCATGACCGCTGCCAACCCTGCTGCCGCCATTGAACATGCCACGCCTACTTCCCCCTGGCACCCGACCTCGGCGCCCGAAATGGACGCGTTCATCTTGTACAGAATCCCGATAGCCGCCGCCGTCAGCAGAAAATCAATCACACCCTGCGCATTCGATCCCGGCATGAACCGGTCGTAGTAATGCAGCACCGCGGGAATAATCCCCGCCGCGCCGTTGGTCGGCGCCGTCACCACACGCCCGCCCACTGCGTTTTCCTCGTTCACCGCAATGGCGTACAGGTTGATCCAGTCGATCATGGAAAGCGGATCGCGCAGCGCCTGCTCCGGTTTGTCGACCAGCGCCCGATACAACACCGGCGCGCGCCGTTTAACCTGGAAAGGGCCGGGCAGGCAGCCATCGGCGTCGGGGTTATCGATTCCGCAACCGCGCTTCACGCACGACTGCATCACGTTCCAAATGCGCAGCAAGCCCGAACGAATCTCCTCCTCGCTACGCCACACACGCTCGTTTTCCCACATCAATTGCGCCACGGATTTGCCCGTTTCACGGCACAACGCAAGCAATTCATCGCCGGACTGGAACGCGTACGGCAACTGTTCAATCGCCGTGAGCACCTTCACATTCGACGCCCCCGCCGTCACCACAAAACCGCCGCCAACCGAGAGATAAGTCGAGTCGCGCAGCGAGGCGCCGTTGGCATCGAAGGCGTGGAGTTTCATGCCGTTCGGATGCTCAGCCAGCGCTTGCCGCAGAAAGGCGATGTGTTCCTTCAGCACAAACGGAATTTCATGCCGGCCCAGCAGCAAAAGCTTTTTCGTCGCGCGCACGGTCTCGAGACGCGTGCTGATCGTGCCGGCATCGACGGTGTCAGGCGCGTCGCCCATCAAGCCGAGCATCACGCCCCGATCCGTGCCGTGACCCTTGCCGGTTGCGCCAAGCGAGCCGTACAACTCGCATTTCACGCTGGCCGTGGCGTCCAGCAGACCATCACGTTCGAGCCCCTGCACGAACATCAGGGCGGCCCGCATCGGTCCGACCGTATGCGAACTCGACGGACCGATGCCGATTTTGAAAAGATCGAAAACGCTGACTGCCATGACTGCTCCTGCAAAGGTGCTGCTAAAAAATCAGCGCGCCGGCAGCGGTAAACATACCGCGAGCCAGGCCGGCGGCGTGGGCGCCAGGCGCAGCGCAATGGGCGTGTAACGCCCGTCAAGCCGCGCCGATAGATGAAACAATTCGGCCGCGTGTTTCGGATCCCACGTGCCCGAATAACCGGGCAGGCCGGCCTCGCGGCGGGTGGCATCGAAGGGCACGGTCGAATGAACGAATTCTTCGTGCGTGCGTGTGCCGAGCGCGTACGGCGTGAGCCAGTTCAGTGCGGCGGCCAGCGTCGCGCCCGACTGCGCGCGCTCACCCAGCCAGTTGCGGTTATGACGACGCGCCGCGAGCGCGGCGGTGACCAGCGGCTGCAGATCGTAAGTGACGTAATGCAGCGCGTCGCGTTCGGCGAAATCGATGGTCGAGCCGTCCGGCGCAATGTTGTCTCCAATATGCTCCACATACAGACGCTGCGCTGCGTTAATCAGCTTGCGGTCATCAATAGTGAACGCGCCCATCGCGATCAACTTGATCCGGTGACTCTGCCAGTTGTTTCGATACGTGCCGGTCAGAGGCCGCTTTTGCTTGTCGATATCCGCTATATATCCCGTCACCAGCTTCGTGATGAACGCGCTCGACGCATTCCGCGTCTTTACCGGCAACGCGCTCGCGGTCAGGTCGTAGGCGAGGATCAGCGACTCGAAATTCGTTTCATCGATAGGATTGAAACTCGGCTGGTACGTGGTGACCCACGCGAATAGAAACCGCTCGACGAGACGCAAATACGCTTCGTTGCCGGTCGCGCGCCACGCAAGCGCGGCGTCGCGCATTAATCCGAGATCCTTTTCCGCCTCTTCGCTTTCGTCGCGAATGCCCTGATGCGGCAACGTGCCTTCCGTATGAAGCGTCGCCCGCGCCTTCGGCTGGTCATTCAGCCGCGACTGGACCATCTGTACCAATGCTTTTACGCCCGGGTCGGCATTCGTGCGCTCGCTGGTCTGCATCGCGGGCGCGGCGCAAAAATTCATTGCGGCAAACGCGCTTGGCGCCGTAATTGCCGATGTTGCAAGGGCCGCGATCATCGCCGGAACACGCCACGTTTTACTCACCACTCGCACCTGTCGCGCCATGCAAAACTCCCTGATTGGCTTGGTTCGGGTGAGATGGTATCTGGTGTTGTGTGACTCCGGCAAAACTGTCCGGCTCCCAGGGATGCCGGACAGTTGAAACGCGTGCTTATTTGCTGATTATTTGCCGCTTATTCGCTGCTTATTCGCCGTACTCCGACAATGGAATGCACGAGCAGAACAGATTACGGTCGCCGTAAGCGTTGTCTGCGCGACCGACCGGCGGCCAGTACTTGCGTGCAATCAACGAAGTCAGCGGATACGCCGCCGTTTCACGCGAGTAGGCGTGGCTCCAGCCATCGGCCACAACCACCGCTGCCGTATGCGGCGCGTTCTTCAGCGGATTGTCTTCGCGATCTGACTTGCCTTCCTCCACCGCGCGAATTTCGTCGCGAATGGCGATCATTGCATCGATAAACCGATCCAGTTCCTCTTTCGACTCCGATTCCGTCGGCTCGACCATCAGGGTGCCCGGCACCGGGAAGCTCATGGTCGGTGCATGGAAACCGTAGTCGATCAGGCGCTTTGCGACGTCATCGACCGAAATGCCGCTGGTTTCTTTCAACGGACGCAGATCGAGAATGCACTCGTGCGCGACCAGGCCGCCCGTGCCGCTGTACAGCACGGGGAAATGCGGCGCGAGCCGCTTCGCCACGTAGTTCGCTGCGAGGATCGCGCTTTCGGTGGCGTTCGTGAGGCCTTGCGCGCCCATCATTGCGATGTACATCCACGAGATCGGCAGAATGGCGGCCGAGCCATAAGGCGCCGACGATACCGCCCCAATCCCCGCCGTATCGCGCTGATAACCGGTTGAATGCTGGTTCGGCAGGAACTTGGCCAAATGCGCGCCGACAGCAACCGGACCCACACCCGGGCCGCCGCCGCCATGCGGAATGCAGAAAGTCTTGTGCAGGTTCAGGTGCGAGACGTCTCCGCCGAACTGGCCCGGCGCGGTCAGGCCGACCATTGCGTTCATGTTCGCGCCATCGACGTAGACCTGGCCGCCGTGCGCGTGCACGATCTCGCAGATTTCGCGCACATTCGCTTCGAACACGCCGTGGGTGGACGGATACGTGATCATGATCGCGGCGAGTTTGTCGGCGTGCTTGTCGGCCTTGGCCTTCAGGTCGGCGATATCGACGTTGCCCTGTTCATCGCACGCAACCACCACAACCTGCATGCCGGCCATTTGCGCCGATGCCGGATTCGTGCCGTGCGCGGACGACGGAATCAGGCAGATGTTCCGATGCCCTTCGGCACGCGATTCGTGATACGCGTGGATGATCAGCAAGCCGGCGTATTCGCCTTGCGAGCCGGCGTTCGGTTGCAGCGACACCGCCGCGTAACCGGTACACGCAACCAGCATTTGCTCGAGCTGATCGATCATCGTGCGATAACCGACCGTTTGCTCCGCCGGCGCAAACGGATGAATCTGCGCGAATTCGGGCCACGTCACGGGCAGCATTTCGGACGTTGCGTTCAGCTTCATCGTGCATGAACCAAGCGGGATCATCGTGCGGTCGAGCGCGAGATCCTTGTCCGCCAGACTGCGCAGGTAGCGCAGCATTTCATGCTCGGAGTGGTGACGGTTGAACACCGGATGCGTGAGGTAATCGCTCGTGCGTTCCAGTGATTTCGGCAGGGAGACTTTTGCGTCTGCATCCAGTGCGTCGATATCGAATGTTTCCGTCTTGCCTGCCACTTCCGCGAACAGCGCGAAGAGCTTCAGGAGGTCGTCGCGCGTGGTGGTTTCGTCGACGGAAATGCCCACGTGCGTTGCATCAATGTGACGCAGGTTCACGTGCACCGCCGACGCCGCCTGATGCAGCGCCGTCGTATTCGTGCCGCTGACGATGGTAACGGTGTCGAAGAAGGTTTCGTTCGCGAGCGTGTAGCCGAGTTTTTGCACGCCGGCGGCGAAGATCGACGCCACGCGATTCACGCGCAACGCGATGGTCTTCAGACCCTGCGGCCCGTGATAAACGGCGTACATGCTGGCCATGATCGCGAGCAGCGCCTGCGCCGTACATACATTCGATGTCGCCTTTTCGCGGCGGATATGTTGCTCACGGGTTTGCAGCGCGAGACGCAGCGCGTGCTTGCCTTGGGCATCGACGGTCACGCCGACCAGCCGGCCCGGCATTTGCCGTTTGAAGTCATCGCGTACGGCCATGTACGCCGCGTGCGGACCGCCGAAACCGACCGGCACGCCAAAGCGCTGCGTATTACCGATAGCCACGTCCGCGCCCCATTCGCCCGGTGGCGTCAGCAACGTGAGCGCGAGCAGGTCGGCGGCGGCGATTACAAAACCACCGGCGGCATGCACGGCTTCGGTCAACGCGCGATAGTCGTGCACATCGCCATTCGCGCCCGGGTATTGCAGCAGCACGCCGAATGCGTTGGCTTTGGCGGCATCGGCGGCGGGACCGACTTTCACTTCAATACCTGCCGGTTTCGCGCGCGTCTGCACGACTTCGATAGTCTGCGGCAGCACGTCGTCGGCGACATAAAACACGTTCGATTTCGGCTTGCCCGCGCGTTGCAGCAGCGTCATGGCTTCGGCGGCGGCAGTGGCTTCGTCGAGCAACGATGCGTTCGAAATCGCGAGACCCGTCAGGTCGATAATCATTTGCTGGAAGTTCAGCAACGCTTCCAGGCGGCCTTGCGAAATCTCCGGCTGATACGGCGTGTATGCCGTGTACCACGCCGGGTTTTCAAGCACGTTACGCAGGATCACGGCCGGCGTGTGCGTGCCGTAATAACCCTGCCCAATGTAGTTCCTGAACACCAGGTTCTGATCCGCCAGCTTCCTCAGCGACGCCAGCGCTTCTGCCTCGCTCTTCGGCTGCGTGAACGCGCCGAGCGGAAGCGTTTCCTGACGCCGGATGGACTCGGGAATCACCGCATCGATGAATGCCGCACGCGACGCGAAACCGAGCGCTTCGAGCATGGCGTGCTGGTCGGCCGCATCCGGGCCAATGTGCCGTTGGGCGAACGCGTTGTGGCATTCGAGTGCGGCGAGCGACAGGGATGAGCGATTCATCAGATGGTCCGGGTGTTCGAGCTTCATGAGAGTTCCTGCTGGTGCGGCGTGGTTTGCTATTGGCTGCCAAGCACGCCGCACGGTCGTTGAAAAGTTTTACTCGCCGATCGAGGTGCCGTATGCAGCGGCATCGATCAGCCGATCCGTCTTGGCGTCGGCGGCGGGCTTGATCTTGAAGAGCCAGCTTTCGTACGGCGTGCCGTTGATCTGATCCGGCGTGCCGGTCAGCGCGTCATTCGCGCCGACGATTTCACCAGATACGGGGGCGTAGATATCGGATGCTGCCTTCACCGATTCGATCACCGCGATGGCGTCGCCGGCGGCAACGGTCTTACCCACCGGCGGCAATTCGATGAACACTACGTCGCCCAGTGCTTCCTGTGCGTGATCTGTAATACCGATGGTCAGGGTGCCGTCGGATTCGGTGCGCACCCATTCGTGCGATTCGGTGTATTTGAGGTCGGCCGGGATGCTCATGCGGATGCTCCAGTTGTCTTTGAGGGTGGGTCGTGCGTGGCTTTTTCAGCAGGCGCTTGCGGGCGTTTTAAAGCGCCGCCAACACCTTGCCGTTGCGCACGAACGGCAGTTTTACCACGCTTGCCGGCAGTTGTTTGTCGCGGATGACGACATGCACTTTGTCGCCCGGTTTCACGCTCGCCGGCACCCGGGCGAACGCGATGGATTCCTGCATCGACGGCGAGAAAGTGCCGCTCGTGATCTCGCCTTCACCGTCGGCCGTGACAACTTTCTGGTGAGCACGAAGCACGCCACCCGCGCGGCCGTTTTCCTTCTGCAGAATCAAGCCGACAAAGCGCGCCTTCGATCCATTCGCTTCCAGTGCGGCACGGCCGACGAACGCGCGATTCGTGTCGCTCAAATCGACAGTCCAGGCGAGGCCGGCGTCGAGCGGCGAGACCGTGTCGTCCATGTCCTGGCCGTACAGGTTCATGCCGGCTTCCAGGCGCAGCGTGTCGCGTGCGCCGAGGCCGGTAGGCTTCACGCCTTGCGCGATCAATGCCTTCCAGAACACTTCCACTTGCGTCGCCGGAACGACGATTTCGAAACCGTCCTCGCCCGTGTAGCCGGTGCGCGCGATCATGACGTCACCGAACGAACTGGCCGGGAATTGCACAGCGTTGAAGGGTTTGAGTTCCGCGGTGGCGTCGCGCGTTTCCGGCAGCACCTGCCAGACTTTTTCGCGTGCGTTCGGTCCCTGCACGGCGACGATCGCGAAGTCGCGCCGCGGCGTGATGGTCAGTCCAAAACCGCCTTCCACATTCAGATGGCCGAACCACGCGATGTCTTTCTCAGCCGTGCCGGCGTTCACGACGACGCGATAGTTGTCGTCAGCGAAGTAATAGACGATCAGGTCATCGATCACGCCGCCTTCCGGGTTCAGCAGACACGAATAGAGCGCTTTGCCGGGAACCGTGAGTTTGTCGACGTTGTTGGCGATTGCATGCTTGAAGAACTCGCGCGCTTTGTCGCCGGTGAAATCGACGACGCGCATGTGCGACACGTCGAACATGCCGGCGTCGGTGCGCACCGCATGGTGTTCGTCGATCTGCGAGCCGTAATTGACGGGCATGTCCCAGCCGCCGAAATCGACCATGCGCGCGTTGAGCGCAAGGTGAGCGGCGTGCAAGGGCGTGTGTTGAAGATCAGACATGGAGCGGGCCTCGGGCGTGCGCGAAAACAAAAAAAGGCCATGCGTCGAACCCGCTCGGGGTTTCGGCTTCTTGAGCTGCGCCAGATGCGTGAAACCATCCGGCTGCAACGTGCAAAGCCCAAACCGCGTAGCGATTCGGTACATGACCCCTCTGTCCTCGGTACCTGAGAGATTGCACGCTGTTCGCCGATGCTCCGACGTTCAACGCGCGCCCCTTCGGTGGGCATCTGGCTGGTGTTTCCCGATCAGCCGATGCCGCTCTCCAGAGTTCGACTTTCCGTTTTTGGCGCCCAATTCAAGGTGCAGTTCATATACGGAACTTCGACGCGGCCGGTCCTTTTGCCTGAGAGTTTGTGGGTGTGCCCCTTCGGCGGCGCGGCTTCGTTTTTATGTCGTTCCAGATGCGAACAACCAACGGCCAGCGCTCTCTCCCGACGCGTGCGGCGAATTTACGCGACCGAATTCAGCTTGTCAAACTGAACTGCAGGGGCTGGCGCGGCGGCCCTTAATCCTTCCCGAGCCCCGGGTCCACGCGCTTGCCGATGTCGCGCAGGCGCGCGAGTTGATCGACCATCGACGGTGCTTCGTCCAGACTGCTGACAAAGGTCCAGAGATACGTCATCACTGCATAGACATGGCCGGCCTTGACCGCCGGCGCCAGCGCCAACTGGCTGATGGCGATGACAAACAGCACGGCCGCGACCGAGCCGACGAAGAGAAACGCCCCGGCTTCGCGGTTCGACAGGTGAATCCGGAGCTTGGACAGCACGTGATAGTGCCGTTTCAAGGTGACCGTACCGACTTTCGCGACCAAACCGATTTCCTTCTCCAGCCGGTCATTCAGACGCTGATGCAAGCTCTGGTTGCGCCGTGCAAAGCGTGGCAGCAAGGCCATGCACAGCAGTAAACCGCCCAGGCTGGCTGCGCCGATCCATGGCTCGATTGCCAGCAGCATGGCCACGGCGCCGACTATGGACACCAAAGCGGTGACCATGGTCGGCACGTGTTTTTCGAAGAAATCGACAAACTCCCGGGCCAGCACCACGCGCGCCGCGGCCGTCGACGTACTTTGGTTCTGCAGCCGCTGGTTGAGGATCACCGGCACCGCCAGATCGGCGTATATCCGCGTGAAGGTGCGCGTATCCACGGCCCGGCGCGCAGCGCCGACCGCCCAGAACGCCAATACGATCACCGCGTAGAACAACGCGCTGCGGGCGTCGCCGCGAATGATCGAGTCGACGGCGAATCCGGCGAACAGCGGATACGCGAGCAACAGCGCGTTCTCCAGCGCAACGAGGGACAGCGTGAAGAACAGCTTGCCCGGATAGGCTCGGGCAATGGCTTTGAGCGTGGAGGTGGCGGACTGCTGGCCGAGCTTTTCGCGCTCAACTATCTGGATTTCTGGTGTGACGAATGACATGACGTGCCTTGAGGGAATAGCCGCTATAATTTGAGCGACTGCTCAAATTATACTTGAGCAGTCGCTCAAAACACAAGCTCAGCTAATCCGTTCACGGTTTAAAAGGAATCGAACATGTCGCGGTCGTCCCCCGAACGCAAAGGTCAGATCATTGCGGCCGCCCTTGAGTTGTTTCGCCAAAAAGGTTTCGCGGATGTTTCGACGCGCGATCTTGCCGAGCACGCGGGGCTGTCGCGCAGTCACATCTATCACTACTTTGGCGACTGGAATGAATTGCGCCGCGAGGCGTTCGTGCACTTTGCCGACGAGCAACTCGAAGAAACCGTCGCGCATCTGGCCGATAAACCGCCGGTCGAAGCGTTGCTCGGTTTTATCCGCGACTGCCTTCCGGCCGGCAAGGATGATGGTTGGGGGCTGTGGCTGGATGCCTGGGACGAGGCCATGCACGACGCAGAACTGGCGCAAGCTTATTTAAGCGAGATCGGTCGCTGGCAAGCCATGCTTCGCGGAATTATCGAACGGGGGGTGGAGGCGAAGGTGTTTCGCTGCGCATCGCCGGAACGTGCGGCCCGGCAACTCTTCGCGCTGGCGATGGGCTATGCCGATGATCTGTTGTTGGCGCCATCGGCTGAAGCTGTCGAAGCAGCGATGGAGGAGGTCGTGGAAGTCGCGGAGATGGTGTTGGGGTTCGAGCTTGGTGCTCTCGAAGCCGAACGGCAGCCATAGAGCAGGCCATCCGTTCGGCGCATGAAATGCGGTGCTTAAACTTACTGCTTACTGAATTGCGCGCTGCAAACCGTCCAGCTCGCCGTTCAGCGTGTGCTGTTCTTCACCCGACAAACCGCCGCCATGCTGGGACGCCATGTCGCGCGCTTCCTGACGCACTACATCCAGCCGACGATGGAACGCGTCGCCTTGTGGTGGCGGGTAGAAGCCCTGGCTCACGCGCTGATCGACGTGATGCCACAGTGAGTTGATGCGGCCATTGACCTGATCCATCCGATGCACCGCTTCCATATGCGGATCGGGACGTGCCGGTGCTTCCTGAACGACGTCGACCTGGCGCGTCGGCTGCACGACACACGCCGCGAGCGATCCCGCCAGCGCCACGCCAATCAGCGCGCGGGCAAAACTTGCATTAAGCGTCAGCATTGAATTTCCCCTCTTTTGGTTTTTAAGATAAGACGTCTGGAGAAAGAACGGCCCACGCGCGGCTGCGGCTGACGCCGGCGCCGCGCGCAAATGTAACGCTGTGTGTTTGAAAGTATCGCGTGAGCCGTTTGTTATCAGAGATCAGAGCGGCGTGAAATCCAGGCGACATCCTTCTGCATTGCTGCGAATGGCGATGTCGATGATGGTCATTACATCGACGGCATCTTGTGCCGTGACCGGGAACGGCTTGCCCTCAAGCACCGATGCCGCCAGCGCTCGATAAAACTCCGCATACGCGCCGTCGCGGGTCGCGAATTCCTGGCGCAGGTCGTGGTCGCCGTCGACTTCGCGCAGCAGGCCGGGAGGATTGCGGCCGAACTCCGGGTTCCCCGGGCGCAAACCGGCTTTGAGCTGGTCTTCCTGAACGTCCAGACCCGTTTTCACGTAGCTGCCGCGGGTGCCGTGAATGGCGAAGCGCGGCGGTTCCAGCGCGGCGAGCGCGGTGGCGTGCAGCACGATTTCCTTGTCCTCATAGCCGAGCAGCAGATGAACGTAGTCCGGCGCGCTTGCGTGGTCGCGGTGCGCTTTGACGCTGGCGAAAATGGTCTGCGGGTGGCCGAAGAGCGCCAGCGCCTGATCGATCAGATGCGGCCCGAGATCAAACAACAAACCGCCGCCACGCGACGCTTCCTCACGCCAGCGTTGCGGCACTTTCGGCCGGAAGCGGTCGAAATGCGATTCATAGTGCGTCACGCGCCCAAGCCGGCCGCTTTCGATCAACGCGCGCACCGTCATGAAATCGCCATCCCAGCGACGGTTGTGGAACGGCGCGAACAGCAGTCCGCGCTTTTCGGCCAGCTCGGTGAGCGTTTTTGCGTCGGTGCCGGAGAGGGTGACCGGTTTGTCGACGACCACGTTCCTGCCCGCTTCAAGGGCTTTCCTGGCGAGATCGAAATGGGTGTCGTTGGGGGTGGCTATGACGATGCAATCCAGTTCGTCGAGGGCGAGCAGGGCATCGAAATCTTCGACGATCGTCGCGTTCGGGTAGTCAGCCTGCGCCCGCTCGGGTTTGCCCGTGGCAATGGCGGATACCACCGCGCGGCCACAATGTTCTATTACCGGCGCGTGAAAGGTTTCGCCGGCGAAGCCGTATCCCATCAGGCCTACTTTAAGAAGTGCTGTCATGTGGGCATCCTGTTGTCTTGGCGATGCCGGTATTGTGGCATGGGCGGAAAGGGCCAGAACCATTGCCTTCGAGAGAGGGTTTCTTCCGTGTTAACATCGCGCTCTCGAAATTGCGCCCGCTTCGAAGAGGCGCAATTTTGCTCACCATCTTGCTCACCACCGCGTATTTCCGGCAGCTGAAACGTCCGCCCGATTTACGCATCTCAAAGTGTCCGAACGATGTCCGCAGCAGGTATGAACGCCGCGCAATCCGAAGCGGTGCGCTATCTCGATGGCCCCTGTCTTGTCCTTGCCGGCGCCGGCAGCGGCAAGACGCGCGTGATCACCCAGAAGATCGCCCATCTGATCGAAGGCAAAGGTTTCGAGCCGAAGCACATTGCCGCGCTGACCTTCACGAACAAGGCCGCCCTCGAAATGCGCGAGCGCACGGCCAAGCTGCTCGAAGGGAAGACGCTCACTACGCCCGGCAAGGAAGGCCGCCGGGTGCCGGTGAACCAGTTGACCATCTCGACGTTTCACTCGCTCGGCGTGCAGATCATGCGGCAGGAGGCCGAGCACGTCGGCCTGAAACCGCAGTTCTCGATCATGGATTCCAGCGATTGTTTCGGTCTGGTCCAGGAGCAGCTTGGAACGACGGACAAAGGCCTGATCCGCAAGGTCCAGTCGATTATTTCGCTGTGGAAAAACGGCATGATGTCGCCGGATCAGGCGTCGGCGAGCGCGTCGAACGAGGACGAGATGCAGGCGGCCATCGTCTTTCGCAGCTATGTGGCGACGCTCCATGCGTATCAGGCGCTCGATTTCGACGATCTGATCCTGAAGCCCGCGCAGCTTTTCGCCGAGAACGAGCAAGTTCGCGAAAAGTGGCAGAACCGGCTGCGGTATCTGCTGATCGACGAGTATCAGGACACGAACACCTGCCAGTACGAACTGCTGAAACTGCTGGCCGGTCCGCGTGCGGCGTTCACGGCCGTGGGCGATGACGACCAGGCCATCTACGGCTGGCGCGGCGCGACGCTGGAGAACCTGGCGCAGTTGGGCAAGGACTTTCCGAAGTTGCACGTGGTGAAGCTCGAGCAGAACTACCGGTCGACCGTGCGTATTCTGACGGCCGCCAACAACGTCATTGCAAACAACCCGAAGCTGTTCGAAAAGAAGCTGTGGTCCGAACACGGCATGGGCGACTCCATTACCGTCACCGCTTGCAACGATGAAGAGCATGAAGCGGAATCGGTCGTGTTCCGGCTCTCGGCACATAAGTTCGAGCGGCGCGCGGCGTTTCGCGACTACGCCATTTTGTATCGTGGGAATTTTCAGGCACGCATCTTCGAACAGGTGTTGCGGCGCGAGCGGATTCCGTATGTGCTGTCGGGCGGCCAATCGTTCTTCGATAAAGCCGAGATCAAGGACATCGTCTCGTATTTACGGCTGATCGCGAATCCCGACGACGATCCCGCGTTCATCCGCGCGATCACCACTCCGCGGCGAGGCGTTGGCAATACCACGCTCGAAGCGCTGGGCTCGTTCGCGGGGCAGGCGAAGGTGTCGCTGTTCGAAGCCGTGTTCATGGGCGGCATTGAAGCGCGGTTGTCGGCGCGGCAGGTCGAGCCGTTGCGTGCGTTTTGCGAATGGATGCAGCGCCTGTCCGATCGGGCGGGACGCGATCCGGCCACCCAGGTGCTCGACGACATGATGGAGGCGATCCATTACGAGGCCTATCTCTACGATGCCCACGACGAACGGCAGGCGCAATCGAAGTGGCAGAACGTGCTGGAATTCTGCGAGTGGCTGAAGAAAAAGGGCACGAAGCCGGAGGCGGAGCCGTCCGAGGATTCGGAGGCCACGGGTTATGACAACGTCGATGGTTTCGGCGATGAAGGCAAGAACCTGCTCGGCCTGATCCAGACCGTCGCGCTGATGTCCATGCTCGAGGGCAAGGACGAGAATCCCGATGCCGTGCGGCTGACGACGGTCCATGCGTCGAAGGGGCTGGAATATCCGCACGTGTTTTTGGTCGGTGTGGAGGAAGGGATCATGCCGCACCGTGGCAATCCTGATGCGGACGCGGACGCGCCGGTGGACACCGGCCGAATCGAGGAAGAGCGGCGGCTGATGTACGTGGCGATCACGCGCGCCCAGCGCAGCCTTCATCTGAACTGGTGCAAGAAGCGCAAGCGGGCGCGCGAGACGGTAGTGTGCGAGCCGTCGCGGTTTATCCCGGAAATGCTTCTCGACGATGCACCGCCGCCAACCGAGGAAGAAGCGCCGATGTCGCCGAAGGACCGGATGGCGCGGCTGAAAGAGTTGCTGCAGAAACCGGCTTGATTGTTTCGGCTGGCCTTGGTGGCATTAAAAAACCCTGCGTTTTGCTTTGCGCAGGGTTTTTATTTGCGGTGCCTGATGGAGAGCGGCTATTTGACGGCTGCGACCATGTAATCGACGGCGGCTTTCACGTCGGCATCGGATGCGGTTGATCCGCCCTTGGGTGGCATTGCGCCCTTGCCGTGCAGCGCGTAGTTGTAGACGGTGTCCATCGGGTCTTTCAGGCGCGGGGCCCACGCGTCCTTGTCCCCATATTTCGGGGCGTTGAGCACGCCGGCCGCGTGACAGGCCTGGCAGACCTGCGTGTAAAGCGTCTTGCCAGCTTGCGATGCGTCCGCGCTTTCTGTGCCTGCTGCAGCACCCGGGCTCGCTTGCGGCACGTTCGCCAGCGCCGCGACTGCGGCGGCGGCCTGGGCGTTGTCGGTCGAGGCCGCGCCTGCTGCGGCTCCGCTCGCCGGTGCTGCTGCCGATGCGCCTGCTGCAGCGCCCGGTGCCGGTTGCGCGGGTTCGGCGAATTTTCCACCGCCGTCGTTAGCCATATAGACGACTGCGCGGGCGATTTCGAAGTCGCTGTAGTCGTCGGGGCTGGTGCCGCCGCGTGCGGGCATGGCGCCTTTGCCGTTGAGCGCGTTGTGAAGCAGGGTGTCATAGCCTTGCGCAATGCGGGGCGCCCAGTCGCCGGCATTGCCGAACTTGGGTGCGCCCGCTACGCCGGCCGTGTGGCAGGTCGTGCAGACGGCTTTGAAGACTTCTTCACCGGTTTTATACACGTGGGGGGCGTTGGCGTCGCGTATGTCGACTTGGGCGACAGGGGCAACGCGCGCGGCCACTTCCGCTTCGGAGAGGGAATCGGTGCCGGCGCCGATGCGTGTCGTGTTGTTGACGTAGACGGCCAACAGGACGATCACGACGATAGGGACGGCGAACCCGGCGACTATTGCCGCAATGAGTTGGCCTGGCGTTTTGATCGGGACTCCGTGGGGTGCTTCACTCATGCTCGTCTCGTCTCCCTTTTATTTGTGAGTCGGTTCAGCGTCGGTTCAGCAACAGCGTGACAGCAACAACGACTTTCTGGGGCGTTCGTGATGGTTTTCACCAGCACGGTCGATTATAGACGGAACGTTTACGTGGCGGCGCGCCCGGAAAGGCCTGTCGCAGCGCGTGTTAACCCGGATTTCGGTGCTGCGGGCGATGGCGTTAGCGGCGCTGGTTGTAAGTTGGCCTGGTCCTTGCGGTGGACGGATCGGCGGAAAACAGGTATTGTTTCGGACTCGCAGCGGCCCTGCCTCCATTGTTTTGTATATGGAACGCGGTGCCCGCGGTCATACGCGCCCGTAGCTCAATGGATAGAGTACTGCCCTCCGAAGGCAGGGGTTGCTGGTTCGATCCCAGCCGGGCGCACCAATCCTGACAAGGGTTTCAGCGGTTTTCTCGCTTCAGCATTTCCCTCCAGTACAGTGAAAATACAGTTAGTACAGTCAGCCGGCGGCCGTCTGCAGGTCGACGACCTGCGTGTGCGGCTGAACCCAGCGCGCCAGGTGATCGGCCGACAGGTGCGCGTAGCGTTGCACCATCTCCAGCGTTTCCCATCCTCCCAACTCCTTCAAGACCTGTAACGGCGTGCCGCGCTGCACATGCCAGCTTGCCCAGGTATGGCGCAGATCGTGCCAGCGGAAATCGCGGATGCCGGCGCGCTTGCACGCTTTGGTCCATGCCGCCGTCACCGTCTGGTAGACCTGCTTGCCGTGGTACACGAACACGCTTTCGACGTATTCCGGCTTGCGCTTCTTCGCGCGCTGTCGCCGTAGCACCGCGACTGCCGTGTCCGACAGCGGCACCGTGATCGCCTTGCGGGCTTTGGCCTGGTCCGGATGAATCCACGCGACGCGCCGCACCAGATCAACCTGCGACCACTGCAGGCCCGTCACGTTGGCGCGGCGCAACCCGGTTTCGAGGCTGAACTGCGCCATGTCGGCCAAGTGCGTCGGCAACTCGGCCAGCAGACGTTCGGCTTCCGCCAACGTCAACCAGCGTATCCGGCGCGACACGATTTTCGTCTTTTTCGTCCTTGGCACCCGGTCGATCCACTCCCATTCAACCGCGGCGTTCAGGACCGCTTTGAGCACGCCAATCACGCGGTTGACCGTTCCTGCGCTGACGTTGCGCCCGAGCATCTTCGGACCCTTGTGCGTCTGGATGACTCGGGGTTCCATCCGTTTTACATGCGCAATTGCGTCAATCCGGTTGCGGTCGATATCGGCTAACTGCACGCCGGACAGGTGCTGATCGAGCCACCGCAGGTGTGTCTTGCTGGTTTCGAGACTCGCGATGCCTTCGCGTTCGGCGACGTAGCGCACAACTGCATCGTTCCAGGTGTAGCGCGGCTTGTGACCGAGCTTGGCCTGATTCCACAGATCCACCTTCAGGCGGTCGTAGAACTCCTGCGCCTGCTCTTTGTTACTGGTGCCAGTGCTGCCTTGTACGACTGGACCGCCATTCGGCGGGGATAGCCGGTAATACCAGTTTGGACTTCTACTCCGTTTGTAGAGCGACATGTTTTAACTTCCTCAACGTGCTCGCCCTGCACAACTCGCGGAATCCATTCTCCGCTGAGGTAACGCTGCAGGGCAACTACCGAAAACATCCAGCGCTTGCCGACTTTCCGGCCGGGTAGCTCGCCGGCCTTGGCCTTGAGCCGCACCGTCTCAGGGTGAGCGCCGAGCATCGCCGCCGCTTGCACCAGGTCAACTGTGTTCACCGACCGGCCTCCGATTGAGTGCGCAGCCGAACCACACGCAGTGCAACTCGTGGACACGTGGCGGGCCGGTGGATCATCGGTAAGTCACTGATTTCAAAGAAAACGGACGCCATCAAATGCCACGAGTCAGGCATGGACAACACGTGGAACTCGTGGCCCAAAAAATAGGCAGCCCTTCTAACTGATGGCAAATCGAGATCAACTCGTGGCGCGCCGGTGTCTCGGAATTCCTTTGCTTCATAGCCTTCTTTCTTCTTTTCTTTCAATAATTTAGAGAGAGAAAAAGAGGACGGCTTGCGGCGACGGTGCAAAAACTGACTCGTGGCAAAAACACGGTAACTCGTGGCAAACGCCGTATCAGTCGTGGCGGCACTCTTTACAAGAATCAATGACTTAGGCGCGGTGGGTATTGAAAACCACGTGTCACGTGCGCTGTCCGTGCCTTGCCGCCGGTCGATTCCGCCCGCCAGCCCTCTTTCGTTCATCGTTCGTGCTTTCGGACGGCCTGAATGAGCAAGCGAAGCTATGCGGCCGCTCGGACGCCGACTCGGGTTCGTGAGGTGGGCGGCGTTCAGCACAGATCCTCCCGCACCGACACATGCAGGCCGAAGGCTTCGAGGCGGCGCAGCGAGATCGGGGTCAGGTAAGGCACGCGGCGCATGAAAATACGTCGCTCGACTTCCTTCGTGCCGACCACGACGCCGGCCTGTTGGAGCTGCTTCTTGAACACGCGATCGGACTTGACCGGCAGCCCGTTCCACTTGTCGCGCAAGCTTCCGGTGTGAGCGATGTGATCCATCACGTGCCCGGTGCGCAGCAAAATGCAGAACTCGCCGTCGACCATATCGAAGGTGTACGGGTGTTTGTAGTTGCCGCCATCGATCTCGGAGAGCACGGTTTCGAGAATCCACACCCACGGCTCGCGGTCGGCGCTTGTTTCCGCAATGTGGCCGTTCATCTCGGCGAGCAAGTCGTGAAAGAACGCGCTTTCGCCGTCATCCATGCCGGCGAACTCACACAGGTAGTGCCAGGCCAGCGCCACGGCCGAGTAATTGCCGGCCATACGCAACGCGCCGTCGTCGGCGCCGCTGGCGCGGCTGTTGGTGAGACACCGCTCGCGCAGCGCGCGGTAGTGATCGAGCACCTCGCGCTTGTTCAAACCAGCGAGGAATTCCAGCCATTCGCGTACCGGAAAGCGGGGCAGGTCGTCGGGCAGCAGTGGGCCGCGTTTGCCGGTCAAGGTGGTACGGACCAGCTTGCCGAGCAAACTGCGCACAGGAACGTCTTCGCCCGCCAGCATGACCGGTGCGCACAATAGGTATTCGGTCATATCGGCGCCGCGCCGGGTCACCGTGTACTGGTAGTTTTCCTGAAGCAGGCCGACCGCCTTGTCGATCACCTCTTGCCGGCGCGCGGATAGCTCTTCCCAGCCTACCGGGTGGCTCGTGTGGCTGATGCTCGTCAAAAGCCGGAATTCGGTCTGCAAGCTCTGCCCGGAAAACATCGTGAAGGCGATCGAGCGTTCGAGCCGTTTAATGAGCGTCGATTTGCCGGCGCCCTTGTCGGCCTGCACGGTGATATGCGGCCAAAACCCCAGCATCGCTTTCAGGTGGCCGCCGAGCGCCCACACCAGCGGGATGGCCGCCGCGTTTTCCTTGAAGGTCTGTTGGTATGCCGTGATGACGCGGCGAGCATCGGTCCGCGCGCCGCTCGGAAAGGTCAGGTTGTGATACGGGCACTGCTTTTCGGCGTCGGTGAAATAACAATCAGGGCCTTCATTCACCGTGAGCGCACCGTCGCGCCAGGCGAGGCCGACGAAGTTCGCGGCGTTGCGCGCGCCGAGGTCGGCCGTGCGTTCCAGAATCGAGACCATCCGCGAAAATTCGGCGGGCTTCCAGATCGGGCCGAATTTCAGCCAATGCGTGTTGTTGTGGAGCTGGTCATCGAGCATCACCTTGCGGGTGAGCTTCGAACCATGCCGCGGCGTTTGCACGGTCGCCGCAAAATAGACGTTCGGCGCTTGGTCCACGTCGCCGGTCATCGTCGACGACGCGCTCGCGACCGCCACGCGTGAGAGCGAGGCCACCCGAAAACCGCATAGGTCGCCGTAGGTCGGTGTTTCAACGTCCGAATCCTCCTTGCGTTCCATGCGGGTGATATAGCGCGTGAAATCGAGGTGGGTGCGAAACCGCCAGTAGAGCGCGTAGTCGTGTTCGGGCAGATAGACGCGGCGCTTTCCTTTGTGCGTGGCATTGCCGGCCATGCCGGGGATTAACCATTGCTCGAACGTGTTCAGCGCCTTGGCGAGTGAGGCGGCGTCGCGCATTAACAGAAAGTCATTGACGTCATTGATTGGCGCCGTCTTGTTCGCGCCGTCTGCCAGGTCTTGAATCCAGTCGGATTGATCGACCAGGCTCGCCGATATATTCAAGGCGGTCAGACGCTCATAAATGGTCCAGGCGGCTTCCGGCCCTGGGCGGTGCCCTGCACGGTGATGCCCATCTGGAAAGGGGGCGTCGTTGTCCATGCAGATCACCACCTGCTTGCCGATCAGAAACGAAAAGTCGATGTTCTCGGCGTTGCCGATGCCGCGAATCGAGACGGCGGCCGTGCCGGGTATCGCACAGGTGTCGATCGAGAGGGCATTAATCGAGCTTTCGACCAGAATGACGCGTTGCGCGCGGGCGAGCTTGCGCGGGTCGGCCGTCCAGCCGTGGCCGTCTTTCTCGCCCTGTGTTTGCGTTTTCACGTCCCCATTGAGGGCAGGGTCGATGAACCGCATGTCAACGGCGACCACGTCGGTGCGGTTCATGGGCCTGACAATAAAAGCTGCCGAGGGTCCGCAAAAGCCGACTTCGCCGGGCTTCTTCGTGGAGCTGGTGTAGTCGTTATAGCCAAGGGTCTTGGCCTTGATTGCCGCGTCGATCGCGGCGTCGCTAATGCCTCGGCCGGTGAGGTAGGCGCGCACCTTCTCGGCATGGCCGAGCGAACGTTCGGCGATGTAGTCGCAACGCGATTTTTCTCGAGCCGGCGCCGAGTTGGTCGGGGTGTCGTAGGGGATGCCGAACGCGTCGTGCAGGTATTTCATCGCGTCCGACACGGTGCAGCCTTGAACGTGCATCACTAGGTCAATGCAGGAGCCACCAGCGTCGCCGCTGTGATCTTTCCAACCCGTGCCGTACTTGGGGTGTCCCTGATAGATCGAGAGCGAAGGGTGCTTGTCGGGATGGTGCGGCGAGTGATAGAGGGCTTTATCGCCACCCTTGCCTTGCTTCAGGCCGAGACGGTCGGCGAGTTGATGCAAGTCGATGCGGCGTTTGAGTTCGTCGATAGAGGCCATTGCTTTTCAGTTTCGCGGGCGTGAGTTGTCCCGGCCGCAGCTCGTGAAAGTGCGGCAGGGAATGCGCTTTTAAATTGGGTGGGTCTTACGCAGTGAGCGGTAGCTCGGTGATTCCATTGGCAAGCATGTGTCGACTACTTGGCACAGGCAGGCTCGAAAGCGCTGGCGTTTTCACCAGGTCAATCAGTTCGGCAACGGTAAAGACACGGAGGCGGCCGGTCGCCGGGTCGCGTATAAAAATCGAGTGGCTTGTCGTCAGTGACATGTCGACATAGGCCTTGCATCGACGCGACTCGCGTTCGCCATAAGCTTGCAGCGTGGCGACTTCCGCCTCACGCTGAGAAACGCATTGCGTTTCGGTCAGGTGAGATACGCAGCGGTCGATCAGCAGAATCCGATCGTGATTGAAGTGTTCGCCCTCGTGCTGCACGAGGTAGGAAAGGGCAGCGTAATGCAAGGTCGTATCGAGTTTAATCATTTCTTTTCTCCCGGTGACTGTGGCTCTCAGTCAATTAATTGCAATTGGCTCATTACCCGCTCTCGCACATGCGGCGACATAGGTAGGCCGACCAACGGATTCGGCTTGGCGCTTGGTGAGAGGGTTCGTACTGCTTCAAGCTGTGCGACAAACGTGTGGCCGCATTCGTGATCGAAACAAACGAAAGTGATTTCGCGCATCGTTGCCGAAAGTTCGCGCGACGTTCGAGCAATCACGCGGCTTCGGCAATGTGGACAGCTCAGTGTGATTCGCATGGCTTTTGTCTACCCGTTCAGATAAGGAATCCGCCCCCGGCCTTGATCCTTCACGGTCACACGGTTAGCGACGGCCGCGTGCTTTGTTTCGTGCAGCGTATTGTTCGAGGCCGGCGAGGTAGATAATTCGGGCCATTGATGCGGCGCTGCGTTGATCGCGCTCGGCAAGTTGTTGGAGGGTGTCGATTTCGTCGGCACTCATAGGGATCGGCACGCGTTTAGCGGTCGATCGAGTTGCGTTAGGAAGTGGCATAGTCAATTTCAGTTTGTAACAGCTTGGTTTTGAATGTTACTAAGTGTAATTATATGCCTTACTGTTAGCTAACGCACATACATTTCTGTAATTTCTAGACCGCGAAATGAACGAAAAAAAGGCACTTATTCAAGCCATCGTCGACAGAATGAAAGATGTAGTGGGGGTAAGTAAGGACGTCGAGCTTGCCGAGGTGATAGGCGCGTCACGTAGCACGCCGGCGGTATGGAAAATCCGCGATCGCGTGCCCTATGCCGAGTGCGCGGCGATCGCAGAAAAGTACGGGGTAAGTCTTGATTGGTTGATCCTTGGCCGAGGCTTGCCGGGTATCGAGGAACCGGAAAGCTTTTTGCATCTGCCGGTGGCCGCCACGCCTGATTCGGGCTATGTCGAATTCCCAGCATTCGATATGCCAAGTTTCATAGACGGGGAAACGGCGCAATGGTCGATGCGCTTGCCGAGGGAGTGGGTCGAGCGCGAAGGGTTGAGCACGGCCGATACGATTGCGATGCGCATACCAGGAAACTGCATGGCGCCGACGATCAGCGATGGCGATGTCGTGCTGGTCGATCGCCGGCCGCGTGACATTGACGGCGTGTATATCGTGCGAGTCGGTGAAAGCCTTCGAGTGAGGCGGGTGCAACGCATGTATGGGGGCGCGCTGCACTTGCTGTGCGATAACCCGGACTATGAAACCGATGTAATCGACGTCGACCAGGCCGACGCCGTCGACTTCATTGGGTATTGCTTCGCACATCTGACGCACGCTTGCTAGAGGGCTAACGAGTTTGCGGGTTTCTCTACCGAATGGGCGAAAAAAGGGGCGCTAGGCGCCCCACCTAAACAGTAAAGAAAACGATCGGCTTATATGCACCTGCGCTATTGGCGCTCGCGTTCGATAAGCGCCCGCAAGCGGGCTTCGTCAGCGGGGGCGATAGCAACGTTTCGGCAGACGCCTTCGAGCACCGTATAACAACTGCCAAGGCACGCATTGAATTGGTCGGAGCCGGGTTCGAAGGATTCGTGCGCGGTCTTGATGCGGTGGCGTAGGGCGCGCTCAGTGTCCGCGATGCTTTCTTCGTAAGTCGGCTCTCGATCGCGGTGCCGATCAGAAATCAAGTTGCGCAGCCGTAATACCAAGCGCGCCGGCGATCTTCTCGCGAGACGAAGCGCGTAAGCGCGCACTACTTTCTTGCTGTGCATAAGCCGACTGAGAGACGCCAAGCCGTTCGGCAACTTCTGCTTGCGTTAGCCCCAGGTGTTCACGCCATGCGCGCGCCGGCGGTATGTCATTGGCGAGCGTGCGGCGCACTACTTCATGCGGGATCAAGTCATTGTCGCGCGCATGCTGCGCGACGTACTCGGAATAGGGGATCACGACAAAGGCCGGCTTTCCGTCCGGGCCGTTGATCGTTTGAATGTTAGTAGGTGCGTTCATCGCGTTTCCTCACTTCCTGTATTTCGACGATTTTGATTGAGCCATCCCAATCAAAAAGTACCCTGTAGTTACCAACTCGCAGACGGTAGCCGTAGAGATGGTTTGTCAGCGCCTTCACGTTTTGGCAGTCCGGCATCTCTGCCAGTTGTTCAACCGCGTCCACGATTGCAACACGAACGGGCCTATCGAGCTTGCGCGCCTGCTTGGTTGCTTTCGACGTCCAGTTGATTTTGTTCATGTTGGAAATTATAAGTCGTATATAAGTTTATTGGAAGATAAATATAAGTTTTTGGTGTGTGCTGCACTGAGTCAGTGACCGCGCGAGTCATTCGTTATTAAAATACTGTAGGCAAATTGAAAACTACCTAACGAAAAGACTTATGGACGAACACAAACGAGCCCCTCTTTCTCCAAGCGAAGAGGACGCTTACATCACGGGTTGGGGATTTGCTGGACTGATTACGACAATCGGACTATGCAAGCTAATCGGCGTAGTTGCGCTAGTTCTTGCTGGCGGCGTCGCTGTAATCGCAGCTTGGAAGCTAACGCGTTCAAAGCGACGCCTTTCTAAGCGGGTGTGGTGGTATTGCTGGTTTGCTTTGCTCTTGAGCGGACTAGGACTGGCGATCTATGAGGCTCAAACCATGAGCGTCCCTTTGCCGGTGCTCGGTAAAGACGGCATTCTGCGATAAGTGAATTGGACGTTGTGGGCGGCGCTTCGCGTTGTATAAGGCCGCCATCGTTTTATCAATGCGACGATAAATCTTCTCTCGAACGCGCATCGAAAGCGACGTGATGCCAGGCCGGAAACCGACTGTTGAGACCATATCGACTGTCTCAACATATTCCGGCTCGGTAACAAACAGCCGTAGCTTGTGCTCCCAATGTCGGTCTACCGCAGTATCGATTGCATGCACGATTTTATGCGTGTGTGCCAGCAAAGCAGCGGCGCCCGCGCGCGTCAACATGTAGCACTGCAGTCCAACTGGTTGCCGATCCATCCACATGAGCTGAGTTCCGCTAGGCAGCTTGGCATAGGGGATTCGCTCGTTTCTGTTCAGTCCCATCAGGCGCACAACATCCCAATGATCCCGGTTTGAAGCCAACTCCCAAACCGTGGCGACGAACCCGGAGCGAAGCGCGATATCGTCCTCCATGATGCACCAAGCATCGTCGCCCGAATCGACAAGCTGTTTCCACACTTCGCGATGGCTGAGATAGCAGCCAATTTCGCCTTCTGACATAGGGCGACCATATCGCCGCATGCGCGCCGAAAAATCGCTTTCGTTAATGGCGTCAGCGGAGGAGCGCGGTTCAATGCCAGAAAAGAATTGAACATCAATCCCGTGTGCCTGGAATTGCCGTGCCATCAGTGCGCGGCGTTCACTAGCGCGTTCAAGAGAGATGCATACAAAATGAGTTCCAATCGTCATAGCGCTGCCGTTGACCAACGGCCGTTGTTATTTAGTGCGCAATGGTAAGGTATTAGAAAGTATATGAAGTATTTTGTAACATTTTTGCAACGAATTCGACAGATTGGCGTACATACAAAAAACCAAGCTGCATAGGCTTGGCGGCGTTTATTTGCTTACCTTTCGAAAGTGCGAGCGGTGGCGATCGCTTGTCGGGTCGTCGCGCATTTCGAGTTCTAGGCCGGTCGTGAATCCGCCATCGCCCACTGAATGCTTAACGCGCTTGACGAGCCATGACTCGTCATCGATTTGAGGTTTGAAGCCCGACAGATAGACCGGCAGCTCGGGGTAAAGGTCAGGGCGGCCGAGAGCGAGCGTGTAATCGAGCGTCGCTTGACTGCGTTTCGTGCGGTTCAGCTCGGCCGATGCCGCCGCACGTGCCTCGGCTTCGGTGGCATACGTTTCGGGCAAAACCTTGATGCTGTGATTATTTTCCCCGCCGACAACAACCGACTTGCGTTTCGCTCGGCCGGTTGCATGGTAGTGCGCACGAACGCCCGCATAGTTCTCGCGCTCGGCAACGTGGTAACGATGCGAGTCGCCGCTCGCGCGCGTCAGCTCGATCGACTCGAGTTTTTTTCCGCTCGCGGTCGTGCCGTGTCCGATCGGCATAAAAAGCAAGTTTGCGTCTTTCACGTTCATCACCGCGTCGTAACGCTTCGCCAGGCGCGTGAGAAACGACATATCCGACTCGTGTGTTTGATCGATATGGGCGATCAATACCTTTGAAAGTGCGTCGGCGATCGCCGGCTTTAGGCTGTGTTTTCCGGCGATCTTTCGAACGATCGCGCCGAGCGTTTCGCCGTGCCAACTCTTTTCGATGCGCTCGCCCATTTCCTTAGTCATCGAGGCCGATCGCGCTCGAATGGTGAGCACGTCAGGGGCGCCGGCGTGCTCCACTTCGTCAACGGTGAAACTACCCTTATCGATCACGCCCGTATCGGACCAGCCGAGCGAGACGCGCAGCACGGCGCCGCGCGGGGGGATTTCGAGCTTGCCGTCGCTATCGTCGAGCGTCAGGTCGAGCGTGTCGGCTTCGTCCGAGCGCGACTCAGACAAGCCCATGCTCACCAAGCGCGGGGCGATCTTTGTCGTGAGGTCGCGGCCGTCGAGCGTGATATGAAATTCGGGCGTCGGTTGTTTCATGCCTTCGTCTCGTTCGTTTTGGTTTTGGTTTGCACGAGGCCATCGTCGACGCGCATGAGCGTGATCGTGAATTCGACGCGCCTCGGTGTGCCGTCCTTTTGGTGCAGCGTTTGCCCTTCGTCGAGGCCTTCGATAATGAAGGCGCCATAAACCGAGCCGGTGCCGTCGACCAGGGCGTAAGCGTCGCCGGCGTCCCCCATCGTGCGCAGCTCGGCGATAGACGCGAGCTTGCCGACTTGATCGGGCGCGATCCAGCCGGTGAGCGTGATCGCGTCATCGCCTGGGCCGTTGAACTGGCGGGCATTGCGAGCGCCGACGCGCGACGTGCTCGCATGCTTCCAGCTCGTGCGCCGTTGCAGCTCCTGGTAAGCGAGCGTCGACAGGCCGAATACGAATTGTCCGAGTGATGCCAGCATGTTTTTTTCTCCGCTTAGTCAGACAGACGCGAGGTAACGCGCGATTGCTTGGTGCGTTCGATCTTTTGCAGCTCGGCGCGCACCGCGTCGGCGATTGCCTTCGTATCGTTGCCACTGATTTGAAAAATGTAGGTGTCACCGCCGGCGGCCGATGCCCCGCCGGCCGAAATTCCGGGCGCCTGGCGGGCCGCGATCGGTCCTCGGGTGTCAATGGGTACGCTCGGTACGCCGAGCGGCGTGTCGGCCGCCTGGGCGCCTGGCATGGCGAATGAAGTCGCGGCGAGCGTCGCCAGGCCGACCGCGGCCTTTGCGATGCGCCCTTGCTCGCTTTCCATGCCGAGCGCGGCGCCCTGGCTGATGAACCCGCCCAGCTCGCCGAAAACGCGCGAGGGGCTATGAATGCCGAGCTTTTCCTTGAACGATGCGACCGTACTATCGGCCGCGCCCGTGATCGCCGCTTTGACCGCGCCGAGGCCGCTTGTGATGCCGTTGACCAGGCCGGCGATGATGTTCGCGCCAAACTCGGAAAACTTCGCCGGCATGTCGATGCCAAACCATTGCATCACGCTCGCGAACGCCTGGTAAAGCAGACCCATAGGCGACCAGTTCAGAAGCAACGCCCCGACGCCCGCCAGGCCGCCGGCGAACGCTTGTTTAACCTGGTCCCATAGGCCGCCGAAAAACGCCTTGACCGGCTCCCAATAGGTATAGATCAACAGGGCAGCGGCCGCGATCGCGGTGATTGCGAGGCCGATCGGATTCATCAGCATGGCGCGGCCGGCAAACATCGCGGCCGTGCCGAACATGCGCCAGGCAGTCGCGCCCAGGCCGAGCACGCGCGACAGGATGCCGCCTTGTATGCCGAGCGTCGACATACTGAATTTGACCAGGGCGAGCGGGCCGAGAATGCCGGCGAGTGCGATCGTCAGCATGCCGCCTCCGACCAGCAAGGCCGCCAGTGCAGTGAGCGACACGAGCACGATATTCGCGGTGGTGCTGTGCTCTTGCATGAAGCGGGTAAGCCTTTCCGTGAGGTTGGCCGTGATTTCCAGGCCGGCGCTATACATGGGTGAAACCTTGTCGCCGATTTCACGCTTAATGTTCTCCAGTTTTTTAAGCGCCTCGATTTCGTGGCCGTGCGTCAATGCTTGACCCTTGGCGTATCCCTCGTCGATGCCATCAGCGCCGGCGTTTAGCTTTTCGTTTTTGTGAATCTGGTCCTTCTGCATGTACATGGTCGTAAAGAGATTCGACGCGGTGCGATTCGTAAAAATCGTCGCGATCATGTCTTTAACCTTGTCCGGGTCCGTGATGCCCTTGGCGGCCAGCTTCGGCAATAGAACCTTTTCCAGCCATTCGAGCGGCGAGGCCTTGAGCATGTCGCCACCGGCGAGCGCGCCGGGTTTGATTTGCTTGACCATGCCGATTTTGTTGAATTCGACTTTCTTCTTATCGAGCAAGTCGAGGTCCATCATTTGCCGAGCTGCGCGAACGGTCGTCTTGCCCTGGTAGACGTTGCTGTATGCGGACATAAGCCCGGTGCCGACCGCATGCCCGCCCATTTCCTGAATGAGCGGTTCCATCTGGTTATAAAACGCGTCCTTGCGCATTTGCTTTGCCGCAACGCCGCCCGTTTGAATGAACTGCATCCACTGGTCGCCGCCCACACGGCCGCCAGTGGCCGTGATGACTTTTTGAACCATGTTCGCTTCGTCTTTGAACGTCGCTTCGTCTTTCGTGCCGCCGCGGAGCTCGATCACCTTCAGCATGTTCATAAACTTTTCTTCGTTGACGTGGCCGTCCTCGGCGCCGAACAAAGCTTCGTTTGCAAACTTCATTTTCGCCAGTGTAGGCATAACCATTTGTGCGTGATGCTCGTCCGCAAAAATGGTCATTGCATCGCGCATCAGCGTGAGGTTATCGGTCGTGGACGTGCCGTAAGACTTCATCGCCTTAACGTATTTCAGCGCGTCGGCCGTAGCGTGATCGCCCAGACCGAGCGCCTTTATCTTCATCGCTTCGACTTCGAATTTCTTCGACTCGTCGAGCGTTTCGCTGATATCGCCGAGGATATGCGAGCCGGTTGCCTTCGCGGCATAGCCGGCGACCGCCATGTTTGCGGCCGTGCCTTGCAAGCGGTTCATTTTCCCGCGTGCGGCGCCCATACGCTTCTCACGTTCGGCGAGCTGGTCAAGCTTTTGCATTTGACCGGTCATCGTGCCGGTTGTCGCGGTGATGCTCGTGCGCAACTCGCGTTCATGCGCGGATAGGTTGCGGGTGCTGATTCCGGCGCCGGCGAGGCGCGTGCGCAGCTCGTCGACTTTGTTCGCTTGCTGCGCGTGTGCCTGGCCGAGCTGCGAGGCGGTGCGCTTCGCTTTCTCAAAGTCAGCGATCATTGCTTTACTCGGCGGGCCGAACGCACGCAAGCCGCCGGCGAGTTCCTTCGCCCTGGTTTGCGCGGTGTTCAACTCGCGCGCGGTGCCGGCCAGGCCGGTGCGCAGCTCGCGAAACGTGGCAACGTCCTTTTGCGCTTTCTTGAGCTGGCCGAGTTCGCCGCGTGTTTCCTTCAGCGATTTTGCAAGCCCCTTGTTACCGTTCATCAGCTCTTTGAGGGGCTTGGTTGCGTTGTCGACCATATCGAACAGCACGCGCAATTTCAGGTCATTCGCCATATCTATTCCGTTCCGTTGCGCACGCGGGCGCGTTCTCTCCACTCACTCAATTCGCCGAGAGTCAGCTCGTCCATACCGAACGGCGAACAGTGAAAGACGATCGCTATATCGGCCATCGCCTCTTCGACGCGATCGGGTAAGCCGTGCTCTAGCTCGCCCGCTTCGGCAGCAAAAAACCGGCAAACACCACGCCCAATTGCACCAGGTCGGCCGGGTCCAGCAAGTTCACGTCGAAAGCCGTCAACGTGGGCGTGGCGATGCGCGGCAAGACTTTGCCGAGGGCGTCCACGTCCAGATTGACCAGGGCATTCAGCGACGTGCCGCGCAGCTCGCCAGAGGTCGGCTTGCGCAGCGTGATCGAGTTGATGACTTGATCGCCGCGCGTAATCGGCGTATCGAGTTCTACAGTGTTCGGGTTGGCTTCTTCGGTGCCTTGTTCGATTGCTTGTTCGTTCATTTGATTTTCTCTGCAATGGGTTCGGGTGCTGATTGCTCGCCTGGCGTTCACCAGGCGAGCGAGGCGGGGTTAAACGTGGATGCCTGGCTTAGAGGCCGATAGCGTTGCGCAGCGACGCGAGCAAGTCCTCGCCGTTCACCTTTTCGACCATGTTGATAAAGTCGATTTCGATAATCGTCGTGCCGTTAATCGTCAGCTTGTAATAGCTGCACTGCGTCGAGACTTTGAACGCGGTATCGTCGGCGGCCTTACCGTTGCCAAAGTCGATTTCAGTGTGTCGGCCACGCACGACGATTTCGACGGCATCGGGGCGGGCCGAGTCCTCGGCCTGGTAGGCGCCCGCGAAACGGAGTTGCACGCCATCGTGTTTCATAATCCCGTACTGTTCGAGGGCCGAGCGCATGATTCCGCCGCACGTCCATTCGAGCACGATCTTTTCGTTACCGAAATCAATGCCGATCGGGCCATTCATGCCGCCGGCGCGATAGTCCTCCATCTTTCGCGTGAGCTTGGGCGGGGTCACTTCGGTGACTTCGCCGCGATAGTTCTCGCCGTTTTGAAACAGGTTGAAAGCCTTTAGCTTTTTCGGCAATGCCATGTTTTCTTACTCCTGGTTGAACCGGGTTAGGCCTGAATGCGCGAGGCGAAGTCGGCGAGGTAACGGTCGGTGATGCGCTGGCGCAGCAGCAGGTTTTCAATCGGCGGAACCGGCGTGTAGTCGTAATCGATGTAGAGCTTTCCGCTCTTGAGCGAGTCGACGGTGTTCGGTTCTTCGTCGTACCAGGCCGAGCCGCCGATCAAATAGCCGTTTGCGACCAGCTCGCGAAACTTCTGGTTGATGCTTTCGATTAAGTCACGAACAAGCGAGGGGTGCATGTCCTTATCGACGTATTCGAGATGCGCCTCGGCCATCGTGTCGGCGAGCACTTGCGCGGTGCGCGTGTAGTTCTCAAACGCGAACAACGGGTCAGACGAACAGGTGCGCGAACCCCAGAAGCGAAAGCCTTTACCCGGATTCACGAGCGTCGTTACGTCTTGCTCATTCAAATAGCCCGCATCCGTCGCCGGGTCTTGCAGATCGAAAAACACGTCTTGCGAGATACCCGTTACGCCATTGACCGGGACATTGGAAAGCGTCTTATGCCAGCCCGTTTCCTCGTCGATCTTGGCGCGCAGGCCGAGGGCCGCAGCGGTCGCCGGCAGCGTCGACGTGATGGTCGTCACGGTGTCGAAAGCGGTGAAGTCCGGCCAAATGACCATCACTTCGCGCTGTGCGAAGGTCTTGCGATAGGCGGTCGCTTCCTCTTTCGTCTTGGCGCCGTTGGCCGACACGTAGGCAAAGCCGCGCAGCTTTTGCGCGATCGATGCCAGTGCGACGGCGACTTCAGACGTATCGAGGCCAGGCACGCCCAGGATGCGCGGTTTAACGCCGAGCTTGGCTTGCGCGGCCAGCAACGCATTCATGCCGGTGTATTTGCCGTCGACACTAACGCCGCCGATGATTGCGGCCGAGGTCGCGGCCGCGTCCTGGGCGGCAGCGACACGCACGACGACACAAACCGGCTTCGTCTGTGCGGCGATCGCCTTGAGGGTCTTGCTCAACGTGCCGAGCTTGCCGGCCTTCGCCTGGGCCGAAATGACGTTCGTGATGAGCACAGGCGTATCGAGCGGGAATGCGAGCGGGTCGGCATCTTCAGCCGTCGCAACAAAGCCGACAACGGCCGTTGATACGGTGCGAATCGGGCGCGTGCCTTCGTTGATTTCGAGCACTCTTACGCCGTGGTGGTAATCCGTAGGCATGGGTTTTCCTAGTCCGTAGAGGTGAGGGGAAACGGGGGCGTGGGCGTGTTAGTCGACGATTTCAGCGTCGGCGAACAGGTAACGATTCGGGTTGCCGATGGTCGGATCAGATCCATCGACCGGCGCAGCGGGTACGGGCTCCGCGAGTTGCGCCTCGCAGAAGGCGACGGCATCGGTGCCGTTCGAAGGAATGCCGGCGATCATCACGTTTGCCATGCCGATCGATTGCAAGTTGTCGCGTGCCGCTTGTTCATCGTAGAAACTGGCGATATCGATGAACGTGGTCTTTGCTTCCACGTCGACCGCATAGCGACGAACCTTGTGGTATGACGCCGGCGTGCCGATCGATGCGATGCGGATTGTTTTTTTCAAAGGCATTTTGTTTTGCTCCTGGTTGCGTATGGGATTACTGCGGTAAAAGAGGCCAGTCGATCGACTTTGGAAAACCGGCCTGGCTCGTTATGTCGCGCAAGGCCTGGCGGTAGACGGCGTATTTCGCCTTCACCGCGTCCGGTATGTCTTGGGCTTGTGTCCAATCGGTTTGCGCGATCAACGCGTCGCGACGCTCGCGTGCGGCCATCGCTTCATAGGTGTCGCAATGGCACTCTTGATATCGGGCCTTCATCAGCTCGATATCCGGTTGCAAAACGTCCTTGTTCATCCATCGAAAAAGATAGGCATCGGCGCGTTGATTTCCGTCTTTGTCGAGCGGATGAGCGACGAGAAAATCGACGCCGTGCTTAAGTCCGAGTTCTTGCTCAATAGCGTGAGCGAGTTGATCGTGCGAAATCATGGTTATTGGTTCCTTAGCCAAACGACGCGCATATAAATTCGGTTGTTTCCGCCGACCGTGCGCAAGCCTTCCAACACCCAAGGGCCGCCGGCGTCCACCGTTACATCGGCGCCGGTCACTACTCCGGCGAGTTCGGAAACGCCGCTACCCCATTGCACTTGTGCGCTTTTCGTCGCGGCCCAATTGTTGTAATTGCTCGTGGTCATCAGCGCGCCGAGGTAACTGTTATCGGCGTATATCTGGTGATTCGCGCCATCCCAACTAATCGTCACCTTGGCAGTGCTATCGCAACAGACGTATCCGTATCCGCCGTTGTTATTGCCGTTGCGGATCGGGGCTTTTGAAGCGGCGTTGTTGTTGGCGTTGTTAGCCAGGTTGACGGCGGTGTTGGGATCGAAATTGCCCTCGTGAAAGAGGCGATATCGAACGTTGCCCATCGAGCGCCCGCCAACCGCCCATTGGTTGTCAGTGTCCAGGCCGAAATAGGCGGCAAATGAACCTTGGCGGTGAAACTGCATCACGGCCGACGCAGACTGATTGCCGTCATTGCCGATCGTGAGCGCTACGTTGTCGTTGTTTCCAGATTGGGAGATTCCACCAATGCCAGGGGGGTTAGCCGAACCGAAATACAGGCCCGTCGTGGTTTGACCGGTGCGATTGCGTAGATAGTCGCCGGCAGCCTGGTAGCTTCCCGCTGGTTGATAGTTGCCAGCAGGTTGATAGGCCGCGGGATTGAAGTTGCCGGCGTGCCAAACGCGGTTAATCGCAGGGCCGGTGTACAGCTCGGCGCCAGGCATAACGTAACTGGTCCCGTCAAAATTAACGTACCTATTGCTGGCAGCGTTGAGAAACACGACGCCTGTATTCGGGTTCCCGTTCCATCCGCTTAAGTGCAGTCCGCCGCTATCGACAAACAGGTCGCCGCTCATGCGATCGCCGGTTTTGGCGACGCGCGTATTCGGGTCAAAGTTGCCGTTGTCCCAGGGTGTCAGGCCGCCCGCCCAATTCGGGCGAGCACGCGGCAACGAGAGCACGCCGGCATCGTTGAGTTGCAGGTTCCACGCGGTCAACGCTTGATTGAGGAAGCCGAGCAGCCCGCTCGCATCGGCGCGCATGCTGGCGGTGTAATTGCCGTTTTGAAACGCGAGGGTCGCGTTTGAGACGGTCGTGTTTCCCCTCAATATCCCGCCAGTGAGGTTTAGTTTTGCATCGAGCGCGGATTGCAGCCCGTCAACTTCGACGATCGTGTGACGGTGGCCGACATTCGATTTCGTCGCGAGTGCGGGGGCGAGGGCCGATTGCAAACCGGCCGGCGTTACTGCGCGTTGCGTGTCGGTGCCGGCGATCGCCTGGGCGTTCGTCGCCAATTGGACAACGCCTTGGCGATCGGTGGTCGCCGGCGGGTTCGTGAAGGTCGCATCGCCGAAAGATATTTGCGCCGTGTCGATCGACTTGAACGCCATATCGGCCGCGAGCAAAAGCATTGCCGCCGGCGATTTCTCCATGATTGGCGTGGCCTGGCTGTAGGTGCCAAACAGCACGCCGTTTTCGAAGTACAGGCCGAACCCGTAGAGCGTGTATTGATCGTCCGTATCGTCTTTGAGCGTGACGTGAATCATGTCGGCCGCGACGTTATCGCCGGCAAGCGTGGTAATGCGCTTGCGCTCGCCTGGCAGCACTTTGAGCGTCTTATCGGTCGAGTCAAAGGCGACGGTGCTCACGCCGATTTGCGTGACTTTGTGCGCAGCAGTGCCAGTGTTGCCGGGTGAGACGAGCGCAGCTCTACCGGCGTCGGTGACAGTAAAGAGATTTCCGGCCATGTTTATTGATCCGTGAAAGAAAGACGGCGATACAGGGCCGGCCGCACGGCGCCGACAACGCCGAGCGTTCCTTGCATGCCGAAACCCTGGGTGAATGAGTAGTGAGCGCGCACGGGCTTGGTCCGGTCGATTTCCGCGATGATGTCGGCGATAAACTCGGCGGTCGGGGCTTCGCCGGCGCGTGATCCAACAGTCAGAACAACGTCGAACGTTCCCGGCTTGCCCTTGGGTTGCATCTCGAACCATTCGCGCAGCGCAATGTTTCCGCCGAATGCGGCGACGACTTCGCGCACGGCCGCAGCAGTGCCGTTTTTGCGGGCGATCGAGATAGCGGCCTTAACGCGGGCGCGCTTCACTTGCTCGGGCCAATAGTCTTTCCACGCATCGATTCCCAGGTGCCAGGCAAGCCACGGCAGCAACGCGAGCGGGATCGTGTCGGGGTTCATTAGCTGCGCGATCGGCGTCGGGATATCCGATATGCGGGCGTTGACCGTGGCGAGGTTGCGCTCGGTCGTGGTCGAGTTAGGGGCGAGTAGCTTGCTCATTCCGTGCCCCCGTCATAAACACCGCCGTCGATCAGCTCGATCAGCTCGCAATAAGCCGCTTGAGCTTTCGATACAGCAATGCCGCCGATCGGCGAAATGAGTTTCACCTTTTGAACGCCTGGCGCACGCATCGCCGAGAACAAACCATCCTCGGTTATTTCCATGCCCATACGGTGCATTTCGTCCGTATATGCGGCCGTGCGTTTTTGCGCTTCCTTGAGCACGACGGAGCGATCAGGGCCGGCGAAGAAAATGAGCGTCGCGCGCGCCTGGTAGCGCAGAATTTGCGCACCGCGTACCGTTACTTCGTCAGTCAACGGGCGCACGTTGTCGGCCTGCAGGGCGGCCGTTACCTTGTCGACCAGCTCTTGCGATGCGGTGCCGTCGCCTTCGCGCGACAGGATCGTTACGACGACTTCGCACGGTGCGGGACTCGTGGCCGAGGCATCGAGCACGCGGCCGTCAGTGTTCAACGCATGCGAGATATATGCGCCCTCGGGACCAGCGACGGAATAGCCTTGCGGGGCGAGCTGCGTGCGCTTGCGCAAGTCGGTGTCCTCTTCATAGACGCCCTCAATGTCGTTTGCCGGGTCAGGTTCGACGATGGTGAGGCGCTTGATACCGAACAGGGCCGCTACCTGGTCTAGATCCTCTTTGACCGCGTAGGCGAGCATTACGGCGCGCGCGGCATCGTTGACGCGTTGACGCAAGACGACTTCGCGATACGTGCTTTCCTGCAATTGAATATTCATCGGCTCGGATTCGAGTTCGAGCGCGGCCGCGACTTCGGCTTGATCGTCGGCCGGATAGAGCGAGACGAGCCGCGCCTTGCGCTCGGCGAGCAACGTTTCGTAGTCGATGACTTCGACAACGGCCGGAACAGGTAGGCGCGAGAGGTCGATCGGGGTCGCGCTCATGCCGCACCGCCGTTCGTGAGCTGCACGCGGGTCGATACCTGGTCGCCCGATTCGGTTGTCGTGCCTTCAATGTCGAGCACTTGCACGCCCGCGCCCGTCTCGCTCACGTCCGTCGAGAGCTGCACGCGGGTGAGCCGCAAGCGGGGTTCCCATTGCATCAGCGCGGTCGCGACAGCGGCATACAGGCGCACGCGGGTCGTGAGGTTGTTCGGGGCGTCGACAAGATCGGGCAGCTCGGAACCAAAATCGCGGCGAGCGATACGCGTGCCGAGCGGGGTCGTCAGAATCTTTTCGATCGATTGATACAGGTGTGACAGGCCGAACGTAGCGCGCCCCGTCTTGGCGTTCATTCCTTTCATATCGGTTCGCTCACTGGTTTGCCGTCGCCCTGTTCCATGTGCGAGTGATGTGCGCCGCTCTTGCCGCCGGCGATCACGTCATCGCTTACGGCGACGGTGCCGGAAATGACCATTGCGGGGCCGCCGCTTTGGCCGGCCTTTCCGCTCACGCCGTTCTCGAACGAAAACGGGCCTTTCACAACCATCGAGCGAGTAACTTCCACGTCCGCATCGAGCGTTACTTTGTCGGCCTTTACGTTGGCGGTTTTCGTATTGATATTCACCGCGTCGGGGGCGGTGACATTGACCGTTGCGCCGGCGGGTAAATCGACGTTGAGAATGTGAGCGGCAAAGTCGTATTCGACGAGCGCACCGTCGCGATATCGTCGAATGTGTTTATTGGGGTCGAGGCTCGGCGATTCGAAATCCTCGGTATAGAAACCGCGCAGTGCGACGGCTTGCGCCGGGTCGCCGCTCGGGCACAACAGCATCACGCCTTCGCCGATCGAGGGCGCAAGCCACTCGATCGTTTCTCCGGCACAAGGCACGAACCATTGAATCCAGTCGGTAGTTAAATCGCCGCTCTCTACGCGACACAACGCGCCGGACAGACCTATCACGGTGCCTTTGCGTATGCCGTTCAAAAATTGGCGTGTGGATTCGTTTGAGTTCATTCCCCAATGGTGCCGAGCACGCACGCGCGAGTCGACACGGCGCGGTTGTTCGCGCCTTGGGTACATAGTTAGAGAGCCGAATGATTATTTGACGATGTGTTTAAGCAACATATCGCGAATCATCTCGCGATCAGCGTCGCTAAATCCGACCAGCACACGGGCATCGTATTTGTGCTCGGGGCCGCCCTTTGCGACGCGATCGGTTAGGCCGTATTGGTGCACACGCGCGACGCGCGCAATGCGATCGGAAAACCCGACAGTCACGCTAACCGCGTCGGATTCGGCGCGCAGATATTTCGCCTGGCGTAGCTTCGCAAACATCGCCCCGTTTTTGATGCGGCCTTGCTTGCCGCGCAGCTTCTTTACATGCCTCGGCTTGCGGGGCGCATAGGCGCTACCGTCCGGGTTCTTTTGCTGCGCGATGCGCGCCGTTTGAGTGCGCCGCAGCTCGCGCGCGATATCGCGCAACGCCGCGCGCCTGGCGGGCGCTTCGAGCTGGGCGAGCAAGCGCCCCGCCCAGGCTTCGAGGGCGCGCAGTTCATCCATTGCCGGCGAACAGCGTGTCGAGGGTCCATTCGGGCACAGGCTCGTCGATATGCGTGATCGTGTGCGCGCCGGCCTGGTCGGTGTCGACGATCACGCCCTCGGTGAGCGAGAGCTTGATCGACAGGTCAAACGTTGATTGCGTCAGGTGATCGACTTCGAAAGTGATGCCGTTCGCCCGCTCGTCGACGTTGGCGAGTAAGTCGGATTGATTGCGTTGAACCCAGGCCATCAGCGCGACGAAAATCGTGTCGGCGTCGCCGGCGAAGTCGAGCAGGATCGCATTGAGCACGAAACGATATTCGAACGACAGCGACGGCGCGGCCGTGGCGACGATGCGCCCTTGATCGATGAAAACGAGCAGCTTGTCGGGGTCATCGTTGAGCGAGGGAACGGCCGAGGCCATCGCCTTTCGAAAGCTGGCGGCCTTATTCATGGGTGCCGCCCAGGGCGCCGGCCAGGTCGTTCGCCTGGCAAGCGACAACCATATCGACGCGGGCCGCACAATCGCCCCAGGCAGCGCGCGCCACGTCGAGCGCGTGCGCCAGGTCGCCGTTACGGCGCGGCGACATTGCCGGCATCGTGCATGCCGTTACCGGCGCGCATTGTTGAAAGGAGGTCGGCGGTTCCGGTGAGCGCGGGGCTTGTGTACAGGCGCACAACGTCATCAGGGATAGCGCCATCAGCCCAGGCGCGCACGGTTTCGCTTTCATGCTTCAAAGCCTCTAGTTCGGTTTCACGAGCGGCCAGGTCGGCCGCGACGCCCTGGCGGGTGCGTTCGAGCTGCGCGAGCTGGCGGGCGTGCTCGCGCTCGGTTTTCTGTAACTGCGCGATCGTGGCGTCGCGCCGGTCGACCGTCTCTTGTGCCGTGCGTGCGGTGTCCTGGGCGGCCGCCAGGTCGCCGCGTAGGGCTTGGACATAGAACCAGGCGCCGACGAGCGCCAGGGCCGCCACGAGGCACGCAACCAGGCGAGCGGCCATCGCATTCATGCCGCCGCCTTTTCGCGCTCGGCATACTTCGCATACGCCTGGGCGAGCTTCGTGTCGTACATGTTGCGGGCGTAATCCGCCCCGTTGTAGCCCTTGGCGAAGGCCGCCCACTTCTTACCCTTCAACGCGGCCAGCAAGGCCGTGTCGGCCGCGATAAAGCGCACAAACGAGTCCAGGTGATCGCCTTCGCTTTGCTGCATGCGTGCGACGAAATCGGTAATGCTCGAATACTCCAAGCGCTTCCAGTTAAAGCCCATGACTTGGAACGCGCCCCAGCTCGTCGACTCTTGCGCGGCGTCCGAGTGAATGCGTTCGGCCAGGGCAAGGCGCGAATATTCGGCCGCCCCGCCCAGGTATCCGCCGGCGGTGCTCGATACGATGTTCGGATATTTCACGGCGAGCGGCGCCGGGTCGATCTTGCGATCGGCCAGGGCTTTATAAAACTTGTGGCGCTCGAAAAGGATCTTTGGCCGGCCGTCAGGCAAGAAACCTTGTCCGCGTGATTCGACTTCATTCACGGCGCGCACACACGCGACCGACACGCCCAGGGTGCCGGCCGCTTTCACCAGGTCGGAATCTTTCAGGTGTGAAGGCAGCGCCAGGCCTGGCAAAGCGATAAGCGTTTTCGGGCCGACAATGCCATCGATCACCAGGCCGCGAGCGCGTTGCAGCGCCATCACCGCGGATTCGGTTGCGTGGTCGAAAATGTGCGTCTCATTGACGGGAAAGCCCGCACGCGTGAGGCGCTTTTGCAGCAAAGCAACATCGTCGCCTATATCGCCGTATCTCAGAATCATTGTTATTCGCTCCTAAGCAGGCGCGCGACGTTGCCCCGCACGCCAAAAACGAGAATCGTAAAAAGGATCGCCCGCACGGCTTCGAATACGCCGATAGCTTTTGCGTGGATCGCCAGCTCGATCGCAGAGCCGCCCAGGACCACGAGCAAGAGCCATGCAAACCAGGCGACGTGATGCCGATAGCGCGCCCCGTCTCGGCGATAAGTGAGGATGCGAAACGCCGCGAAGGTGTAGGCGATCAGCGCGATCAATGCGAGAGGGTTGTGCATAGGTCAGCCCCTTTTGAACAACGCCAACAGGTCGAACGTTTTCACTCGCTCGATCAGTTGCAGCGTCACCGTGATCGCCAGCGCGGCCGCGAAGAAAGCAGCAACGCCCGTGCTCTTTATCGGCGTCCACTGCACGACATCAGACGCGGCCAGATATCCAGCAATTGTTGAAATCACCAGGTAGGCGAAACGCTTGCCGATCGATAGGTCTTTCGAGGTCACGACGACGAGCGCGGCGCCGGTGAATGCGCCGATCAGTGCATTTCCGTCGACGCCAGGAAACAAGCTGGCAATGCCGATGCTGGCCGATGCGACGGCGAGCGCGGTACTAGGTTCGGCCATAGCGGCGCACTCCTGGTTAATCCCAAAGTTTTACGGTTGAGATGGTTGGTTGATCGTTCGGTGCTTCTGGCAGGTCGACGGCTTGGCCGTGCGGCAATATCGGGCCGAGGTCGGCAAGCCCCGCATTCAATTCGAGCGTTGCCTCCACGACGCCACGCGTGCGGCCGTAGTGGCGATAGCAAAGGGAATCGACGGTATCGCCCTGTTGTGCATAAACGCGCATCAGATCAGCTCTATCGTTGTGCGCGAGAGGCCGCGCATATCGTTGATCGCGTGGCGCGCGTTGCGGCGATCGGCGTCGATCGTTGTCACCAGCTCGTCGGCATCAGCGGCGCCCGACTTCGTGCTATCGAAGTCGCGATATTTTTCGGTCAGGTCCGCACGGGCGAGGAAATAGACAGCGCGGCGATATCGCGCGAGCTGCACGCTCTCACCGCCGATTTTGTCGGACGGCAGCTCGGCCAGGCTTGCGACGTTCGCGGCCTGGTGCGCAGCTCGCCAGGTCGACAGCTCGCGATTTACTTCGTCGATTGCGGCGATCACCGCATCACGCAAGCGGGCATGTGTCACGGTGCCGTCGAGCCGCACCGCTTCGCGCATGGCGGCCAGGTCAATAGGCGGAAACCAATCGATGTTTTCGACAATCAGCGACGCGGCCGGCGGGGTCGGTTCGGGGGTAATGCTCGGCGCGGCGATCGCGTTAAAACTCGTCATGGCTTCAGCTCGGAAAATGTGGGCGGTGGGCCGGCGTCGGAAATGCGTAACCGTCAGGCGTTGCATTTCGTCGGCCGGCGCCACCCAGCCGGGGGGGCTAGTTACGTGCGGTCGGCGGTATCAGCCGGCCGCATTGCTCGCTTTTTCAATACGAGCAATGTCTTGCTTTACGCCGACGCGCGAATCGAGTTCGAGCGCACGGCGTAGGTGTTGGAGGGCGAGCGCGCTATCGGTGCTTTGCACGGCGTAGCCGATCGCCTTGTGCATCTTGGCGCGCACCTGGTCGTGCATGTCGGCCGGCGCGGTGAGTTCCGCGACTTCGCCGAGCTGCAGGAAATCGATCGCAATGCCCTTTTTGAAATCCGCGAGTGCCGCCTCGGCGAATTCCTCCGCGATCGCGGTCGCGAGCGGCCGGTCGTATTGATCGGGCAAGGTCATGCGGTGCTTGATCGCGTACCGGGCGATATCGAGCGCGCCGGCATAGTCGCCCGCATCGATGCGCCAGATCATCACCGTGGTTAAAACGTCATCCTGGGCGCCCCGCCCGCCACTTAACGAGCCGGTCACGTAGTCGACGTATTCGGGTAACAGCTCGTCGCGCTTTACCTTGATCTTTTGTTCAATCGAGGCAATCGACTTCAAGCGGCGCCGATCGGTCGACAGCTTTACAAGCATCAGCTCATAGGCGTTTGCGCCGGCGAGGGATTCGCCAGGCGCGGCCGAGGCCGCAGCTTGTTCGGCCGACACGCGTTCAAAATGGCGTTGGGCGGGGCTTTTCATCATTAGACCGCCGTGATGTTTTCGACCATGCAGCCGGCGCCGAAATCTTCGACGACATACGCATCGTTGCTCGATTCGAAGTTCTCGATACGGTCGCGCTTGGCGTTGTCGACGATCGTGCGACGGCGTGCGCCCTCTTGCCAGTAGATCGACAAGTTATCGAGCCGTTGAACCATCATGGCGTTGGCCGGGAAGTAAGGAACGGACACGGCCGGCAAACCGCCGATGCGCTTCTGACTCACGATCATGTCGGCCGCCGCTTGCTCGGTCGGCTTGTTGTCCTGGTTCAGAATCGGGAAATACTTATCGTGCAGCAGCTCGCGGCCGCAGATCACGACGAGCGCCGTATCCTCGCGGTGCCATGCGTCCACCAGGCTGTTCACCGCGTCATACACCAGGGCGTCAAGGTTGGCGTAATCACCGCCGGCGCCGACTTGCACCTTACCGGCGGCCTTGCCCTCGGCCATCACGCGAGCCGCAGCTTGATCGCGATACGCTTGCAGCCATCCGATATTCACGTCTTGCAGCAACGGGTTTGTACCGCGATTGGACGTTGCCGCGCGCGTCTTGCCGTTGAAACCGATCGTGATGCGATCGAGCGCCATGCGTTGCACGATCGCGTCACGCAAGCGGGTTTGAAAGTCCGCGAATTTCGCCCAGGCGTCGAGCTTCGCATACGGCACATGCGAATCGAAGTTCGTTTGCGAGGCGAAATACTTGTGCGAGTCGATATCGGTCGGGTCGGTCGTTTCGCGGTCTTTCACCTTCGTGTCGGTCGTGCTCGCGATCGGGCCGCCGATGCCGAGGCCGAGCTTTTCGCCCTGTTGTTCCGAAACGGGCATCACGTTGATTTTCGACAGGAACGTGCTCGATTCCTGCATGCGCGTTTCAAGCTTTTGTTGCACGCTCGGGTCGACCGCAAACTTAGCGGCCGCGCTCGGCACGCCGTTGAGTTGCGCGATTGCTTCCAGGTAGGCATTGAAAGCGAGGCGGGTTTTGTTCTGCATGTTGTGTGTTACTCCAAGGGTCGAGGAAGTGCCGAGGGGGTCGGTTTAGCAGTCGGTTTTGATTTCGGCGTTGGCGCCGGTTGCCGCCGGCCGCAGGGGTTGGCCGTTGCCGGTTGTCGAGAGCTGCGTTTGCAGCTCCGCGAACGCTTGGCGATCGCGCTCGCCGGCGGCCGTCAGCTCGGCGACGGTCGCTTGCAGGGCGGCCAATGTCGCGGCCTGGTCGTTGCCGTGCGTGGCGATCGCTTCGACCGCTTGCGTTACGTCAGCGAATCGCGTGTCGTCTTTGGCGCCCTTCTCTTTCGCCAGGCCGAGCAGCTCGGCAACGCGAGCGAACAGTGAGGGCGCAGCCGGCGCCGGTTCCGCTTCCAGCTCGATCACCGTTTCGTCGGCGACCGTAAAGAGGTTCGTCGGGCTTACCTTGCGACTCGCGAACGGCGAGGCCGCCGGGTTTTGAGCTGCGAAAGAAAGGATTTCAGTTCCGAGGCTCGCCGGGCTATCGGTCACGGCCAGGCCGATCAAATAGGCTTGCTTGGTGTCGGCGAAAGACGGGTCGACTTCGCACGAGGTATAGATTTTTTGCTTGGCCTTCGTCAGCGCGACGAGTTCGGGCGTCGGGGCAATTTGCGCATAGAGGCCGAGCTTTCCAGCGAGCACGCCCGTTTCGTCGCGGGTTTCGAGCGCGAGAACGTCGCCGTATGCCTTGAACGGACCATCGGGAATGATGCCGCGATAGTGTTCGAGATTCAGACGTGCGCCGTACAGCTCGGGGCTGTAGTTCTTCGCCATTTGCGTGAGCCATTCGCGCGAGATGTTGCGGCCGTCCGTGGTCGCGCCTTCGACAGCAATGCGGAAAAACTTCGTTGCCGCATGCTTCACCGTGTCGGCGTTCGCGCCGGCCAGTGCAACGGAACCGATACCCAGGGCGCCCAGGCCATGCGCAGCGAAATCGATTGGTGCAAGTACGGTGCTCACGGCGAGCGTCGCCGCGTGTGCGTCCATCGTGAAAGCGAACGCGATCGCCGCAACGGCGAACGACATAAGCGACAGCTTGCGAGATTGCATCGTTAGGTCTCCAACAGGGTTATTACAGGGGTCGTTTAAGGGTTCAACGTGAGTTCACATATTGCGTTCGAGGGCGCAATGTCTCAATGAGCGGCGAGTGTTTTCGCTTTGGATACAAACACTTAGGCTCCTTGCGCGCGCGCGTCGCGGGTACGCTTACCGCATGCTCGAAACTGCCGACATTGCCCCCGTTCTGGAAAACAACGCCGACCCTCGCCGTATAGCCCGCGCGCTCTACTGGCAGGGTTGGCGCGTCTCGTCGATCGCGAAACACATTGGAGAAAAACGCCCTACGGTCGAGGCGTGGAAACAGCGCGACAAGTGGGCCGATGCCTCGCATGCCGAGCGCATCGAGACGGCGATCGAAACGCGCCTCATGGTGCTCATTGCGAAGGACCAGAAAGACGGCCGCGACTTCAAAGAGGTCGACTTGCTCATGCGCCAGATCGAGCGCACGGCGCGCGTGCGCAAATACGGCGAGACGGGGAAAGAAAGCGACTTGAACCCAAATATCGAGGCGCGCAACACGGCGCCCCGAAAGGAGAAGGCAACACGTAACGCGATCAGCGACGATCAGGCGCAGCAGATTCGCGAGGCCTTTCTCGATTCGTTATTCGACTATCAAAAGGTTTGGTATCGGCAAGGCCATCAGCGAACCCGCAACATCCTCAAGTCGCGCCAGATAGGCGCTACCTGGTATTTCGCACGCGAGGCCTTAGACGACGCGATCAACACGGGCCGTAATCAAATTTTCTTGTCGGCCAGCAAGGCACAGGCGCACGTTTTCAGGCAGTACATATGCCAGTTCGCCCGCGAGGCCGCAGACGTTGAATTGACCGGCGAGCCGATCGTTTTGCCGAATGAGGCGATTCTCTATTTCCTCGGCACGAACGCGCGCACCGCGCAGAGCTACCACGGCAATTTTTATTTCGATGAATATTTTTGGGTCGGCGGATTCCAACAGCTCAACAAAGTCGCCTCGGGCATGGCGATGCACAAGCAATGGAGAAAGACGTATTTTTCAACGCCATCGAGCATAGGACACGGCGCCTATACGTTTTGGAGCGGCGAGCATTACAACAGGGGCCGCGCAAAGGTCGATCACTTGCATATGGACGTAACGCACAAGGCGCTCGCCGGCGGGCGTCTTTGCGAGGACAGGCAATGGCGTCAGATTGTGACGGTCGAGGATGCCGTGTTCGGCGGTTGCGACTTATTCGATATCGACGAGCTGCGCCTTGAATACAGCGCCGAGGAATACGCGAACCTGTTGATGTGCCAGTTTATCGACGATACCGCGTCGATTTTCCCGCTCGCCGACTTGCAACGCTGCATGGTCGATTCCTGGGATGAATGGGCCGACGACTTCAAACCGTTCGCCGGCCGGCCGTTCGGATATCGCCCGGTTTGGGTAGGTTATGACCCTGCCCTATCGGGCGATTCCGCCGGCCTAATCGTGCTCGCACCGCCGGCCGTGCCTGGTGGCAAGTTTCGCGTGCTGCATAAGTGCCAATGGCGCGGCATGGATTTCGAGGCACAGGCCGAGGCAATTCGCCAGGTCACACAGCAATACAACGTGACGTATATGGCGATCGATACGACAGGCATCGGCCAGGGCGTTTATCAGCTCGTGCGCCAGTTCTACCCGCACGCGGTCGCACTCAATTACTCGCCTGAAGTGAAAGGCCGCCTGGTGCTCAAAGGCCTAAACGTGATCGGCAAGGGCCGGCTCGAATTCGATGCCGGTTGGACCGATTTAGCTCAATCGTTTATGGCGATTCGAAAGACGATGACGGCGAGCGGCAAGAAAGTCACGTATGAGGCCAGCAGGAACGAGGAAACAGGCCACGCAGACTTAGCGTGGGCGTGCCTGCACGCGCTCGGAAACGAGCCGTTAGAAGGCATCACCGCAAACAATACCGGCTTTATGGAGTTCTCAAATTGAGTAAGCGCAGACAGCACACGCACGCCGCACCGCCGGCCGCACCTTCAACCCCGCCCAAGGCCGAGGCCTTCACGTTCGGCGACGCCATGCCAGTGATGGACCGCGCCGAAATACTTGACTACGTCGAAACGTGGGCCGCCGGTCAGTGGTTCGAGCCGCCGGTGTCGCTCGCCGGCCTGGCGAAATCGTTTCGAGCTGGTGTGCATCACAGCTCGGCGATTTACTTTAAACGCAACGTGCTTTCGGCCACGTTCATTCCGCACAAGTTGCTCACGCGCGAGGAATTCGATAAGTGGTCGCTCGATTTCCTGGTGTTTGGCAATGGATACATTGAGCGGCAACGGTCGAGGCTTGGCGGAACCCTCGCGCTCAAACGCGCACCGTCGAAATACTTGCGCCGGTCGACAGACTTGCAGAAGTTTTACCAGGTCAACGGGTGGCAACAGCAACACGAGTTCGAGGTCGGCTCGATCCATCATTTGATGGAGCCGGACATTAACCAGGAAGTGTATGGCTTGCCTGAATATCTCGGCGCCCTACACGCGGCCTGGTTGAACGAGTCGGCGACGCTCTTTCGCCGGCGGTATTACGAGAACGGTTCGCACGCGGGTTTCATCCTGTACATGACCGATGCGGCGCAAAGTCAAACCGATGTTGACAACATGCGCGAGGCTTTGAAGAACAGCAAGGGACCGGGCAATTTCCGAAACCTGTTCATGTACGCGCCGAACGGAAAGAAAGACGGCATCCAGCTCATACCCGTTTCGGAAGTCACGGCGAAGGATGAGTTTTTCAACATCAAGAACGTGACGCGCGACGACTTGCTCGCAGCTCACCGCGTACCGCCGCAGCTTATGGGAATCGTGCCGAGCAATACCGGCGGTTTCGGTGCGGCCGACACGGCCGCGCAAGTGTTCGGCGCGAACGAAATCGAACCCCTGCAAAGGCGATTTGCGCAGCTCAATGAGTGGCTTGGCGATGAGGTTGTGCGCTTCAATCCCTATTCGATCAAGACGTCGAACTCCATCGCGTAGGCGACCAGGGATTCATCCCAAAGCGGCGCGCCAAGAACGGCAATTGTCAGCGCCAAGCGCGCCACAACGTATATGGTCAGAGTATCTCTGATCGACCAGCAAGCGCCGGTCGCGTCGAATCAGCGGATGGTCGCTTCCAGGGCAGGGTGAGATCGTGACAGTCGATGCCAGGTTTTTCGCCTTGGCTGCAAACGTGCCGACATAGGCGGCACGGTCAGCCCCCTTTTTCCGATAGCTCGACGATCATGTCGGTTTCGGCCCAGTCAATCTCGCCGCCCTTGACCTGCGTCGCTCTTGCTATTCTCCTCACGCTCGCCGGTCGGCAGGTTGTCCTGCGGATTCTCCGACTCGCGATGCGGCGATTTTTTCCTTGTGAACAGCCGTCTTCCGATTCGATCAGCGCCGTCTCGCAGAGGAGTCCGCATGTACCAGGGCCACCAGGCAAGGTGGTAGAACAACAGGCATGCTCCCCGATACCCCCGGAGCCACTTCCGACTGATCCCGTCAATCGGGAAGCTTTCGAGTGTGCGGTGCCCCAGCGACATAACGCCAATCGTCATCCAGGCGACAGCGATCATCAGAGTTGGAAGCGACAAGGCGCACGCCGCGATGAACAGGGCAAGCGGCAAACAGATCTCAAGTGCCGAACGCGTTTTCATTGCCTGTTCTCCCCGTCAACGGTGGACTGACTTTTAGCTTACTCCACTGTGCAAAAATAGAAGGACCAGATCGATCAACGTCGTTGTGCCAGCGAGGTGCCTCCACAGCGCGTCATCGTGTCCTTCCGGCCACTTCGGCAAAACGGACGCTCGCGGATGGTCCATAATCCGCCTTTAAAGCAGCCGCCGCGTGTCCTATAGGGGAGAGAATGAAAGCTAGGGCGACCATCATATGCATCCGGGACGGCAAAGTGCTTTTGGTCGCGCGCGAGCGGTCGCGGTGGTCGTTACCCGGCGGCACCATAAAACGTTCCGAGTCGCCGCTGGACGCAGCCCGGCGCGAACTGCAAGAAGAGACTTCGCTTGTTGGTGCGGAGGTCACCTACCTGTTCCAGTTTGGCGGCCTCAGCAAACGACATCTCGTTTTTTTCGTCGATCTTCCTCAGGACGCGTCCCCCGAACCGTGTAACGAAATCTCGAAGTGCAGGTGGTTCAGCCCGACCAAAATATCGACGCTCGTCACAAGCATACCGACCCGGGAAATCGTGGATCTCTTCCTTACGCACGAGAATCGCGGCGAAACGCCGTCGGTGGTCATCGATAAACCGGACGGTCCCGGAAACGGGACGGGCCAGACCCACACCCCCGTCGCCGACACGGCTTCACAGCCGATTTAACACCAAAATATCAAGGGGTAGTTCGTGATCGGCAATATCGAGCTTCTATCTCGCCTCGTCCTGGCGGCTCTACTCGGTAGCGTCATCGGCTTCGAGCGCGAAAGAATGAACTGGGCAGCAGGCTTGCGTACGCACATGCTTGTATGTGTCGGTGCGGCGTTGATGATGCTCGTCTCTGCGTTCGGATTTGCCGATGTGTTGGGAACGAAGAACGTCGTGCTCGATCCTTCCCGGGTCGCTGCCCAAGTCGTGTCGGGCATTGGTTTCCTCGGCGCGGGGTCGATCCTGATGCGTGGCGAAATCGTGCGCGGGTTGACGACCGCCGCCAGCCTCTGGTCGGTCGCAGGAATCGGTCTGGCGGTCGGCGGTGGCATGTACACCGCAGCCATCGGAGCGACGGTCATCATCTTTATCATTCTTGCCGGGGTGAAGCCGCTCGAGCGTCGCTTCATTTCGGTCAAACAGCAGCGCAATATAACCCTGGTGGTCGAACGCGGCAGCGTCTCACTCGACAGTATTCATAACGCTCTGGGTACGGGAAGTGTTCGAGTGAAGCAGTTCATCGTCCAGCAATCTGACGACGCCCCTGAACTCGACGAGGTGCAGGTCGGGCTATCACGCGCGACAGACAGCGAGTTCGCGACGATCCGTACACGGCTGGCAGCAATGTCGGGTGTCCGTGAATGCCGGAATGGCAGTTAAAAGCGGAGTAGGCCATGACGCGTACATACGAATATCACGGCTATACCCTGGTTGTGGCCGTCGAATCCGACTTAAGCTGGGGGCAGGCTGGCGGAACTCCGGCGCGTGTGGGCTACGTGGCAATAGTCAGAATCTTCCAGGCAGGTAATGCCATCGCGGTATTTTCACCGCTGCGTTTCGGGGAGGCCGGCGGTCGCCCGTTTGCGACAGAAGCAGACGCCTTGATGGGCGGTTACAGCGCTGCGCGGCGAATTGTCGATGATCTTTTTAGTCAAGAGAGCCAATAGTGTCCGAGCGCCAATCGGCGAGCTAACGTGACTGGCAGTGGCTTAACGATGTTCGGTGCAGTTGAGCGTTGAGACGCTCGATTTGCTTGAGCCGAAGTCCACTTGCAGCTGATTCGCGACGATCGCGATAGGACGAGGGACAACGCAAGACGTCCATTAACGTTCGACATGAGGCGTTAGACCTAGCGTTTCGATGAATTGCTCTGGGTCGTGCAAGGGCGGACGTTGTTCGATGTGTGGTAAGTAGCGCGATGAGTCTGGTCCCCAGTCGAAGTACAACCCCACACCAGGTCTATCCAGTTGGGCGGCAAGGTCCGACGTGACTTCGAGTGGCTGAGAGAAAAGCAGCTTATGCGCCTTGTCACCCACGAGGCGAGTGTGCACGCCAAGCTGATAATGTCCCGCCAACCACTTAAAGTGGCTTCCGTCTTCCGGCATGAGGAAATGATGATTGGCAGCAACGCCAGTCTCGCCGACGAAGAGGCCACTACCTCTAACGAGTTTGTTGGTCTCGCCATGCACCCAGATATTGAAGTTCTGGTGGGTTTCGGATCGCGAAAGCGAGATATGCATACTCTCAATGATTCGCCCGCGCTTCGAGGTGGCAAAGAGCAATGTCCGCAGATAGATCTTTGGATTTCCGTCGCGGCCGCCTGGACGTGGCGTGTCGGGGCCGAAATATATGACCGTTGGCTGAGTCATTCGCACTGTGCCGCGGCGAAACAATGTCAACCACGCCGTGATCGCAGAGACGGCAAGGGCCAAGACTGAGACTGTGAGCGGGATAGGGTCGGTCATGCGGAGTCCAACTTAGTATTAGAGGGAATTTCCACCGCATAAGGTGAGACTCGCCGCCGAATGGTCTGTCCAAACAAGGCCAGCTTACTCGACCAGCGTGCATTTTATCCCACTAAGCGGGGTAGACCTGGCGACGAACTCTCGTTGCCGACCGCACCTCGCCTTCACGCAATTCTCTGAGACGTCAATGGATTCCAAAAATCTTCCGCGCCGCGCGCGAGATGACTCCGCCTTTGTTCTGTCGCAGTCCCCTCCCCGCCTGCCCGCCCTCTTGGGAGGCGTCCTTTGATGCAAGCTGCACCCCGCCCGTGAGCCCCTTCCACCTTGGGGCTTGCAACAAATTAAACGCAAACTTGTTGATGCACATTGATGCAGCGTGCACGCTTCGGTTCTGAGGTTGCATGCCGTCGCAAACGGGGTGGCTCGGCGTGAGGCGCTCGCCACGGTGAATCAGGTTTTCGAAATGCCGGTTAGGAGCTTTCAGCAATTCTTCAGGTCAAGAACGAGTAGAGGCTCTAGGAGAACATGCCTCAGCAGTCCCTTCACGACTGAACGAAGGTACTCGGCCGCAGCCTCCGCCGACTTAATCGCCTGCAATGGGCCGGAAGCGAAATTCGCCACTCCCCCGTGCGCCAAGGCGCTCCGATACGAGTAGAGCGCGGACCAAACCTTTTTTGCATTAACGTCACCAAAGTGCTGGTTCGTCGATATTGGTCTACGGAATCTGCGCATCAGAAGCGGTAGCTTCGTTTGCATCTGGTGGGTGATCGAGTCCCCCCGATCTTCCAGCTTGGCGTTATGCGTAATCATCATTTCGATGATCGCGAACAGTCCAATTACTTGAAATTCGGAATTCGCAGGCAACATGCTAAGGGAGTCATACATGAGGAAAGCGCGCTGGACTTCCGGGTGTTGCTCGTAAAGCGCGCCACCACCGAAGAACGGCTCAAATCCGGTGATCGTCTCGCGAGCTTCGTCCAGGTCAGCGATGCTCAAATGCGAGGCCGGGAGTGGCATGAAATCGCGAAAGTACCGCGAAGCGGAGTCTCCACGCCAACCGCTTAACCCCTGCCCGACGAATGTCAGGGCGGAAATCTCTAAAGGTGCGGCTGTTGCATTGATAGCCAAATGCGACCGATAGAGCCCGTTTTGATCTCCTTCATTGGTGACGATGTGATAGCGCCAATCGCCCACGGCGAGCGGAATCGCGTTGATGTTTTTGCTGTTCGGCCCGATTGGCGTTTCATGCCTGTCCGTCTCGTAGTTCAACTCACGCGGCACATTGAAGGGTGAGCCAACGCAGCACGCCAAGGTTTGCTTGATCGCGACGACCTCATGCTGCTTTGCTTTCCGCAAGGTCAGGTTAGGGGCAAGCTCGTATGAGTCGATACCAGGCAAAACTACTGGGTTGAGGACAAACGCCCATTGTTTAGGAAAGGAAAACTGGAAGTTGCTCATTGTCGATTGTTCGAACTCTGCGCCGGACGGGCGCGTTAGACCTGCTCCGTGGCCCGACTAAGCATCGACCGCAACGGAACCCACACAGGAGGTTTCTGAAATCGCTCCATTGTGCAGCGCAAACTCGAACCCACCACCTGATGGTTACAAATCAGCTGCTTGGCGTGCTGTACCTCCGCAGCGGGATTGAGGCGGGGTCTGCCGGCTGTACAGTGAAAATACAGTCAGGGTGAGCTTGGATGGCCTTGAATGACCTTGTTTAGCCTTGGTTTTGCAGTTTGCGAGTTGCGTAAGGCATTGATTTATAAGGGATCGTGGTGCGCTGGTAAAACTCCGAAGGCAGGGGTTGCTGGTTCGATCCCAGCCGGGCGCACCAAATTATTCTTTAGAATCAATAGTTGTGCTCGCCGAGCCTGTGCCGGTTGGTACAAATTCTGTCTATTTGTCGACAAGCGTAGAGAGAGCACACCGTGGCCAGATTCAGCGCTCCTGAGGCTCGACGGATTGAATGGTGGTGTCTGGTCGGCAAGAACGGAACCATCTGCGCGCGGATAACTATTACCGAAGTTCGGGCCAAGCGAAAACAGCGCGAACGGCGCGAACGGCGCTGGTCTGTTTCCGTGATGCTCCCCGTTTCGACTTGGTCAACACCATGCACATCTTGTTGGGCGACGTTGGTCTGGAGAGTGCAGACGGGCGGATCGGAGATGCCGGCGCCCGCGCAGGGTTTCACGAGCGGGTCGGCTTCGGGAAAAACACGGTGTCCGATAGTCCATTGAAATGCGCGTCACACGTGAGCAGATCCGCTCTCCGTTGCCGTGCTGTCGCGTAAACGATCGCATCGGCGGTCGCCAATTTGTGTTCCCGATGCAGTTCGGCGGCCAGCAATGCAATGGCAGTGTCCAGTGGTACGACCACACACTTCTGCGTGTAGGAAATGACTTGGTCGGCTTGTTCTTCACCGACCTCACGCACCAGCCATTTCGACAACTCGAGCTGTACGATCGTCGGCACGATACAGCGAGATTTTTCTGGAAATTCCTTGCTCAGCTTCTTGCCTAGCGCACTGCCGACCAACCACTCGATCCAGGCCGACGTATCAATCACGCGCATTGATCTCGCCATTAATAACGGTCCTTGCGGTCGCGGTAGTCGTCTTTCTTAGCGCCCTTCGCGATCCCGGAAAGTTGCTCCAATTCGGGTACCGGCATGACTAGCACGCCTTTGCCCTTTGGAATGAACACGAACTCTTGCCCGGCTTCCCAGTGCTGCTCTTCACGAACCGCTTTGGGAATGGAGATCTGAAATTTGCTGGATAGCGTTGCGGTGGCGGTCATTGCCTTACCTCATATGGATCGATATGTATTTGGTAAGAATACACCCACTTCTGCAGTCCGCAGAATGACTGGAAATGCAAGTTACGTCACCGCTATAGTTCCTCCGATCTGGTAAGGGGTGGCTACATCCGAATTGCTGCCGATTTCAGTTTTGGCTGCCCCTCGTCGAGTTACGCGGATGCGTGCTCAGCATGCGGCCCTAACTCCGAAGCGATTGTTTTGGCGCTCTCCAGTGCAATAGATGGTCTGGCCGTGTCAGATTCCACAGGCCGATTTGTCCGCCGTCCGTAGCGGCGCTCACCTCATCGAAGCGCGCGAAAATCCCCAATCTCTGGTCCGCCCTTATACCGGGATCACTTTCAACTCCAAACGCATGCCGAGCGCGGCCAGCGCCGAGGCGATCGTGTCGATTTTCGTTGCATGCCCGAGATCAATGACGCGATTCACTTCCTGCGGACGTGTGTGCATCCGCCGCGCCAACTCGGCGGGCGTGACGTGTTGGGCAAGCATTGCATTAAGCAGCAGCACCTTTGCCGCAACGCTGGCGCGTAGTTCGATCAGCGTCTCGCCGCGTTTTGCGTCGGACGGCAGCGGAACCGGGCGCTTATCTTCGAAGTAGAAATCCATTGCGGTGGACGAGTCCGGACCACGGGCATAAAATCCGGCGATTGCTCGCAGCGCGATCGTTACCGGAGAAGTCTGGTTCCCTGTGGAAATCAACCGGTTGGGGCGAGGGGCAGCGGTTCACCAATATTGATTCTCGTACTCACGCCCACATGTGGTGATGTTGATAAACGAGCGTAGGCAGGACGATAAAGCATGACTAAAGCTGAACTCACCGAACAAGAGAGCGCGCGCGCCGACTTGCTATGTTTCCTGGTCGCGATTGCGGCGGCATCGTACGCCCTGACGGAAGAATGGCGTGTGGACCATGTCGTCGAATGTTGTCGCCGGTGGCTAAGGAAGAACCAACTGAAGATGCACTGGCTCGATCGGGTCCAAATGGGCCAACTTGCGCTGAAGATTGCCAGTAAGGATTTGCTGGAGGCCGGAGTCGCGGTTCGGCTGTCAAGTGTATCGGCACTCTTCACCGATGAAATGGAACTCAACGGTTCAAGCACAATGGTGCAGAGGATGATGGCGCTTTGTCACGATGCACTCTAACCACGTCTGGTAGCAGATTGCAGAACGTAATCATGGACGTTCGCCCATAAGCGACATCAGCGGGGTAGCGGACGCACACGCGGTCCCGCCACGATCCCATCACATCTAAATTGCCTTTAAAACGGTACCTAAACCACTGCGAGTTGCAGTTTAGTCACCAGCGCTGTCATCTCTGAACGCGAGCGAAGTCACGACCGAACGTCAGCCGCACCTCGCCCGGTCTCTACCTCAAGCCGCTGTGTTGACGAACATCCCGCTGGCACCGGATGCACCTTGTTGCTGAAGGTTGCTCGAAAGACTTTGCAGGAACGTCTGCAACTGGGTACCCGTGCTGCTCGACGAGCTGCCGGAGGTTGTGCCCAACGCCGACAGCAGATTCTGGAAGTCCGACGTCAAACCACCGACGCTACTCGAATCGGTCGATGAACTGGTCGTGCTGGTGGTCGACGTGGTGCTGCTTGAACTGGAGGTCAACGAATCAGCCAGGTCGGAGATTTGGGACGCAAGATCACCGCCGCCACCACCGCCGTGCCGATGATGCCCGTGATGCGCCGGCGTTGTGCCATTGGTCGTAGTGGGAGCGGTTGTCGCGGCCGTGCTGGTCGCCGCGGTCGCGGTTGATGAACCGGTACTCGTTGCGCTGGTTGCCGCAATAGCACCGGTGGCGGTGTCACTCTCGGTGGTGCTCGTCGATGTCGATGTCGATGTCGGGACCGAGCTTCCCTGCTGCCCAGCCGCCTGGAACAGCGCGCCGAGAAATTGCTGCAGAGCTGCGGCTACCGATGTCGCCGACGACGAGGTGCTGGAGGTTGCATCGGTCGTGGGTGTCGAACTTGTGCTTGAACTCGTTGAAGACGTGTCGCTTGATGGCGTCAATCCAAGTTGGGACAACGTCGCGGCAATAGCCTGCGCCAGCGGATTGGTACTGTTGGCACTTCCCGTCGATGTGGTCGACGAAGAGTCGGCGCTATTCCCGTCTTGCTGGCTTGCGCGGGTGCGGTTAACCGCACCCGGCTCGGCGCTAGCAGCCGATCCTGTCAGTGCTGAAATGGACATGCATTGCTCCGAGTGGTTAGCGTGAATTCCTGCTGGAACGACGAGTGAGTGTAATAGCTGCTACCGTCGTTAACGGCCTCGTATTAGAGATCTTTTGATGATTCACTCGGGCGCTCATTACGCGATATTTCTAACTATTAGTAAGGCGTAAGGAGTGCTCGCCGTGCTGTATCCATCCACCGCATCAACTAGTTCGAAGCCGCTGTCACGCACACCGTAGAATGCGCGTATGGAACTCACTGGCGTTGGCCTATACACACTTCAGGAAGCGGAACAGCTCACCGGCGCGCAAGCGCGCGAGGTGAGCCGCTGGCTATTCGGCTACACGTTCAAGGGTGGTGTTGGCGCTCCACTATGGACGCCCCAATTTGCCGGTCTCGATGAGAAGGTAATTGGCTTTCGCGACCTGATGCAGTTGCGCATCGTTAAGGTTTTCCGCGATCACAGCTTTCCGCTCCGGGTGATTCGTGCTGCTATCGACGGCGCGAAGACGACCTTCGGAATCGAGTATCCCTTCACTGCACATCGGTTCTTGATCGACGGAAAATCGATTTTTGCCAAAGCATTGCAAGAGCATGGTGACGCTGAAATGCCCGATCTTGCCAAGCGCCGCTTGGCACTTGAACGAATCGTACGGCCCGCGTTGTACGCCGGGATCGAATTTGCAAGCGACGGCCAGGCAACGCGTTGGTTTCCACTCAAACGCAGCAAGGCGATCGTGCTCGATCCGGAAATCGCATTTGGCAAGCCTGTACTGACGGACTATGGCGTCAGAACGGAAATTGTCGCCGGGGCCTTCAAGACTGAAAAGAACAAGAAGAGAGTCGCGTCGCTGTTCGACATCCCGGTCGCCGCGGTCGAAGCTGCTATCCGCTACGAGCGAATAGCGATATGACGCACCCCGCAAGGCACCCCCCATCACTCCGTCCCATACCCCCACCCCCGTTCCCTCAAATATCTCCTGTACCCCACCGACAACCTGTCGCACACCTGATGCAGTTCAGCCTGCGGATCGAGCGGTAGCCGTTTCGGCCATTGCGATTCCACTACCGGCGTGTCCTGCATCAATATCCGCATATTGAAGTCATACAGCTCCTGATCCGAGTGTGTGGCCTCGTCCTCGAACACTGACACCAGCCACGCCCGCGTCTCCGTTTCACTCACCGGCGATGCCACCAGCAGCAGATGCAACGCGCCCGAACCATGCTGCGCCACCTTCGACAAGGTCGCCACCAGCGGTCGTTTCACGCGATACATATATTCAATATCCACCCCCTCCTGTCCCGGCAAACCCGCCGGTTGCCAGAAGCGGCACTGCCGTGCTTCAAGCCCGTCCTCAGTTTCAATCACTTCGTAATCCTTCACTTCCGCATGCGACGCGTCCCCGAGAATGCCTGTATGCACGAACGGGAAGTGCGCCATATCGAGGAAATTCTCGACCACGCGCGGCGCCGATGAACGCACCGTCTGCGCCGCGAGATTGATCCGGCGCGCACCGGGCGCGTCGTACTCCGGAAAGAAATCGAGCGGACGCGAGGGCTCGCCGAGACATGTCCATACCACGCCGTATCTCTCCTCCACGCGATAAGTCCGCGTGCAAGCGCGCTTCGCGGGGCGTATCGACGGATTGGCGGGAATGTGGATGCATTGGCCGTCCGCGTCGTAGCGCCAGCCGTGATACGGGCATGCAAGTACGCCGCCCGTCACCGTGCCCAAGGACAACTGCGCCCCGCGATGCGGACAGACATCGCGCCAGACGTGGGCATCGGTGGAAATATCGGGCTGCGCTGCCGGACCGCCAGCCGCCGGTGCGTTGCGCCAGACAACCAGTCGCTCGCCCGCCACCACAAACCCACGCGACTCCCCGGCGGGCACGTCGGGGCTATTACATACCGGCAGCCATTCGCCGAGTAATGCGGCATCGAGCGAGGTGCGGGCGTCACCGGCAGTACTCATGTCGCCAGAGGGAGCAGAGGAAGAAGCAGGTTCAAAGGGTTGCATTGGGGCGTCGAAAAACCTACGTAGTAGATAACAATTCAAATAGCAACGTGAACAACGATTCGAAAACAAGCCGCGTAGAAACGCAAGCCGCCAAAACATCCAGGCGTACCGAACGTGTGCTGCTCCGTTCGAAATCGACCAGAAGAAGCCGACATCAATCGGCCGCGATTCCAGCCGAATCCCGCAATTTCCGGTCACTTTTCCACTACGCAGTACGATTGCAATTCTGCAGTATGCAATCACTGTGGAAAAAGCGGCATCGATCAGCACTTCGGGAAGCGCCTCGGGATTGACATCAAGGAGACTCAGAATGGGGCAGCCGAATGACCCCTTCCACCGGCAGCGTGGTTACGTGTGGTCGGCACATCTCGATCCGGAAAAAGAGCAGGCAATGCTCCGAGTCATACTGGGCGGCCTCGCGACGTCCGTGTATGGCGCGCTGGCGTGGTCCTCCCCAACGCATGCCGCCGTTGCCAGCTTCCATGCGCTCACGCTCTATCTGATCTACGGCGTGGCGACGTGGCTAATCATCAGCAGAATGCAGCGGCAATCGAATCTGCGCCTCGCGTTCACGACGCTGACCGATCAAGTGCTGCTTGCCGTGATCCTCGGCGCGGGCGGAGCGCTCACGCTGCCCATGCTGTGGGCCGTTTTTCTCTTTCTGATCGGCGCGGGCGGGCGTCACGGCAAGCGCACGCTGGCGTTGTCGTGCGCAACGGCGCTGGTGGGATTGGTCGCGCTGTCCGTCTTGCAGCCGTGGTGGATGATCAATCGTTCAGCCGCGCTCGGAATTGGCTTGAGCGTGCTCGGGGCATCCATCTATCTCGCTGTACTGATTGGCCGGCTCGGCAGCGCGAATCGCGACCTCGCCCTCAAGGCCGGCACCGACCCGCTCACGGGCCTGAGCAACCGCTACATGCTGGAGCAGACCATCGGCCGGGCGGTGATGGCGATATCGACGGGGCAGGAAGGCGCGACTGCGCTGCTGCTGATCGATCTCGACGGCTTCAAGGAAGTCAACGATACCTACGGCCACGAAGTCGGCGACGCCGTGCTGCAAACCTTCGCGGCGTTGCTGGTAAGAAGGGTGAGGACCACCGATACGGTCGCGCGCCTCGGCGGCGACGAATTCGTCGTGCTCGCCCGGCACGTAACCGGCACTCACGCGGTGCAGACGGTGGCAAACGGCGTGCACGCGGTGCTGGCGGAAATGAGGTCGGTGCAGGACCGGATGGTGAATGTATCGGCGAGTATTGGCGCGTGCCTGATTTCGCCGGAGCTCAGCCCCGGCTACAGGGATATTGCCGCACTGATGCGCGCAGCCGATCGCGCAATGTATCGCGCCAAGGCGCTGGGCAAAGGCCAGACCGTATTCGCCGAAAGCGCGGATTTCGAAACCTGATCCGCTTCCATCGGCCTTCAGCCGCCCGGCCTCAGGCCTCCACACCCGACCATGCCTGTTCCCGCAACTTCGCCCGTAGCCGCGCGACGGCCTGGCTGTGCAACTGGCACACGCGCGATTCACTGACTTCCATCACGGCGCCAATCTCGCGCAGATTCAAGCCCTTCTCGTAATACAGGCTCATCAGCAGCTTTTCGCGCTCAGGCAGTTTATCGATTGCGTCCACGAGCGCGGAGCGCAAGTTGCCGTCGAGCAGCGCGGAGAGCGGATCGGCTTTATCGACGCAATAACGGTCGAGAAACGGCTCGTCATCCGAAGACCGGTCGAAGTCTTCGTAATAGATCAACTGGCTGCCATGCAGATCCTGCAGCATGGCCTGGTATTCGATGAGCGGCATGTTCAGGTGCTCGGCCACTTCCTGTTCGCTCGCCGAGCGCCCAAGATGCTGCTCGACCTTGTGCACCGCAGATTCGACTTCGCGCGAGGTCTTGCGCATGCTGCGCGGCAGCCAGTCGTTGGCGCGCAACTCGTCGAGCATCGCACCGCGAATCCGCTGGCTGGCGTAGGTCTCGAACTGAGCGCCCTGATCCTCCTTATAGCGGCTGGCCGCGTCCAGCAAGCCGATCATGCCGGCCTGGATCAGGTCGTCCAGATCGACGCTGGCCGGCATTTTGGCCACGAGCTGCAGTCCGAGCCGGCGCACCAGCGGCGCGTAGCGGGTCAGGACTTCGGACTGTGACAGTTTTCCCTGGGCGTTATACATCGCATTCACCTTGTTCCTTCTCTTGCGGCATCACACGGATGCGGGGCTGCTCATCGCAAGCTGCATCAATGGCGTTTCGGTGCGGCGTACCGCGCCGGAGTTGATCGAGCGCCCCAACTCATGCTGCGTTTCCGCTCGCATGGTCTGCACGGGCCATTCAAACTGCGACGCTTGCGGCATCGGCCAGTACTGCAATTCAGCGGCAATCTGCCGATAATCCCGGGCGGCGGCCGTCGCCGGAAAAGCTTCCACCGCGCAGCGCGACAGCTCGTGCGCCCGTGCCACGTGCGGATCCTCGGCCACGCAACCCGCCGGCATGAGTTGCACCGCGAGATAGCGGTCCGCAACGCTCGCGAGGTTGTCGAAGGCGAGTTGCGCGTCCGCGGCGTTCTTCACGTGATTCACCACGATCCGGAAGCGGCTGATGGCATGCGCGTAGTGCAAGCGCTTGATGCAGGCATACGCCTCGGTGATCGCGGCAGGCGCTACGCGCGTCACGATCACGAAGTCGTGCGCTTGCACGGCCAGACTGGAGAGCGCGCCGCTGCGATCGAGCTGGGTATCGATCAGTACGACATCGGCGGGTCCGTCGAGGAGCACCCGGCAATGCGCGGCGTCCTGGCTGATCCGTTCGTCGCGCGGCGCGGCGATCACGGAAAAACCGAACGGCGTGTGCGTGACGGCATCCTCTAAAAAACGCTTGCCGGACAAGACAGCGCCCAGCGCGCCGTTGGGCACCACCTTCGCCAGCCGGTTCACCGACAACGCGTTCTGGCGCTCGTCGATCACCAGCACGTCCTTGCCTTGCGCGGCGAGGGCGGAGGCGAGGTTGACGACCGTCGAGGTATTGCCGGTCCCCCCCAATCCACCTGCCGGGGCGCCGCACACCGCCACGACCCGAGAGCCGCTGCGCGTCAGCAGACGGCGCAAGCCTTCAGCCTGATCGGACACGAACTTATCCAAAATGGACCTCATGGAGTTCTGTGGAAGCGCGCGCGGAGAGCGCGGACAGGAGCGGCGGCACGTCGTCGTCTTGCGGCACGAACGGTGAGCCGTCGCGCGGGATGCAGAAGGCGCTCTTGATCAGGAATCGCTTGGTCGCGACGTACAGGTTTTCCGGCACCTTCTGACCCGTCGATACGTAATGCACGGGCAGCTTGTAACGGATCACGGTGTCGAGCACGCCACCCAGGTTCGTGGCTTCGTCGAGCTTGGTCAGGATGCAGCCCGCGAGCGGCGGCTGGTCCGGCGTGCTCTGGTAGGCCTGCACGACTTCGTTCAACGTGTCGCCGTGGCTGGTTGCGTTCAGCAGCAGCAGGCGCTGCACCGGGTGGCCGGCGCCGCACAGCATGGCGATATGGTCGGCGACGGTACGGTCACGCTGACTCATGCCGATCGTGTCGATCAGCACAATGTGCTTGTTGCGCAGTTCGGAGAGCGCGAGTTGCAGGTCGCTCGCGTCTTTCACCGCATGCACCGACACCCCGAGGATCTTGCCGAAAATACGCAGTTGTTCGTGTGCGCCGATCCGGTAGCTGTCCGTGGTGAGCAGCGCGACCTTGCTGGCGCCAAAGCGCATCACGCAGCGCGCGGCGAGCTTCGCGGTGGTCGTGGTCTTGCCCACGCCCGTCGGGCCCATCAGCGCGAAAACGCCGCCGCGGTTCATCATCGATTCTTCGCTGTCCATGACGGGCAGGTTGTTTTCGAGCACTTGCTGAACCCATTGCATGGACGCTTCGGCCGCTTCGATCTCCGGCATGTTGTCGACCATCAAACGGACCAGTTGCGCGGAGAAACCGGCGGCAAACAGGCGCTTGGTCAACGCGGCGTGATTCGGGCTGCGGCGCTGGCGATCACCCCACAGCAAGCCGGCGAAGTGCTCTTCCATCATGCCGCGCATGGACGAAAGCTCATTCATGACGGTGTCCTTCATGACTTGCTCCACGCGCGTGCGGACGGCTTCGGTAACCGCGGCAGCGGCCGATGCCGGCAGGCCCGCGAAGGCGCCTTCCTGCATCGAACTGGCGGTTTGCGCCGCGGACATATAGGTTTGGGTCTGGGCGTGCAGTTGCGCGGTCTTTTGTTCCGCGCGGCGAGCGGCGAGTTGCGCCGCTTCGCGTGTCCACCCCGGGGCTTGGGCTGCTTCCTCCGGCGTGACAGTCACGGGAGCGCCCAGTCCCTTCGCAATTGCCGTCGATGCGCTTAGCGCGCGTTGCGGCGCACTTTCAGCCGCCGAGTGCGCCGATTGCGCGACCCGGCGCGCATGCTCGATCAGCCAGGGATTCGATTCGGCCATCGTGCGCGACGCGTCTACCGGCTGCGCTTCGGGCTGGTGATCGTCCAGCGGTTCCGGATTGGCGCCGAACACCGACGAAAAGACATCGCCGCTCGCATAAGGGTTCGAGCCCGCGCTCAAATTCGAATGAGGTTGCGAATGAGGCTGCAAATGCGACTGCGCGTGCGACGGGCTTTCGGCCGACGCCCTCAGTTTCATCTCGCGATGCTGGGCGGCTGCTTTCGGGGAAATCTTCGCGAGGTCGCCGTCCGCCACAGCGACAATTTCTATGCTGCCGTCTTCGGTTACCCGGTTCGACAACACGACCGCATCGGGGCCCAGTGCTTCACGGACAAGCCGAAACGCGTCGCGACTCGTAGCACCGATAAATTTGCGGATGTTCATTTACCCCCCGATGAGCTCGCACTCACGTTGATCTGTTGCGGTTGACCGGCCGAGCCACGTTTTGAGCGACGTACCGTTTTCCTGTGAATGAATTATTGCAAGGGCGGCTGGCGGACCATCGGCTGATAAGAGCCGGGAAAGCGGGGTAATTCGGGAGATCGGCGGCGGGGCCGGCGCGTGGACTGCATCGGGGAGATGCATGCCGGATCAAACATCAGACAATTGATTGCATGAATTCGGCGGCCGCGACGGCAAACTTCAGCAATCGTTTCATTACCTGGTGTGTCGTCCGGCATTAGCGTTCAAACGATTATTTCATCTTCCGTTTTATTATTGCGCAACACAGTGCCGGCGAGTTCGTGATAATGATTTTATTAAGTTTTTGAAACGACTTTAATCAAGCCTGAAAATCAATGAACAATGGTTAAGTCAGTGAAATATCTATCGTGCGTCAAAGCGAATCTACCTATAATAAATCGAAGGACAATTTAATGAATTCGCAATGACAGGGCAAGAGTTTCACGTCCTGACATTAATCAAGGAATATCGAAATGCTTCAGAAACTATTTCGCGCAAACCCATTTCCACTATCGTTCGATTCAAAAACCACTGCATTGGTCATGATCGACATGCAGCGCGATTTTGTTGAACCGGGGGGATTTGGCGAAGCATTGGGAAATGACGTTTCCCTGGTGCGCAGCGCGATCGTCCCGTGAGGGAAAGTGTTGAAGGCAGCGCGTGATTCGAAGTTGCTGGTCATCCACACGCGTGAGGGCCATCGCGCCGACCTGGCCGATTGCCCACCCGCGAAACTGACCCGGGGCGGCAAGACCTTCATTGGCACCGACGGTCCAATGGGCCGCATTCTGGTACGCGGCGAAGCAGGTCACGACATCATCCCCGAGCTGTACCCGGCGCTGGGCGAACCGATCATCGACAAGCCCGGCAAGGGCGCGTTCTATGAAACCGACCTGCAGTTGATCCTGCAGAACCACGCTATCAAGACGCTTATCGTGTGCGGGGTGACCACTGAAGTTTGCGTAACCACCACCGTGCGCGAAGCCAACGACCGCGGCTACGAGTGCATTGTCGCGGCGGATTGCGTGGGTTCGTATTTCCCCGAATTCCAGAAGTCGGCGCTGGAGATGATCAAGGCCCAGGGCGCAATATTCGGTTGGGTCAGCGACGCCGCCGCCATTGTCGACGGCTTGCGCGGCTGACGCCACCGGGGCTGGCCATGGCGCTCCTCACGTTCCCGGTGTGCTCGGTGGGTTATCTGGCGGAGCATGGGCCGCGCGAGACGCTGCGGTTCTGGGTCCATAGCTGCTTCCACCATGCGTTGAATATCTCGTCGTCGAGCGGCGAGTTGCTGACCTTGCTCGGTCCGCGTTACCAGAACCTGCCCACGGCGATCAGGCTCCTGACGCCGCCCGGGTGGGATTGGCGCCATCAGGTGCATTCACAGCAGCCCATCACGCTCGAGAACAACGAGTTGCGCGGCGCGCTCTGGCGCGCAAACCTGGACCGGGCGCCTTGCTGGCGGCCCGAAACAGGGCGCCTGGATCGCGGCTGTTCGCCGGAAGCGCTGCTGGCGGCTTATCCGGCGCTGGCAAGCCAGCTGTCGCAGTATTGCCTGCAACGCGAGGTGCGCAGCAGCTTGCAGTTGCTGCCAACCTGGTCATCGGGCGGACGTGTGCCCAGCCTGAATCCTGGTGACTCAACGGCCGCGCTGGAGAGCAGCGTCTCGGAACTGATTGGATACGGGGCGGGGCTGACGCCCGACGGCGACGACTACCTCCTCGGTTATCTGGCGTTGTTATGGTCTTGGCAACATCTCGATGCCATATCCGCGCATTTGAAACTATTGCGTCCGGTAATCAAGCATCAGCTTCACCGGACGACCAGTATCAGCCGGCATTATCTGGGACTGGCGTTGCAGGGACACTATTCACAACCCATTGACCATTTATCAACCGTTCTGATTCGTGGAAGGCCGCCGCTGGACATAAAGCGCGCAGCAATCGATGTCATGCAATTCGGCTCTTCATCCGGCGCGGATTGCCTTGCCGGTTTCCTGCACGGAATAAGAACGTTGGGAAAAGTGACGCAAGAAGAAATGAGCTGATTCTTAAAACGAATCGGCGGACACGACTATCGACATTGTCGAGTGAGCAGGATTGATGGCATCGAGCGCGCACAGCGCCTGATTCGCCAGGCCGGGATTCGGCCAAATCCGGAGAAGCAGGCGTACCGATTACCGGAATATTTGAAATGAGTATAAGAACCAAGGTCTTCCAGAACATGTATCAGGACTCCGTCTCCCTGATGCAGATCTCCGCGCACATTTCCAGGCTCGACGGCATCGAGCAAGCGTCGGTAGTGATGGGAACCGGCACCAATCTGGCGCAACTGCGAGACGCGGGTTTGGACGACGGCTGCAAGGCGGGCCCCAACGATCTCGTGATCGCGGTGAGGGGCGAGATCGCCGCATGTGACGTCGCGCTCGGTATCGCGGAAGAGCGTTTGAGCAGCAAGCCGGAGGAGTCGAGCGGCGACGGCGTGCGTCCGCCGCCACTTGCCAGCCCCGAAATGGCAGTGGAGCAGCAGGCGGCATCGAATCTGGCGCTTATTTCGGTTCCTGGCGATTACGCCGCCGCCGAAGCGATCAAGGCGCTGCACCTGGGGCTTTCGGTGATGCTGTTCAGCGACAACGTCAGCCTCGCCCACGAGCGCGCCATCAAGACGCTCGCGGCTGAGAAAAACCTGCTGGTAATGGGCCCCGATTGCGGGACGGCCATTGTCAACGGGATGCCGCTGGGTTTCGCCAACGTGGTCAGGCGCGGAGCGATCGGCGTGGTGGCGGCGTCGGGCACGGGACTGCAGGAAGTGACATGCCGCATCGACCAGTTGGGCGCCGGGATTTCGCAGGCGCTCGGCACGGGCGGTCATGACCTGGACGAATCGATCGGCGGGATTTCCATGCTGCACGGTCTCGATGCGCTGAGCGCGGATCCCGACACCCAGGTGATCGTGCTGATCTCCAAACCGCCGGCTCCGGCGGTCGCGGAACAAATCCTCGCGCGGGCGCGCGCCGCAGGCAAGCCGGTGGTTGTCAACTTCCTGGGTGCGCGAGCCGAAGACATGAACGTGCCGGGAATCACTCCGGCCTACACCCTGGCCGATGCCGCCGGCTTTGCCGTCGCGTTGTTGTCGGGCGCTGAACTGCCGCCAACGGTAGCCGGGATCAGCACGCCGGACGCCGGCCGTCTCCACGATTACAGCCGTACGTTGCGGCCCATGCGGCGCTTTATCCGCGGTGTGTTCGCGGGCGGCACGTTTTGCTACGAGAGCCAGTTGTTATGCCGGGAACGCGGTTTCGCCGCGTCGTCGAATACGCCGGTTGCATCCAACAGCAAGCTCGAGGATATCTGGCGCAGCACCGGCCACACGCTCGTGGACATGGGCGACGACGACTTCACGCGCGGCCGTCCGCATCCCATGATCGATCCCACGCTGCGCAACCAGCGAATCCTCGCGGAACTGAACGACCCGCAAGTCGCCGTCGTGCTGTTCGATCTCGTGCTGGGTTATGGCGCATCGACGGAACCCGCCAGCGAGTTGCTGACGCTGATCGAACACGCGCGCCTGCAAGCGGCCGGCCGCGACTTGCCGGTCCTGATCTCCCACGTTTGCGGCACCGAAGCCGATCCACAAGTCCGGAGCCGTCAGGTCGATACCTTGCGCGAAGCCGGTGTTTTGGTCGCCGGATGCAACGCGCAGGCGGCGCTCTGGGCGAGCCATGTCGCCCATCTTCAGGCGCAAAAATAACGGGACCATGATGAACACGCTATTTAATCAGCCACTGACCGTGGTGAACGCAGGCCTGAGCAGTTTCGCCGAAAACCTCGCCCTCGCCGGCGGCAACGTCACTGATTTGCGCTGGCAGCCGCCCGCTCTCGGCGACGTGGACGCGGGGCTGGCGCTGGCATCGCTGATTCGCCATCCGCTGGTCGAGCAGGCCAACGACCAGGCGTTCCAGCAGTATCTCGCCGCCCAGCCAGTTCTCGTCGATGTCATGAGCGCATCGCACGCGATCGGCGCAATGGCGCATCGCAAGCTGATCCTGCACGCGGGACCGCCCATCGACTGGGCCGATATGTGCGGACCGGTAAAGGGCGCGATTGTCGGCGCGATCCTGTTCGAAGGATGGGCGACGACCCACGAAGCCGCCGAGCGTCTGGCGGCGGACGGCGCGATCGATTTCGAGCCGTGTCATCACTATCAGGCGGTCGGTCCAATGGCCGGCATCATCAGTCCGTCCATGCCGCTCTGGGTGATCGAGAACAAGACCAATGGCCGGCGGGCTTTCAGCAACTTCAACGAAGGGCTCGGCAAGGTGCTCCGTTTCGGGGCCAACAACGGCGAAGTGCTGGACCGCCTGCACTGGATGGCCCAGGAGCTCGCGCCGGCATTGAAGGCCGCGTTGAAGGTGCTGGGCGAAGTGGAGTTGAAGCCGCTGATGGCGCAGGCGTTGCACATGGGCGACGAGGTCCATAACCGCAACGCGGCCGCCACCGGCCTCCTGATCAAACGCCTGATTCCCGCGTTGCTGTCGACTGGATTGCCGATCGAACGGATTCAGCGCGTGACGGAATTCATTGTCGGCAACGATCACTTCTTCCTCAATCTCTCCATGGCCGCGTGCAAGGCGATGACCGATGCGGCCCACAACGTGCCCTTCAGCTCCATGATCACGGTCATGGCGCGTAACGGCGTGAACTTCGGCATTCGCATGTCCGGCACGGGCGACCGATGGTTCCAGGCGCCCGCCAATCCGGTGGAAGGATTGTTCTTCCCGGGCTATGGCGTGGAAGACGCCGCCGCGGATCTCGGCGACAGCGCCATCACCGAGACCGCAGGCGTGGGCGGTTTCGCCATGGCGTCGTCGCCGGCTATTGTCAAGTTCGTGGGCGGCACGCCGGCGGACGCCACCAGCAACAGCCGCCGCATGCAGGCCATCACGCTGGGCGGCAATCCCGCGTTCACGCTCCCCGCACTGAATTTCGCGCCGACCGCTGCGGGTATTGACGCCCGCAAGGTGGTCGATCGCGGCATCCTGCCGATCATCAATACCGGGATTGCGCACAAGGAGGCTGGCGTCGGGCAGATCGGCGCGGGCATTACCGCTGCGCCTATGCCGGGTTTCATCGAAGCGATTCGCGCGCTCGCCGAATACGTTTAAACCACACGGGACACGCATCATGACCAAGCCTCTGGCTATTGTCGCGGTCGGCGGCAACGCGCTGATCCGCGACGATCAACACAATAGTATTCCTGATCAATACGACGCGGTCGTCGAAAGTGCCCGGCACATTGCCGACATGATCGAGGCCGGGTGGGACCTGGTGCTGACACACGGCAACGGACCGCAAGTCGGTTTTATCCTCCGCCGCTCCGAACTCGCCGCCGATGAAGTCCGGCCGGTACCGCTGGACTATGCCGTCGGGGATACGCAGGGCGCTATTGGCTATATGTTTCAAAAGGCGTTGAGCAATGCGCTGCGGCGTCGCGGGATTCATCGGCAAGTGGTCACCGTTGTGACCCAGACGCGTGTCAGCCCGAACGATCCGGCGTTCCTCAATCCCGGCAAACCAATAGGCGCTTTCCTCGATGAAGCCACCGCGCGGCAGCGGCAACAGTCACTCGGATGGACGCTGATGGAAGACGCCGGGCGGGGCTGGCGCCGCACAGTGGCTTCGCCTCAGCCGCTGGAGATCATGGAGCGCGAGGTGATCGCGACGTTGCTTGCGCAGGGGTGCGGTAATTGCGTGCGGCGGCGGAGGCATTCCCGTTCTGGTCGATGAGCACCAGCAGATCTCGGGCGTGGAAGCGGTCATCGACAAGGATCTGGCGTCGGCCCTGCTCGCCGAGCAACTGGGCGCTGATCTCCTGCTGATTCCGACAGGCGTGGAACAGGTGGCCATCAATTTCGGCAAACCGGATCAGCGCTGGCTGGACACGTTGAGCCTGGCCGAAGCGCACGAATTGATCACGCAAAACCAGTTCGGCGCGGGAAGCATGTTGCCCAAAGTGGAAGCCATCATGCGATTCGTTACCCATAGCCGGTCGAATGGCGGGCACGGAAAGGGCTTGATTACCAGCCCCGAAGCGATCAAGCGTGCACTTGATCACAAGACCGGGACGTGGATCACGCAATAGTGGTTCAAGCCGTTGGCATTTTATTTAGCAATACCAGTTTTTATTGAAGAACGAAGGCAGACAGATGAACAAGACTACGTTGCTGGCCGTCAACGGCACGCTCATGCGCGGACTCGAACTGAACGGCAACATGACGGCGGCTGGCGGCGTGTTCGTGCGTGAAGATCAAACCGATCCGCACTACCTGCTCTGGAGCATTGGCGATCGCCATCCGGGAATGATTCGCGTGACAACAGGCGGAACGTCGATCGCGCTCGAGGTCTGGGAGTTGCCGCTTGCGTCGTTCGCCGCGTTGCTGTTGAGCGAACCGGCGGGGCTGGCGATAGGCAAGGTGACGCTTCGCAACGGCAGCCAGCTATTGGGCGTGCTCGCCGAACCCTGGCTGGTCGAAAACCAGAAGGACATCACCGCGCACGGAAGCTGGCGCGCCTACACCGGCCATTTCCATTCCGCCTGACTGCGCGGAATTTCCGAGGAACATTTGTATGCGCAACACTGACGAACGCCCGCATACGGCGCCCGGGTATCGCATTGCCATGATTTTATTGGGCATTGCGATCACGCCGGTTTTACTCTCCTCCTCCAGTCTCGGCAGTCAGCTATCGAGCCTGGCGTTGATCAAGGTGGTGGTGATCGGCGGCATCATCCTGACCATTCTTTCGGGCATCACCATTTGCGTCGGCGAGAAGGCGCGCCTGCCAACCTACGGTATCGTCAAATATCCGTTCGGCGAAAAAGGGGCGGTCGCCATCAACATCCTGCTTGCGGTCAGTTTGTTCGGGTGGATTGCCGTGACCGCCAACATGTTCGGGCATTCGGTCCACGATCTGCTCGCGCAGCAGGGCCTCGAAATACCAGTGCCGGTGCTGGTTGCGGTGGGTTGCGTGATTTTTGTCGCGGCTACGGCTTTTGGCTTCGAACTGCTCGGGAAGGTGGCTCAGTTCGCCATACCCGTCATCGCGTTGATGCTCTGTTATTGCGTGTATGTCGCGGCTCACGGAATAGTCCCGGTACCAGCCGGGTTCACCGATATGAACACCGGCGTGGCCGTTTCCACCGTGGTCGGGACGATCATTGTGCTGGTCGCCACGCTGCCTGATTTCGGCAGCTTCGTTCACGATCGCAAGCACGCGTTGATTGGCGCGGTGCTGACGTTCCTGATCGCCTATCCGTTGTTGTATTGGGCGGGCGCCACGCCGAGCGGGATCTCGGGGAAAGCTTCCTTGCTCGGCGCCATGGCCGTGTTCGGGGCCGTGCTGCCGGCCGCTTTACTGCTCATTTTCGCGACCGTAACGGGCAATGCCGGGAATATGTTTCAAGGCACGCTGGTTGTTTCCACCTTGTTCACGCGATTTCCCAAGTGGCAAATTACCGTGGCGCTGGGCGTGCTCGCGGTGATTGTCGGCAGCATGGACATCATGGCGTGGTTTATTCCGTTTCTGCTTTTCCTGGGCATTGCGACGCCGCCTGTGGCCGGGATTTATATAGCAGACTTTCTACTGTATCGGCGAGGCGGGTATGACGAGCGCCTGCTCGCAAGCGACCCGCAAGTGAAGATGCTTACGTTCGTTGCGTGGATCATCGGGTCGCTGGTCGGGTTCATGACCGTGAAGGGCGTGTTTTCCTTCACCAGCATCCCTTCACTCGATTCGATTATTGTCGCTTGCATTTGCTACACGATTTTCAGCAGGGTCACCCGCCTGCGGAGTGTTGCTTCCGAGCTTTAACAACCGACCTTTAACCGGCTCATTAACATCCGTCCGCCACGCGATGCGGCGGACGTTTTACCCCTGCGGCCCGATCAGGTTCATCACCTTGATGTTCCTGGTATCCGGCACTTCCGCATACGACAGCACCTTCAACTGCGGCAGGCTTCTTCTCAGGAAACGAGCAAGCATGGCGCGCAGCGAATGCTGCACCAGAAGCACCGGCGGCAGCCCCATGTTCTGCTGGCGCAGAATCGCGTTTTGCGTCGAGTTCAACAACGTCTGCGCCAGGCCCGGTTCCAGTCCCGGATTCGCCCCCGTCGCCAACGCCTGCGACAGCACGCGCTCCAGCGCCGGGTCGAGTCCCATCACCTGCAACTCGCCGCTGCCCGGATACCACTGCTGTGTGATCGCGCGGCCCAGCGCCAGACGCACCGCGGCAGTCAGGTCGTACGCGTCGGATACCTTCGGCGCATGTTCCTGCAATGCGTCCAGGATCGTGCGCATATCGCGGATAGGAACGCCTTCGTCCAGCAAGTTCTGCAGCACCTTCTGCAAGGTCGTCAGCGCCAGCGTCTTCGGCACCAGATCGTCGGTCAACGAAGGCGTGTCCTTGCCTATACGCTCCAGCAACGCCTGCACTTCCTGACGGCCCAGCAATTCCGCGGCGTGCGTCACGACCAGATGGTTGAGGTGGGTGGCCACGACCGTGCTGGCATCGACCACGGTGTAGCCATACACCTGCGCCTGCTCACGCAAGTTCGTATCGATCCACACCGCCGGCAAACCAAATGCCGGATCTTGCGTCGGATTCCCCGGCAACGTTGCCGAAACCTGACCCGGGTTGATCGCGAGCCACTGACCCGGGAATGCTTCGCCTACGCCCACTTCCACGCCCTTCAGCGCAATGCGGTAACCATTCGGACGCAACTCCAGGTTGTCGCGGATATGGATCACCGGCGGCAGGAAGCCGATTTCCTGCGCGAACTTCTTGCGGATACCCTTGATCCGTTTCAACAACTCGCCATCCGCGTTCCGGTCGACCAGCGGTATCAGCCGATACCCCACTTCGAGCCCGAGCGGATCGATCATCGCGACGTCGTCCCAGCTCGCTTCCGTGTTTTCGAGCGGTGCAGCGGCGGCAGGCACGACATCCGTTACCAGCGACGTTTTCTTCTTTGCCTGGATGCGCTGGTTCATCGAACGCGCGGCATACACCAGACCGCCGCCCAGCAGCAAGAACGCGAAATGCGGCATGCCGGGAATCAGGCCCATGATCCCGATGATCACGCCGGTAATCATCAACACGCGCGGGTTGTTGAACAGCTGCCCCGTCAACTGCGTGCCAATGTCTTCTTCAGTCGCCACCCGCGACACGATCACGCCCGCCGCCGTCGAAATGATCAGCGAGGGGATCTGCGCGACGAGGCCATCGCCAATGGTCAGCAGCGTGTAGTTCGTGGCCGCGTGCGCGAAGTCCATGTCGTGCTGGACCATCCCGACAATCAAGCCGCCCACGATATTGATGATCATGATCATCAAGCCCGCGATCGCATCGCCGCGCACGAACTTGCTCGCACCATCCATGGAACCGTAGAACTCGGCTTCCTGCGCGACTTGCAAACGGCGCTTGCGCGCCTGGTCTTCGTTGATGAGGCCGGCATTCAAGTCGGCATCAATGGCCATCTGCTTACCCGGCATGGCGTCCAGGGTGAAGCGTGCGCCCACTTCGGCAATCCGCCCCGCGCCCTTCGTGATCACCATGAAGTTGATGATCATCAGGATCACGAACACGACAATACCGACCGCGAAATTCCCGCCCACCAGGAAGTGGCCAAACGATTCGATCACCTGGCCGGCGGCATCGGGACCGGTATGGCCTTCGAGCAGCACGATCCGCGTGGACGCCACGTTCAGCGACAAACGCAGCAGCGTGGAGAACAGCAGCACGCTCGGGAATGCAGCAAAGTCGAGCGGCTTTTGCGTGTACATGCTGACCAGCAGCACCATCACCGACAGCGCGATGTTGAACGTGAACAGCAAGTCGAGCAAAAAGGCCGGCAACGGCAGGATCATCATGCCGAGGATCATGCAGATCAGCACCGGGCCGGCTAAGGCCCGCAAGTTCTGCGATCCCAATGCGTCAGGGCGCTTCGAGAAAAATCCGGCGCGCGCGTTCATGCTCTGCTTCCTTTCATCGGGTCATTCGGGCCGTTTGGGCCATTAGCTGCGGCGTCTGCCGCGAATGCTTCGGCGGCTTCCTGGTCGGCTTCTGATTCGGGAACGCCGCCTTTGTCGAGTTCGGGAGGAACCTCGAGATTCTCGGGTTTGTCCGGCTTCGTGCCGCCGTCTTCCTTGAACTTGCGCAACTGGTATACCCACGCCAGCACTTGCGCGACGGCGCCGTACAGCGCACCCGGAATCTCGCGGTCGATCTCGACGTTGTGATACAGCGCCCGGGCAAGCGGCGGTGCTTCGAGCAGCGGCACGTTGTGTTCGATCGCCATTTCACGAATGCGCGTGGCCACGAGGTTCACGCCTTTCGCGACGACCTTCGGCGCGCGCATCTGGCCATCGGCATATTTCAGCGCGACGGCGAAGTGGGTCGGGTTGGTGACGATCACGTCGGCGGTGGGCACCGCGGTCATCATCCGGCGGCGCGCAGCGGCACGTTGCTGCGCGCGAATGCGGGCCTTGACCGCCGGGTCGCCATCGCTTTCACGATGCTCGCGCTTCACTTCTTCCTTGCTCATGCGCAGCTTCTTCGCGTGCGTCCAGAGCTGGTAAGGGACATCGACTGCGGCAACGAGGAACAGTCCGGCGATCGCCATGCCGCAGCACACCACGAGCAGATGCATGGTGTCGGCGAGTGCGAGGTCCAGCGGTTTGGTGACGAGGCCGAGCACTTCGTCCTTGCGGGTCCACATCGCCCAGCCGGCGAGTCCGCCGACCACCAGGGTCTTCAGGATCGACATGCCGAGCGCAATCGGTCCTTGCGACGAGAAGATCTTGCCGAGTCCGCTGATCGGGTTCAGCCGGCTGAAATTGGGCGCCATGGCTTTGGTGCTGAGCAGCCAGCCGCCGAGCGCCAGGGGCGCGCCAAGCGCGGCCAGGCCCGTCAGCGCGAGCACCGGAGCCAGGGCCATGAAACCTTCCTTGCCGGCGGCGGTTGCGCCGATCAGCATCTGGTTGGTGTCGAGGACGGTCTTGTGATTGAACGTGAACGCGCCGCGCAAGATGGCCTGCATGTGCTGGCTGAGAGGACCGGACAGGCCCCAGATGCCGAAGAACCCCGCCGCCAGCAGCGCGAACGACGTGAGTTCCCGCGAGCGCGCGACCTGACCTTCCTCCCGCGCCTTTTCAATGCGCTTGGGAGTGGCTGATTCGGTCTTTTCGACGTCGCTCTCTTCTGCCACTTCGCTGCACTCCAGTCTCGCCGGGCTTCGACGAAGCCGTTAACGTGTTGATCCAGTGGAGCGATTATTGCGAAAAGCAGCAAGCGGCCATCGCTTGATCAGGGCGGACAAACGGGGGCAATTCGGGCGATGGAACCGGCGCGACCGGCATGCGGCGAAGACATGGCGCGAAGGCATGAGGCAAGGCGTCATGAAAAACGCGCCGGTCCCCGGAGAGAAGCGGCGCGTGTTGCAGTGCATTGAATCGATGACCCTACACCCCGTAGATCCCGGGCACGCGGCCATCGGGACCATAGAACGACGACTTGGGCGGAGCCAGCGTCAGCGCGGCAAGCGCGTTGCGGGTGTACTCCATGCGCGAGCGGATCAGCACGCCGATCGTGTTGTTGCCACGCCGCGCGCGTCCCGCCGCCGCGAGCAATTCCCGCCAGTGCGAGGTCAACGCTTCATGGCCGGTAACGGCTTGCTCCATGCCGACAAAACCCTTCGGCAGCCCGAGCGCGCCGAGCTGCTCGTCACGCCGGCGTTCCAGCGCGGCAATCTGCTCGGTCAAGGCGGTTTTCTTTTCGATGATCGAAGGCAGCGTATCGAGCGGCGAGGCCGCAATGAGCGCTTTCTCTTCGTGGGCAAGCAGCGACTCGAACGCGTGGACAGCAGCGGTTTCGTCGATAACAGTGGCAAGCAGGGCGTCTTTCATGGGCGACTCGCTAAAAACTCCGGCACCGCATTCATGGCGGTGCCAAGGTCAAAAAAAGCCGCCCGGCGCTGCATCGTGGAAACGATGCGTTTATCTGAAGCTTATTGTCCATGTGCCGCGGGCTCGCTCTGGGCGTTGCCTGCAACACGTAGCCGCTATGCTCAGCCGCCGGCCGGCGGGGTGTTCGTTTGCATCAGTTCACGCGCGCTGCTCAGCATGCCGTCGGCAACCTTGCCCGAATCGACCTTGTAGCTGCCGTCGTTCAGCGAGGCCTTGATCGACGCGACTTTCGCCGTATCGATGTCGGACGACGAGCCCGATGTACGCAAATCCGTCGACAACGCCGACAAGCTCACGGTCGAATTCGAGCCGCTGCTGGTCGTGGTGCCGCCGGTCGTGCTGGTGGCTTGCGCGTCGGCTTGCGCCGTACGTTGTTGTGCAGCTTCCTGCAAAGCTGCGATCTGGCTGGTGTTGCTGGAATCGATTTTCACGATGGTCTTCCCTGACGATGTGATTCCTTTATCGGCGGACCGACGCAAAAACTTTAACCTTCCCGCCGCCCGGACCACGTGCCAGTCCGCTCTATCTCCCGCTCAGCCTTATCGGATAAGCCCGATAAGGAATTGCAACAAATTGAAACAAGTGAGGGATAACCCACATAGGGCAACTGCGGACCATTCTTCAAAGCTGGATTTCCACCGTCGAGCCGTCTTTCACAATGCCCGAAATGATCTGTCCCCCGGCAGTTTTGACGCGAACTTGCTGACCGGGCGCAGCGTTATTCATGACGCTGCCTTCCGCCGATATCGAGAAGCCTGCGCCGCCGGTCACCACGCGCACGGTCTGGCCGATCACGACGGCACCGGCGCCGCGCAGCATGTCGGTGCGTAGCGGCAGGCCCGCTGCGATCCGCGACAGCGTCACCGCGCCAACGGCTTGTGACGGATCCGTGACAACGGCTTGCGGCATGGCGGTGAGGTCCCCGTCACGGGGAATCAGGTCGGCGGCAGTGAGCACTTCGCCGGGCGCGACGGCGCGGGCGGCGAGGTAATAGGTCGCCATCACCGAGACGCGCGCCTGCAGATAGAGCGTCCACGGCCGGTCGCCGGAGCAACGCACGCCGACAGTGGTGCGGCCCCAGAGACGTGAACCCGCCGGCAGGAACGGCTCGAGCGTGGAGCAGGCAGCGAGGCCACGCGGGAAGACCGGCGTGACGGTGATGTCGGCCTTGCCGGGCAAACCGGCCGCCTGCTGTGTCAGGAAGATGAGCGCAGCGGCGCGTACCGAGTCGCCGTCCTGCGTGAGCTGGTTGGGCGCACCGGCCATGGCGGGGGCGGGTTGAAGCGGCGCGCGGATGGGCGCGGGGGAGCGCATCGAAACGGGCATCATGCCGGCGACCGGCGTGGCAGGCGCCGCGGCGATCGGCCTCGCCTGGAACCCTCGCGAGGCCACGCGTGGAATGTTCTGGACCGACGCGCTGCCGTCCGTGGCAACGACCACGGGCATTACGTCGCCTGAGGAGGTGGTAACGCGGGGAAGGGGATCGGTGGCCGGAGCCCGGCCATTGGCTGCCGCATTACTAATAGTAGTAGCAGGCGCTTTCGGCTCGCCATTCCCGGGGATCTCGATCATTCCGCCGGCATCGGGGGCATTGTTCGATGCACCGGTCCCGCTCGGCGACATCGCCAGCCTGGGCGCCACAGCCGCAGCCGCAGCCACGGGCTTCGCCGTCTTCGATTCACCCGGCCCCGGGATCACGATCAGGCCGCTGGTATCGGCGGAAGAGGAGGACGCATCGGCGGCGTCGGCGTGGGCATCGAGTGCGAGCGCGGCGGCACGCATGGCGGCATCGGCTGCATGGGCCGCTGCGGCGTAACCCAAGGGGCGCGCCGGTTGGGGTTTAACCGGCTGAGCCGGGCTCGCCGGCTGGCTTGCGTTCGCGTCCACCGTCATCCCGGCGTTTTTCGCCATTGCCACGACAGCCGCCGGATTGGTTTCGGCAGGGCCGGCAATCATGATCGTGCCGCCGCCGCCACTCTCCTGCGCGCTTGCCGTTGTCACACCGGCCGTCATGAAAGCGAACGCAAGCAGGCAAAGCGCAGCCGGACCACGCGGCGCAACACGGCGAGCCAGGTCAGCCAGGTGAGCGCGGGCCTTCACCAGGCCGTTCGCGGCCAGGCGATGAACCGCCGGCTTACGAGCAGGCGCAGTGAAGCTGTGCATTGTGTTTCTCCCAAACCAAAAACGAAAAGCCCCGCGTCCAAAGTCCGTGAATTCCCTAAAAGATTGACCCACGAGACGAATTCTAGATTTCGGCGGCTAAAGGCAAGCGTCGAATAGAGGCCGGCTTTCCCTGTTATTCGTCTGATTGCATCTTGCGTCTCGCTCCTAAGATTCGTCTCATGCAAAAGTCTTCGATAGCCAATGGCGTCCCGGCGCTTGCTTGATTGCCCGGCGTCATTGATCACGAGACACGCAAAAGCACGCAAAAGCACGCAAAAGCACGCAAAAGCACGCAAAAGCACGCGAAGCACCGCAGACCAGATCTGAAGCTGAAGGAGGACCGCCATGCTGGACAAGCTCGACCAGGAATTTGCCTTTGGCCGTGAAGCGCTGGATGTGCGCGCATACCGGCAGGAACTGTTGTCGTCGAATATTGCGAACGCCGATACCCCGGGCTACAAGGCGCGCGACGTCGATTTCTCCAGCGCCCTCGCGGGCGCGCTGAAAAAGACCGGCACGGCGGCGGACACCACGGCTTCCGGCACTGCGACGCTGCAGATGGCGCAGCCGGTGAGCGTGTCGGCTGGCGCGGCGCTCGCGACGACATCGGCGGGACATATGTCCGGCACGACGACGCTTACCGCCAGCGGCGGCAGCACCGACGACTACGGCCGTCTCGCGTACCGGATTCCGAGCCAGCCGGCGCTTGACGGCAACACGGTCGACATGGATTCGGAGCGCGTCCAGTTCGCGGACAACGCGCTGCATTTTGAAGCCGGCATGACGGTGGTGTCGTCGCAGATCAAGACGATGCTTTCCGCGATCACGTCGAACTGAAAGCCAAGCTAACGAGGAGAAGCAATGCCCCCTCTGATGAACATCTTCAGCGTTGCCGGTTCGGCGATGTCCGCGCAGGCGCAGCGCCTGAACGTGACCGCCTCGAACCTGGCGAACGCGGACAGCACGACGGGCCCGGATGGCCAGCCGTACAAGGCGAAGCAGGTGGTGTTCGCCGTCGATCCGCTCGGCGGCGCGCGCACGGCGTCCGGCCAGCAGGTGGGCGGGGTGCAGGTGACGGGGGTGATTGACGACCCGACGCCGATGAAGACCAGCTACGACCCAAGCAATCCCGCAGCAAACCCGGACGGCTACGTGACCTTGCCGAACGTCGATCCGGTGCAGGAAATGGTCAACATGATTTCGGCGTCTCGTTCGTATCAGGCGAATGTGGAAACGCTCAATACCGCCAAGCAGCTGATGCTTAAGACCCTGACGATCGGAACCTGAGGACAACCCCGTGACAACCAACACCACGATCGGCAACAACGGCGCGACGATGTCGCAGACGCTGCTGAACACCATGAACGGCACGTCGAGCACATCCGGCACGTCGGGCAGTGCGTCGTCCAGCTCGAGCGCGACCGGCACGCAGTCGCCGGCGGACCTGCAGAACACCTTCCTGACGCTGCTCGTCACGCAGCTCCAGAACCAGGACCCGACCAACCCGACCGACAGCTCGCAGATGACTTCGCAACTCGCGCAGATCAGCACGGTGTCGGGCATCGGCCAGTTGAACACGTCGCTGAGCTCGCTCGCCACGCAGTTGTCGGCCGGGCAGTCGGCGCAGGCAGCTTCGCTGATCGGTGCAACCGTGCTCGCGCCTGGAAGCACGATGACCGTGAGCGGCGGCAAGGCCAGCAGCTTCGGCGTGCAGTCGGCCAACGCGCTCGGCGACATGACGGTGAGCGTCACGAACAGCGCCGGCCAGGTGGTGAATACGATCGACCTCGGGCCGCAGGCTGCGGGCACGGTGCCAATCTCGGGCTGGACGCCCACGGACAAGACCGGCGCCACGCTGCCCGACGGCACCTACACCATTTCGGCGGCTGGCACGATCAACGGCGCCGCGGCGACCGCTACCGCGCTGTCCTCCTCGCAGGTGCAGAGCGTGGTGCAGCAGGCCGACGGCACGACGGGCGTCATGTTGTCGACTGGCAAGACGGTTCCGCTGACCAGCATCGCATCGATTCTCTAAGCCGTTATTCATTAGCTCATTCTTCTAGAAGCGGAGACCGTCATGGGTTACCAACAAGGTTTATCTGGTTTGTCCGGCGCGTCGAACGACCTCGACGTGATCGGCAACAACATTGCCAACGCGAACACCGTCGGCTTCAAGCAAGGCCAGGCGCAATTCGCCGATATGTACGCGAACTCGGTCGCCACCGCCGTGAACAACCAGATCGGCATTGGCTCGCAGATGTCGGAAGTGCAGCAGCAGTTCGGCCAGGGCACGATCACCACGACCAGCCAGGCGCTGGATGTCGCGATCAACGGCAATGGTTTTTTCCAGATGTCGAGCAACGGCGCGAACGTGTACTCGCGCAACGGCGTGTTCAACCTGGCGGCGAACGGCACGATCGTCAATGCCGCAGGCCAGACGCTGATGGGTTATGCAGCCAATTCGCAGGGTGTGATCAACAGCTCGTCGACCGTGCCGCTCGTTGTGCCGAACTCGAACCTGCCGCCGGCGGCCACCAAGAACGTGAGTTTTCAGTTCAACCTGAATTCGCAGGCTGCGCTCCCCACCCAGACGCCGTTCGACCCGACCAACGCGAATACTTATAGCGCCACCAGCCAGATCAACGTCAACGACTCGCTTGGCGGCACGCATGCGGTGAACGTGTTTTTCGTCAAGCAGGCAACGGGTTCATGGGAAGCGTTCGCGACCAGCGGCACGGCCAACACGCCCGTCACGGGAACGTCGACCGGTACGCCCGGCGATCTGGGCCTGGTCTCGTTCGACCAGTCGGGCAACCTGATCCCGACGCCGCCCGCCACCGCCATTACGCCGTTCTCCTTTTCGATTCCGGATGCCGCGTCCAACACCGCCGGCGCGGTGCAAACCATGTCGATGTCATTCGCCGGCACGACCCAGTTCGGCGCGACGACCGGCCTCGTGAGCAGCAGCCAGGACGGCTATACATCAAGCGAACTGGCGGGCTTTTCGGTCGGTACGGACGGCACGCTGACCGGCACGTACACGAACGGCAAGACGCAATCGCTCGGTCAGATCGCGCTCGCGACGTTCGCCAACCAGAACGGCTTGCAGGACCTTGGCGGCAACAACTACCAGCAGACCGCGGCGTCGGGCCTCGCGCAGGTGTCGGTGCCGGGGTCGACCAACCACGGCTCGCTGCAAGGCGGCGCGGTGGAAAACTCGAACGTCGACCTGACCAGCTCGCTGGTGGACCTGATCACGGCGCAGCGCAATTACCAGGCGAACGCGCAGACGATCAAGACGCAGCAAACCGTCGACCAGACGCTCATCAACCTGTAAGAGCCGCAGCCAAGCCGCGCACGAGAGAGTCATAAATGGACCGTCTGATCTATACCGCGATGAGCGGCGCCGCGCAGGCGCTCGAGCAGCAGAGCGTCACGGCGAACAACCTCGCCAATGCGTCGACGACAGGCTTTCGTGCGCAGCTTTCAGCGTTTCGACAGGTGCCGATGAACTTCGAGAACAATGCGTCCGGCGACCCGACCACGCGCACCTTCGTGCTGTCGTCCACGCCGACCGCCGACTACACGCCGGGTCCGATCCAGCAGACCGGCAATCCCCTGGACGTCGCTGTCCAGGGTCCGGGCTGGCTTTCCGTGCAGACGGCAGACGGCGGCGAGGCGTACACGCGCGCCGGCAATCTTCATGTTGACGCCAATGGCCAGCTGGTCACGGCAAACAACCTGCCGGTGCTCGGCAATGCCGGTCCCATGTCGATCCCGCCGGGCGCGGAAGTCACTATCGGCAAGGACGGGACGGTGACCGCGCTGATGCCGGGCGACCCGCCGACATCGATTGCGACAGTCGACCAGTTGAAGCTCGTCAATCCCGATCCGGGCACCTTGACGCGCGGCGACGACGGTTTGTTTCGCACCGCCGACAACCAGCCCGCCGACGCCGATCCGACGGTGACGGTGGCGCCCGCGTCGCTGGAAGGCAGCAACGTGAATGCGGTGTCCGCGATGGTCGACATGATCACCAACGCCCGCCAGTTCCAGATGCAGACCAAGTTGCTCGATTCGGCCAACGCGAACGATCAGTCGGCTGACAAGCTGCTCGACTTCAGTTAATCCGCAGTACCAGGATAAAAAACATGAACCGCTCTCTTTACATCGCCGCAACCGGCATGAACGCGCAACAGTCGCAGATGGACGTGATTTCGAACAATCTCGCCAACGTCAGCACGAACGGCTTCAAGGGCTCGCGCGCGGTGTTCGAGGACTTGCTGTACCAGACCGTCCGCCAGCCGGGCGCGAGCTCCACGCAGCAGACCGAACTGCCGTCGGGCAGCCAGATCGGCACCGGCGTGCAACAGGTCGCGACCGAACGCCTCTACACACAGGGCAACCTGTCGCAGACCGGCAACTCGAAGGACGTCGCCATCAACGGCAACGGCTTTTTCCAGGTGACGATGCCCGACGGCACGACCGCTTACACCCGCGACGGCTCGTTCCAGACCAACGCGCAAGGCCAGCTCGTCACGTCGAGCGGTTATCAGGTAACCCCGGCAATCACGATCCCGACGACTGCGACCAGCATAACGATCGGCTCGGACGGCACGGTCACGACCACGGCGCAGGGCAGCTCGGCCAACACGACCGTCGGCCAGTTGCAGCTCGCGACCTTCGTCAACCCGGCCGGCCTCGACGCGCGCGGTGAAAACCTGTTCGCGGAAACGGCTTCGTCCGGTACGGCGAACGTCGTGACGCCGGGTTTGAACGGTGCGGGCCAATTGCAACAGGGGTATGTGGAGGCGTCGAATGTAAACGTGGTCCAGGAACTGGTGAACATGATCCAGACCCAGCGCGCCTATGAAATCAACAGCAAGGCCGTGACCACGTCGGACCAGATGCTGCAGACGCTGAGCCAGATGCAGGTTTAAGTTGCATCAACCGCATCGGCAGCGTCATTCCGAAGGACCACGAAGATGTCATCACAATTCTCACGCTTTCCACGCATCCGCAGCGTATCGGTGCTGGTGCTGGTCGCCCTGGCGGCCTGCGCGCTCGTGCCCAAAGAGCCGATCACCCAGCAGCCGATGACCGCCCGCCCGCCGGCGCCGCCGCTCAATTCGGCATCGCCCGGCGCGATCTACAACGCGGGCTACGCGGGACGGCCGCTGTTCGAGGACCAGCGTCCGCGCAACACCGGCGACATCATCACCATCGTGATTGCAGAAAACGTCAACGCGACGAAGTCGTCGGCGGCGAATGCGGCGCGCAACGCCAGCGAGGCGTTCGCCGTGCCGACCGCACCGGGTATTTTCGGCGGGCTGTTCCACAACACCAACCTGAACGCCAGCGGTTCCAACGGCTTCAACGGCGCAGGCGGCGCGAGCGCGGCCAATACCTTCAACGGCACGCTGACGGTCACCGTCACGGGTGTCCTGCCCAACGGCAACCTGGAAGTGAGCGGCGAAAAGCAGATGCTCATCAACCAGGGCAACGAATTCGTGCGCTTCTCCGGCGTCGTCAATCCGACGACCATCTCCGGCACCAACACGGTGTTTTCCACCCAGGTGGCGGACGCGAAGATCGAGTATTCGGCGAAGGGCTATATAGATGAATCGCAGCAGATGGGCTGGCTCCAGCGCTTCTTTCTCAACGTGGCGCCCTTCTGATCATGAAACTCTTTCTTCGCTTCTTTCTCGTTGCGCTGGCGCTTGGCTGCGCATTACCACCGCCCGCGCAGGCGGAACGCCTCAAGGACCTGGTCTCGTTCCAGGGCGTGCGTGACAATCCGCTGATCGGCTATGGCCTCGTGGTCGGCCTCGACGGCACGGGCGACCAGACCACCCAGACGCCATTCACCACGCAGAGCCTGGTCAACATGCTCGGCAACCTCGGCATCACGCTCAATGCCGCGACCACCCAGAACATGCAGTTGAAGAACGTCGCCGCCGTGATGGTGACAGCCGTGCTGCCGCCGTTCTCGCGGCCGGGCGAAGCGATCGACGTGACAGTGTCGTCTCTCGGTAATGCCAAGAGCCTGCGCGGCGGCACGCTGCTGATGGCGCCGCTCAAAGGCGCCGACGGCCAGGTCTACGCCATGGCGCAGGGCAATCTCGCGGTCGGCGGCGCGGGCGCCAGCGCGAACGGCAGCAAGGTCCAGGTCAACCAGCTCGCGGTCGGCCGCATTCCGGGCGGAGCGCTGGTCGAGCGCGCCGTGCCCGCAGCGGTGACGCAAGCCGGCGGCGTGATGACGATGGAGCTGAACACGCTCGACTTCGACACCACGCAGAAGATTGTTGCGGCGGTGAACAACGACTTCGGCATGGGCACGGCGATCGCGCTCGACGGCCGCACGATCCAGTTGCGCGCCCCGACCGATCCGTCCCAGGTGGTGTCGTTCATGGCGCAGCTCGAGAATATCGATGTCAGGCCGTCGCAAGCTGCGGCGAAGGTAATCGTCAATGCGCGTACGGGTTCTATCGTGATGAACCAGATGGTCACGCTGCAGAACTGCGCGGTTGCACATGGCAATTTGTCGGTGGTGATCAACACGACGACCGCCGTGAGCCAGCCGGGCGCGTTCTCCAACGGACAAACCGTGACCGCGCGGCAGTCGAACATCCAGTTGAAGCAGGACACGGGCGCGCTGAAGCAGGTGGCGGCAAGCGCGACGCTCGCGGACGTGGTCAAGGCGTTGAATGCGCTCGGCGCAACGCCGGCGGATTTGATTTCGATTTTGCAATCGATGAAAGCGGCGGGTGCGTTGCGCGCCGATCTTGAAATTATTTAAAGGCGACAGGTCATGAACGCGAACGGGACCGGTACGACAAGCAACGCGCTCGCATCACTGAGTACGACGGACACGAGCAGCGGCCTGGGTTCGTTGTCGAACCGGTTTGCGCTCGACGTGCAGGGCTTCGACGCCATGCGGGCCCAGGCCAACGCCAACCCGCAGCAGGGTTTAAAGGCGGCGGCCAAGCAATTCGACTCCGTTTTCACACAGATGATGTTGAAGAGCATGCGGGAGGCCACACCGTCGGATAGCCCTTTCGATTCGAACGACAGCAAGACCTTCACGTCGATGCTCGACCAGCAGCTTTCGCAGAACATGGGCGCGAAGGGCATTGGCGTAGCCGACATGATGCTCAAGCAACTGATGCGCAACGCCGGGGCCACGTCTTCCGCAAACGGTGCGGGCGCGGGGGCAGGCGCGGACGCGAGCGGCGACAGCAGCGCGAACGCCGGCAATCTTGCCGCCATGAACGCGATGGCAAAGGCGTACGCAAACGCGCCGGGGTCCGCGAAGGCATCGCTCTCCGGCAACGGTTACAGCGCCGACAGCGCGCTGACGCCGCCCACACGCGGCGTGGGCTCGGACAAGGTCGCCGCGTTTGTCGATCGCCTGGCCGCGCCGGCACAGGCGGCCAGTTCGGCGACCGGGATTCCGGCGCGATTCATCATTGGCCAGGCGGCGCTGGAGTCGGGCTGGGGCAAGCGCGAGATCAAGAACACCGACGGCAGCTCGAGTCACAACGTGTTCGGCATCAAGGCGAGCAGCGACTGGACCGGCAAGACCACGAACGCGGTGACCACGGAATACGTCAACGGCAAACCGCAGAAAGTGGTGGAGAAATTCCGCTCGTACGACTCGTACGAAGACGCCCTCACCGACTACGCCAGCGTGCTCAAGAGCAATCCGCGCTACGCGCCGGTCGTGCAAGCCTCGCGCGATGCCGCTGGTTTTGCGCACGGAATGCAGAAGGCGGGCTACGCAACGGACCCGCAATACGCTAAAAAGTTGATTTCGATCATGCGGCACATCGCTTGACGGAATGCGAGCTGGCGCACCTTTTGCTGCAGTTAATATAGGTAAACAAAAGGTATTACGAGTAAGGTATCAAAAGCGACGGGGCTAAAGTCGCGATAAAAGACGATGCAGGCTGACGGCGAGGAACGGGCGCATGGTGCGCCTGGAAGGCAGCCGGCCGGGACGCATCGAAATGGAGAGAACGTGCTGGTTCGTTTCGATTTGCGCACTTTGCGAATGTTTTCGGTCGTCCGGGACGAGATTAGGGAAGTTTTTTTACAACCAACCCTAAATATTCAGTCTCCGTTGCCGCTAAATGACATATCGAAGTGCCGGACCCGCAGGGTCCGGTTGGACGCTCAAACAGTCCCGGGAAACGGGACGCGAGCGAGCAAACGAACACGGCAAGCTCCATGAACATGAATCCGCCAAACGGTTCCGGCATCGCAGACGACGAGTCCGACACTCACGATTTCGGCCGGCGTAATCCGCTGGAAATCGGTGTCTCCCTGCGCAACCTCGTTCACCGGGCCGATTTCCTGACTGTCGATCACGGCAGGGGGCAGATCGTTACCCGCCTGCTCGACGTGAATCCGGCGGCGCATACCTTCGTCTTCGACTGGGGCGGCATTCCCGAGCAGAACGAGGCCATGCTGCGCACGGAAAACCTGATGTTTCACGCGAGCCCCGACGGAATCCGCGTGGAATTCGCGACCGGCACGCCGCGCGAAGTCGTCTTCGAAGGCCGCCCGGCGTTCGAAGCGGATTTTCCGCCAGTGCTGTTCTACATGCAGCGGCGTGAGTATTTCCGCGTGGAAGCGCCCGTGCTCGATCCCTATATCTGCAGCGGCGAACTGCCGAACGGCGAGCGTTTCCGCTTTGAAGTGAACGACCTGTCGCTGGGCGGCGTGGCGCTGCGGACCATGGACGAGCGGGTTGCATCCATGGAGGTCGGCCTGATCCTGCATTCCGTGGAACTGCACTTCAGCAACCCGGGCAAGGTGGTGCTCGACCTGCAACTGATGTCGAACCGGCAGACGGAGAATACGAAGGGCGAGCCGCGCTATACGCTCGGCTTCAAGTTCATGAGCTTGCCGGGCTCGGCGGAAAACACGCTGCAGCGCCTGATTACGCAACTCGAGATGAAGCGCCGGTCGCTGGCGCGCTAAGCTTGATGCGATTGATGCGGCGGCGAGCTCCGTGCTCGCTTCGCTCATGTCCGCTCACGTTCGAGCACCCAACGCCTTTCCCGCGTAACACCCACCCCGTTCCATCCGGCGAACTGACGCCCAATCCCCCCGTTGCTTCATCGATTGCCCCGCTCAATGCCGATGAATAATCCGTCATGGCGCAGTGCGCGTGCGGGTTTCGCCGGAGCCTGAGCCTGAGCCGGGCGGCGCTCAAACCACGCGCGCCCCGAACCACCGCGCCGGGATTCAACTTTTTCTGCAATCGGCCGATATACACCAGTTACCGTCAGACAGCGGCGGCCCGGGTTTTGGGCCTTTACCAGGATTCCTTGCATGTCCCTATTCGATATCGGCGTCAGTGGTCTCAATGCGGCCCAATGGGGTTTGACGACTACCGGACAGAACATCAGCAACGCCGCGACCCCTGGCTACACCCAGGAAAAGCCGGTGTACCAGGAAGCGTCGGGGCAATATACGACGTCGGGTTATCTGGGCTCCGGGGTGACGACGGCGACTGTCCAGCGCTCATACAGTTCGTTCCTGACCACGCAGCTCAATGCCGCGCAGTCCAACAGCAGTTCGCTGAACACCTACTATTCGATGTTGTCGCAGTTGAACAACATCGTGGGCGATCCGACAACGGGTGTTGGCGCCGGCATGACGAGCTATTTCACGAGCTTGCAGTCGGTGGCGAACAGCCCCGCCACGACGTCGACGCGGCAGTCGCTGATGAGCAGCGGGCAATCGCTTGTCGACCAGATGAATGCTGCGGCTGCGAACTACAACCAGCTTCGCTCCGGCGTCAACCAGTCGCTTACCAACGCGGTCACGCAGATCAACAGCTACACCAACCAGATCGCCACGCTGAACGGCCAGATTGTGACCGCGAGCGCGCAGGGCCAGCCGCCGAACCAGTTGCTCGATGCGCGGGATCAGGCGGTATCGAACCTCAGCCAGTTGACGAACGTGCAGGTCACCACGGTCAACGGCATGTACAACGTGTCGATCGGCACGGGCCAGCCGCTGGTTTCGGGTACCACGGGGTATCAACTGCAGGCGGTGACGTCGACGTCGGACCCGAGCGAGTTGTCGATCGCGTATGCATCGCCGACCGGCTCGCCGCAGACGCCCGCGCAAACGCAATATCTGCCGGACTCCACGTTCGGCGGCGGTACGGTAGGCGGATTGCTTGCGTTCCGCAGCCAGTCGCTCGATCCGGCGCAGGCCCAGCTTGGCTCGCTCGCGACCAGTTTCGCCGCGCAGCTGAACCAGCAAAACGCGCTGGGCGTGGACCTGAACGGCAACCCCGGCACCGCGCTGTTCTCGACCGGCAGCCCGACCATCTATGCGAATTCGCGCAATACGGGCACTGCTCCGCTAAGCGTATCGATTGCGAATCCGACCCAGCCGACCAACGGCAACTACACGCTGTCCTACAACGGCACCAACTACACGCTCACCGACAGCGCGAGCGGCGCGGTCCTCGGCACCCTCGCGCCCACTTCAACCGCAACCGGCGCGGTCACCGGCACGATCGCGGGCCTGAATATCTCGGTGACGAGCGGCATCATGAAGGCCGGCGATTCGTTCAACATCCAGCCAACGAGCGGCGCGCTCGCCGCCTTCACGCTGGTGACCACGAACCCGACCGCAATCGCTGCAGCGTCTCCGGCGGTGGCATCGGCGGGAGCGAGCAACGCAGGCACCGCGAACATCTCGGCGGCGACCGTGACAGCCGGATATTCGATCCCGAGCAGCATGACGCTGACGTACAACTCGACGGCGCAGCAATTTACGTCGAACGTGCAGGTCACGTTGCCGAACGGCACGACCGTTGCGCCGGGTTTGCCGATCGCCTACAACCCCGCGCAGGGTCTCACCCTATCGAACGGTACGGGTGTCAGCGCAACGATCAGCGGCACGCCGGCAAATGGCGATACCTTCACCATCGCGGCGAACAAGGGCGGCAGCAGCGACGGCAGCAACGCACTCGCGATGGCGAATCTCGGGTCGGCGAAGTCGCTGAACGGCGGCACGGACTCGTTGACGAGCGCGTACGCGAACTACGTCAACCAGATCGGCAACGAGACCAACAATCTGCAGAGTTCCAGTACGTCGGCGACCGCGGTGCTCACGCAGGCGACGTCGGCGCAGCAGTCAGTGTCGGGCGTGAACCTGAATGAAGAGGCCGCCAACCTGATTCAGTACCAGCAGTTGTACCAGGCCAACAGCAAGGTCATCCAGACCGCCTCCACGCTGTTCACAACGCTGCTCGGCATTTTCAACTGAGGTTTTCACGATGCGCATCTCCACCTTCGAGTACTTCACGTCGGGCGTCTCGACGATGAACAATCAGCAGGCATCGCTCTCCAACCTGTATGCGCAGATCTCATCGGGCAAAAGCTTGCAGACCGCGGCGGACAATCCGCTCGGCGCCGCGCAAGCCGTGGCGTTGACCGCGCAGGCGGCCAACCTCGCGCAATACTCGACCAACCAGTCGTCTGCGCTGACCTCGTTGCAGCAGGAAGACTCCACGCTCACGAGTGTGACGAACGTGATGCAGAGCATCCAGTCGCTGGTGGTGAATGCCGGCAACGGCACGCTCAACGACACCGACCGCAGCGCGCTCGCGACCCAGCTCCAGGGTTATCGCAGTACGCTGATGACGCTCGCCAACACCACCGACGCCAACGGCAACTACATCTTTGCCGGCTTCCAGGGCGGCTCGAAGCCATTCAACGACAACCCCTCCGGCGTTGGCGCGACCTACGCGGGCGGCCCCGGGCAGCGGCAGGTGCAGATTTCCGACACCCGCACGATCAACGTCGCGGATCCGGGTTCGGCAATCTTCCAAAGCGTTTCGTCGAACGAAAGCGCGCCGGTTTCGTCGGGATCGGCCGCTAACACCGGGTCGGGCACGATCAGTCCGGTCAGCGTGACCAACAGCAGCGATCCTGCCAACTCGTCGACCTACACCATCACTTTCGGCACCACGACCACCGGGACGCCGCCCACGACCTCGACCGTCAGCTCGTACTCGGTCACGGCTCTGGATCCGGCGACGGGCACGACAACGACCGTGACCCCGCCGACCCCTTACACGGCCGGCGGCAACATCACGCTCGGTTCGCAGACCGTCGCTATTTCCGGGACGCCGGCATCGGGCGATACATTCACCGTGGCGCCGGCGAACACAGGCAACGTCAGCGATACGGACATTTTCTCGACGCTCGATTCGCTGGTGAATGCGCTGAAGCAGCCTGCCGATTCGACCTCCGCGCAGGCGACGCTGCAAAACGCGCTGACCACGGCGGGTACGAAAATCAGCAACACGTTCAACAACGTGCTGACGACGCAGACAGCGGTAGGTGGCCGCGAGCAGGAAGTCACGGCGACGCAGACCGCGATGCAGACAACCTCGACGCAAACCGCCAGCAATCTGTCAGACCTGGTCAGCGTCAATCTGCCCGCAGCGATCAGCCAGTACGAAATGACGCAGACCTCATTGCAGGCCGCGCAGCAGGCGTTTGCGCAGATCCAGAAGATGTCGCTGTTCAACTACTTGACCGGCTAAGCGCCGGGGGCGAGCAGGGAAGGAATTGATGTGGGCAGTGGGATGTGTTTTGGGCCGCCGGTTTGAAGGGCGGCCCTTTTTATCGGGCGGCGTATGGGCGGCGTTTGGGCGGCGCCGATGCGTCTGGAACGCCTGGAACCCTTGCAGCCAAATGCGTGCGGTGAATAGAGAGCTTATTATCCGCATTTAATGCGGAGAATAAATCACCCTTTGCGGTGATTACGCCTCATAATCACCGCATGAAACGCGGAGAATGGACTTTTATCTGGGAGGATCCTGACTGGCCGGCCTGGCGCTACGATCTGTCGGTGATCGCCGCGCCGCTGGCTGCGGTCAGTCGCGCCCAAGGTCTGCTGCTCGGCCGGCTCGCCGATGTCGGTTTGACCCTGCGCAACCAGGCGAGCCTGATCGCGCTGACGGAGGACGTGCTCAAGACCAGCGAGATCGAAGGGGAAAGGCTGAATGCGGACTCTGTCCGATCGTCTATCGCCCGCCGGCTTGGGGTGGATATCGGCGCGCTTGCACCCGTCGACCGGCACGTGGAAGGCGTGGTCGAAATGGTGCTCGACGCGACCGCCCGTTGCAACGCGCCGCTGACTCGCGAGCGCTTGTTTGCATGGCATGCGGCGTTGTTTCCCACCGGCTTCAGCGCGTTGTCCCGGATCCAGATCGGCGCATGGCGCAACGACGAAAACGGCGCCATGCAGGTTGTCTCTGGACCCATCGGCCGCCAGCAGGTTCATTTCGAGGCGCCGCCGGCTAATCGCCTCGAGGCCGAGACTACGCGTTTCCTCGACTGGCTCAATCGCGACTCCGAAGTGGCTCCGGTGATCAAGGCCGGGCTGGCGCATTTGTGGTTTGTCACGCTGCATCCTTTCGACGACGGCAACGGCCGCATTGCCCGGGCAATAGGCGACTTGCTGCTCGCCCGCGCCGACGGCAGTCCGCAGCGCTTCTACAGCTTGTCCGCGCAGATCCAGTCCGAGCGCAGCGCTTATTACGACATCCTCGAGCAGACGCAGCGCGGATCGCTCGACGTAACCGCGTGGCTCACATGGTTCCTGGACACGTTGCATCGCGCAGTGGACAACGCCCAGCACACCGTGGACACAGTGCTGGTCAAGACGCGTTTCTGGCAGCGCTGGGCTGCCGCTCCATTCAACGAGCGGCAGATCAAGCTGCTGAAGCGGCTGCTGGATGGTTTCGACGGCAAGCTGACCAGCAGCAAGTGGGCCGCCATAGCGAAGTGTTCGCCGGATACAGCGTTGCGTGACATCGGCGAATTGATGGCATTGGGGGTGCTGCGGAGATCGATGTCAGGCGGGCGCAGCACGGCGTACGAGCTGGTTGATTGACTGCTGCCACTTGAGCGGCGTGCTAAAGCGCAGCCGCGACGCGCCCCATCTGGTCGATGCCACTCTCGAAAATGCGTTGAAAGAACGGGATCATGTTGGGGATCATCAACTGGATCAGCAGGAATCCGACCAGCATGGTGACCGGAAAGCCCACCTGGAAAATTCCGATCTGGGGCGCCGCGCGATTCAGGATGCCCAGCGCCAGATTGGCGATCAGCAACGCGGTGACCACCGGCAATGACAGCAACAAGCCCGTGGAAAATACGCTCACGCCGTACGTGGCAAGCGTCTGCCAGCCGCGCGCATAGACGGCCGAACCCAGCACGTTCGCGCTCACCGGCACGCTTTGAAACGTCTGCACAAGGGCGCTGATCATTTGCAGATGGCCGTCGACCACGAGGAACGCCAGCATGGCGATGGTGTTCAGATACCGCGATATCACCACCGAATTCCCGCCCTCACGCGGGTCGTAGAGCATCGCGAAACCGAGGCCCATTTGCATGCCGATAAACTCGCCGGCGGCATCGATGGCAGCGAACGCAATCTGCATCGTCATGCCGAGCGCCGCGCCGACCAGGAACTGATTGACGATGATCATCACGCCATCGGCGGAAAACACGGTCACTTGGGGCAACGCGCCAATAGTGGGCGCCACGATCAGCGCGAGGAACGCGGCCACCGCGACCTTGACGCGAATCGGAATGGCCTGCTGGCTGAGCAGCGGGGCGGTTGCGATCAGCGCGAGAATGCGCGTGAACGGCCAGAGGAAGGACGTCAGCCAGAGATTGAGCTGCGCGTAAGTGACGGAGAACATCGTCAGCCGGTGATGGCGGGCGTGATGGTGAAAACGTGGCGCATGTAGTCGAGCAGCGTTTCCAGCATCCACGGACCGGCGATCACGAGCGTGAGCGCCACCGCGAGCAATTTCGGAATGAACGAGAGCGTGCTTTCGTTGATCTGGGTCGCGGCCTGGAACAGGCTCACGACCAGGCCGACCACCAGCGCGACCAGCAACAACGGAGCGGCGAGCAACAGCGCCACGTACATGGCCTGATGCGCGATCGACATGACGGATTCGGGTGTCATCGTGTGAGTCTCGGTCCTGGTGTCTTTCTCTGCTCTACGATACGAAGCTCTGCGCAAGCGAGCCGATCAGCAACTGCCAACCGTCCACCAGCACGAACAACATCAGCTTGAACGGCAACGAAATGGTGGTGGGCGACACCATCATCATCCCCATCGACATCAGCACGCTCGCCACCACCATGTCGATGATCAGGAACGGAATGAAGATGGTGAAGCCAATCTGGAAGCCGGTCTTGAGCTCGCTGGTCACGAACGACGGCACCAGCAGCGAGAGCGGCACGTCCTCGGGACCGTTCATGGGCGGCGCCTTGGCAATCCTGGCGAACAGCGCGAGATCGGCTTCGCGGGTCTGGCGCAGCATGAATTGCTTGAACGGCGCGACGCCGCGCGTCATGGCCTGGTCCATCGTGATCGTGCCGTCGGAGAACGGCTTGTAGGCGTCGGCGTAAGCGCGGTCGAGGACCGGCGACATCACGAACAGCGTGAGAAACAGCGCGAGTCCGACGAGCACCTGGTTAGGCGGCGTGCTGGTCGTGCCCAGCGCCTGCCGCAACAGCGACAGAACAATGATGATGCGCGTGAAGCTCGTCATCATCAGCAGCATGGCCGGCAGGAACGACAGCATCGTGAGCAGCAGCATCGTCTGGACGCTGAGCGAATACGTCGTGCCGCCGTTCGGGCCAGCGCTGGTGTTGAACGCGGGAAGTCCTGCGGTGCTTTGCGCGAAAGCGGTATAGGGGAGGGCCAGCATGACGACGGGCAGCAACAGCCTCGCCAGTCTCACGCATCGTGCTGGAAAACGAGCCTGCATTACTTGCTCCCGCCCGCGAACTTTTGCAGACGCTTGGTCGCTTCACCAGCGAGGGCATCGCGAAAACGTTGACCGAAACTGCCTTGCAGCGGTTGGCCCTCGGGGGGGGCGCCTGCTTCCGTGCCGTTAAGGGCCACCGACCCCGCCGGCATGGTGTGCAGCAACCGCACATTGCCGGGCGCCGCGCCGAGCACGAGCCATGTATCGCCGATCTCCACCACCGAGACGCGCTCCTTGTTGCCCAGCGACGCCCCGCCAATCACCTTCACGAGACCCGTGCGCTGGCTGCCCGCTACGCCGAATTTGCGCGCGAGCCATGCGCAGCCGAACACGAATGCAATCACGATTGCCAGTCCGAGCAGCGTCTGCAGCACCGCGCCCACTCCGAGCGACGGCACGGCCGTGCCCGCGCCGACGCCCGATGCAATCTGCGCCGCGTGATTGACGGCGTTCATGTCGGCGGCGTGAGCCGTGTGGGCGACAAGCGTCATGGCAAGTGCTGACCATGCGGCAAGCGCGGCGGCAAAGCGTTTCATCGATTCAACTTCCTGATGCGTTCGGACGGCGTGATGATGTCGGTGAGACGGATACCGAACTTGTCGTTGACCACCACGACTTCGCCCTGCGCGATCAGGCAGCCGTTGACCAGCACGTCCATCGGTTCGCCGGCCAGGCCGTCGAGTTCCACCACCGACCCCTGCGCCAGTTGCAGCAGGTTGCGGATCGCGATCTTGGTCCGCCCGAGTTCCACCGTCATCTGCACGGGGATATCGAGAATCATGTCGATGTCATTGCGTGTCGAGGGCGCCTCGACTTTCGACAAAGGCTGGAACACTCCCGCTGACGAAGCCGTTGCCGGCGTTTCATTGCCGTTCTGTTCAGCCAGCGCGCTTGCCCAGTCGTCCATGCCGAAGTCCTCGCCCTTGAGCGGATCGGACGGCAGCGTGCCCGGTTCAGTTACGTCACTCATATCCACCTTCCTTCATCGTGTCGGTTGCGCTGATCATCTTCTGGACGCGCAACGCGTATTGACCATTGAAAATTCCGTAGCCGCATTCCATGACCGGCACGCCGTCCACTTTTGCCGTGACCACTTCGGGCACATTGATCGGCAGGACGTCGCCTGCCCGCATGTTGAGAATCTTTTCGAAGGTCGTGCCGATCTCCGCCAGATCCACCGTGAGTTCCACTTCGGCCGCCTGCACTTGCTGCGACAACACGCGGATCCAGCGGCGATCCACTTCGAGCGCTTCGCCCTGGATGGGTGAGGAGAGGATGTCGCGGATCGGTTCGATCATCGAATACGGCATGCAGATGTGCAGCGTGCCGCCGGTCGTGCCGAATTCAATGGAGAACTGCGTGACGATCACGATCTCGTTCGGCGTGGCCACGTTCGCGAACTGCGTGTGCATTTCCGAGCGCACGTATTCGAAGTTAAGCGTTCGCACCGATTTCCACGATGCCGCGTAGTGTTCGAATACGAGGTTCAGCAACTTGCTGATGATGCGTTGTTCGGTCTGCGTGAATTCGCGGCCTTCCACGCGCGTGTGGAAACGGCCGTCGCCGCCGAAGAGGTTATCGACGACAAAGAACACCAGGTTCGGATCGAACACGAACAGCGACGTGCCGCGCAACGGCTTGACGTGGACGAGGTTCAGGTTCGTCGGGATCGGCAGGTTGCGGGTGAATTCGCTGTACTTCTGCACCTTCACCGGACCGACCGAGATTTCCGCCGAACGCCGCATGAAGTTGAAGATGCCCACGCGCAGGAGACGCGCGAAGCGGTCGTTGATGATTTCCAGGCCGGGCATCCGGCCCCGGACGATGCGTTCCTGCGTCGCGAGGTTGTAGGGGCGTACGCCATGGTGGCGCGTTTCGTCGGCAACAGTGTCGACTTCCCCGGTGACGCCCTTGAGCAGGGCATCCACCTCCTCCTGCGACATGAACTCTTCGTGGCCCATGAGTGTTCCTTGGTTCCTGTGCGCGGTTGCTTTTGCTTGTGCTGAAGCGGTTGAAGGCGAGGGTGGTTGCGCGGATTATTGAACGACGAATTCCGTGAACAACACTTCCTGGACGCGTGCCGGACTGTCCGGCGTGCCCCCCGTCTTCTGGACCGTCTCCAGCAGTTCCTTCGCAAGCTCACGCTTGCCGTCGATCCCCGCCAGATCGTCCGGACGCTTCGCCGACAGCAACATCAGAATGTGGCTGCGTACTTCCGGCATGCGCTCGGTCAGCGCGGTTTGTGCCTTCTGGTCCGGCAGCTTCAGCGTCAAGCCGATCCGCAAGTAGTGCATGGTGTCGTCGGACTGGAGATTGACCGTCATGGACTCCAGAGGGAAGAACACCGGGGGTGCTGCGGGCGCCAGCTTCGCCGCCGCCCCGGATTCAGGCTTGTGCTGGAAGTAGTAGTAAGCACCAGCAGCACCAGCGCCCAGCAAAACGATAAGACCCAATACGATCAGCAAGATGCGCTTCATCCTGCCGCTCTTCACGTTGACAATAGGTTGTTGAGTTGCGGTGGTGCTTGCCATGATTGCGGACCTCTTTCTGTAGCCTGAATTGTTGGCGAAAGTGAGTCTCTGCGATGGCCCGAACAGAAGGGGTTATTAGGGCTAACTCGTGAGTTTGGGTTTTGTTGGTGCGGATCGACGAGTGGATTTTGCTTAAGCGCGGGGGGATTTGAGCGAGGGCTTTCGGAGGGCGTAGCGGGGGCTATGCCTGATTGCAGGGTTTCTGCGTTAGCGGTCGGAGTCGCTGTTTTAAGGGTCTGTGGCCCCGCGGATTCCAACATGAACACGCTTGGCCACGAGTGTCGGGCAAGCACCAGAGCTCAAGGATTTTGTACGGCTCTCGCCGTCTTTATGGCACGTCGTCTTCACCCAATGACGCCCGGCCCGGCTCTGGTTATAAGCTCACTCGCGAGCGTTGCGCTCGCCCCGCTTCAAGCAAATGTGTCGACCAGCCCCACCTGCTTACGCACCGGCATGCTGATCGCGCTCAGTGCATCCACGCTTCCCGCGTCATCCGTGCCGCTCATTCCACCCGAGCCTCGGCCGCCCGCTCCCGACGACGCTCCACCACCCTGCTGGCCCGACTGCTGACCTGCGAAACCATTGCTGACGCTTGCGCTGCCCAAACCAATTCCGCTCGCCTGCATCGCTTCACGCAAAGTCGGTAACGCTGCCTCGACAGCCGCCCGGACCTGCGCATGTGTCGAAACGAACAACGCGTGCGCATGGTTGTCGGTGACCTGCAATACCACTTGCAACGGTCCCAGATCCTTCGGATTCAACGTCAATTCAGCACTCTGCTGGTGACCATTCGACAGAAACACCACCTTCTGGCTGAACGCCTCGTCCCATCCACTCGACCCGACATGCGGTGCAATGGCTGCACTGCCGGCTGCCGCTGCCGCACTCTGGACTGGAGCGCTTCCCGCCGTCGCCGACGCTGCCTGCATCGAAGCCGAATGCGCTGCAGCGTCAGCAGTCGCCTTGTACGCGGCGCTGCCGTCATCGGCCGGTGTCGCGGTCGCCAGCGCCGTTGCATCGGCTTGTTGCGAAGCCGATGCCGTGCCGGTTTGCTGCGTCACCGATGCACGGCTCGTGGAATCACCCGCAGACGCTGTCATCGATACCGCCCGACCCGACTGCCTCGAACCACCCGCCTTTCCACCCGCGTTGGCATTTGCAGCGTTGGCCGCGTTCGCCGCATTCGCACCATTCGCCAAAGCAGCGGCCGCCGCTGCCGCAGCATCGGGCGATGGCGTCGCGGCACCCTGTGTATTCGCCAACTGCGCAAGGGCAGCCTGAACCGCGGCATCATCCGCGGCCTTGGCGTCGCTCGACTTGTCTTTCGATTGCGTGGAAGACGTCGCGCTCATCGCTTCCGCAGCCATCGCGGCAGTCGCCGGGTCGGTCGAAGCCGTGGCCGGATCCGCGGCCGCCGCCCCGCGCGCTTTCAACATTGCCGCTGCGGTCGCCGCCGCAGTCGCTGCTGCCGCTGCGGCAACAGCTTCCGGTTGCGCCTTCGCCGCATCCGCCTGAGCGGCCGCGTCGGCTGCGCTTGCGTCAGCCGCCGTCGTGGATGCCGTCGCCGTCGAGCTAGTCGATCCCTGTGCCTGATTGGCCGTGGATGAAGCCGATGAAGCCGATGACGCGGACGAAGCCGTCGCCGCCGCCGAAGTTGAGCCCGCCGCCTGCGTCTGATCTGCAGCCGCAGCCTGATCCGCGCTATCGGCCTGGTCTGCCGCCGCTTTAGCTTGTGCAGTTGAAGCGTCGTCGGGCTTGGGCGCGTCGTGGACGCTGCCGCGCGCGGCCGATGCCGCCGTCGCGGCTTTCGCCGCCTGCGCTTGCGCCTGCACGCGCGCCTGAGCGGCCGCTTCCTCGTTCGCCTTGGCGGTTATGTTATGCAGCGTCGATACAAACGATGCCGCCGCGTTATCGCTCGCCGACGTTGCCGCCGCGTTCCGCGATTGGGCAGCGCTCAGGCCAAGCATCGTGCTGGCAGAATTAACGGTCGACATACTGGGCCCCTTGTATCGTATCCACGATAAAAATCGCTAAAATATTCAAGCCAACTTCATGCCTTTTCGGCGCGCATCCGCAACATCTTGGAAGCATGCTCATCGGAGTCCCGCTGTTCGATGCGTGCCTCCTGCTTCGCCTTCACCAACTCGCCGCGCGCAGCCAGCACTTCGTACGAGCCCAGCTTCTGCTTGCGCTGCTGCCATTCGGGCTTGGCCGCTTCCAGCCGCTGGTTCGCGCCCGCGAGCAGCACACGCTGCTGGCTGATGGCCGAGTCGAGGGTATCGACGAATGCCTGGAAGTTGCGCAGCGTCTGCGCGGTCGTGCCTTCCTGCGCCGACGCCGTAAAACGCGCGTGATACTCGTCGCGATACGTAACCAGCGAGTTCAACTGCGTCTCCACCTCGTCACGTTCTTGCTGGAGCTTGCCAAGCTTTTTCGTGGCAGCCTCCAGTTCTTCTTCCGCGAGGTTGATCAGGGTCTTGATCGGCAGATGCTTGGACATGGAAGTCAGGTTCCTAAATTATCTTTATTCGAACAACGCATCGAGTTGGGCCAGGCTCGGTTCAAACATGGCTTGCTCACGAAATCCTTGCTGCAAAAACGCTTCGATCCGCGGATACAACGCAATCGCCCGATCGAGTAACGCATCCCGCCCCGTGGAATACGCGCCTACATTGATCAAATCGCGGTTGCGCTGGTAGCGCGACAACATCTGCTTGAACAAACGCACCCGGTCCAGATGCTTGTCGTCGATCAGCGCCGTCATCGCCCGGCTGATGGACGCTTCAATGTCGATGGCCGGGTAATGCCCCGCTTCGGCCAATGAACGCGACAGCACAATGTGGCCGTCGAGAATCGCGCGCGCTGAATCGGCGATAGGATCTTGCTGATCGTCCCCTTCAGTCAAGACCGTATAAAAAGCCGTGATCGATCCGGCACCCTCCCGGCCGTTCCCGGTTCGCTCAACCAGCGCCGGCAGTTTCGCGAACACGGAGGGCGGATACCCTTTGGTGGCGGGCGGTTCGCCGATCGCGAGCGCAATCTCCCGCTGCGCCATCGCATAGCGCGTGAGTGAATCCATCAGCAGCAGTACGTGTTTGCCCTGATCCCGAAAATATTCCGCCAATGAGGTCGCGTAGGTCGCACCCTGCATCCGCAAAATGGGCGACACATCCGCCGGCGCCGCCACCACGACCGAGCGCGCGAGCCCGTCTTCGCCAAGAATCTGCTCGATGAACTCCTTCACCTCGCGGCCCCGTTCACCAATCAGCCCGATCACGATCACTTCGGCGCTCGTGTAGCGCGCCATGGTGCCGAGCAGCACGGACTTGCCCACGCCCGAGCCCGCGAACAGGCCCATGCGCTGGCCGCGTCCCACGGTCAGCAACGCGTTGATCGCGCGCACGCCGACGTCGAGCACCTTGTGAATAGGCTCGCGATTCAGCGGGTTGATGGTCGGCGCGGTCAGCGGCGCATCGACCTTCGAGCCAAGGGGCCCAAGCCCATCAAGCGGCTTGCCCGACGCGTCGACCACGCGGCCGAGCATCTCCCAACCAACCGGCAAACGCTTGGCGCCGGCCATCGGGTCGTTGATCGGCGCGCTTTCCAGCGGATACACGCGCGCCCCCGGCAACAGGCCGGAGACTTCGGTGGTCGGCATGAGGAACAGCTTGTCGCCGGAGAAACCAACGACTTCGGCTTCGGCCATCGGGATCGAACTGCCGGCAGGCAACTCGATCATGCATTCCGACCCCACGCCCAGCTTCAATCCCACCGCTTCCAGCACCAGCCCGGCTGCACGCGTGAGACGCCCGCATGCGCGCAGCGGTTTCGAAATCTGGCTACGCGCCTTGCTTGCTTCGAGCTGCGCGCGCCAGCCATCCAGATACGGGTTGTTCGCCATATCGGCGAGATCGACGATAGTCTGCGCCGCGATTTCTTCGGCTGTCGGTTCGGCGTCATCGTCCACGGCGAGTGGCCCGAACGACGCCCGCGCCAATTCCTGTTCGAGCTCGCTCAACCCTTCCTGCGTGACGCGGCGCGCAGCGCTCACATTGACATGGGCTGAGTTCACCATGGTTGTGACCTCCCGAGCGCCGCCGCCACACGCTCCCAGCGCGTCTTGTTGGTTGCATCGACTTCACCGCTTGCCGCCTGCGCCCGGCAACCGCCGCGCTCAATATCCGGGTCGGTCCTGACCGCCCATCCCGCCGCCTGGAGCTCTTCCAGCAAATAGGCTTCGACAATCGGCAAATCCGCCGGATTCACCGTCAGATACGGCGCGCCGGCCAGCGCCGGCTCGGCCGCGATCACCGAGCGCGCGACCGCCAGCACAGCGGTCGGATCAAGTGTCAGATGCTGCGACACCACTTGCTGCGCGATGTCCAGCGCCAGCGCCGTCAGCGCTTCGGCAACAACGGCGTCGGCGGCTTGCAGCGCGGTCTTGAAGGTATCGGCCATCTGCGCCAGCCGCGCGGCTTCTGCCCGCGACTCGCGGCGGCCTTCTTCCAGGCCCTGTTCGTAACCCTGGTCATAACCGGCCTTGTAGCCCATTGCCTGACCCGCCACATGGCCCGATGCCAGTCCTTGCGCGTGCGCTTCGTCGCGAACACGGCGCAAGTGCTTTTCGAGCGCGGCTTGATCGGCGGCGCTGCGATCGGCCGGAACCGGATCGAACGACGCCATCTCCCAGCGCTGATAAGCGGTCATGCGAGCTTTCTTGGCGGCTTCGGCAGCATCAGACATACGCGTCCTCGGCCTTGCCGCCTAACTGGATCTGACCCGATTCGGCCAGGTTGCGCACGACCTGCAGGATCCTGCGCTGCTGCGCCTCGACTTCCGAGAGCCGCACCGGGCCGCGCGAGTCGAGATCTTCGGCCAGCAGTTCGGCGGCGCGCTGCGACATGTTCGCGAGGAACTTCTGCCGCAGCGGCGGTTGGGCGCCTTTCAGCGAGACGATCAGCGTTTCGGATTCCACTTCTTTCAGCAGCAACTGGATTGCGCGGTCGTCCAGTTCCAGGAGATTCTCGAACACAAACATTTGATCGATGATCTTCTGCGCCAGTTCCGCATCGAATTCCTTGACGTTTTCGATCACGGATTCTTCGTGCGCCGTCGACATGAAGTTGAGGATTTCCGCCGCCGTGCGGATGCCGCCCATCGGCGCGCGCTTCAGGTTGTCGCTGCCGGAGAGCAGGGTGGTCAGCACGTCATCGAGTTCGCGCAGCGCGGCCGGCTGGATGCCGTCGAGCGTGGCAATGCGCAGCAGCACGTCATTGCGCAAACGTTCGGTCATCAGCGCCACGATCTCGGACGCCTGGTCGCGGTCCAGGTGAACCAGGATCGTCGCAATGATCTGCGGATGCTCGTTCTTGATCAGCTCGGCGACAGCGGCCGAATCCATCCACTTCAGGCCTTCGATGCCGCTGGTATCGCTGCCCTGCAGGATCCGGTCGATCAGCGCGCCCGCCTTGTTTTCGCCCAGCGCCTTGGTCAGCACCGCCCGGATATATTCGCTCGAATCGAGCGACAGCGCGGTGTGCTGCTCGGCTTCCTGGACGAACTCGGTCATCACATTGTCGAGCTGCTCGCGCGTGACGTTTTTCAACGTCGCCATGGTCGCGCCGATCTTCTGCACCTCGCGCGGTCCAAGGTACTTGAACACTTCCGCCGCTTCCGATTCACCGATCGACATCAGCAGGAGCGCGGCTTTATTGAGGCCTTCAGCGTTCATCGGACACCCAGTTCTTGACGACCGTCGCGACGATTCTCGGATCCTGGCGCGCGACCATGCGCGCGTAATCGAGATTGCGTTCGAACTTGGCCTTGTTGCTTTCGTGACCGAGCAAACTCACCTCGGCATCCTTTTCTTCTTCAATCTGCGATTTCGGCATGGACGGGCCGTCGAGCATCGACATGTCGTCCGGTGCGCCGAGCGCGGGCGGCGGTGCGGGCGGCGGGAACGCGCGGCGCATCGCCGGCTTGACCATGCTGAAATACAGGAACAACGCCACCGCACCAATCCCCGCGTACTTCGCGAGCTGAATCGCGCGCGCGATCATGTCCGGGGTGCGCCACCACGGCACGTCGGGAATCACGGTCGAATCCACCAGGAAGGTGCTGTTGACCACGTTCACCGAATCGCCACGCTTTTCGTCGTAGCCCATCGCGTCTTTCACCAGTTGCTGGACCTGCGCGAGCTTGTCGGCGGAGAGCGGCTGCATGCTCACCAGGCCCTTGGCATCGACTTGCTTCTGGTAGTTCACCACCACCGCGACGGACAGGCGCTTGATGCCGCCCATGGGCTGCTCGTAGTGGCGCACGGTGCGGTCGACTTCGTAGTTGGTCGTGGTGTCCTTGCGCATGCTGACCGGCGCGGTTTTCCCGTCGACGCCGCTGGCGGCTGCGTCGATAGGCGCGGACGCTGCAGCCGGCGGCTGGTTCGACAGCGCGCCCGGCACGCCGCCCGCGGCTGCGCCCCCGCTGTCATTCGAAACACTCGACTGCTGACTGCGGATCGCCGTGTTTTGCGGGTTGGCGTTCGGACCATAGCTTTCGGCGGTTTGCTCGAGCTTCGAGAAGTCGATATCCGCGCTCACCTGCGAGTGCGCGTTGCCTGCACCGAACAGCGGCGCGAGGATGGCGTCGATGCGTCCCTGGGTATTACGCTCGATCTGCTGCACATATTTGAGCTGCGACGCGTCCAGGCCGTTCGCCGAGCTTTGCTGCGTGAGCAGGTTGCCGTCCTGATCGACGATGGTCACGCCCTTCACCGGCAGGTCCGCCACGCTGGAGGACACCATATGCTGGATCGCGAGGATCTGACCCTCGTCCAGCGCACGGCCGGGATAGAGATTCAGCATGACGGACGCGGTCGGCAGTTCCTTTTCACGCACAAACACGGTGGGCTTCGGAATGGCGAGATGGACGCGGGCTTCACGCACCGAGGAGATCGATGCGATGGTTTTTTCCAGCTCGCCTTCAAGCGCCCGCTGATAGTTGACCTGTTCGGCGAACTGGCTGATGCCGAACTTCTGGTTGTCCATCAATTCGAAGCCGACGGAGCCGTTCTTCGGCAAACCCTGGGACGCCAGGCGCAGACGGGTTTCGTGCACCGCGTCGTTCGGAACCAGGATCGCGCCGCCCGATTCAGCAATCTTGTAGGGGATATTGCCTTGCTGCAGCGCAGCGATGATCGCGCCGCCATCGCGGTCGGAGAGGTTGCTGAACAACACCCGGTAATCCGGCTGGCGCGACCACATCACGAGGCCCGCCACCACTACCGCCAGGATAGCCACCGCGATGATCAGCGGCATGCGCGGGTTGTTGCGGAACTGGTTGAGCGTCGCCATGCGCGGGCCGAAGCCGGCGCCGCCAAAGTCCGCGCCGCCCGAATAGCCGGCTCCGCCCGTACCTGCGGCGATCGACCCGGCGGCGCCTGGCTGCGTGCCAGTCAGACCCATGCGGGCCTCCGGGTTGATCAGGTTGGTTGTGGAATCCATGCTTCGAAACTCTCCGAGTCTTGCGTTTTCTGCGGAGTGCACCGGCGACGGCCGCGCGCACTGCAGACACTTTCATGAGAGGAATTATCCGTAAGGAGAGGTAAGTCGATTCAGCGAACAGACGCGAGTTTTGGTCCCCTTTCCCCGCTTTGCGAAATGGCGCTGCTGCTAGACTTTTTCCTAATCGGTCAGACCATGTGGCGAACCGCCCAGGCTTACACGCAGACGTGGGCCTGAGGCCCGGGACAGGCCCCGGTTCGAATTGTCCCAGAAGTGCCGCAGTCCACATGTTGCTGCCGATTTTCAGTTCCTTCCCGTTCCTTATGGAGACTTCATGGATACTTCCATCAGCCCGCTGAGTTCTGCGCTCAAGCAAATGCAGACCATGGCGACGCAAGCGGCGGGCGGAGCCGGCAACGTCGCGAGCGGCAGCGTCGTGCCCGAATCAGGTGCAGCGAGCGCCGGCAGTTTCGCCGACGCGCTGAAGTCGTCTCTCGACAACATCAGCAGCAGCCAGACCAGCGCGCTCAACGAGGCGCACGCGTTCGAAGTGGGCGCGCCAAACGTTTCGCTGAACGACGTGATGGTCGACATGCAGAAGGCGAACGTAGGGTTCCAGTTCGGTTTGCAAGTCCGTAACAAGCTTGTGTCCGCCTACAACGACATCATGAACATCTCGGTCTGAACGCAACGCCGCCTGGTTCTGCGCCATCGACCTGCCGACTATTTCCCTCCCTGGAATCCGTTGTGACGCAAAGCACGCCTAAAGCTTTTGCCACTTTCTCCGATAACCCGGATAGCAGCACGATAAACGGTCAGACAAATAGCGGGATCCTGATCAGTTCATCGGCATCGGTTCATCACGGTTTCCGTCAATAAGTGCGCTAGCGTGCAGCGCCCATGAAACGACGGAAAACGGGACCAGAGCAGGAGCTTTGCACCAACTCTGGTCGACCGCGAAAAACGGCATGGGACCAGAGTAAGCGCTAAAGCGCCAACTCTGGTCGACATAAGGAGAGGGTCGGATGTTTTCCCAGGGACACGGTGGAGCTAGCGCCTATGCACGCGTCGGCGTCCAGACAGGGGTGATGGGCGCGAGCCCGCACAGGCTGGTCGCCATGCTGTATCAAGGTGCGCGACAGGCAATCGCCCAGGCGCGGATGCACCTGCAGCAGCGCAATATCGCGGCGCGCGGCGCGGCGATCACGAGAGCGATCAACATCATTGAAAGCGGCTTGCAGCCGGCGCTCAACAGGGACGCCGGCGGAGATATCGCGGCGCGCCTGGACGCGTTGTACACCTACATGGCGCACCGGTTGCTGGAAGCGAATGTGCGTCAGAGCGAAGAAGTGCTGGTGGAGATCGATGGCCTGCTGGCGACCCTGGAGGAAGCCTGGATGGCGATTGCACCCGATGCAGCAAAAATGGCTGCGGCGTGAAGCCGCGAAACATGCTTGCACATAATGAAAACCACACAAGAATATTTCGCTCATTATGAAGCGATTGCCGCACTTTCTGCGTGCATGCTGGTCGCAGCACGCAGCGGAGAATGGGGTGAGCTGAAGGCGATGCAAAGCACGTACCGCGAGTTGATCGACGGCTTGAGAGAGGTCGATCCCAATTCCGCACTGGATGACAGCGCGCGTGCCCGCAAGTTTGAACTGGTGCGCCGGATTCTTGCCGACGACGCCGCCATTCGTGATCTCAGCGCCCCCAGCCTCGCGCGTTTGTCCGCCGCATTGTTCACGGTGAACAGGCCGGTGCGAGTTTTGAAAAAGATGATCGGGTTCCGCTAGACGCGTTTTGACGCGTTTGCGGTTCGTTGAAACCGGTTGCCGGCCGTGCAACTGGACTGTAGACCCTAGGATACTGGCATGACTGGACTGGACTCCGCCGTCGCTGCGCTGCTTGCCAGCCGCACTGACATGCTGTTGTCCGCGCTCAATACGCAGACCAGTTCGACTGCGCCTCAAGCCAATACCTCGCAACTCTCAGTCGATACCCCGCGGGTTGCCACGCCCGCGGCCGCCATCAGCGCGTATACGGCGGCTGGGCCGTCGACGCAGACCGCGTTGAGCGACATTGCACGCACGCTCTACATCATCTCGCGGTTCGGCGGCAGCGAGACGCCCGCCTTGCTTGGCAGCACGCCCCTGTGGCCCACCGCGCCGCGCCTGATCGTGGCCGCCAGCGCGTTCGAGAGCCTGACCGGGTCGTTGTTTTCCTCCAGTTCGGCGAATGCAGCGAGCGCGGTCAACCCGCCCGCGCCGCCGCTGCCCACGACCGTGCTCGCCGCGATGCTCGCCAGGACCGTCGTCGACAGCGGCCTTTTCTACGAAAACCATATCGCGCTGTGGCTGGGCGGACAGCGTTCGCTGGCGTCGATGCGAAACGAGCCTCAGGCTCGCGTGGACAAGTTGGGAAGCGCATTGCCGTCCGATTCTTTCCCGGCGTCGGCCGACGAGCAGCCCGAAGTGTGGATCGACGAAACGCTGCTTCCGCCGACGTTCACCGCCGCCGATACCCCCGACACGCTCACTCCCATGCGTCTCGTGCCGACGCCTCAAACGCCGCAGCAGGCGGCGGCGCTGGCGGCATCGGTGCGCGAGATGCCGTCGAGCCTGTTTTCATCGACCGCGCAGGGTTCGGGGACCGCGGCAGCGGGCGCGGCGCCTTCAGCCTCGCATCTCCAGGATTCGGCCGTGCAGGCGGCCGTCGCTTCCGGCATTCATCCGTCGACCCTTCCGCTGGTCCGCCAACAGCTCGACGTGCTCGCCACCGATCAGTTTCGCTGGTCTGGTGAAGCGTGGCCGGGTGCGAAGTTCGAGTGGGAAATCCAGCCGCAGAACCGCGCTCCCCATGAGCGTGACGTGTTCCAGGAGAGCGGCGCGGGAGCGGGTTCGACCGGTATCGATCGCGCGTGGCACACACGGGTCACGCTGACATTGCCGACGCTCGGCAACGTGGACGCGGACCTGGTGCTCACCGGCCAGCAACTCGTAGTGCGCTTGAATGCGAGCGAGGGCGGCGCCGCACGTCTTGCCGCCGATGGCGATCATTTCCGGCAGCAACTCGACGCCGCGGGTCTTCAGCTTGCCGGGTTGACGGTGCACGCACGAGACGCGCTGGCGGCGCTGGCCGCTGATCCGGCGCCCCCCCATTTCGCCGATACCGCGAGCGCTGTGCCATCACCATCGCCATCGCCATCGCCATCGGCCGGGAGCGACACGTGAGCATGCGCAACGATTCGCGCAAGCAGGCCACCGCGCTCACCTACGACACGAAGAACGCCGACGCCGCGCCGCGCGTGGTCGCGAAGGGCTATGGGCTGGTCGCGGAAATGATCGTGCAGCGCGCAAAGGATGCGGGGCTGTATGTGCATGAATCGCCGGAGATGGTCTCGCTGCTGATGCAGGTGGACCTGGACTCACGCATTCCGCCTGCGCTTTATCAGGCGGTGGCGGAGTTGCTCGCGTGGTTGTATAGGCTGGAGAACGGGGTGGAGGCGGGGCCGCCGCCCGAAGTGGACCCGGCAATTCCAGTGCGCAAGGGGCGTAGACGCGCGGCTTGATTCATCAAGCGTTGTATTGCCGTGCTATCCGGAAACAATCCCCGGGATGACCCCGAACCTACCCCGCGAATGCACGCTCGATCACCGCGTTGAAATCGAACGTTGCCGGCAGCGTTCCGTACACGCGATTCGCCGTTGCGCGGGCATCGCCGAGACGGGTTTCCATGAACGCCGCCGCTACGCCGGCCGGCGCGTGCTGCGCGAGCAGGACCCCTTGCGCGGTGAGCACCAGTTGCTGAGCAATTCCCCGCGCCGACGCTTCGCGCGTAGCCGGGTCGCCGCGCAGCATCGCGAGCAGCGTGTTGAGCGCCGCGCCAAGCACGCGATGTTCGCCCGCCACCGCCTGCCATGAATCGAGCAGCGCGCGGGCGGCATCGGGTTCGCGCTCGAACGCCCTGAGCACGTCGAGGCACATCACATTCCCCGATCCTTCCCAGATCGAATTCACCGGTGCCTCGCGATAAAACCGCGCCATCGGCCCCGTTTCGACATAACCGTTTCCTCCCCAGACTTCCATGGCTTCGCCCGTGAATTCCAGCGCGCGCTTGCAGACCCAGAACTTGGCCGCCGGCGTTACGATGCGGCGCCACGCGCGTTCTTCCGGCCTGCCTGAATTCTCGAATGCGCCCGCGAGCCGCATGAACAGCACGGTGGCCGCCTCGGATTCCAGCGCGAGGTCGGCGAGGACATTGCGCATCAGCGGCTGGTCGATGAGTTTTGCGCCGAACACGCGCCGATGCCGCGCGTGATGAATCGCGTGGATCAGCGCGGCACGCATCAACGCGGCGCTGCCGATCACGCAATCGAGACGCGTGAAGTTCGCCATTTCGATGATCGTCGGTACGCCGCGTCCTTCGTCACCGATCATGACACCGTAGGCATCGAGGAATTCGACTTCGCTGCTGACGTTCGAACGGTTGCCGAGCTTGTCCTTGAGCTGCTGGACCTGCACGGCATTCTTCGATCCGTCCGGTGCGAAACGCGGCACGTAGAAGCAGGAAACCGGGCCGTTTTCCTGGGCGTTATCGTCCGTGCCGTCCGTGCGCGCCAGAACGAGATGGGCGTCGCATTGGGGTGCGGAAAAGAACCACTTATGGCCGATCAGCCGATATTCACCGCCCCGTCCGCCTGCGCTTGTCGCAACCGCGCGGGTCCTGTTGCTGCGCACGTCCGAGCCACCCTGTTTCTCGGTCATGCCCATGCCGACCATCATCGACTGCTTGCCGGCGCCGAGCGGGATATCGCGCGGATCATGCTGACGGGAGAGCAATTGCGCCTGCAGGGTCGCGTACAACGCGGGCTCCTGCTGCAGCACGGGAATGCTGGCGAAGGTCATGGTCAGCGGGCACAACGAACCGCTTTCCAGTTGTGCGTGGAGAAAATACCCGGCGGCACGCGCGGCCATGGAGCCGGGTTTCGGCGCGGCAGTTTCGAACGGCAGTGAGTGAAGGCCTTGCTCGCGCAGCATGGAAAGCAGCGTGTGCCACGCGGGATGAAATTCGATTGCATCGATACGCTCACCGCGCGCGCTGAACGGGTGATGCTCCGGCGTATGCCGGTTGGCCAGGTCGGCGAGCGCAACAATATCGGGATGGGTGAGCGCCAGACCGTCGCGGGTGAGAGTGTCGAGGTGCCACGCCGCGCCTTCGCGCTGGATGGCGCCGACCAGCGCCGGGTCGCTCGAGAGCGCGTTGTAACGCTCGAGCGGCGGGGCCTGGTTGGTGACTTCGTGTGTCTGGCCGTAGGTGGGTGAGTTCATCGGTTGCCTCCTTGATGGCTTGCCGCTTCACATTCGTTTTCCCGTCCGCTTCAATGCTCCGGATTATTTCTATGCCCGAGGTTAATCCCGAAAAGAGTATCGGTTAGTGATGAACGGCGTTGTTTTCCCGAAGTTTGCTCCTCGATTATGCGACGCGTCAGGGTGGTTTTCACTCGTGCCGATAAAACCCGGGCCTGTCTCCAATGACGAGCAAAAAACCTTCCCACGGGCAAAATCGCCGCGCCCTTTGAGGTATTTCCGATTTTTAGTCCGAAGTCCTTATTTACTCGATGCCGAACCTATAATCGGCGCCGCCCTATGAGGGCGGAACGCGCAATCACGCAAGTAAGGAAAAGGCAATTCAATGAGCATCAATGTTATTCAGCTGGTACAGGGCGCTTTGACCGAAAGCGTGTTGCAACAACTCGCTACAAAACTGGGCGTCGCCCCCGAAGCAGCGAAGCGTGTGGTCGGCATGATCGCCCCCGCGCTGGTCGGGTCGTTGATGAACAAAGCCGCATCGCCTGAAGGCGCGCGCAGTTTGTTCACTTCCATCATGTCGCCGGATTCGAACGCCAATATTGTCGAGATGCTGCCGCAACTCGTCCACGGCGACGGCCTGCAATCGTTGCTCGCGTCGGGTATGCGGCTCGCGAGCGGCGTGGCGTCCGAAGAGCGTGTGAACGCGCTGAGCAACGCGGTGGCAGCGAAGACTGGTGTATCGGTTGGCGCCACGCATGCGTTGGGTGGCATCGTCACAACGGCACTGTTCGGCATGCTAAAGCATTATTTCTCGAAGTCCGACGGCAACGTTGGCCAGTTGCCCACGCTGCTCGGCCATCAGTTGCCGATGGTGAAGGCAAGCATGACGGAAGACATCGCCGGCGCGCTGGGCCTGGGCGGCGCGACCAGTTTCCTGTCCGGCGTTGCCGCGCAGATGAAAGCGGTGTCGTCGCATCTTGAACACCCGTCGACGGTCGGCGCATCGGCTGCCGTCAACTCTTCGCTCGACCGGATCGTGATGGAACAGAAGGCTGGATCGAAGAAATGGTGGTGGCTGGCTGTAGCTGCCGCACTTGCTTTGCTGGCGTTGCTGTTCGGCCGTAGCTGCGGCAACCAGACGCCGCTCGCACCGGCACCCGCTGCGGCTCCTGCTGCAGCCTCCGCCGCAGCGCCGGTGGTGACATCGACTCCGGTGGTTGCTGCTGAAGCGGCTTCGGAACCTGCTCCGGCTTCGGCACCCGCTGCCGCACCCGCACCGACCAAGGACGCACTGCTGACATTCACCGTCGACAAGCTCGGCGCACCCGCTATTCGCGCAACGGTCGGCAGCGAAGAAGAGAAGGCCACGCTGCTCGCCGCACTGACGGCGAAGTTCGGCGCGGATCATCTGAATGCGACCATCGCCGTCGATCCCGACACCAAGCCGGCCAGCTGGCTCGACAAGCTCGACGGCCTGTTGCCGCTGATGCAACTGCCGGGCGCGGAAGCCAGGTTGTCGGGCGAGAAGATCGAGTTGAGCGGGTCGGCTGCAGACGTGCGCAACGGCTGGATGGACAAGCTGAAGTCCTTGTTCGGCGCTGGTTTTACCATCGGCACCTTCGACGTCAAGCAAGCGGTTGAAAGCGCGAAGGAATCGTTCATGAGCGCGTTCTCGTCGCTGAGCGACGATTGTTCCGCAGCCGATGTCGCCAAGGTGCTGAACCTGCAAGTCATCAATTTCCGCACGGGTTCCGACGTGCCGCCGCAAGACGCGCAACTGGCATTGGCGAAATCGGCACAAGTGCTGAAGGCGTGCGAGACGAACGGCAAGCCAGTCAAGCTGAACGTGGGTGGTTACTCCGACAATGTCGGCCAGGCGAGCACGAATCTGGCGTTGTCGAAGAAGCGGGCTGAAGCAGTGCGCGCATTCCTCGTGAAGCATGGCGTATCGGCTGATTCGCTGACGGCGCAAGGTTTCGGCGATGAGCACCCGATCGCGGACAACTCGACGGCCAGCGGACGTTTCGCGAACCGCCGGATCGACTTTGCCGTGCAGGAATGATCGGCTGACCGGACGCCGCCGAGGGTCGACATCGGCGTAGTAACTAAAAACTAAAACCCCCTGTCCCGCGCGAGCGGGACAGGGGGTTTTAGTTCATGGCGTGGCGCTTACTATTACTGCGTTGCTATCTCGGCGCGGCGTTGCGCACGCGTGCCGGAAATCGCTCGGCCGGGCCTTGCAGGAAGTCATCGCCGAGATTGGCCGGCAAGGTTTGTCGAACGACCTCGAGCCACGCGCGCGCCGCATTGGACAGGTAACCGTTACGCCGCCAGCCCACGGCCATATCCCAATGAATTTCCGGCGCGACGACCGGTCGGCAGGTGAACGCGTTGACATCGAGCCGCCGGCAATACGGCGCGGGCAGCAATGCAATACCGACGCCCGCCTGCACCAGCGCCGCCATGAAATCCCAGTGGCCGCTGCGCCCGACAATAGTCGGTGTGAACCCCGCTTCGCGGCAGGCGGTCAGCACGAGATCGGACAACGCCAGGCTTTCGCCGTAGAACACGAACGGCTCCGGTGCCAGATCGGCGAGCCGCACGTCAGCCGCGGCGTCCCAGCGCGAGCCTTTTGGCGCGACGAGCCAGAGCAACTGGCGGCTGATCGGCAGCACGTCGAACGTGGCGAGATCGACTGGTTGCAGCACGCCGCCGAGTTCCAGTTCGCCGTCGATCAGCGCCGCCTCGATCGCCTTCGAGCCGCGCTCGAACAGCTTCAGCTCCACTTTCGGATAGCGCTTCTTGAATGTGGCAATGGCCGGCGTGAACAGCGATCCGCCCATTGGCGGAATACCGATAGTCAGCGTGCCGCGCCCGAGTTTGCCGAGATCGTTGAGTTCGGCTTCGAGTTGCGCGTGCGCCGCGAGTACTTCCAGCCCGCGCTGATAGACGATCTGGCCGGCGTCGGTGAGCACCATCTGGCGGCTTTCGCGCAGCAGCAGCGGCGAACCGATTTCGTCCTCGAGCGACTTCACCATCTTGCTGATGGTCGGCTGCGTGACGAACATTTTCTCTGCCGCAGCGGTGAAGCTTTTCTGCTTCACGACCTCGACGAAATACCGCAGCGATCGTAATTCCATACATACCCCTTGAATTCCAGATTGGAATGCATTTGATAAGTTTAAGTCATTTTTATTATGCTGAGTCGCGCGCTATATTCGCCTGCAGGTTAACCCTTATTAATTAGCAGAAAGGTGTGCCATGTCCCTTCCCGCCAAGGTTTTGCGCTTATCGGCACTTCCGGCCGAGGCTTGCGCCGCCGCTGCGTCAAGTGCATCAAGTGGCGCGTTCGGGCGGTTTGTGCGTATTGCGCTGCAGAGCGCCGGGCTTGCTGCGATCTGGCTGCTTGCTGATTTCGCTGTGCGCGCTTTCCACCTGCCTGTGCCGGGCGGTGTAGTCGGATTGCTGATCTTGCTCGCGCTGCTGTTCTGCGGTGGCGTTGCGCCGCGCTGGGTCAAGGCGGGCGCGGACTGGCTGCTCTCCGACATGCTGCTGTTCTTTATCCCCGCCGCGGTTGCGGCCGTCCAATACGGTGGTTTGTTCCGGGAAGACGGCTGGAGGCTGGCGCTGGTCGTGGTGTTCGGCACGCTGATGGTGATGGTGGCCGTGGCGTTTGCCGTGGAACAGGCTTCGAGGCTCGAACGCCGGCTGGAATTGCGCCGCATAACGGCTGCGCGCCACGCCGCCCGCGCCTGACTTTTGCCGCTATAGCGATGACCCCTCTCTACGACTTCCTATTCGCCGATGCCGCCGCGCGTCCGATCGCGGCGAGTTGTTTCGTGCTGACGGTGGTGTTGTATTTCGCGTCGAAGCGCCTTTACGCGCGTTTCCCGCTCCCGTGGCTCACGCCGCTGCTGACCGTTCCGGTCGCGCTGGTCGCGATGGTGCTGTGCGCGCGCATTCCGTACCCCGTTTATTTCGCCGATACCCGCTGGCTCATGTGGCTGCTCGGGCCCGCTACGGTTGCGTTCGCCGTGCCGATTTTTGAATACCGGCAATTGCTGAGAAAGCATTGGTTGTCGCTATCGGTGGGTGTGACGGTCGGGATTCTGGTGGCTGTCGGCGGTTCGCTGGTACTGGCGAAATTGCTGCATTTGTCGCCGGAATTGCAGCGGAGCCTTGCCACCCGATCGGTATCGACACCCTTTGCGCTCGCCGTCTCCGACAAGCTTCATGCGCCGAAGGATCTCACCGCGTTGTTCGTGATCGCGACGGGCGTGGTCGGCATGCTGTTTGGTGAAATCGTGCTGGCGTTCGTGCCCTTGAGATCCCGCCTCGCCCGCGGTGCGTTGTTTGGCGCGGCGGCGCATGGCGTGGGCACGGCGAAAGCGCGCGAACTCGGCAGTGAGGAAGGTGTAGTCGCCAGCCTGACGATGATGATTGCCGGCGTGGTCATGGTGTTACTGGCGCCGGCATTGGCATTTTTGCCATTCTAAGGCGTGCGGAATTTCGTCGGCGCCTGGGGATTTTGCTGCGGGCGCGGGTAAAACAAAGCCCGCACTCAAACGCGCTCCCTTCATCCCAATTTGCTACAATCCCAACTCGCTTCGAGGAGCGTTGCGACGGCTTTCATCTACGAAGGCCGCCAGGCTCGAAGCATTCAATCGGACGGAGTGACCGGCGCTTTCAGACCAGTAAGCGCTTGTTGAACCACCGCATCGAACGGCGCTCACGTCAAATTTCTATATTTCCATTAGAAAGGAGGGCGTGATGAACGCCGCAGTTCTCGATTCAAACACCAACAAAGATTTCGTTGTCGCCGATATGTCTCTTGCTGCCTGGGGCCGCAAGGAACTGAATATTGCTGAAACGGAAATGCCCGGCCTCATGCAAACGCGTGAGGAATACAAGGTATCGCAGCCGCTGAAGGGCGCGCGTATCGCGGGTTCGCTGCACATGACCATCCAGACCGGCGTGCTGATTGAAACGCTGACCGCACTTGGCGCGGACGTCCGCTGGGCATCGTGCAACATCTTCTCGACGCAGGATCACGCTGCTTCGGCTATTGCACAGGGCGGCGTGCCGGTGTTCGCATTCAAGGGCGAATCGCTCGACGAATACTGGGAATTCTCCCACCGCATTTTCGAATGGCCGAACGGCGAATTCGCCAACATGATCCTCGACGACGGCGGCGACGCCACGTTGCTGCTGATCCTCGGCTCGAAGGCTGAAAAGGACCGCTCGGTCATTGCAAAGCCGGAAAACGAAGAAGAAATCGCGCTGTACAAGTCGATCGCCGCTCACCTCGACATCGACCCGGCGTGGTACTCCAAGCGCCTCGCGCACATCCAGGGCGTGACGGAAGAGACCACCACCGGCGTGCATCGTCTGTATCAGATGGAAAAGGAAGGGCGCCTGCCGTTCCCGGCCATCAACGTGAACGACTCGGTCACGAAGTCGAAGTTCGACAACCTGTACGGCTGCCGTGAATCGCTGGTGGACGGCATCAAGCGCGCCACCGACGTCATGATCGCGGGCAAGATCGCGGTCGTGGCCGGTTATGGCGATGTGGGCAAGGGCTGCGCGCAATCGCTGCGCGGTCTGGGCGCAACGGTGTGGGTCACGGAAATCGACCCGATCTGCGCGCTGCAGGCAGCAATGGAAGGTTACCGGGTGGTCACCATGGAATATGCCGCCGACAAGGCCGACATTTTCGTGACCGCGACGGGCAATTTCCACGTGATCGGCCATGACCATATGAAGGCGATGCGCAACAACGCTATCGTCTGCAATATCGGTCACTTCGACTCGGAAATCGACGTTGCCTCCACGCGCCAGTACACGTGGGAAAACATCAAGCCGCAAGTCGATCACATCATTTTCCCCGACGGCAAGCGCATCATCCTGCTGGCTGAAGGCCGCCTGGTGAACCTGGGTTGCGCGACGGGCCACCCGTCGTTTGTGATGTCGGCTTCGTTCACCAACCAGACGATCGCGCAGATCGAACTGTTCGTGCACGGCGACAAGTACGAAAACAAGGTGTACGTGTTGCCCAAGCACCTTGATGAAAAGGTCGCGCGTCTGCATCTGGGGCGTATTGGTGCTGAACTGACCGTGCTGTCCGACTATCAGGCCAGCTATATCAGCGTGGACAAGATGGGTCCGTTCAAGCCGAACCACTACCGTTATTGATCGCGGTTTAGTCTCAAGGCGTGCGTGGGTTTGATCAAACCCGCGCACGCGACCTTTCCCCAAGTACCAGGAGACTATCGATGTCCGTGCTGCTGACCTGGCTGATCAACGCGCTTGCGCTGCTGATCATCACTTACCTCGTGCCGTCGATTCACATTCGCAGTTTCGGCACCGCGCTGATCGTCGCGATCGTGCTCGGGCTGATCAATACGTTCCTGCGTCCGTTGCTGGTGCTGCTTACGCTGCCGGTGACCATTCTCACGCTCGGGTTGTTCATCCTCGTGGTGAATGCGCTGTGTTTCTGGCTGTGCGCTTCGTTGCTGAAAGGCTTCGAGGTATCGGGTTTCTGGTCGGCTTTCTTCGGCTCGATTCTGTACAGCATCGTGTCCTGGCTGCTGTCGGCGCTGATTCTCGGTCAGCGCAACTTCTAAGAACGCGAGTGCCTTGCGCGCGCGTTCCACTCTTCCCATGAAACCGATCGAACTCTCATTCGAGTTTTTCCCGCCGAAAACGCAGGAAGGAATCGAGAAATTGCGCGCAACCGGCGCGCAGCTCAAGATGCTCAACCCGAAGTTCGTCTCCGTGACGTTCGGCGCGGGCGGTTCCACGCAGCAAGGCACGCTCGATACCGTCGTCGAGATGATGAAGCAGGGACTCGAAGCGGCGCCGCATTTGTCGTGCATCGGGTCGTCGAAGGAGAGTCTGCGGGCCATTCTCGGCGCGTATCGCGAGCATGGCATTCGTCACATTGTCGCGTTGCGTGGCGACTTGCCTTCGGGCATGGGCGAAGTCGGCGAGTTGCGGTACGCGTCGGAACTGGTTGGCTTCATCCGGGCCGAGCACGGCGACTGGTTCAACATTGAGGTCGCGGCGTATCCCGAATATCACCCGCAGGCGCGTTCGCCCAAGTCCGATCTGGAAAACTTCGTGCGCAAGGTGCAGGCCGGCGCGAACTCGGCGATCACGCAGTACTTCTTCAACGCGGACGCGTATTTCCGTTTCGTCGATGACGCCCGCAAGCTCGGTGTCGACGTTCCGATCGTGCCGGGCATCATGCCCATCACGAACTTCTCGCAGCTGATGCGTTTCTCCGAGATGTGCGGTGCGGAAGTGCCGAAGTGGATTGCCCGCCGCCTGGAAAGCTATGGCGACGACAAAGAAGCTATTCGCGCGTTCGGACTGGATGTGGTGACCGGTTTGTGCGAACGGCTGGTGAAGGAAGGCGCGCCGGGGCTGCATTTTTATACGCTGAACGGCGCGGCCGCGAGCAAGACGATTTGCGAGCGCTTGGTTTTGCCTAAAGCCTGATGTTTATGTATTCCCCGCGCGGCATTCGCCGCGCGGTTCTCCTCCCGTTTTTCGTGTTTCCCCTCTCAGTGTTTAATCACCTTGAAACATTGTGCATAACGAAACATGATGGACTCGTGTTTTCGGCGCGCAACAATCCGAGCCATTAACTTATATTTACATTTCTTTCGTGCTACGGTAGCGCCCGAATTCGCCGTGGTGCGTGGGTTTTCCGACAAAGCGTGAATCGATGAAAAACGCGCTGAATCGATCAAAAACCCCGATAACTCGAAGAAGTTAAGCGAAAACACGACCTTTTCAACTTTGTGGCCTGGCTTGCCGGACACACGTGCAGGCGCTATTTCCCATAGGGAATTTCGTCGCCTTGTTCCCCCCGGCAAAGCTCAGTAATATCGCGCTACGCTGGTTTTAGCCGGCACCGATCCTGGAGGAAACATGAAGAAAATTGGCCTGTTACGAGCCGCTCGTCTATCGATGGCATTAAGCGCCGCCATCGCGGCATCGCTCGTAACCGCGAGCGTCGCTCATGCAGCACCCATTCCCAACAAAACGCTCGTTTACTGCTCGGAAGGCAGCCCGGCCGGTTTCGATCCCGCTCAATACACGACGGGCACCGATTTCACTGCAAACACCTTCACGGTCTACAACCGCCTTGTGGAATTCGAGCGCGGCAGCACGAAAGTAGAACCCGGTCTCGCGGAAAAGTGGGATGTATCGCCGGATGGCCTGACCTACACGTTCCACCTGCGCCATGGCGTGAAGTTCCAGACCACGTCGTTCTTCAAGCCGACGCGCGATTTCAACGCCGACGACGTGCTCTTCACGTTCAACCGCATGCTCGACCCGAACCAGCCGTTCCGCAAGGCTTACCCGGCGTCGTTTCCGTACTTCACGGACATGGGCCTGGACAAGCTGATCACGAAGGTCGAAGCAGTCGACCCGTACACGGTGAAGTTCACGCTGAAGGAAGTCAACGCACCGTTTATCCAGAACATGGCGATGGAATATGCATCCATCCAGTCGGATGAATACGCCCAGCAACTGTTGAAAGCGGGCAAGGCGTCGGACATCAACCAGCAGCCGGTCGGCACGGGTCCGTTTATTTTCCGCAGCTACACGAAAGACGCGACCATCCGTTTCGACGGCAATCCTGATTACTGGAAGCCGAACGCAGTCAAGATCTCGAAGCTGATCTTCTCGATCACCCCGGATGCCGCCGTACGCGTGCAGAAGCTCAAGAACAACGAATGCCAGGTGATGGCGTATCCGCGCCCGGCTGACATTGCACCGCTGAAGGCCGACACGAACCTCGACACGCCGTCGCAAGCGGGCTTCAACGAAGGTTACGTGGCGTACAACACGACGAAGAAGAACGTGGAAAACGTCGATGTACGCCGCGCGCTGGACATGGCGATCAACAAGAAGGCGATCATTGAGTCGGTGTATCAAGGCGCAGGTCAGGCCGCGATTGCCCCAATGCCGCCGACCGAATGGTCCTACGACAAGAACCTGAAGATTCAGCCGTACGACACCGCCGCGGCCAAGGCGCTGCTCGCGAAGGCAGGTTTCCCGAACGGTTTCGAAATGAACCTGTGGGCCATGCCGGTACAACGTCCGTACAACCCGAACGCACGTCTGATGGCCGAAATGATCCAGGCCGACTGGGCGAAGATCGGCGTGAAGGCGAATATCGTGTCGTATGAGTGGGGCGAGTACATCAAGCGCGGCCACGCAGGCGAACACGACGCCATGCTGATTGGCTGGACGGGCGACAACGGCGATCCGGATAACTGGCTCGGCACGCTGCTGGGTTGCGAAGCGGTCAACGGCAGCAACTTCTCGCACTGGTGCTACAAGCCGTTCAACGACCTGGTGATCAAGGGCCGCAATACGTCCGACCAGGCGCAGCGCACGCAGGCTTATATGCAAGCGCAGCAAATCTTCGCTGATCAACTGCCGTTCTCGCCGATCGCTCACTCCACGGTGTATCAGCCGACGAGCAAGAAGGTGATCGGCATGAAGATCGAGCCGCTGGGTTACCTGCGTTTCGACGGCGTTGGCGTGCAGTAAGCTGGTAGCAGTACGCTTCATGCACTAAAACTAAAATTAGTCGAAAAGGTCCGGCGACAAGGGTCACAAGCCCGCGTCGCCGGTCGCATTTTTCCTCCCCAAAGAGACGAACCATGTTCCGATTCGTTCTGCGGCGCATAGGCATGGTGATCCCGACGTTCATCGGCATCACGATCCTGGCGTTCGCGTTAATCCACCTGATCCCGGGCGATCCTATCGAAGTCATGATGGGCGAGCGCGGCGTGGACCCGGCAATGCATGCCGAAGCAATGAAGCGGCTCGGGCTTGACCTGCCGCTCCCCGTTCAATATCTCCACTATGTCGGGCACGCGCTGAAAGGCGATCTCGGCATGTCGATCATCACCAATACCAGCGTGATGGGCGAATTCATGGCGCGCTTTCCAGCCACACTCGAACTCGCGACCTGCGCGATGATCTTCGCGCTGGTGATCGGATTGCCGGCCGGCGTGGCCGCCGCGTTGAAGCGCGGCACGGTAGTCGATCACGGCGTGATGGGCACCGCGCTCACTGGTTACTCCATGCCGATCTTCTGGTGGGGCTTGATCCTCATCATGTTCTTCTCGGCGAAGCTGGGGTGGACGCCGGTTTCCGGACGTATAGCGGTGGAATACGACATTCCGCACCGCACCGGCTTCATGCTGTGGGACGCACTCTTTTCCGACGATGAAGGCGCGTTCAAGTCCGCCGTCAGCCACCTGATTTTGCCGACCATTGTGCTGGGCACCATTCCGCTCGCCGTGATCGCGCGGATGACGCGTTCGTCCATGCTCGAAGTGCTGCGCGAGGATTACATCCGCACCGCGCGCGCCAAAGGGCTTGCGCCGGGACGCGTGGTGGTCGTGCATGCGCTGCGTAACGCGCTGATTCCGGTGGTGACCGTGATCGGTTTGCAGGTCGGTACGCTGCTCGCCGGCGCCGTGCTCACCGAGACGTTGTTCTCGTGGCCGGGCGTGGGCAAATGGCTCATCGACGCCATCAGCCGGCGCGATTATCCCGTCGTGCAGGGCGGTATTTTGATGATCGCGACGCTCGTCATTCTTGTGAATCTGGTCGTCGACTTGTTGTACGGCGTGCTGAATCCGCGCATTCGCCACACGAGGTAAGCCAATGGCCGATATCCCAAATATTCCCCAGACATTGACCCGTGTCCCGAGTGGCCGATTCCTCGCCGCGCGCGAGTTCTGGGCTAATTTCTCGCGCAATCGCGGCGCGGTGGTGGCCGGCGCGATCGTGCTGATCCTGGTGTTTATCGCCATCTTTGCGCCGTTGATCGCTCCGCATAGCCCGATCGAGCAATATCGCGACAACGTCAAGATCCCGCCCGCGTGGCTCGACGGCGGCAACTGGCGCTTCGTTCTAGGTACCGACGAAGCCGGCCGCGACATCCTCTCCCGCCTGATGTACGGCGCGCGGCTGTCGTTCTGGATCGGCTTTGTGTCGGTGGTGCTGGCGTTGATTCCGGGCATCGTGCTCGGGTTGATCGCGGCGTTTTTCCAGAAATGGCTCGACACGCCGATCATGCGCATCATGGACGTGCTGCTCGCGCTGCCTTCGCTGCTGCTGGCGGTCGCGGTGGTCGCGATCATCGGCCCGGGGCTGATGAACACCATGCTCGCCATCGCGATTGTCGCGTTGCCGGGTTATGTGCGTCTGACCCGCGCCGCGGCGCTCGGTGAACTGCAGCGCGAATACGTGACGGCGTCGCGCGTGGCCGGAGCCGGCACCGTGCGCCTGATGTTCTCGCAAGTGCTGCCGAACTGCGCCGCACCGCTGATCGTGCAGGCTACGCTTGGCTTTTCATCGGCCATTCTGGATGCCGCCGCGCTCGGTTTTCTCGGCCTCGGCGTGCAACCGCCTGCGGCGGAGTGGGGCGCCATGCTCGCGTCGGCGCGTGATTACATCGAAAGTGCGTGGTGGATCGTGACCATGCCCGGGCTTTCCATTCTGATTTCGGTCCTGGTGATCAACCTGCTCGGCGACGGGCTGCGTGATGCACTCGATCCCAAACTCAAACGGATGGCCTGAACATGAGCGACCTTCTGACCATCCGCAATCTCGCCGTGAGCTTCAACGGGCTCCCGGCGGTTGATCGAATCGATATGTCCGTCAGACCCGGCGAAGTGGTCGGCGTTGTCGGCGAATCGGGTTCCGGCAAAAGCGTCACGATGATGGCGCTCATGGGCCTGATCGATGCACCCGGCATTGTCACCGCCGACCAGGTCACGTTCAACGGCGTCGACTTGCTGAAGGCGTCGGCGCGGCAACGCAGGAAGATTATCGGCAAGGACATTGCCATGGTCTTCCAGGACGCGTTGTCCAGCCTGAACCCGAGCTACACCGTCGGCTATCAGATCAAGGAAGTCCTCAAGCTTCACGAAGGGCTGCGAGGCGCGAAGCTGCAGCAACGGGCGCTGGAATTGCTCGATCAAGTCGGGATTCCCGACGCGAAGAGCCGTATCGACGCCTTCCCGCACCAGATGTCCGGCGGCATGAACCAGCGCGTGATGATCGCGATGGCGGTGGCGTGCAATCCGAAGCTGCTGATTGCCGACGAACCCACCACCGCGCTCGACGTCACCATCCAGGCGCAGATCATGGAGCTGCTGGTCAAGCTGCAGAAGGAACGCGGCATGGCGCTCGTGCTGATTTCGCACGATCTCGCGGTCGTGTCCGAAGTCGCGCAGCGCGTGGCCGTGATGTACGCGGGCGAGATTATCGAAACGAATCACGTGCCGACTGTCTTCAGCGAGCCGCATCATCCGTACACGGAAGCGTTGCTCGCGGCTATTCCCGAACATAGCCGCGGCGCCGAGCGTCTCGCGGCGTTGCCGGGCATGGTGCCGGGCCGCGACGACCGTCCGGCCGGATGTCTGTTCGCCCCCCGCTGCAGCTACGCCGTCGACGATTGCCGCAAGGCGCGGCCGGCGCTCTTTCAACTCGCCCCGAACGACCCGGCAGTGCGCGCACGCTGTATCAAGCCGCTGAACATGGAACTCGTGGCAGAACACGGAGGCGCGCGATGAATGCCGTTCCTGAGACTTTCGCTAAAGACACCGTCCTGGTCGCCGATAAACTGGCCAGGTACTACAGCGTCAAGCGCAGCATGTTCCAGCAAGGCACCGTGAAGGCGTTGAACGGCGTGTCGTTCTCGCTTGAACGCGGCAAGACGCTTGCCGTGGTGGGTGAATCCGGCTGCGGCAAATCGACGCTGGCGCGTCAGTTGACCATGATCGAAGCCCCCACGTCCGGGCGTTTGCTGATCGACGGTGAAGACGTGGCGAACGCGAGCCGGGCGAAGGTGGCCGACTTGCGGCAGCGCGTGCAGATGGTGTTCCAGAACCCGTTCGCGTCGCTCAATCCGCGCAAGACCGTCGAGCAGACGCTGGGCGAACCGCTCGCGATCAACACGAAGCTGTCGCCCGGCGAGCGCGCCGAGCGTATCGCGCACATGATGCGCACGGTCGGGCTTCGGCCTGAACACGCGGCTCGGTATCCGCATATGTTCTCGGGCGGGCAGCGCCAGCGGGTTGCTATCGCGCGTGCGATGATCCTGGATCCGCAGATCCTGGTGGCCGATGAACCCGTGTCCGCGCTGGATGTTTCCATCCAGGCGCAGATCCTGAACCTGTTCATGGATCTGCAGCAGCAGTTCGGGACGAGCTATGTGTTCATCTCGCACAACTTGTCTGTGGTGGAACATATCGCCGATGACGTCATGGTGATGTATTTTGGCGGTGTGGCCGAACTTGGCGACAAGGCAACGATCTACGCACGGCCGCGCCATCCGTACACGCGCGCGCTGATGTCGGCGACGCCTGCCTTGTTCGAAGAAGACCGGCGCATCAAGATCCGGCTGCAGGGTGAAATGCCTTCGCCGCTGAACCCTCCATCAGGTTGCACATTTCATCAGCGCTGCCCGTATGCAATCGATAAATGCCGCGTGGAAGAACCGGCGCTGCGTTTCGTCGATGGGCGGCACGTGTCATGTCACCGCGCTGAGGAAGTCGGGGAGATCGATGCCTGAAACGCAGACGGCGCGGCAGGTTGCGCGCCGTTTTGCTGCGGGTTTGGCTCTTGTAGCAGCGGCAATCCTGGCTGTTTTTTGCCTCGCGCCGCGTCTGGCTTTCGCTGTGACCGGCGCGCGCTCGCCGCCGGGCGCCGCGACGCCGCCTACATCCTCTGCTTCGTTGCCGGGCTCATTGCCGGGTTTGCGCGTGCCGCCTGCGCGTCCGACCCCCCCCGATGTAGACCGTTCCGACGGGACCACCGCCAGTGGTCCGGTGCAGGCGCAGCCGGCGCATATGCCGTTCTACGTCGCGACCAAAGGCCAAGTCACCATCTATGTGCTTGGCACGCTGCACGTGGGTTATGCCGACGACTATCCCGCCAGCCAGCCGTTCCGCAGGCCGATTCTCGGCGCACTCGATGCATCGCCCACTCTCGCGCTGGAAATCTCCCCCGACGACCTGCTGGTTTCAGCCGATGAAGTCAGCAAAAACGGCGCATGCCGGACGGCGTGCCTGCCGCGGTATCTGCCCGATGCGCTGTGGAAAAAGCTGGAAACACGCATGCGCGGCAACCCCGCCATGCTCGACGACATCAGCCGGTCGCGGCCATGGCTGGCGTCGATGCTGGTCGAAACCGTCGATACATTGAAGGCCGGATTCCAGACCGAGTTCGGTACGGAAACGCAATTGCAGAACGTGTATTTACGGCCGCGCGGGCGGGTGGTCGGACTGGAGACGCTCAATGAGCAGATCTCAGCGTTCACGCGGCTCACGCAGGCGCAGCAACGGGAAATGCTCGGGCAGGATCTGGTGCAGACGCCGGCGGAGAATGTCGCCGATGTGAAGGAGTTGCACCGCTTATGGCGGATTGGCGACGCCGATGCGCTCAAGGCCTGGGACGACGCCAAGACGGAGAAACTGGCGCGATCGAAGCAGCTTGCCAGGCAGGTCGACAACCGCCTGGTGGTCGACCGTAACTATCGGTTCGCGGCGCGAGCGGTGGCGATGGCCGCGCCGAACAAGCCGGTGTTCATGGCTATCGGCGCATTGCATCTTGGCGGGAGCAGGGGGGTGCTGGCGCTGCTTAGAAAGCGTGGATTCGTGGTGGATCCGGCTTGAACCCACGCCCTCGCATCACAGGAACATCATCCAGTTCAGCAAGAAGATATTCACCACCAGCAACGACAGCGCCGTCGGAATCTGGACTTTGATCACCGCGTTTTTATCCGGTAATTCCAGCAGCGCGGCGGGCACGATGTTGAAGTTCGCGGCCATTGGCGTCATGAGCGTGCCGCAGTAACCGCAGAACATGCCGATCGCAACCATCGTGGCGGGGTTGCCGTGGAACACGCCGACCAGGATCGGCACGCCTACGCCGCCCGTCATTACCGGGAAGGCCGCGAAGCCGTTGCCCATGACCATCGTGAAGAGCGCCATGCCGACGCAATACACGGCGACCGCGACCAAACGGTAATCCAGGTTCACGTAGGCCGTAGTTATATGTGCAACTGCCTTGCCCACGCCCGCGTCCGAGAACACCAGACCCAGCATGCCCAGCATTTGCGGAAGCACGGCGGCCCATGAAAGCGCGTCGACCAGGCGGCGCGTTTCTTTCATCGATTGCCCGACGGTATCGCGTGTCATCACGCAAGCCACGCCCAGCGCGACGATACAGCCAATGCCAAAACCCATCAGCGTGATGTTCTTCGGATCAAGCAGCGGCTTGCCGCCGAACACCAGGTAACTGGCTCCCAGCGTGAGGACAACCGTCACCACGGGAATGGTCAGCGCCGGCACGAACAGCTTGTTGCCAAGACGCATGGCGCTTTGGCGGCGAGCTTCGTCGGAGAGCATTTTCGGCTTGCCTGCCGTGACGCCGCCAAAGCCCGCTATCAGCGCCATGACGACAACCAGCACGCCGACCACATTGGCCGGCAGCCAGTCCCCGATCAAGAAAATCAACGCATACACGAGCCAGAACGTCCCGGCGGTGAGGCGGCGCGGATGCGTCTTGTCGACGTAGATCATGCCGGCGACAACCACCAGCACAACGCCCAGCAAATAGAACAGATAGTTGAGCGTGACGGTCATGCGGTTTCTCCGCGAACGTTTTTAGTCAGCGCGCCGAGTTCGCGATTCAGCCGTCGATCGAGCAGCCACAAGCGGAAGCCGTGAATCAGGAACGCGCAGATCGCGGTGGGAATACCCCAGACGGCAACGTGCAGCGGTTCGACCACAATCCCCGCTTCCTTCAGGAAGGTCGTCATCAACACAATCGCACCGAACGCGACAAAGATGTCTTCGCCGAAGAACAGGCCGACGTTATCGGTCGCGGCGGAATAGGCGCGCAGCTTGAAGCGGGTTTCATCGGAGAGCTTGCCAAAGCGTGCTTCAGCCGCACCTTCGGCCATGGGCGCGAGCAGCGGCCGGACCATCTGCGGATGCCCGCCGAGGCCGGTCAGCCCGACTGCCGCCGTCAACTCGCGAATCAGCAAATAGACGATCAGCAGACGTCCCACCGTCGCCGCCTTGATGCCCGAAATCCAGATTTGCGCGCGTTCACGCAGACCGTGCCGTTCCAGCAAACCGACCACCGCCAGTGGCAGGAAGATGATGAGCGGGATGTTGCGCGTCTTGAGAAAGCCCGTACCGATCGCGGTGAGGATGCGATCGACAGGGAAGTGCGCCGCCAGGCCGGTGATGATGGCGGCGGCGGCCACGATCAGCATCGGATTGAAGCGCAGGATGAATCCCACGATGATGACGGCCACACCTATCAGTGGCCATAGGTTGACAGCGGTTCCCATAAGATCTCCAGGTGATCGGGTAATGCCCCGGTCAGGGCTTCTTCCGCCGCTGGACGAACCGCTTCTCTTCGAGCGGGCCGTTCCGTTGGCTTGATAAAACGGCTCTATGGCCGCTTACGAAAACGCCCCGCTATTAAGCGAGGCATTCAGGTTCCTTGAGGCTTCAGATTGACTCGTTACATGAGCTACGTGCCCTGCGTGACATAGGGCAAGCAACGAGTCAGGGAATGCACCGGCCATTCGGCCAACGCTAAAAACGCTGACAACCCGTCATCAAACCTCGGCCGCATGCGCAGCGCGAACTTCAATGCCCGCCGTTTCGAGCGCGCGGCGAATACGCCTGGCGAAAGCGAGCGCATGCGCGCCGTCGCCGTGAAGACAAACGGTCTGCGCATTGATCGGCACCCATTCCCCGCTGACCGCCTGGACGCGGTGTTCGGTTGCCATCGCCAGCGTGCGGGTGAGCACGGCTTCCTCGTCATCGAGCAACGCGCCGGGGTCCCTGCGCGGGACCAGCGACCCGTCCGCCCGATATCCGCGGTCCGCGAACACCTCTTCGATAGCCACCAGGTTCGCCTTGCGCGCGGCATCGACGAGATTGCTGTTCGCCAGCCCGAACACGAGCAACGACGGATCGAAGTCGCGAATCGCGGCGACGATCGCCTCTGCAATTTCCGGATTCTTCGCGGCCTGGTTATACAGCGCGCCGTGCGGCTTCACGTGCGACATGCGGCCGCCCTCGGCCTTCACGATCGCGGCCAGCGCACCAAGCTGATACAACACGCCCGCGTAAATCTCGGACGCAGGAATATCCATTTCCTTGCGGCCGAAATTCTCGGGATCGTTGAAGCTCGGATGCGCGCCTATGGCAACACCCTTCGCGACAGCCCAGCGCACGCAATCGCGCATGGCGCTCGCCCCGCCGGCATGCCAGCCGCAGGCAATATTTGCGGAGCTCACCAGATCGAGCAGTGCTTCGTCAGAGCCGCAGCCCTCGCCAAGATCGGCGTTCAGATCGATTTCCATCTTCGTTCCTTGTTCACTTACCGGTCGAGGCGTTCCGCGTGCATCGCGATAGCCGATTCGACCTGTTTCACATACATGCGCTCTTCCGCCAGCGCATGACGCGCGGCTTCCACCGTTGTTTCGATAAAGCGCACACCACTGTTCAGCCGCGCTTGCGCGAGCTTCCACAGGTCGGCCCGGATCACCGAGCCTATTTTTGGATATCCGCCCGTCGTCTGGGCATCGCCCATCAGCACGATCGGCTGACCGTTCGGCGGAACCTGAATCGTGCCGGGCAACACGGCGTGGGACAAAAGATCGGCCTTATCGCCACGTTCCAGCACGGTGCCGGCCAGCCGGAAACCCATGCGGTTGCTGTTCGGCGTGATCGTCCATTCTTCGTTCCAGAAGTCGCGCTGGGCCGTCTGCGTGAAGGTCTCGTATTCGGGACCGCGCAGTACGCGGATGGGCAGTGACCACGCATTACCCGGCGTGTGCTTGCCGCGCCGCACCGGTTCTTCCACATACACGAACTTGCACCACGCGGGCGCTTTCACGCCAAAGGCCGTTCCCGCCGATGAAAACACCGCGCTCTTGTTCGGCTGCGGCACACCTGTAGCCAAACGGTCGCCGTCGCGCAACGCCCGGCCGCCGAGACCGCCGAACGATGCGCCGAAGTCGGTGCTGCGGGAACCGAGCATGGGCAGGACGTCGATACCGCCCGCCACGCAGACGTAACCGCGCATGCCGTGCCGGGCGCCGCGCAGCGTCAATTCCTGGCCCGCCTGGACCGGCAGGCTCCACCACGAGTAGACGGGTTTGTCGTCCAGCGTTGCAGCGAAATCCGTGCCCGTGATCGCCACGCGCGTGGCGCGAGTGAAGCGCAGCGTGGTAGGTCCAAGCGTCAGTTCGATGCCGGCCGCGTCCGGCTTGTTCCCGACGATCCGGTTGCCGATTTCCAGCGACAGCGCGTCGAGTGCGCCGCCTGAACTGACGCCCAGGTGCCGGTACCCCGTGCGGCCGAGATCCTGCACGGAGGAGAGCATGCCGGCGCGAATAACATCGATCATGCGAGCACCTCCAGCGCGGTAAAACGCACGTGATCGCCGGGCTGCATGAGCGTGGGCGGGTTGCGGGCGGGATCGAAGAGCTTGAGATCCGTGCGTCCCAGCAGTTGCCAGCCGCCCGGCGACGCCGCCGGATAAATACCCGTCTGCTCCCCGCCGATACCCACCGACCCGGCCGGCACTTCCAGCCGCGGTGCGGGATGGCGGGGCGCATGCAGCGTGGGATCGAGGCCGCCGAGGTAAGCAAAGCCCGGCTGAAAACCGAGGAAAAACACGATGTAATCGGCTTGAGTGTGGCGCTTCACGAGTTCATCGATGCTTAGCTCCAACTGCTTCGCCAGCGACACGAGATCGGGGCCGTCAGCGCCGCCGTAGCGCACCGGAATTTCGATTTCGGCGCTGCCCGCGTCGACTTCAGCCGCTTCTTCCCACGCGGTTTTCATTTGTTGCGCGAGGTCGGCGGAGTCGGCCTGGAGGGGATCGAAGACAAGCGTGAGGTTGTTCATGCCAGGCACGACTTCCACGACATGCGGCCACAGGCGCGCCACGTCGGCAAGCGCCCACATTCGGCGCTGGCATTCGAGCGTGGCGGGCGGCGGCGCAACACAGACAAGCGCGGTGTCGCCAAGTGGGTGAATTTTGGGTGGTGTCATGCTGGGTTTTGCCGGTAATCGAGCACGCGCTTGAACGAAAGGCAAAAGCAAGCCGTCTCGACGCTAGCTCGGGAATGTACATTGTCAATAATTTATCAACAAATTATCAATAAGAATTTCGGCGCAACAGTGAATTTCATTCGATACGCTACACTCGCCGACATATTGTTCCGTCTAGATATCCATGCCCCGTCATCCGACCAAGATCGTTTCGTCCGAGCATCTCGTCTCTGAAACGAGCGCCGAGCTGTCCGAGTTCGAGTACGGCCTGATCATGGCCAGCAATGCGTTCAATCGCTGGATGGTTCGATGCATGTCGGCGGCGGGCGCGAAGGACATGACCGCGGTGGAAGTATCGCTGCTGCATCATGTAAGCCATCGTGACCGGAAGAAAAAGATTGCCGATATCTGCTTTGTTCTCAATATAGAGGACACGCACGTTGCCAGCTATGCCATTAAGAAGCTGATGGCGCGGGGATATGTGAAGAGCGAAAAAGTCGGCAAGGAGGTGTTCTTTTCCGCAACGCCGGCGGGGCGCGAGTTGTGCGGGAAGTATCGGGAGGTGCGGGAGAGTTGTTTGATCAGCACGTTGAAGGAGAGCGGGCTGACCAATGAGCAGATAGGCGAGGCAGCGCAATTGCTGCGAAATGCCTCCGGTCTCTACGATACGGCGGCGAGGGCCGCCGCTTCGCTATAGGTTTTGCGTTTGCACGGGTGCGAACGTTCAATAAACCGCGGACTCCGTCACGATCGCCCCGAGAGGCAAATCAAACTCCCCCCTCGGCAAGGCATCACACTTGGCGGATTCAAAAGCCACTCCAATTGTCGCCGGCGCCACGCCCCCTGGCCAATTCGCCAGCGTCCGATCGTAATAGCCGCCGCCATATCCCAGCCGATACCGGTCAGCATCAAAACCCACGCAAGGGATGACAAGCAAGTCCGGCACGACCACCCGCTCCTCCGCCGGCACGGGAATGCCATATCGCCCCTTCTTCATCGCCACGCCTGGCCACCACGCATGAAAAACCAGTGGCGCTCTCGGCGCGACCACCACCGGTAACGCCGCCTTTCGCGATGCATCCAGCGCCAGCCAAACAGTCAGCGCATCACGCGCATCGAACTCCCCGGCCACCGGCCAATAAAAGCCAATGCACGATGCCTCGGAAAAGTGTGCGATCGCTTCCATCAAACGTCGCGCCAACGCTTCGCCACGCGCTCCCTGATCGGCCCGAACGCCTTGCGCCTCGCGGCTTTCAAGGAGGTTCGCACGCAGCGCGCTTTTGGTTTCCAGCAGAGGGTTGCGTGCTATGCTTTGCATCACTTCGCGCTCCAGAAATAACAATGTCAAAACGTCTCAAAAGAGTATATCTCGCAGCCTCAATCGCGCTCGCTGCGATCACGCTGATCGGATGCAGCACCGCTTCCGCCGTGCGCCCGACGGCTGACTATTCGCTCTCGCCCGACGACCGCATCTTCATCCAGTTACGCGAAGCCGCGCGCACGAATGACGCCGGCCGCGCCGTGCAACTCGCGGCGCAAATTCCGAACTATCCGGCACCGGGTTATGTCGATTACTTCACCATCAAGCCACAACTCTTCGACTCGCAAGGCCACGCGCGCGTAGACGCACCCGATGAACCGGTTCTCGCGTTCCTGCAGCGCTACGACGGCCAGGCTATCGCCGACCGCATGCGCAACGACTATCTGACTGTGCTCGGCGCACGCCACGACTGGCGCAATTTCCTCGATCAATACTCGCGCTTCGTGTTGAACGACGACACGCAGGTGAAATGCTACGCGCTCGAAGCGCGGGCAGCGCGCGGAGAAAATGTCGCGGATGCCGCGCGCGCTCTGCTCGTCGAGCCAAAATGGTATGGCGACGGTTGCGTCGACCTGATCAACGCGTTGGCCGTCTCGCAGCAATTCACGTCGGACGACGTGTGGCAGCAGATCCGCATCGCCTACGAGCAGAACTATACGAATACCGCCAGCAAGATCGCGGACGCGCTCGGCCAGCAGCGCCCGGATCAAAGCGTCTTCGACAGCGCCGCCAGCACCCCGCCGCTGTATCTCGCACGCGGCGTAGGTCGCGACACGTCGTCGCATCAGCTGGCGCTCGTCGCCATCACGCGCATGGCGCGCAACGATCCGGCCATGGCAGCGGCAACGTTCAGTGCGGTCGCGCCTTCGTTGACGCCCACGGAACGCGCTGTGGGCTGGGGCACGATCGGGTATCAGGCTGCCGCGAAGCGCATGCCGAGCGCGGTGGACTGGTATCGGCTTTCGGTGAATGCGCCGTTGTCGAATCCCGCCTATGAATGGCGCACGCGCAGCGCGCTGCTCGCCGGCGACTGGATCATGGTGCGCTGGTCGATCGAACAAATGCCGCCCACGCTGCGCAACCAGCCTGCATGGATCTACTGGCACGCACGCTCACTGAAGCAAGCAGGCGACACCGCCACCGCCAATCAGGAATTCACGAGCATCGCGGATCAGTTCAACTTCTACGGCCAGTTGGCGTCCGAAGAACTCGGCCAGAAAATCACGGTGCCGCCGCGCACGGAAGTCACCAACGCGGAAATTGCCGAGGCTGCGACGGTGCCGGGTTTCGCACTGTCGCAGAAGTTCTACGCAATGAACCTCCGGCTCGAAGGCAACCGCGAATGGAACTGGCCGCTGCGTACCATGACGGATCGGCAATTGATCGCGGCTGCGCAGTACGCAAAGCGGATCGAATTATTCGACCGCGCGGTGAACACCGCGGACAAAACCAGGACCGAACACGATTTCTCGTTGCGGTATCTCTCGCCGTATCGTGATGTGGTCGAGCGTGAGTCGAAGAACACCGGACTCGACGTCGAATGGGCGTATGGCCTGATTCGCCAGGAATCGCGTTTCATCATCAACGCGCAGTCGGAAGTGGGCGCGGGCGGCCTGATGCAGTTGATGCCCGGCACCGCGCAACTCGTGGCGAAAAAGATCGGCCTAGGACCCATATCGCGTGCACAGATGAACGACCTCGACACGAACATCCTGCTCGGCACGAATTATCTGGCCATGGTCTATAACCAGTTCGACGACTCCGCCGTCCTCGCCACCGCCGGCTACAACGCCGGCCCGGGACGCCCGACGCAATGGCGCTCCACGCTGAGCGCGCCGGTAGAGGGCGCGATTTTTGCTGAAACTATTCCGTTCAACGAAACCCGCGATTACGTCAAGAACGTGCTCTCGAACACCGTGTATTACGCGGCCCTGTTCGAAGACCGTCCGCAATCGCTGAAAGCGCGGCTCGGTTATATCGCGCCGTAAGCGGCCTGCAACAAGACTCGCCGCGCGTTTCGCTTTCCGGTTGATACAGTCAGTCGAAAGCCACGCGCGGCGCCGCCGCCCTGACGCTTTCGCGGACCGCCACTTACAGAGGCGAACATGCGACATCAAACCATTGCGTTGATCGGCGGATCGGGGTTTATCGGCAGTCATCTGGTGAACGCGCTTGTCGAGCTTGGCAAGAATGTGCGCATCGCCACGCGGCGTCGCGAGAACGCAGCGCACCTGACGCTGCTGCCCGTGGATGTGATCGAAACCAATGCCTACGATTCCGTCCAGCTTGCGGCCTTCGTCTCCCAAGCCGACGCAGTCATCAATCTGGTCGGCATCCTGCAAGGCAAGCGCGGAGATCCTTACGGCCCGCAGTTCGCCAAGGCTCACGTCGAGTTGCCTAACAAGATCGTGGCCGCATGTCAGGCGAAGGGCGTGCGGCGCTTGATCCATGTGAGCGCGCTCGGCGCGGATCCGAAGGGGCCGAGCATGTATCTGCGCTCTAAAGGCGACGGCGAAAAAGCCGTGCGCGAATCGAATCTCGCCACCACGATCTTTCGCCCATCCGTGGTGTTCGGTCCCGAAGACAACTTCCTGAACCAGTTCGCGTTTCTCGAACGGATCTTCCCGGTGATTCCGCTGGCGTCTTCGCAGGCATTGATCCAGCCGATTTTTGTGGGCGATGTAGCCAAGGCAATTGCCACCGTGCTCGACCTGGATGCCGCCGCCGGCCGCGTGTATGAGCTTGCCGGACCGAAGGTGTACACGCTGGAGGAGCTGGTCCGCTTCAGCGGTGCGGCGATCGGCAAGCACGCGAGGATCATCCGTTTGCCCGATATGCTTGGCCGCCTCCAGGCAATGTCGCTTGAACTTGCGCCCGGTGAACCCATGATGTCGCGCGATAATCTCGATTCCCTGAAAACGCCCGCGGTGGCAAGCGGCCCGATGGCGCCGGAGCTGGGTATTGAACCAGCGAGCATTGAAGCCATTGCGCCGATGTATCTCACGGGTTCGTCGTCGCGTTCGCGCTTCAATACGTTTCGCGCGTCTGCCGGACGTTGAACGCGGTGTTCCTTAAGCAGTGCCTTAACCTTAGATATTTGCGATGAAGCTCATTATTGGTGACAAGAATGTATCGTCGTGGTCCATGCGGCCGTGGCTCGTGCTCAAGCACTTTGGCATTCCGTTCGAGGAGGTCATGATCCGCCTCGCGCGCCCGGATTCGTCGGCGAATATTCTCGCGCATTCACCGTCGGGAAAGGTGCCTTGCCTCGTGACCGATGCCGGCGACGCCGTGTGGGAATCGGTTGCGATCATGGAGACGCTGGCCGAGTTGTTCCCGCAGCACGCCATGTGGCCGCGCGACGCCGCCGCGCGTGCCCACGCCCGCAGCATCAGCGCGGAAATGCACGCGGGTTTTGCGGATCTGCGCGAACAGATGTCGATGAATATCCAGCGCGAGGCGTTCGGTCTGGAACTCACAGCGGGCGCGTTGGCGAACGTGAAACGGATCGACCTGATCTGGCGCAATTGCCTGGACGCGCACGGTGGCCCGTTCCTGTTCGGCAAGGAATTCGGCATTGCCGACGCGATGTTCGCGCCTGTCGTCATGCGCTTCAATTCCTACGCGCCGAAACTGAGCGAAACGGCGCTCGATTACGCCGCCCGCATTACGGCGCTGCCTATCGTGGCGGAATGGATTGAAGGCGCACGGAACGAGCGATGAACATCTACGCCGTGGGCGGTGCGATCCGCGATGACATGCTCGGCCTGCCGGTTCAGGACCGCGATTACGTCGTGGTCGGCGCCACGCCCGAGCAGATGACCGCGCAAGGTTTCAAGCCGGTGGGCAAGGATTTCCCGGTGTTTTTGCATCCGCAAACGCACGAGGAATATGCGCTCGCGCGGACCGAGCGGAAGACATCGGCGGGATATCACGGTTTTCAGTTTTTCTACGCGCCCGACGTCACGCTGGAAGAAGATCTCGCGCGCCGCGATCTGACCGTGAACGCCATGGCGCGCGAAGTGCGGCCGGACGGCGAGTTGACCGGGCCGGTGATCGATCCGTTCAATGGCCGCGCTGATCTGGAAGCGCGTGTGTTCCGGCATGTGGGTGAAGCGTTTATCGAAGATCCGGTGCGGATTCTGCGCATCGCGCGGTTTGCTGCGCGTTTCGCTGATTTCACTATCGCTGAGGAGACGCTCGCGCTGATGAAACGCATGGTCGCCGACGGCGAAGTCGATGCGCTCGTGCCCGAGCGCGTGTGGCAGGAAGTCTCGCGTGGCTTGATGGAGAAGACGCCGTCGCGGATGTTCGAAGTGCTGCGCGAATGCGGCGCGCTCGTGCGGATTTTGCCGGAGGTGGATTCGCTGTGGGGCGTGCCGCAACGCGCCGACTATCATCCGGAAGTCGATACCGGCGTGCATGTAATGATGGTCCTGGATTACGCAGCGGCGCGCGGGTTTGCGTTGCCTGTCCGCTTTGCCGCGTTGACCCACGATCTTGGCAAGGCGACCACGCCTGACGATATCCTGCCGCGTCACATCGGCCATGAAATGCGCAGCGTCGATCTGCTGAAGCCGTTGTGCGAGCGCTTGCGCGTGCCGAACGAATGTCGTGATCTCGCGCTGCTGGTGGCGCGTGAGCACGGCAATATTCATCGGGTGATGGAGTTTGGGGCCGCGGCGCTGGTGCGTTTGTTCGAGCGTTGCGACGCGCTGCGTAAGCCCGCGCGGTTTGCGGAAGCTCTGCAAGCCTGTGTCTCCGATGCCCGCGGCCGGCTCGGTTTGAGCCAGCAACCGTACCCGCAGGCTGAGCGCTTGCGCGACGCGCTGGTGGCGGCGCGTTCAGTCGATGCCGGCGCCGTCGCGCAGCAGTACGCGAACGAACCGGGGAAGATCAAGGACGCGGTTCATGCAGCGCGCGTGGCGGCGGTGGAAGCGGTGCTTCAGGTTTAAATCAAAGCATCCGCGCCAGCAGCGACAGCACGACCGACAGCAAGATGGTCGACATGAACGGGAACGGATATTCCCGTCCGAACAGGCGCAGCGTGAAATCGCCGGGTAACTTGCCAATGCCGAGTTTTTTCATCCACGGCAAACAGGCCGAGAGAATCGACAACGCAATAAACGTGGTGAGTACCCAGCGGATCATGATTTCATAAGGTGTGTGAGCGGTCGCCGGACGAGAACGCGGCCAGCGTGTCGTCGATACCCCGCGAAAATGCGATCACCTTGAACAACTCACCCATTTCCGCCTCCGACAACAGCTTCTGAACCGCATTGGCCGCGGGCAGAAAGCGCCGGACATCACTCGGATCAAGGTCGGAAAGCGCGTCGGTAATGCCGGCGTTCATCAGGAAACGCGCCTGCGACGTAAAGCCGAGCAGGTCGGCGCCCGCCTCCGTCCCCGCTTCCGCGATTCCCGAAAACTCCACGTGCGCCGTGATGTCCTGCAGCCCGGGATACAAGAACGGATCGCCGTGCGCCCTGTGCCGGTAATGGCACATGAGCGTGCCTTGCGCGCGCTGGGCGTGATAAAACTCGCGCCGCGGAAAGCCGTAATCGATGAAAAACGCCGCGCCGCGCGTGAGCATCGTGCAAATGGTGCGCGTGAAAGCTAGCGCCGCTTCGTGCGTTTCGCTCAGGTATTCGACGAACGGCTCGTCGTTGACTTCATCGATGGTCGCATCAATTTCGGCCAGCAGCGGGTCGTCCAGCGCGGCCAGCAAGGGTTTGTCGTCGAACGTGAAACGGTTGTCCGTCCACGACACGCCGCGTTCGTGCCACACGCCCAGCTTGCGCACGACCAGGCGCACGGGCATGGCATCTAGCACTTCGTTGCCGATCACCACGCCTTTGAAATGGACGGGCAAAGCGCTAAGCCATTTCACCTTCGATGCCAGCTCGGGGGCATCCGCTTCGATCGTCGCCCGCTGGCGTTCCTGCAATTCCCCCGACAAATCCACGATCGCGTAGCTGTCGAAGGGAACGTCCAGCGCTTGAAGCGCGCTCAGCAGTCCGGCGGCGAGCTTGCCCGTCCCCGCGCCGAATTCCATCAGATTGCGCGTACCGCTGTCACGTAAGGCTTGAGCGACGGGCCGCGCGAGCGTGGCCGAGAACAGCGGCGACATTTCCGGGGCGGTGACAAAGTCGCTGCCGTCGTCGCCGCGTTTGCCGAATTTCATCGCGCCGCCGCTGTAATAGCCGAGGCCGGGCGCGTAAAGCGCAAGTTCCATATACCGGCTGAACGGCAGCCAGCCGCCCGCCGACGCGATTTCCGCGCGAATGCGTTCTGTCAGCAACTCGGACTGCGCGAGCGCGTCGGGGCCGGGAGCAGGTAAACTGTCGGATTCGTGAGCTTTTGGATTCATTCCGGCATTGTAAATGAGCGTTTCTTCGTCCACTTCTCCAGATTCTTCCGCGCCGAAAGCCCGCGTGGTGCTGATTACCGGCGCGGCGAAACGCATCGGCCGCGGGCTGGCGCTTGGTTTTGCCGCGCGCGGCTGGGATGTCGCCGTGCATTTCGGCGGTTCCGAGGGTCAAGCGCAGGAAGTCGTCCAGTCAATACGCGCCTTGGGCCGCCGCGCTGTGGCACTGCGCGCGGATCTTGGCGTGGAAAGCGACGTGGCGCGGCTGGTGCCGGCGTGTATCGACGCATTGGGTGGCCTGCATTGCGTGGTGAACAACGCGTCGAGTTTTGTCGAGGACACGGCGCGCGACTTCAGCTATCCGCGCCTGCTCGAGATGATGGCGATCAACGTCGGCGCGCCGCTGGCATTGGCGCGTGCGCTGTACGAGGCCACGCCCGATGCCGCCGCCGGCGACGAAACCCTGCGCGGTTGCGTCATCAACGTGCTGGACCAGAAGCTGTACAACATGAATCCGGATTATTTGTCGTACACGCTGACCAAGGCGGCGTTGGAAAACGCCACCGTCGCGCTGGCCCAGGCGCTTGCGCCGAAGTTGCGCGTGGTCGGGCTGGCGCCGGGGCTCACGCTGCAATCCGCGGGTCAGACGGCCAGCGAATTCGAGGCAGCGCACAAGGTAACGCCGCTGGGCCGGGCTTCGCGGGTGGACGATGTGGTTGCCGCCGCTTGTTATCTGGCCGACGCGGCGGGCGTGACGGGTACGACGCTGGTAGTCGATGGCGGGCAGCATCTCGTGCCGTCGCCGCGCGACATCATGTTCTTGACCACAGGCCGCGCTCCAGGCGGCGGCGTTTAGTACGTCAATTTTAGTAAGTTAATCTGAATCATCAGGACACCACCATGCTCGCCGCACTTTCGCATCCCCGGTTGGCCGATTGCCGGCGGCTTTTTCTGCGCAATTACGAAGTGCGCATCAATATTGGCGTGCACGATTTCGAAAAGCAGGGCGAGCAGCGCGTGGTGATCAACGTGGAATTGTTCGTGCCGCTGGCGTTATCGACGCCGACTGAAGACAAGCTGCGCGAAGTCGTCGACTACGATTTCATGCGCTCGACCATCGCCAAGCGCGTGGGGAGAGGGCATATCCACTTGCAGGAAACCCTCTGCGACGACGTCGCTGCCGCGCTGCTGGAACATCCGAATGTGCGCGCGGTGGCGGTATCGACGGAAAAGCCGGACGTTTATCCCGACTGCGATGCCGTGGGCGTCGAAGTCTTTCGCATCAAAGAGGTGACAGCATGAGTTCGCTAACGGAAACGGAAGCGCCGGTGGTTCAGGAGACGATATCCGTCCCGGCAATGCGCGAACCGCTGACGCGCCGCGAGCAGAAGCAGGCCTACGAGAACAACAAGTTGTTCAAGCGGCTGGCGCGTCAAGTGGGCGAGGCCGTCACGGATTACAGCATGATCGAGGACGGCGACAAGGTCATGGTCTGCTTGTCCGGCGGCAAGGATTCGTACGCCATGCTCGAACTGCTGATGCGGCTGCGCGAGCGCGCACCGATCAACTTCGACATCGTGGCGGTGAATCTCGACCAGAAACAGCCGGGGTTTCCGGAGCATGTGCTGCCTGAGTATTTGAGCAAGCTGGATATCCCGTTTCATATCGAAAACCAGGATACGTACAGCATCGTCAAGCGGCTGGTGCCCGAAGGCAAGACCACGTGTTCGCTGTGTTCGAGATTGCGGCGCGGGATTTTGTATCGTGTGGCCGGTGAACTTGGGGCGACGAAAATTGCGCTTGGGCATCACCGCGACGACATCCTGCAGACGTTGCTGCTGAATATGTTCTATGGCGGCAAGCTGAAGGGCATGCCCCCGAAACTGCAATCCGATGATGGCAAGAACATCGTGATCCGGCCGTTGGCGTATGTGAAGGAACGGGATCTGGAGAAATTCGCGGAGTTGCGCGAGTTCCCGATCATTCCGTGCAACCTGTGCGGCAGCCAGCCGAACCTGAAGCGCGCGGAAATGAAGGCGATGATTCGCGATTGGGAGAAGCGTTTCCCGGGCCGCGTGGAGAACATGTTCAATGCGCTGGGGCACGTGGTGCCGTCGCATTTGATGGATCACGGGCTGTTTCCGTTTGCCGGATTGCGCGCGACGGGCGTGGCGGATCCGGCCGGGGATATTGCGTTCGATGAAGACCCGTGCTCGACCGAAGCGCCGTCGCAGACCATTTCGATTGTTCAGTTCGACGATATTTGACATTTCGCGACAATCTTTGACGGTGGGCAAGAACCCCGCAGGACCGTTGCTCAGCAAGGCCGCACCCGGTTTTTCCGCCCATCCGCCCATGCTATATTGGCGGCTCCTAACACTTCAACGAAGCTGACGCCATGAACATTGTTATTTTGGCGGCAGGCACGGGCAAGCGCATGCGTTCCGCCTTGCCGAAAGTCCTTCATCCCCTGGCTGGCCGGCCGCTACTCTCCCATGTGCTCGACGTTGCGCGTGCGCTCAAGCCCACACGGCTTGTCGTCGTGGTCGGACATGGAGCGGAACTGGTTCAGAAAGCAGTCGGCGCCTCCGATGTCCAGTTTGCCGTGCAGGAGCAGCAACTGGGCACCGGCCATGCGGTTCAGCAAGCGCTGCCGCTGCTCGACATTTCCGTGCCTACGCTCATTCTTTACGGCGACGTGCCGCTTACCCGTGTCAGCACGCTGCAAAGCCTGGCCGATGCAGCTTCCGGCGGCCGCTACGGCGTCCTGACGGTCATGCTTGACGATCCGACCGGGTATGGCCGCATCGTCCGTGACCCAATGGGCGCGGTGCAGCGCATTGTCGAACAGAAGGACGCCAACGCTGATCAACTCAAGATCGCCGAGATCAATACCGGCATCATCATTACGCCGACGGCGCAGCTTGGTGAATGGCTCGCATCGCTTAAAAACGACAATGTGCAGGGCGAGTTTTATCTCACCGATGTCGTCGAATGTGCGCTCGAAGCCGGCATTGAAGTCGTCACGTCGCAGCCTGAAGAAGAGTGGGAAACGCTTGGTGTGAACAGTAAGCAGCAACTCGCCGAGCTCGAGCGGATTCATCAGGGCAATGTCGCCGAGGCATTGCTGGTTGCCGGTGTCACGCTGCTGGACCCCGCGCGTATTGATGTGCGCGGCTCGCTGACGTGTGGACGCGATGTGTCTATCGACGTGAATTGCGTCTTCGAAGGCGATGTCACGCTGGCCGATAACGTGAGCGTCGGCCCGAATTGCGTGATTCGCAATGCCACTATTGGTGCGGGCACCCGGATTGATGCGTTCACGCACATCGAGGGCGGCACGACCGGCGCGAATGTCGTGCTGGGACCGTATGCGCGCTTGCGTCCGGGCGCTGTGCTCGGTGACGAAGCACACGTGGGCAATTTCGTCGAAGTGAAAAACGCGGTGTTCGGGCGTGGGTCGAAGGCGAACCACTTGAGCTATATCGGCGACTCGGATATTGGGGCGCGAGTGAATATCGGGGCGGGTACGATTACGTGTAATTACGACGGTGCGAACAAATTCCGCACGGTGATCGAGGACGACGTGTTCGTCGGCTCGGACACGCAACTGGTTGCGCCGGTGCGCGTGGGGCGTGGTGCTTCCATCGCGGCCGGCACGACCGTCTGGAAGGACGTCGCGGCAGACCAGCTCGTGCTGAACGAAAAAACTCAGGTCAGTAAGAGCGGTTACGTACGTCCGACCAAAAAGAAAGCTTGAATAATAGACATGGCTCTTGTGCTTGAGCGCGCGCCCTGGCGGCGAGCGCCCGGCGTTTTCGAGCGATTCAAAAACAATCTGTAAAGGACGACGCCATGTGCGGAATTGTCGGCGCGGTTGCGCAACGTAACATCGTATCGGTGCTGGTCGAAGGTCTGCGACGGCTGGAATATCGCGGCTATGACTCCTGCGGCGTAGCCGTGATTGTCGATGGCGAACCGAAGCGCGCGCGCAGCGTGGCGCGCGTGGCCGATCTCGCCGATCAGGTCCGCGATACGCATCTGGAAGGCGCAACCGGCATCGCGCACACGCGCTGGGCGACCCACGGCGCGCCCGTCACCGACAACGCGCATCCTATCTTCTCGCGTAACGAACTGGCGCTGGTGCATAACGGGATCATCGAGAACTACGAGACCTTGCGGACCATGCTGAAGGGCCAGGGCTACGAGTTTGTCTCGCAGACCGATACCGAAATCATCGCGCATTTGATCCACAGCAAGTATCGCGGCGATCTGTTCCAGACCGTGCGCGACGCCGTGAAGGAATTGCATGGCGCGTACGCCATTGCCGTGATCCACAAGGATCAGCCGCATACGGTTGTCGGCGCGCGGCAGGGTTCGCCGCTGGTGGTGGGCGTGGGCAATGGCGAGAACTTCCTCGCCTCCGATGCGCTCGCGCTTGCCGGCAGCACAGATCGTTTTGCGTTCCTCGATGAAGGCGATGTGGTCGAGATCACGCTGGACGGCGTGAAGATTGTCGATCGCGAAGGAATGCCCGTGGAGCGCGAAGTGCGTGTGGTCGCGGCGTATGGCGGGGCGGTTGAGCTTGGGCCGTATCGGCATTTCATGCAGAAGGAAATCTTCGAGCAGCCGCGCGCGATCACCGACACGATTCCTCAAACCGATCGATTCTCCGCCGAGTTGTTCGGGGCGGACGCGGCAGAAGTTTTCGCCGATATCGACAGCGTGCTTATCCTGGCGTGCGGTACGAGTTCGTATGCGGGCATGACGGCGAAGTACTGGCTTGAATCGGTTGCGAAGATTCCCACGCAAGTTGAGATTGCGAGTGAGTATAGGTATCGCGAATCGGTGCCGAATCCACGGGCTTTGGTGGTGGTGATTTCGCAATCGGGCGAGACGGCGGATACATTGGCCGCGTTGAAGCATGCGCAGGCGCTGGGGCATAAACACACGCTGGCGGTTTGCAATGTAGCTTCCAGCGCGATGGTCCGGCTGACAAAGCTCGCGTTTCTGACGCATGCGGGGACCGAGATTGGCGTGGCTTCGACCAAGGCATTTACGACGCAGCTGGTCGGGATGTTTGTGCTGGCCGTCACGCTCGGGACGTTGCGCGGGCATGTTAGCGAAAAGCAGGAGGTCGATTATCTGACGCGGTTGCGGCATTTGCCTGCGGCGCTGAATAGCGTGCTGGCGCTGGAGCCGCAGATTATCGCCTGGTCGGAAGAGTTTTCACGCAAGGAGAATGCACTGTTTCTCGGGCGTGGACTGCATTATCCGATCGCGCTTGAAGGCGCGTTGAAGCTTAAGGAGATCTCGTATATTCATGCGGAAGCTTATCCGGCCGGGGAGTTGAAGCATGGGCCGCTGGCGTTGGTGACCGAGGCTATGCCGGTCGTGACGGTGGCGCCTAATGACACGCTGCTGGAGAAGCTGAAGTCGAATATGCAAGAGGTCAGGGCGCGAGGGGGCGAGCTTTATGTCTTCGCTGATTCCGATACCCGGATTGTCAGCGAGGACGGTATTCATGTGATTCGGATGCCTGAGCATTATGGATTGCTATCGCCCATTCTTCACGTCGTGCCGCTGCAGTTGCTGGCTTATCACACGGCTTGTGCCAGAGGGACGGATGTGGATAAGCCCAGGAATTTGGCGAAGAGCGTGACGGTGGAGTGAGGGGGCGAGTTGAGCGCGCGGAAGTGACAATATTCAAAAGTTACCGATAAATTGCCGCGCCAGTTTCCGTTATTCGTTCGTGAGTCAGTCGCAAACGCCCCGATCGGTGGGAATCGGTCGACGTTCCTGTTCGACCCTATTGTTCATATATTTGACCTCGCAAGTTCAGGCCTGTTCGGGCTCGGTATTCATCTGACATCACGCCCCGTGATCACCACTGCGTCAGCGACTCAGTCCAAAACTCCTTGATGCAAGAGCGTGAGGAAAACGTTCCCTTCCTCAGGCGCTCTTCTTGCTGATGCAGGACGCTGTAAGCCGGATTGTTACCCTGGGCTGCAGCGAGCGATTCGCGCTTGCACGTTCCGCGCTTGCACGTTCCGGGTAGACCTGTGGTGGGCCGCTTGTCGGCCGCGGGAGAACCGCCATGAAATCTCTGCAATTCAAATTCGCTTTTCGCCTGGCCTCCTGGTGTAATCTGTTCAAAATTTGCACAGGATTACTGATGGCTGTGTGCCTCGGGTCGTGCGGCGGTTCGAGCAACAGCCCGACCACCACCGCCAGTGCGGGCGGAGCCAGTGGTACGACCGAAAGCCCGTCTGCAGCGTCGGCCCCGTCCACGACCACGCCTGCCAGCACAACGCCCACGCCAGCCCCCACTGCCCCTGCTACGACGCCTACTCCGTCCACGACCACACCGACCGCTACGCCCCCCACGCCGGGCACGACCACGCCTGCCGGAACGACTGGCGGCTCGACGCCAACCGCTGTGCCAAGCTACGCAACAGACGTGCTGATGCACCACAACGACCTCGCTCGAACCGGCCAGATGCTGGCGGAAACGACTCTTACGCTGGCCAATGTCAATTCGTCGACGTTCGGGCTGCTGCGCTTTCTGCCGGCCGATGGCAAGGTTGACGGGCAGCCGTTATTCGTGACGAATCTCACAATGGGCGGAGCCGTACATAACGTCGTCTATGTTGTGACGGAGCACGACAGCATCTACGCCTACGACGCCGGCAGCGGTGCCGCGTTGTGGCAAATATCGCTGGCGCCTACCGGCGAAACACCGAGTCCGGACCCCGGTTGCACGGACATTACGCCCGAAATTGGTATCACGTCGACGCCGGTGATCGACCGCTCGCGCGGCCCGAATGGCGCGCTGTATGCCGTCGCCATGACCTCGGACGCCAGCGGAAACGTTCATCACCGCCTGCACGCGATCGATCTTGCGACAGGAGCCGAATTGTTCGGCGGCCCGACCGAAATCGCAGCGAACTATCCGGGCAGCGGTGCGGAAGGTTCGAACGGCATCCTTACCTTCACGCCCGCCCTGCACACCGTGCGCTCCGCGTTGACGCTGGTCAACGGCTCCATTTACATGGGCTGGACCGCCCACTGCATGTCGGGCAACTACATCGGCTGGATGATGTCTTATAGCGCGGATACGTTGAAGCAAACCGGCGCGCTTCCCGTTACTCCGAACGGCAGCAAGGGATCGATCTGGATGGCGGGTTCGGGCATGGCGTCGGACGGGACATCGATCTATTTCGTCGACGGCAACGGCACCTTCGACACGACGCTCAACGCGCAGGGATTTCCAGCCGCGGGCGATTTCGGCGACACGTTCGTCAAGCTCTCCGCCATCCCGACGCCGGTCGTAACCGACTACTTCGCCATGTACAACACGGTGGCCGAATCCGATGTGGATGGCGATTTCGGCTCGGGCGGTGCGATGCTGCTGCCCGATCAGACCACGGCGAACGGCACGGTCAAGCACCTGGCTCTCGGAGCGGGCAAGGACACCAATATCTACGTCGTCGATCGCGACAATATGGGCAAGTTCAGTCCTACGTCCAACAACATCTGGCAAGAACTGATCGGTGTTCTGGCCGGCGGTATCTGGGGTTCGCCGGCGTACTTCAACCACGTCGTCTATTACGGAGGGCAGACCGATACGCTCAAGGCGCTGCCTATCACCAATGCACTACTCGCCACCACACCGTCTTCGCAGAGCGCGCTGGTATTTCCTTACCCCGGCGCCACACCGGCCATCTCGGCGAACGGCGCGAGTAACGGCATTGTGTGGGCGGCAGAAAACGGCACGGTCGGCGCGCTTCATGCATACGACGCCGCCAATCTCGCGCACGAGTTGTACAACAGCAATCAGGCTGGCACGCGAGACCAGTTCGGCGCGGGCAACAAATTCATCACGCCGATGATCGCTGAGGGAAAGGTCTACGTAGGGGCGACGAACGGCGTTGCGGTGTTCGGCTTGCTGCATTAATGATGGAGACGACGGGTGGATGTGGGGGAAACCCATGCTTGCCACCCACCGTGCCAGGTGACGAATGCTTCCGCTGTCCGTCACCCGGATATACACGCCAGATGATTCGCCAAAAGACTCGCCATGCCTTTCATATCTATATGTAAAATAAAGGATTTTATGAGATTATCCGCGTAACGAAGATCCGCCAAATTAGCCGCCATGACCACCGCCAAGTCCAAATATCCGTATCACACGGTTCACCAGATGCATCCGCTGCTGCCTTCAGAGCCGAAGCTGGACAGCCTGCGTCCGCTGGCCGCCGATGTGATTGGGCGGGCCAAGGATCTTGCGGCTCACGGCATGCCGCATCTGCGTGATCTGCTCCGCGAGGCGCTACGGCCAATGAACTCCTACTATACGAACAAGATAGAGGGTCAACATACCGAACCGCTGCTGATCGAGCGTGCGTTACAAGAGGATTTTTCCAACAAGCCCGCGGAAGCGCGCAAGCAACGCATAGCGGTCGCCCATATTGTCACCGAGCGTTGGGGCGAAGAGACCTTCCCCACGTTCGACTCCAATGTGTTTTTCGAAGCTTCCGTACCTCAAGCCATTCATCGGCATCTGCATGACCAGTTGTCGCCGGAAGATCTTCTTCAGATTGACGATGACGGCAAAGAGGAGAGAATCACTCCGGGCTTATGGCGGAATAGAGGTGTCAAGGTCGGCTCCCATATCCCTCCTGACCCGGCGACGTTATCGGACTTTATGGAGGAGTGGCATCGCGGCTATCGCTATGCACGGGCTGGTGAAACCGCAGTTATCGCGTTGATGGCAGCCCACCACCGGCTCGCGTGGATTCACCCGTTTCTCGACGGGAATGGACGTACCGCGCGACTGCATACGCATACCGGACTTTCGGCGTTAGGGCTGACGCAAGGACTATGGTCGCCAATGCGCGGTTTCGCTCGGGACCACGATGCTTACTATGAGCATTTGATAGCTGCCGATCGACGCCGCAAAGGCGACTACGACGGGCGAGGTGTCTTGAGTGAAAGCGGTTTGGTGGAATTTATCGCTTTCTGCATGAACCTCTGTCTCGATCAGATCGGCTTTATGGAAGGTATGCTCCAAATACCCGCATTCGAGGCGAGGTTAGCCCAAATGCTGGCGGCCGAAGCGACCAGGAGCGACACCCGCTTCCTGAGAACTGAAGCGGCGCAACCGCTCGCCTATCTGGCAACAATCAAGTCGATAGACAGAGCCCGGTTCAAAGCCATGATGGGGCTTGCAAGCCGAACCGCGGATCGTGTGCTGGCGGATCTTTTCAAGCTGGGCATCGTTCGTTCGAGAACGCCAAAAGGTCCCATCGAACTGGCGTTGTCAATCAAGTCGTTCCGATATCTGTTCCCGCGTCTATGGCCGGAAGCAGAAGCCGATACGGCCTGAAAAAGAGTGAAATTTGCTTTCGCACCTCTTCGTCTGCTCAGCCCTCACCCAAACCGAGCACGGCCAAGGCTGCCGTACGAGTCTCGTCGCTTGCACAAAGCAGGACTACAACGTCGTCTGGTTTCACGTGGAAAAATGGCTCACTCATTTGATCTGCTGCTTTTTGAACGTTATCGATCGAAACAGTATGCAATCTTTGGCCTCGGCGGCCTGCAATATCGCTCAAGGAGTGCGTCTCAAACGCAGACCGTAGATGGATGAAAATCCTCTTGCCATCCACGACTGAAACGATTTTTCCTGCGCGAACGTCATTACCCCATTTGCTCTTGATCTTCATATTCTCTCGGCTCTCTATTTTTTATATTTCTTAAAACAAACCCAGGAAGCGTCGGCCGGTCCCACATACAGGCAGATGTCCTGCAAACCTGACGGAGGGAGATCACTTCTACTATTGTTTCAATTTATCCCTAACCCGCTTGACCGCCTGTCGCAATTTGCCATGATTATTTGATGGGGAACGTTTGGAGGCACACAGAACATGCCCTCTGATTTAGGAAGGGGTGTTCGAATTTTCTGATCACGACGAGACACCTCCCGAGAAACGAGAGTTATCAGCATTTGCTGACCTCCAGCCAACGACAACAGTCCGTCGACGCAACAACCTCGTTAAACTACAAATGTTGTCAACCTAACGAGGCTTGTTTCGTGTCGTCCAATTTCGAAGACCTGGTTTCATCGATACGTGCGAAGTTTCCCGAACTCAGCCCGCAATTCCAGGCGGGCGCGGGTTTCCTGCTGAATTTCCCCGACGAGGTCGCGGTTCTTTCAATGCGGAAAGTCGCTGAGCGAGCCAACGTCCAACCCGCAGCCCTCGTCCGGCTATCGCAGCAACTGGGCTTCCCTGGCTGGAACGAGCTGCGGGAGATATTCGTCGCGCGCGTCCGTACCCGACCGGAAGCGCTAACGTCCAAAGCCCGCGCTCTAGTCAAAGGCGGCTCAGGCGAATCATTAGTCCAGGAACTCGCTATCGCGCAAAGCCACAACCTCGAAGTCACGTTCGCGCAGAACGGCACCAAGATTGTCGAGGTCGCGAAGATGCTGCGAAAGGCGCCGCATGTCCACGTGGCGGGATTCCGCTCGTGTTATCCGGTCGCGTTCGCCCTGGTCTATGGTTATCGGCTATTCCGGTCGTCCGCGAGCCTGGTCAACGGCGAGGCCGGCACGCTGGAAATGCAGCTACGCGGCATGGCCAAAGGACACGCAGCCGTGGTAACAAGCTTCGCCCCGTATTCAGCCGAAGCCGTGCGCGTCGCGCAAGCAGCGAAGGAGCAGGGCTGCAAGCTCGTCGCCATCACCGACAGCGCCGTGTCCCCCCTCGCCCTCAACGCCGACCATGTCCTGATCTTTTCGCACGAAAGCCCATCCTTCTTTCCGTCGCTTGTCGCCGCGTCTGCAATAGCAGAGTCGCTGGTTGCCCATCTGCTTGCGCTCGAAGGGCGATCGGCCGTCGAATTGCTGGAAGAAGCCGAATCCGCGCTCCACGCGAAGGGCGCTTACTCGTCGTAAGCCTCGTTTCAAAGCCGGGCAATATCCGCGTTGACAACATATGTTGTAACGATGCAGAATGAAGCATCGCATGTTACTGAGCGCTTGAGTTGTCGCCAGCTGACCTCCATGCCGGAGGAGGGTGTCGTCAATCAAGGCGAACGCGTGCTCAGAACCTTTATTCTCCAAGTGACGAGCGCCCGGGCATCGTCAGCAACGTCGAGGTCAGAATGACAACCGTTTTTCATCGCGCCCCGCGAGCCAAACTTCCTGTTGCAGTTGCCGGCGATGGAATCGAAATCGTCGACTCGGAAGGTAAGCGCTACATCGACGCGTCGGGCGGTGCCGCGGTTTCGTGCCTGGGCCACAGCAATCAACGCGTTATCGATGCCATCAAGCGGCAGGCCCAGCAGCTTCCCTACGCTCACACATCGTTTTTCACGACGGCCGTCGCGGAGGAGTTGTCCGACCGTCTGGTCGCGGACGCTCCCGCCGGCCTGGACCACGTGTACTTCACCTCCGGCGGCTCCGAAGCCATAGAAGCTGCCCTCAAACTTGCCCGGCAGTACTTCGTCGAAAAGGGGCAGGGGCAGCGGCGTCATTTCATCGCCCGCCGCCAGAGTTATCACGGCAATACACTCGGCGCGCTCGCCATTGGCGGAAACGCGTGGCGCCGTGAGCCGTTTCTTCCCATCCTCATTGAAGCCCATCATGTGAGCCCGTGCTACGCGTATCGCGAACAGCGCGCCGATGAAACCGAGGAAGCTTTCGCCCAACGCCTGGCCGACGAACTCGAGTCGAAAATCCTGGCGCTCGGCGGCGACACGGTCGCGGCTTTCGTCGCCGAAACGGTCGTAGGGGCAACTGCAGGCGCAGTGCCGCCGGTGCGCGAATATTTCAAGAAAATTCGCGCGGTGTGCAACAAGTACGGCGTATTGCTGATCCTGGACGAAATCATGTCCGGGATGGGGCGTACCGGCCACCTGTACGCCTGCGCAGAGGACGGTGTGGCTCCAGACCTTCTGACCATCGCGAAGGGTCTGGGGGCCGGTTACCAGGCGATTGGAGCGACGCTCGTCAGTGACGAGATCTACAACACCATTGTCAACGGCTCGGGTTTCTTCCAGCATGGGCACACCTACATCGGCCACGCGACGGCTTGTGCTGCAGCGCTGGAAGTCCAGCGGGTTATCGCGGACGAGAAGCTGCTGGACAACGTGCAGGCAAGAGGCGAGCAGCTTCGCGGATTGCTTCGCGCGCATTATGCGAGTCATCCGTTTATCGGCGACGTGCGTGGCCGGGGCTTGTTTATCGGCGTCGAACTGGTGCAGGACCGGGTATCGAAGAGACCATTCGACGCAAGCAAGAAGTTACACGCGGTGATCAAGAGTGAAGCAATGAAGCGCGGCCTGATGGTCTATCCGATGGGCGGTACGGTAGACGGCGTCGCGGGTGACCATGTGCTGCTGGCGCCCCCGTTCATTGCCACGGCCGGACAGATCGACACAATCGGCGCGCGCCTGACCGACGCCATAGACGGGGCATTGACCGCAATCGGTGCGGCAGGCGCTCGCTAAGCAACAATCAAACCCTGGAGAACCCATGACCCATCGCCTTCCGAATTTCGATATTGCCAACGCTACCGATGAGCAGAAGGCCGTTCTTCAAAGTATCTTGAGCGGCCCGCGCGGCAACCTGAACGGCCCGTTCCTGGGATGGATTCATAGCCCGGAACTGGCCGACCATGCTCAACGGCTGGGCGCGTTTTGTCGATACAAGACGGGTTTGTCACTGCGCTTGTCGGAACTGGCTATTCTCGTTACGGCCGCGCGTTGGCAATCGCAAGGGGAGTGGTTCATCCACTATCCCATCGCGTTGGATGCAGGCGTTCCGAGGGCGGTTGCCGACGCCGTTCAACGAGGCGAGCGTCCTGCATTCGACAGCGCGGACGACGCGCTCATCTATGAATTCGCCACCGAGCTATACGAAACCAGGCGAGTCTCCGACCAGACGTTCGACGCAGCGGTCAAAAGCTTCGGGCACGTGGTTGTCATCAACCTGGTCGGATTGCTCGGTTACTACGCGTTGGTCGCCATGACCCTGAACACGTTCGGCATGCGCGCCGAAGGGCAGACCACACTCCCGTTCCCCGAATAACGCGCTCCAGATAAAAAGCCACCTTCCTGAAAGAAGGTGGCTCTTTAACGCGGTGCGAGTATTCACTCGAAAGCGGTGTCGTTCGGATTGGCGTACAGCTTTTGAAGGGAATCGCTCATCGGGAAATCAAAGCTGATGTTCTTCGGCGGCACCGGCTTCATGAACCATTTGGCGTACGTGGTCTTGATCTCCGGTCCCTTCATGATTTCACTCATGGTGTCGTCCACCAGCTTCTTGAACTCCGGATCGTCTTTTCTCAGCATGAAGCCATAGGCTTCCGAAGACTGTGGCGTGCCGACGAGCACATAGTCGGAGGGATTGGCGGTCAGCGAGCGCGTTCCAGCCAGAAGCACGTCGTCCATCATGTATGCAACTGCGCGGCCCGTTTCCAGCGTCAGACGACCTTCGCCATAGTCCTTCGCGCTGATGATCTGCATGTTCATCTTCTTCTCCTCGTTCATCTTGCGGAGAATTCGCTCGGACGTGGTGCCCTGATTCGTGACGACGGTCTTGCCGGCGAGGTCGGGGAAGTCCTTGATGCCCGAATCCTTTCGGGTCAGCAGGCGAGTCGTCGCCACAAAGAACGTGTCGGAAAACGTGACCTGAGCCTGACGAGCTTTGAGGTTCGTCGTGACTCCGCATTCCAGATCGACTGTGCCGTTTTGCACCAACGCAATCCGATTCTGCGACGTGACCGGGATAAACCGCACCTTGAGATCAGGTTTCCTGATCTTCGCCTTCACCGCATCAATCACCTTGTTGCAGATATCTTGCGAGAAACCGATGACCTCATTGTTTGCATCGATATAGGAAAAGGGGACCGACGTCTCCCGATGCCCGATTGCAATCGTATTGGATGCCTGGATCTTGGCCAAGGTCGTTTGAGCCTCCTGTGCGAAGACGCCCGTGGACACAGCAGCCATCACGGCGGCTGCGAACAATGTGGTCCGGTTCATGACATTCCTCAGTCTTTCCGTTGGTTATCGTTAGCGCTTCGCAGCACCGATAACCATATGTTGCCATAACATAATAAATTACAACATATGTTAACTACTGAGGTTCAGCGTGTTGTCAGGAGATGACGCGCCGGCTGCCGGTCATCGCATTCGGACCCAGCGCTTATAAAGAAGGCAGCATCAATCCGCTGTGGGCATCCATGCCTTATGGTTTTTAATGGATTGATATGTATACATAGTAATAGTTAACAAGCATCGACCGTTTCTGTGGATAAGCGGTCAATCCTGCTTTGGATCAACGCTCTAGCGAACAGGTAACTTGCGTACCAAGTGTGGAGCCGGCAGCTGGCCGAAGGATAACTTCTGGCGCTTTATGCACAGCACCCGAGTTATCAAGGTTTCGCCCACAGGGCTTCACTGGGTTATGCAGGAGTTATCCAAAGCTTTGCGTGCAAACATCCGCTCATTCGCGAGATCCGGCGGTCAAACGACTTGCCGGTAAGCCGTAAAAACAATTGAGCGCATGAGCACGCGTCACACGGTCTTCAGCATCCCGCCATCGACGAAATAGGTTGATCCCACGCTATAGCTCGCCCGCTCCGAGCACAGGAAGACAATAAAGCTTGCCAACTCGGCGGGCGTGGCGAAGCGGCGGATGGGCGCGTGTTCGTCGGCGACATGTTGCAGATGCGCTTCCCAGTCGCCGCCCGAATCGCGTGTCAGTTCCTTGGCCGTCTTGATCCAGTCGGGTGTCAGCACAAGCCCCGGATTGATCGTGTTGACGCGGATGTTGTCCTTGATTAGCTCGTTCGCCAGATTCTTCGACAGCATCATCAACGCGGCTTTCGTCACGTTATAGATGGGCTCGTAGCCGAGCGGCTGCGTCGCACAGATCGACGCGTTGTTCAGGATCGCGCCGCCGCCGCGCGCTTTCATCAACGGTACGAGACCACGCGCGAGGCGCACGGCGGCCATGACATGAAGGTCCCAATAGGACTGCCACTTCTCGTCGGGCGCGTCCATGATGGTTTCGTTGCTGCCCGTGCCGGCGTTGTTGAAGAGGATGTCGGCACCGCCGAAATTCGTGCTTGCAGCGGCGACGATCTTGTCGACGCCCGCGACGGTGGCAACGTCGCAGGCAACCGGTACCGCTGACACGCCGAACTCCCGCGCGATACGCGAAGCAGCTTCCGTCAGCCGCTCTTCCTGTCGCGCCGCGAGCAGCAGGTTCGCGCCTTCCGCAGCGAACGCTTCTGCTACCGCGAGCCCGATGCCCACGCTCGCGCCCGTCAATACGACAACCTTACCGCGCAGATTCAGATCCATTTTTTTCGTCTCCTTTTTAGTTGCTCAAGCTTGAGTGTTCAGCGCGTTGCGGATCGCGGCAAGCCACAGTCCGACCGCATGCGCACCGGGATCGGCAAAGCCTAACGCACGATCACCCACGTAACTGGAACGCCCGAGCCGAGGGGTCATCGACGCCGTTTGCGTGGCGCCTGATGTCGCTGCATCGACGGCTGCTTTTAACGCCTGGTCCGTATCGATACCGCCTGATTTCGCGAGCGCGGCTTGCAGTGCGACGGCAGCTGGATGCAGCGCATCGACCATGGTCCGGTCGCCGGGATGCGCGCCACCCAGCGCCATCACGCCATCAACAGCCGCAGTGAACGCTGCCGACCAATCCTTCGCGGTGGACTCGCCAGACTGTTCGATAACTACGGCCGCGCGCAACAGCATGACTGCGTAGAGCGGTCCCGATGTGCCCCCAACCACTCTTCTTATGGTGGCGGACATGGTCCGCAGCACGGGCCCCGGCGTTTTCTCCGAGGGATAGGTATCTATCTCGTTGAGAATGCTGCGCGCCGCGCGCGACATGCTGATGCCTAGATCACCATCGCCCACGCGCTGATCCATCCCGGTCAGGACCGGTTCCGCTTCGAGGAGACATGCGCATACCGCTTCGATAACCCTTCGCAACGACGAGTCCCGCGAGAGCCGGGCGCCACTAGTCAGTTGAACCATTGAAATTGCACTGATCTAACGGTGCATGGACAAGATGAATCTGAGCGAAGCCGAGCGCGA